>NZ_JAPHOQ010000050.1 GCF_026191355.1 Legionella sheltonii
TGACTACAACGATGTGGAGCACAAACAATTTATTTACGATTGGTTTGTCGGATTCAATGGCTATTTACATGTCGATGGTGACAATTTTTTTGAACTTGTGGGTAGCAGCAATGCGCACATTGTCAATTGCAACGCGCATGCGCGCAGAAAATTTGAACCTATTGCCCAATCTAATAAAGGCAAAGGCATTGCCAAAGAAGCCATGCGCTTTTTTAAAGAGCTTTATAAAATAGAGCGTGAGGCTAAAAATAATCAACTGAATCCAGACCAACGTCACCAGTTGCGTCAGGAAAAATCCAAACCACTCATGGAAGCCTTTAATACATGGGTTGATAAGGTCTATCCTACAACTTTGCCCCAATCACCGCTTGGGAAAGCACTCAATTACTGTGTTAAATATAGAGATGGACTGATGCGCTTTTTAGATGATGGGCGTCTGGAAATCGATAACAATCTTACTGAACAAGAAATCAAACCCTTGGTCATTGCTCGAAAGAACTTCTTGTTTTGCGCCTCTGTTGAAGGTGCTGAGGCCTTGTGTTTACACTTCAGTATCATCAGAACGGCTAAATTACACAATCTCGACCCTTATCATTACTATGTCATGTTGTTAAAGAACGCTCCTCTTTGCAACAGTGTTGATGATTATGAAAAACTGTTGCCTTGGAATATTGGCTTAGATTATACCCCTAAGTTGTAAATTGTAAGCCTGTGGTTCTTGGAGCGCTTAC
>NZ_JAPHOQ010000051.1 GCF_026191355.1 Legionella sheltonii
GGCGGTAATAAAGCAACTTGCTGATTGTTATTGGGTTGGGCGAAAACAAAATCTACTGATCACCGGTCCCACGGGTACCGGTAAAACGTGGCTTGCATGTGCTTTAGCTAATCAAGCGTGTCGTAATAATTTTACGGCACGTTATTTACGTTTACCAAGACTATTTCAGGCACTTGAATTAGCCCGAGGTGATGGGAGTTTCCCTAAATTACTTGCTTCATTAGAAAAAATCCAACTCCTTATATTGGATGATTGGGGTTTGGCTCCGATGAATGATGAGCAACGCCGTGATTTACTTGAAATTATGGATGACAGGCACAATCAGTCCTCAACCATTGTGACTAGCCAACTACCTGTTAAGCTCTGGCATGAGGTTATTGGTGATTTGACATTGGGGGATGCTATCTTGGATAGACTTGTTCATAACTCTCATCGAATTGATATGAAAGGTGAGTCAATGCGAAAAAAAATAACTACAAAATTAGATAATCTGGAGGATAAGTCATAAACTTTAAAAAAGCGTCGCTTTGCTCCGGTTTGATCGCCATCGAATGGAATCAGTGATCGGTATCAAATGGAATCTATGATCGCGATGGAATGGAATCTTTGATCGGCATCAGTGGAATCTGCA
>NZ_JAPHOQ010000052.1 GCF_026191355.1 Legionella sheltonii
CCCAATTGTGCATGGGCTGATTCCATTTTTCCAGTACTTTCTGGCAAGCACAATAAATAAGCTTAATAAGGGCGTTTTCACTGGTGAAAGCGCCTTTATTTTTAGTGTACTTGCGAATTTGCCGATGAAAGCCTTCAACAATATTGGTAGTGTAAATGATGCGTCTTAGCTCTTCTGGGTATTTGAAGTATTGTGATAGAGCTTCCCAGTTGTTATTCCAGGATTTCATCACCGCCGGGTATTTTTTGCCCCATTTCTCTTCCAACTCAAGTAGATGATGCAAAGCCATATCTTTGCTTGAAGCCTTATAAACCAGCTTTAAATCGGCCATAAAGGCTTTCTGGTCCTTACTAACCACATACTTTAATGAGTTGCGAATTTGATGAACGACACAAAGCTGGATCTCGGTGTTAGGAAAAACTTCAGCAATGGCATCAGGAAATCCCTTAAGTCCATCGATGCTTGCTATAAGGATATCCTCTACACCACGAGCTTTAAGGTCATTTAATACACTAAGCCAAAAACGAGCTCCCTCTGCCTCAGATAAATAGAGCCCTAGAATATCTTTTTTACCTTCTGAATTTACAGCAAGGACGGTGTAAAATGCTCTACTTATGACCTTACCTT
>NZ_JAPHOQ010000053.1 GCF_026191355.1 Legionella sheltonii
CCTTTTAAGAGATTAAGAAGAAGGATTGTGAATTTTATTAAATACCTACTAATATAAATTATATAAGGATTTCATTTTGGAGGTCAGGATGCCCTCTTCGCATATCATTAATGATCCTATACATGGGGTTATGTCTTTTACACAAGAGGAAAAGGAATTAATAAAACATTATATAGATACCCCCTATTTCCAGAGATTACGACATATAAAGCAGTTAGGTTGCGGTGACTTGATTTTTCCTGGAGCTGTGCATACACGATTTAATCATTCATTAGGTGCTTGTTATCTTGCAAAAAGGGTATGCGAGAAACTTAGCATTAATTCTGAGAAACATGAAATTATGGTAGCTGCCTTATTACATGATATAGGCCATGGTCCATTTTCACATGCATTTGAAGAAATGTATAAAAATTTATCTAAAGAAAATAAGAGTTATAGATTATCTCATGATGATGATTGGACGCCTAAATTTATAAATTCATTTAAAGAAAGAGAGAAAGGAGACAATAAAAAAATATGCTCTTTTTTCCATGAGAGTGAACTAGTCCCATTTCATAAGTATAAGGATATTATTTCTTCCCAACTAGACGTTGATAGATTGGATTATCTTTTGAGGGA
>NZ_JAPHOQ010000054.1 GCF_026191355.1 Legionella sheltonii
ATTTTTTCCCCTCACCGCCTTCCTCCACCAATATTGGTTCCGTTTTAAGGTGTTCTTTGATGTCAGGAAAATATGTGTTAAGGAATTCCAGAGGATTGGCTGTTATTTTTTCCACATCAAAGAGGTTATTAATAATCTGAAAAATATAATGCCTATAAATAACTTCTTTAATTTTTCCTCTTTTTAATACTTCGGCTAGAAGTGCCTCATTAGCGCATATCGATTTAATTAAGACAGTGGCTTCATTAATCGATCCTTTTCTTCTGGGTTGGTATTTGGGTATTTCTTCAATACACGTTTCTAATTCATCAAGAAACCACTGGAATAGAGTATCTGTTTCTGGATTAATATCTCTAAAAAAATCAAACTTAAATACTAGGGCGTGTTGACAATTCATCCCCACCGGCTACGTGCCGCGACTTGTTCGCGGCAACCAGCCGATCTTAATCAGTGGCAAATTTCTTCATAAAGATCATGCCATTCTGTATTTAGGTTCTTAATCAAATTTAACTTCCACTGCCTGGGCCAATTTTTGAATCGCTTTTCACGTCGAGCAGCTTCTATATAGGTTTCATGAACCTCATAAT
>NZ_JAPHOQ010000055.1 GCF_026191355.1 Legionella sheltonii
TACGTATTTAAGAAACAAAGGCAGTAAACGCTTACATTGCTTTGCTGTCCGATGCTTTTTCATCAGGAGTCGATGGAGACGTTGCTTAAAGTGATAGATAGCCGCAATTGCTGGCTGGTGCTGTAAATAGCTGGCTCTTCTATTTAATCGTTTTATCGTTAAATTGGCTTCATTCGTTCTTAATGCAGCTAATAGACCACGTTGATACTTTATTTGAGGGTCAATCTGTTGATAAGTCTGGAGGCTCATCTGATTCAACAAGCGAATCACATGGAAACGGTCAGCCACTATCTTTGCATTAGGAAAATAACGTCTTATTAATAAGCGATAGCTGCTGCTTAAATCAATACACACAACAAGCACTTTATCCCGCCCCTCTAAGGTCTTGAGATAGCTCTCTAAGTCTTTAGCACTACGCCCTTCAACCACATCAAAGATTTTGTGCTTGGCTAAATCACAAAAGGTTGTCGCATACCCAACCTTTCTATTAAATGAATGCTCATCAAGGCCTAATATCCGAGGACAAGAGCGTCTCGATATCTTTTTATAACGGAGCTCATAACCATAGTGATACCAACGC
>NZ_JAPHOQ010000056.1 GCF_026191355.1 Legionella sheltonii
CATCTCAGATAAATGCTCGCTTATCGCCTCGTAACTCATGCCTATCGCATAGAGGGCTAGGACTTTATTATCCAGTGACTCGTTGAGTACCGTTTGACGTTTTTTTACAAGCTCGGGTTCAAAGCTGCCATCCCTATCTCGAGGTGTTTCTAAATCAAAAACTCCAGTTGTTGATTTAATTGTTTTAGTCGTTTTGCCGTTGCGACGGTTTGAAATACCTGTCTCATGACAATCAGTCATATGAGAATCCATTTCACCTTCTAATGCCGCCTCTAATAGCTCTTTTATTAAGGGGGTCAGTATGCCGTCTTTTCCAGTGAGAGATTGGCCAGACTTTAACTGGGTCAAAGCCTCTAATTTGAACTCATTGAAATCAAAATTCGATAAATCTATTTTCTTTTTATTCATATCTACCTCTTTTAAGTGTTAAATTATAAACAAATTAAAAGAGATGACACAGTTATTTAAACACTACC
>NZ_JAPHOQ010000057.1 GCF_026191355.1 Legionella sheltonii
AAAGTTACCGCCAAAAAATAAATTTTAAATCCTTTCCCTTGAAAGAAATTTCACCTTAATGGTACTTCTTCTTTTATATTTTTAACGGAGCATTCATCATTTCTTCGACAAATGGTCGATGCTGAATGGCAACGAGATTATTATAAAACTCAGAGGTTTCACTCTGGCGTCGATTAAACCAGGTATGTCCTTGATGGGCATTTGAAATGGCTGCTTGCTCAATAATCAATTCTAAGGTTTCAATTGCAGAAGTAATCTCATGATTTTTATATTTTTTATATAAATCAAGAATAGCGGCAGCACCTTTAGGTATTTTAATTTTATTTCCATTATCTAGAGTACGTTCCTCACCACCCAAAAATCCAAGTTTACCATCAAGCTTTATGATATCTGCCAAAATTTCCTCAAGAGTACTCTCTGCTTTTCGCTCATTAATATTATTTTTACTATTTATTGGATTCCCTAAC
>NZ_JAPHOQ010000058.1 GCF_026191355.1 Legionella sheltonii
TGGTTCGAATTTGATTGGTGTAACGCTTGGTCTTGCCCTCGGTAATGAACTGAAACCATTGGTCATCAAGCCATTCTAAATTGCTAAACTCTTCTGGATTGATTTCAACATACTCTCCATGGGTTCGTTGGTGTACCAATATGAATTCGACTAACTTTTCTACTAGAACATCTTTTGAAGCTGATTTGATCTCTATCTGCTTCAGTAAACGAAACATAGTATGTCTTTTTGCTTGATAATACTTCAACATTAAAGGTAAATCGTTATCGTCAGCATAAGCCAGATATTGTTCGCAGGCTTCAATTGAAGCATCGATATCATTTGGCAAACTTTGCTCAATAAGCACTAATTTTTCTTCCGGTGTTCGGGCAGTTTGTTTGCTTGCGACGAGAACTTGTTTAAGGCTGCCAATAAGTTGATCTGTTATTTTTTGGTTGGAATTTCTGATTTCCTGTAGC
>NZ_JAPHOQ010000059.1 GCF_026191355.1 Legionella sheltonii
GAAATCTTGATTAAGAATTGTTTGACTTGCTTTAACTTCAATACCAATAATCTTGCGTGCATGATTTTCAAGAATAAAATCCACTTCTACTTGGTCTTTGTCACGATAGTAATAAATATTCCATGGCTCATTTGCTAGAGTGCACATTTTCAGTAATTCGCTATATACCCAAGTTTCTAGCAAAGCTCCAAAAGAAGATTTATCTTTTTCAATGCTTTCGATGGTAACTCTGTTCAGGCATGCCAAAAGACCACTATCAATAAAATGAATTTTTGGTGTTTTAACTATCCTGCTTAAGGTATTGTCATGCCAAGGTCTTAATTGATGTACTAAAAATAATGTTTCCAGTAAACCGACATACTTTTGCGCTGTTTTGGTATCTAAATTTAATTGCCCACCAATTTGAGTAAAATTGGTTAATTTTCCTGATTGTTGAGCCA
>NZ_JAPHOQ010000006.1 GCF_026191355.1 Legionella sheltonii
TTCTGGACACCAAACAGAGAAAGCTATATTGGACTAGGTCAAATGTATCTTGAGCATCCGGAGTTTAAAAATTTCTACAATCAATTTCATCCTGATTTAGTGATGTTTTTAGTTGACGCCATGAAAATTTATGCGAAAGAACAATTGAATTAGCAGATGAAGATTTGAGAGATTCTCTACAAATTGACTCAGTGAGACTCTCTTTATTTTATCAACGTAGACAGGGCTATTTTAGCCCTGTCTGGACTTGTTTGTTGCGCGGGACACAGAAAAACGCTTTGATTACTCCTTTTTGATGCTCAATTTTTCCCTATACTGTTCTTGACAGTGCCATTATGAATCACAATAATTCGATGGATTTATCGAAAATTCAGTTGCTGCACGGATTGCCGGCCCTAACTAGGAAAAAAAATGAAAAATAAAATAGTTATGTTGGCACTAACCTCTTTACCCCTTACGTTTTCGCTCGATACTTATGCCGATGAGTACCATTTGAATGGTTTGTCGTTAAGTACTTCAGTAGGAATTCTGTCAGGTATGGCCCACGAATATGTTTATTATCCAGATACAGAGAGTAAGTTAAGCCAGCTCGATTGGCGTATAAAAAATGCGGCAATAATCAATGGGGAATTCAATTATGATTTCCTCAATTGGTTGAGCATCAATGGAAGAGGATGGACAACTCTGGCAAAAAATAAGGCGGCCATGGATGATTATGATTGGTTCAATCCAAATCAGGAAACCTGGACTGACTGGTCACATCATGATAACACGCATCTTAATTACGCGAATGAATTCGACCTGAGCTTAAGAGCCTGGTTGATGCAAAAACAAGAGTACAAGCTAGGCCTGGCGGCTGGTTATCAATGGAACTCCTTTAGTTGGCGGGCAATGGGGGGGTGTTACCAATATAACAATGGGGCCTATACCGGTTGTTTTTCTAGCGATCAGCCTGGAATTGGATACCAACAAAAATTCACTACGCCCTATGTGGGTCTAGCCGGAAAATATTCCATCAATAATTTTGAGTTTAATGCGCTTTTAAAATTTAGCGATTGGGTGTCAGCGCGCGATCATGATGAGCATTATGCCCGCAACTTAACGTTCAATGAGCATGGGAATAACTTCACCTATTATGCTGCAACCCTCAATTCAGGCTACTTTTTAACACAAAATGCGAAAATTTTTGTTGAAGCTTCCTACAATCATTATTCTAATGGACATGCTGATACTGAAATAATTGATAACGATACAGGAGAACGCGGCTATGAAAGCAATTCAGCCGGTTTATCCAACAAAAATTATACTGTCTCTCTTGGCATGCAGTATCTTTTTTAAGTATGGCTGAATCGATTTGAATTAGCCATCATGCATTTGCAAGGACAAGTTGGGCCAAGGCCCAACTTACACTTATGGTGCTAATTGATACATCTTTCTGGAGATGTGATACGGCTAAAGACAGTTGGGACTTGATGATTTCAATCGCGAGCAATTTCTATTTTATATTAGGGTTCGGTTGTGGTTGTTGTGGCATTTCTTGGAAAACTTGACTCACAAAATAATTCATTTTTCCTGATTCAGCTTTTTTTCTAAACAACATATTAACAAAGTCATCGGCTACAAGCGGCCAATGATCTTCAGGATTGGACTCTTTCTTATTTTCTTCATCGATAAGTGCTTCATTTTCTTTTAAAAAAGCATTTACTGCTTCTTCATCATACGCTACAAGGGCTCCTGAACGAATGCTTGCAAAGCCACCCTTGGGAATTACTTTGTATTCCTTATTATCTGCAACATGCACGTATATATTTTTAATGGAATTATAAGCATATAACTCTTCATGAGTAGGATTCGGAATCATAAAAACTTTTAGCCCCTTTTTTTTCAATAATTGATAAACTTGAAATGACTCAAACCCAGAACCACGAATTGTCTCCAGTGGCAAATAACCCAATGCTTTTGTTTTACCAACCTGAGCTAAATCGCTCATTTCTGGATGGGAGAAAAAGTCATAAGATGGTGGCGGTGTAAACAGTGGCTTACTCATCGGTGCTTCATCTTGAGAACTCACTTCTTTAGAGGTTGATTCACTTTTTTTTTGTGACGAGAGTTTTTTAAAAAGTTCTTTGAATGATTTCATAACTTGCATACCGATTGATATTTATTCAAATTATATGCAAAATATTCTGATGCAGCAAAAAAGTAGATTAAAATTTCTTAAAACATACAAATCATTACTCAAACTTGAGGATCGAGTTTTACTTTAATTTGGTTCAAGATCAAGTTACATCAAGCATAGACAAATTAAGTATTCATAATAAACCGATCGATCTAATACAAATCCCGGAGAAAAGTACTCTTTCTACTTTGCAGGATCTTAAGTTATTTCCTCAGGGGGCACTCGCTATTCCACGATATATTTATCAGCTCATGGACACGGGGAATTAGATTATTGTGTTTTAGACAAGCGGACAGAGGATGCAAATCTATATGAATTAGATGAAGTTGCCGCATATTTCTCAAAGATATTGGTGGATCAAGAATTTAAAAATCCTGACATCAAGCCGCGGTTAACTTTGGTGATGAGTGTGCGTGAGGGGCTAGGTTTTGCAAAGAAATTACAGCAAATGTTATTGTAAAACTATGGGATATACATTGATGTGATTGCTAATGAAAATGTGATACATGAACAGTTTGAATATAATGCAATTAGCAATTAAGCGAATATTTCTCATAAAGAAACCTCTATCAAAGGATCTGGTAGAGAGCATAAGAGACAGCATAGTAAAGTATTATTGGTAATTGATGCTTACGAATTGAAATGAAGAACCCGAAGAATTGATAAAGAAGAAGTTATTGAAATCAGAGGTGATGTCGAATATCGATCACTGAAAGCAGAGTATGCTGCATTACTCATAGAGGCATCGGTTTTTGGTATAGACAGCGCTCTAGATAATTTAGAAAAAGTGCAAGAACAAATAGATAGTATAAAATCGCCTAACTAGGGTGTGTTGACAATTAACAACACGACCTAATAAAAATAAGATAAATAACTAGGAATAGAATACCTATAAAGAAATAAACTACTTTTTTAGGCATTCTGATATCTTTTACTAATACCCATAAAAATGCCTTCTTTAAAGGGCCCTAAATACCATGCTGAGCAGGGACGTTGCCAAACTGGTTTTTCGAGAACGCCCACCTGTCGTAAACAGCTGTCTTCCACAAAGACTGTCAATAAAAGGTTTGTTGGTCAGTTGTTACCAGTCTTTTATCTATCTCTATCGTTGGTTTCATCCGTTTACGACAGAATGGGCATTGCATTTTCATGGCTTCCCTCTATTTCGTTCAGGCTATCATTGGGAAATAGCCTGAAATCCTGCTTCATCAATTATAGTTTTAGCAAATTGAGCAATTAATTGATGGATGGGCCCTGTTGGGTGAACATGATCCCAGAATAGATATCCAGAACACGAATTAGAGTTTGCATTAAGTCGGCGTAGGGTTTGTTCCTGATACCCCACTAACAGAGCTTCTTTTAGAACGGGGTTAGAAAGAATAGCTTGCTTCTTCTTTTCATCCAGCACTAAATGATGTTGTTTGGCTTGAGTTTTTAAATAGTTGTCCAAAAGCTCAGTATTATTAGCCATCGCTCTTAATGAAAACCCTCCAGAGTAACAAGGCTGGGTGATATTGGTGACATTGAATTGATTTGGCTCACTGATTAATTGATTAAATAGAGAGTACACATCAAAATAAGCAATATTCACATTAGGGTATCGTTCTTTTAGTTGATTGTATTTAGCTAAAAGTTTTTCATTATGCTTGTTGGTTAATTCACTTAACAAGGCCTGATTATTGTTCTGGGCTGCTTCAGGTGTTTTCCCTAAATCGGGAATATTAACCATTAAAACCATTACCGCTCCGTTATTAATCAGGGATTCAATATCAGTCCCAATGGCATCAACGACAGAACTAGTGATATCTTCTACATTAGTAGGACCATTAAGGTAGTTGTTACTGCCAATCCAGACTATATATAGAGTAGTATCCTTATTGGTGTATTGATGTAGATAAAGATAATCATTGATTTCCGCATCAAGGGTGTAAGGTAAATTTTCTTTGTAAGATAGAACAGCCCCAGCACCTCCGACAGCAAAATCTTGAAAGTTATCGCTTGAGCCGTTGGGGAAATAGTATTGATAAAGATTTTCAACCCAGACAGGGCCATTGCTGAAGCGTCCTTGATAATAAGGCGGAGACTTAGGAATAAAATGAGCCATGTAGGTGTATAGATTTCCATTATCTGACAAGCTATCTCCAAAAACGGTTATAGTATCAAATTTGTAACTGTAGGAATTGATGGATAACGCTAAAAGCACCAAGAGAATAATCGTTTTTTTTATCAATTTCGTTCTCCGTAATAGCTAAATAATAATTTAGTATATAGAATAATTATTACTGTAATATTAAGAGCCAAAAGGATAAGTTATATTTTCATATTGATTTACAATGCACACAGTAATGGCTGTATGCGCATTAGATTAAGTGATACTCGGTCCTCAAGTTTTTAATTTGACATGTCAGATAAAATTAATTAAGTAGCCCTCCCATATTTCAAAGAGTCTGTTGGCTCTAATCGAATTGGAGTTCTATTACTAAGGTGTTTACTATAGGGAGCAAGTAGAATCACTTTTTTAATTTGTTCCGTGCACTGCTCTAACTCATCACAAGGGTCGTGACAATAAATAAGCTGACTAATGAACTGAACAATAGCATCAAAACGCATCTTTTTAAGGCCAATAAAATGCGCGCAAATCTAACAGAGTGTGTTGATTTATCAGAGAGTTATAGTAGTTGTCAAATTAAAAAAACTTGAGGATTGAGTAAAAGGTGTTCTGCTGACTATAATTTAAACTATGTTCAACCGAGGAGTAATTGTAATGCCTAAACATAAAAAGAAATTACTTCAAGATACGTTTCTCCAGAATGGTGAGGTTCAAGGATATAAATTTCAAGAGGATGATTACGCCAATCAAATGGCTTATCTTTTTGGCGGTGATAAAGGAGAAAAAGCCGCAAAAAAAATATTAGACGATGCGAATGCGCAATTCCCAAATCCATTAGACCTTTTAAAGAAAAAGAAATTTATCGAAGATCAGGTAAAACAAAGAGCCACTGAGGTTGATAGCGGTTTTCATGCTGGAATAAAAAACATTTTTGAGGGCTTAAAGAATATAGATCATCCAGTCAAGGGTGAGGAAGCAGGGAAGGAGGCAATGCTCAGTCTCATGAAGGGTCTTGGATTAAATGTCGATGATGATAATGTGCAGACTCATTATTCACCCGGGCCACCTCAGGTTTTCCAAGTTACTTGGGTCAATCGTCCCACTGAAAATCTCGCAAAAGAAGACTCTAATGTAAATAAGCTTGCCCAATGTTACTCAGAATGTTTGTCACCGAAGACAGGAGAAAAACAAGAGTTCGATACTGCTTGGCAAACCCATAAAGCCCATGCGTTGCAGGGTGGACCAAAAATCGAAAAATCCGAATTTCTAAGTCAGGCTGATCAATCGTTTGAAGCTCACTTAGATTCCCTAAAAAATCCAATAAAACAAACTGCACCTCAAGAAGAAGTGGTCAGCGATTCTAGATTAACCCATCATTAATCGATGGAATATTGGCTCCTAAGTTCACTAGAGGCCTAGATGCTCATAGTCGCTGGGTTAAGAAGAGTTCACCATGTTGCTGTTAAGTTTAGAATCCTCTCTCCCATTCGGGGGAGAGGGGCAGGGTTGAGGGTATCCTCAACTCTCATTGGCCCTGATGGGCAACTTCTCCCCAAGGGGAGAAGTGATTTTCCTTTTGTGTTACATATTCGCCATGGTGACAACAAAATTTGGAATATTAGGCGAACCAACTCCAACGCCATCGTTCCAAAATTGATCTTCAGGCTCAAGAGTAAGCGCTGAATCCCAGCCAAACGTTTTATTCTTAATGCTAAATGCCGATGCGGGAGCAGGAATCCCCTGGATCGTTGTCGATGGTGGCGGGGTTGCGCCACTTATTATAAGCGATGGTGGAATAATCAGATTAATTGCTCTATTTGAAAGTAAAACATCATTCATCTGATACAAATAAGGTGCTGCATGGCCTATAGGTGTTCCTTTATTCAATAGGCTTCGTGCTTGATTGACTAAAATTAAAGTTGCCGAAAATAAAGGACACGCTAAACTGGTGCCCCCATCCTGCACGGTTACGTCATCGGCAATAATCAGTAAACCTGTTTGCGGATCGCCCAACATGGCGATATCAGGTAGCGCACGATGCTTTCCGTAATTATTAATTACTCCATAACCACCAGCCGTATAGTTGCTAATGGAGTTCTGCCAAGTCACTGGTCCATAAAAGCGGCTAATGCCCCCACCGGTACCCCCATCAAAGGCATAGCTCCCACTATCGTTTTTCACTGATCCCCAGACTGTTTCAAATGCATAACGGTAATTTGTATCTACAAATAAAGCAGTCGCCCCAACTGCAGTGACGTAAGCCGAGCTGGAAGGATAATCAACTGTTGGTGAGGGAGGGCGGGGTGGGGTGCATTTTTTTTCGGTGATGTAGGTATTGTCACCACAATCGCCAGAAGAAAAGTTAACACTGATTCCCGCCGCCGCGGCTAATTCCAAGGTGTGTTCGAACGAAGGATCCAAAGTTTCTTCGCCACTCCAACTATTAGAAATCACATAAGCATTAGAAAAACCTGCAATGGTAAATTTATTCTTAATCAGCGTGTGAATCACATCCGTTAATATGCTCTTTTGATCCTTACCTAACACCAAAACGGTATTATCTCCAGGTGCTATTGTATGGGATGATTCAATGTCTAGGGCGATTTCATTACTAAAAGAGGATGCATTAGGGCATTTTGTAAAGGGCGTGCCATCCGGATTAATGATCGCAAAATTTTTCGCTGCTCCTGAGGTTACGAAAGGCTTGATATTATTCGCATTAAAATATTTATTGGCATCATGTAAAATTTGATGGGGCGTATTCGTGCCACATGCATCAACGACAACTAAAGTTTGCCCCGTTCCATCGAGACGTTTGCCATTAATGCGTGGGATGTTTTTCAAATTGTAAGTTTTTTGCAAATTGGCTCCTGTAAAGCCTTGCAATGAAATGTCTGTAGGAATTGCAAAGGGAACAAAAGAATTCCAGATAAAATTTAAATCATGAACTTCTTTAGCGTCATGTTGAAGATTTTCTATGTTTGAGTGAAATTGTGGAATAGTACTAAGGCCAGTAATTTCAGTAATATATTGAGCAATCTCCCGATTCAGTTGGGGAGGGTTTGTATTTGCATGAATGGTTTCGTTTTGATATTGATAATAGTTCATTTGTACATGAAGAGCTTGCTCAATTTGCGCCACGGTTCCTGTGACACGCACGCTGTGGTTAACCACTTTTGTTTGCATCCCTTGAGAAGAAAAAAATTGTTGTACCGTCTTTTCTGCTTCTTTGCTTGGTGCAAACTCTTGTTCATAAAGGTTTGCACTTAAAAATTGATGATAACGGGGGCTATTGGGATCATAAACCTCTTGAACAAGCCTATCTAATTCTGCCTTATTCCGTAATTTTAACCAGACAATAAATGAAATTTTTTTCTCAGAGGGCACTGGTTTTATCCAGGTTGCCTGCTTGAGTAAATGTAACCCTGGATTGGGTAAACTCAATAAATCATTTTCTGGTTTTGCATAGGGAGTTGATGTGACAAAATTCAATGACAATAAAAGAACTACTGCTTTTTTAAGTTTTAACATAATGATCTCCCTATGTTACCCGAAGAAAAATAAACTAGTGATTGGGCTGGATGTGATAAATCCCAAGTCATCGCCAGTGGTCAAGGAGAAAACATGACCGTTTTGTGTCCCGGCGTGCATCAAGCTTGCATCCGAATTAACAAACAAGGTGTACGTTATTTGGGACAAAAGGGTCCAAGTTGGATTTGGATCCGTCAAACTGTTGGCGAAATAGGCATATTCAAAATTGATGGTTCCAGGGGGTAAAGTACTGTTCGTTGAAGTTTGTCGTGTATTGACATAAAGTTGACCATTCACCGCAAAAACATTTTGCACTGGTACAGGAACACTCGATTCGGGACCACGGATTTGATTCCAGTTCGTTCCATTATCCGTTGAATAATAGACATTCCCATCATTGCTTCCTACATAAATCGAAGAAGAGCTCAAGAATATGCTGTTTATGGGACCGGTACCTGGATTTGTTGTGGTTGCAGTCCATGTCACTCCATTGTTACTTGAATAATAAACTTTTCCTTCTTGAGTTCCGGTATAAATTCTGGAAGCAGTGGTAACAAAAACACTATTTACTGATGAAGTCCCTGGTGCATTTGTCGCAGTCCAGGAAGTACCATTATTGGTTGAGTAATATACTTTACCATCTGCGCTGCCTACATATAAAGCGCTTGGTGTTGCAAAGACACTATTCACCGCATTACCTGTCGATGGCACAGAGGTCGCAGTCCAAGTTAAACCATTATCAGTAGAAAAGTAAACGAAACCTTTTGCAGTTCCTGAATATATTGTGCCGACACGTGTAAAAGTTACTTCCACGGTATGATTGTCATCAATATTGGCGAAGGTAAATGTCGTTCCCCCTTTTTGGGCGCTACCGCCGTCGACTACCCATTCATCCACTTGATAACCGGTGTTAGGGGTTGCTGTAAAAGTCACACTGCTTCCTGCAATAACGGTTTGTGGGGTATTGGGATTAATTGCCCCATTGGCACCAGCACTTGGTGTAATCATATAGGTTGTGATTGGAATGAGAGTAATGTTTAAAATGTTAGCTAAAGCAGGTTGATAGCACTCCAGTACTCCTCCTTGCTCACAGACAACAGGGCCCTCTTTAATATTATTTTGTAATGCGCTCCCATTGACGAACAAATTAAGCGTACAGGATTGATGGCCTTGCAATGTAAATGGATTAGGACAATTTCCCGCTGAAGTAACCTGAGTAATCCCCGTAATGGACTTCATAGACAAGGTATGTGTTCGGCGAGATTGATTGGTAATCGTGTACTTAATCGTTGCCGATCCAATTGATGTGACCGAAACTGTTGGTGGATAATTAGGATCAGGTGTGAAAGTCCATACGGGTTTAACTGCATGACTTAGTGTAAAGAATAAAAAAGCAATCACCGCGATGAACAGCTGGGGCAAAGTCATTTTAAATCGTTGCATCTTCAAATCCATTTTCAGGTACATTTTTAGTGAACTTTATCTTAAATTGAATACTTAATAGAGATCAATAAGATAGAGGGATAAAAATACTTTTTTTTCAATGGGTTAAAAAATGAAAAATCATACACAGATTCTCAATTGGGCCACTGATTATCTACTCTCTAAAGGATATTCCTTAACTCGTTCACCCGAAATTGTATTAGAAACACCTTGGTCTAATGTGATTCGATTTCCAACTTCAAAAGGCAATGTCTATTTAAAACAGCCGGCACTCTTAATCGCTCAAGAGCCAAAAATCACACAACTATTGGCCACTCAATTTCACGCCAATGTACCGATTGTGATCGCAATGAACGAAGAGCTGCATTGTTTTTTGATGCATGATGCTGGGCAATCACTGCGTGACTATCTAAAAAATGAATTTCAGCCGGTTCTATTACGTCAAGCCATTAGGCAATATACCGCGATGCAGCGAACGACAGAAAATCATCTAGAATCTTTATTTGCCCTGAGAGTCCCTGATTGGCGATTGGATAAATTACCCCAACTCTATGAGTATCTAATCAACCAGATAGCTTTTTTAAAAGCTGAGGGTATGAACGACAACGAACTGCAAACTTTGCACGATTTAAGACCACAAATCGCATCAGAAATTGAATCTTTATCCCGGTTTCAGATTCCTGAAACTCTAGTTCAATCTGATTTTCACACGAACAATATTTTGATTCATCCGAAAACCAAAAAATTAACTTTCATTGATTTGGGAGAGATAGTTGTCACCCATCCATTTTTTTCCTTACATCCTTTTCTGCGTCAAGCCATCATGCACCATGGCCTAGACGAGCTCGATCAAACCTATCATCAACTTCAAGAAACGTGTTTCGAAAACTGGCTGGACTTGGCATCAAAAAAACAGCTATTTGAAGGATTTATGTTAGCCAAAAAATTATGGCCCATTTATTCCGCGCTTGTTTTTTATCGTATCCTACATAGCGTGGATCGACAGTCCTTTAAATTGTTTTACGCCAATAGACCTAATCGACTTACAGGCTTTTTTAGAGAATATACGGCAGCTAGTGGTGCTTAGGTTTATCTGATCTTGGGGCTGAAGAATTAAATAAATTTTAATATGTGACGTTTGTCAAAATTATTGGTAATGTGGAAGGCTTTTAAAAGTAGGAAAAAATTTTACATATTTTCATGTTGCTAAAAGTAATAGTACTGACGGTGAAAATTACCGAAAACCCGAAGTAACTATTTATGGCAGGAGCTAGATAGACTATAGGAGTAGTAAATGAAAAAAATCACTATAAAAGAAGCCCTAGATAACTATGATAACAGTAAGGGTTATAGAAGAACCTATATCAAAGAAGAGCCTCATATTAAAGAATTGCGAAGTTTTTATGAGGACTTGGAGGAGGACGATTTATCTCCTTCCTCGTTACTTAAATTAGCGCTGGTTTTAATTGGTAAAAATACACGAACTGAAGAGAGCGCAAGCGGTAAAACATTCGAAGGACTGGTTAACAAACTAGGAGGATATGAAGCACTTGACACTTTATACGCTGCAAAACAATTAACTGAAGATAATGTCGTATTTTTGGAAAGACACCCCAATGAAGCGAAAGCTTTAGCCCCTTTCATCGTATCTATCGCTAAGAACCCAATAGGCGCCGATTTAAAAAAGATAATTTCTATAGCCGAAAAAATAAAAAGTCCACAAGAATTAATGGCTGTCTTTAAAGAGTTGGCATTAGTTGCACACTCTAATTTTACCATTAATATTTTATATCTATTAAATCAACACAATTTAAATACTGATGAGGTAATGCCCCTACTCAAAGGATCTGAGCAACATTTGATAATTATTTACCAAATACTGGAAACATTGGCAATAAATCCATCGCTGATTACTCTACCTAATCTGATTAATATTTTAAAAATACAACACCATTATTATCTCCATGCTTTATTAAAAATCCTGCCGCCAGATCAGGAAACCCTGGATAGCTTATTTCAATCAGGCGTTTCCTATACCTTGGGACAATATTGTTTGATTGAAGAACTCGTTACCCAATTTAAAAACGCAAGTTGGGATCTTCACCCCTATTTAGGGATCATTCTAAGTGGGAAAATCAATGGCGGGGCAGTAAAAAAAGCCATAACAGAATTAATTGAATTGAAAGTAAATTCTGAACTTTTACCCCTAATCATACCTACTATTTTTAACAACTCTCATGAAAGTGCCCAATTAATGGAGGCGTTGAAAACACTGCATAAAGAGGGTTTAGATGAAGGTTTTCTTAAAATTGCATTTGCAATACCTAAATTTTCCAACGAGCTTGCGGCAGCTCTTGTGATGCTGCAAAAAGCAAAATGTTTTAATGAGGCAACAAAAGTATATATTGGTTTAAGTCCAGAATATGCTTTGGGTTTGGCTCAATTTTGGATTCAATTCTCGAATGCAAGATGCGTCGACTTATCCCATCGCGCCGCGATGTTGAAACAACCACAATGTGCTTCCTATACTGCTGAAGTGATCGAGTTTTTACAACAACATAAACTTCATGATGAAAAGAATATTATTGCTGTTTGTAAAGCAAAATTAACGAGTAAAGCATTGCTTAATTTGTTGAATCTTATGCTTGAAGCAAAAATTTTAAATCAGGACAGTTTAGATATCCTCTTGCCAAGATTATCTTGGGTTAAAACCTTGCATCATGGGGCGCAGTGTCTGGCGAATGGTGATAAATTAAATGCATTGAATTTTGATTCCCTGGTTTCTGATCCTATTAATGCAGTTGCCTTAGCGGGAAATTTAGGGGGGAAACTTTATCCTAAAGACAAACCTTCCTTTAAAAATCCCGGAGCTCAGGATTTTGCCACCATTCGTAGAAATACCTTAGTATTGTGTCAAGGTTATCGACAAGGGCTTTTTTCCACCGGAATGTCTTCTGAGCAGAGACAGGATTTCGAAACGAAGCGTGGTAAGACTGTCGAGCAAGCACAAAAAGAGGTTTTAGTAAAAATTGCTCAATATACAGGTAACCATGCATTAGAAGGGGCAACCGAACACAACATTGCTCAAGAAACTTATTCCTCCATTTTAAAAAACAGATAAATAGTCGTTATTAGACGCTCCATATATATCAGCCGCTCACAGAGGTGAGCGGTTTCTATCTGAAGATCCCCCACAATATGGAACAATTTTAGTCTTAACCCAGCACCTATCGTCCCCGCACACCCTAAGCCGCGTTCAATGAGACCAGTTGCGCCGTTCTTGTGCGATTAACCTGCTTTAAATAGACATTCAGGATAAGAATTTTCGTTTGGTTATTTCAATCCTACTATTTTTATAGTAGGATCTACTAAAAAAATAGTAGAGAATGCTCTATTTCGTTACTGGAGAGGAAAATGTCCGTAAAAAAAGTATCGTCAGCCCATGATCGTCTGCTTACAGAAGTAGAGCTTGAATTAATGAATATTATTTGGAGTCTTAATAAAGTAACGATTAAAGAGGTTGTGTCGCATCTGTCACAACAAAGGCCTTTAGCTTACACCACCGTGGCGACGGTGGTAAAAGTGCTTGAACAAAAAGGGTTTCTTGAATGCCAAAAAAACTCCTATGCCCATGTGTTTGTGCCAATTGTTACAAAATCTGACTATGAAAATACCTGTCTTGATCATCTTGTTGCAAATGTTTTTGATGGAGAGCCTGTTGCTCTTGTCCAAAGACTCTTGATGGCCAAAAAATTACAACACGATGACCTGCAAGCCATAGAGGAGGCACTGAAACAATTAACCCCGGACGCCCAAAAAGAAGGGGTGGAATAATGTTATTCATAGAAATTTATTTGAGTATTCATTGCTTACTCTTAATCAGCTCATACTTTATCGGGGGGCGTTGGTTAGCAAAACAGCCTTCTTTCAAACTGAAACTGGCCCGTTTTTTATTAGTCAGCTGTGTGGTTTCTCCATTAATTGTTCATTGTGTGAACTTTAATCAAATGCCGGAGCGCCTTGGCGCTGTTTCATTTGATACGCTGCAAGAATATATGAATCAGCCAATTTTAAAGCAAGAACCGGCAAAACGCGTCAACGAATCTGCAGCTGCGTTACCCCTGGAAAATGTTAGTTATTGCCAGCTGTTTTATTTAATATTAGGTTTCATTATCTTATTTCGTGGTTATCACCTATTATCAGGTTTGGGTAGCTTACGCGCATTGTTGGATGAAGCAATTCATTATCGACGCTCTGGAAAACTGATCATTAAAGTCTCTGCTCGCTGCCATATTCCTTTTTCAGTGTTTTTATTAAACAAAGCTTATATTGTATTGCCCGTATCCTTATTCTCTTCTCCCAAAAATGTGAGCATTGCGATTGCGCATGAAGGGCAACACCATCGTAATGGAGATTGCCTATGGTCCTATTTTATTGAAACCTTGCGCATTATCTTCTTTGGAAATCCTGGTGTTACTCGATGGCATAACGCTTTAAATGAATTACAAGAATTTTCATGTGATGAAGTACTGGTTGGCCACCCAAAAATTTCGGCACATGACTATGGCCACTGTCTGTTCCAAGTGATTCAGACAGTATCTCAAAGTTCTCAGTCATCTAATCAAGAATTTGCATGTGCGGTGGGCATGGCTTTGAACAATGAAAACGAAGACTGTACTTTCATCATAAGGAGAATTTCAATGTTACCAACTTATCCATTTAATGCATCTAAGCCGCTGTGGTTAGGGATTGCATTTGTTGGGTTATCTATTTTGGCACCCATGTGTGTGGCTTATTCAGCAGTAGGGTCCTTAAACAGTCCTAAGGTAAAAGGTGTGGATACAACTCATTTAGATCCTAAAATGCAAAACATCGCAGAGAAAGAAATTAGCGCAGCGGTCAAACGCTATCACGCAAAATCTGGGGTTATTGCTATTGCTGATCCCAATACGGGCAATATCATTGCATTTGCTGAATCAAATCAGCAGGGGCAAAACAGTTGGAGGTCACGTTTTTTTTCACCTGGCTCGACAATAAAACCTTTTATTGCAGCCGCGGCAATCGATTCTGGTACAAGTTCCGCAACCAAAAACTATGATTGTCATTCACCTTATTCCCTAAAAGGTAAAACATTTGCAAACTACAATTCTGATGTAGGTTCTGCTTCTCTAACAGAGGCGATTGCACAGTCGATTAATGTTTGCCTTATTAAGGTGTCACAAGAGACTGGAGCACCAATAATCCGAAAAAAACTTGCTGAATTTGGTTTTGATATGAATTCGTGGTGGCAAGCAAATCAGGATGACGAGGTGCAACTGGCAATGGCTTCGCTGGGTGAGAATATCCCTGTCACCATTGAGTCGTTAACAAAATCCTATGCTGTTCTTGCGAACAAAGGACGTCCATTTGCTCGAGGAGATAAACCTGTTATCTCAGAAACCACGACAAATTCAGTGAATCATATTCTTAAGTACGCCGTCGATAATGGTACAGGGAAACGTGCAGTGATTCCTGGTGTTGCCGTGGCAGGTAAGACCGGAACGGTTATCGAGAATGGGAATAAGCATCTTGCTTTATTTGCTGGGTATGCGCCAGCTGATAAACCTCGTTATGTCATGTTAATCCTGATTGAAGACGGTCATTTAAACATGAAGGGCAAGACATTGACCTCGGGCGGGGAATTAGCCGCCCCTGTATTTCATAATGTCGCGATGAATAGTCTGTATGGGGCTAGCCGATAGCTGGCTCTATGGAGCACTGTTTTTTACTTCGGTTTAGTCGTGAGCTTAATGCAGATCAGATGAGGGTTGGGCCAAGGCTCAACCTACTGGACTGCCTATACCTTTTCCTCTTGAGAGAGGAGAAAAATTTCCTAATCTAATTAAAACAATTTTGAGGTTGTGATGAAAAAAAATAGTGTATTCCTATGTATGGGGTTGTTTTTTTGCAGTCCGATTTGGGCTCAAGGTACCTGCTTCTTGGCCTATGAAAATCAAACTGTGTTAAAACATGAAGGTGATGAGTGTAATCAGCGTTATGCCCCTGAATCGACCTTTAAAATTGCATTAAGTCTTATGGGTTTTGATTCAGGAATATTAAAAGATGCCCTTCATCCTGAATGGCCTTATAAGAAAGAATATGAACTTTATCTCAATGTATGGAAATACCCTCATAACCCGCGCACTTGGATAAGAGATTCTTGTGTTTGGTATTCACAGGTATTGACACAACATTTAGGTATGAAGCGATTTAAAAATTATGTAGCGGCATTTCACTACGGCAACCAAGATGTAACCGGCGATAAAGGTCAGGACAATGGACTAACCCATGCTTGGCTTTCAAGTTCGCTTGCCATTTCGCCCACAGAGCAAAATAAGTTTCTACAAAAAATAGTCTATAAAAAACTTCCAGTGAGCAAAAAAGCGTTTACTATGACTAAAGACATTCTCTATATTCAGGAATTAGCTGGGGGTTGGAAACTGTATGGAAAAACAGGAACTGGTCGACAATTAACGGCAGATAAAAGCAAGAAGCTTCCTTTACAACATGGATGGTTCGTAGGGTGGATTGAAAAGGATGGTCGCGTAGTTACTTTTGTGAACCATATTGCTGACAGCAAAGAAAAAGCGACTTTTGCGAGTTTTAGAGCGAGAAATGACGCACTTATCAAATTACATTACTTGATTAATGAGCTGGAAAAATAAGAGATCCATGTCGAAATGCTCGTGCAGAGGACCACTGCGTTGTCGGTAAAGTGCACCTATGAGACTAACACTCCGGTTCTGCGCTGTGTTCCTCTGAGCATTTGTTTCTTCGCAGCGCGTTTCAAAGGAGGTCTAATGACTCGAAAAGTTGAAAAAAATGCTTGACCCTATTGTTGCTATATACCTTACCTTTGTATTTAAGGAGGGAACATTATGACCCAATGGTTCGTTAAAGACATAAGCAAATTAACCGGTGTTTCAGTACAAACCCTGCACCATTATGACCGTACAGGGTTACTTAAACCTTCATTGCGACGTGCCAATGGGTATCGTGTTTACTCCGAAAAGGATTTATTGAAGTTGCAACAAATTATTGCTTTGAAATTTTTTGGTTTTGAGTTGTCACAAATCAAAACCTTACTCAATGAAGAGCATAGCGTGCTGAAACATTTTAACAGCCAAGCCCAAGTCTTAGAACACAAAGCAGCTGCTTTACTTGAGGGTGCCAAAACGTTGAGAAGCATAATTGACTCTGTTGACAACCATCAATCGATTCCTTGGGAAACCATTATTCAACTTATTGAGGTATATAGAATGACAGCGCATCTTGAGCATGATTGGGTTAAAGAAATATTTACCCCCGATGAATTAAAGCAGTATGTAGCGTTTGAACAAGAAATGAAAGCCAATGTGACACCGGAACAACAAGCCGCTTTTGAAAAGAATTGGAATCAGCTGGTGGATGAGGTGAGCCATCATCTTAAGCACGATCCCAACTCAAAAATAGGGGTTGAGTTAGGAAAAAAACTTATGGATTGGGTTAATGGAGTATACGGTACAAAATATGCCCATTTAAGAACCAAAAAATTTGAAAAAGGTTTTGGGGAGGGAAAAGGTCTTGATGAGGTGGGTTTGACACCAGAAATTGTATCATGGATGGATAAAGCGATGGATGCATACTGGCGAGAGCGAATTTATGGCATTCTTCAACAGGTAGGAAAAACCTCTTCTTCAACCCTGTTAACACTTTGGAATGAAGTATTGGTTGATATGTATGGAGATGAGACTGCACGCCAAACAGGCATATATGACCTTCTTTTTAAGGACGATAAGGTTAGTCCAGAGGCAAAAGCTTGGCTTAAAAGTATCATCAATCCTTAAAAATTGCTCCCCTAGTAATCGCTTATGCGCAGTTCGGTTTGAACGAAGTGTTTTGCAGGGGCTCTGCATCGAGAGGTGATTTTTAAATCCTCTTAGCGATACAATGAGTATGCCGGATCAGTAATAGTACCGATCCGGTGACTTTATGAATAAAAGTGGAGCGTTGACTTATTTTTTTGATTCATGAAAGAAATTGCACATTTCGTCCATAAATGCTTGATGCACTTGTTTTTTCTCCATTTTATTTTTCCAACGGTGATGATTTCCTTCGGCAACTATTTTAGCCAATTTCTCCATACGATCATTTTGAGTTTTTAAAATGTATGCTTTAATTTTGTCTTTTAATAGCTCTTCCCATGCCTCATCAGCAAGTTCTAAAAAATAATTTGATTGCATCTCTTCTCCATCGGCATGATCACAATGGCCATGTTCTCCATGATGGTGTTCTTCATGCATATAATGACAAGGACAATGGCATTGTTCTTGAGTGCATCCATAGCTTCCCATATTTTCTCCTTTCAGATTTTTTCAAAATTTAAACCATCGTACTACATAAAAAGACAACCTATCTAAAATAAATGGCAACTCAATTCATTGCAAGGGGGGGTAAGCGGGCATTAACTAACCTAACGAAGTTGGATAAGCATGCCGTCTAATTTTGGATGCAGATGATTAGTTTGCTGCAATCGAGTATTTTTAGATATCACAATTACTTTGTGTTCTTAACAAGAAATCCTAATAACTATTAAATTTAAATAGGTAGATTTTTTGAAACTACTTAACAAGGCACGAAGGACTACTCATTTTGAAATGAATCATCAGTTTTTAAAACCATCGCTGGTTATCTCCTATTTCCTATACATTTTGAATTAGTCTTTGTTGCTCTGCCTCATCATGAGATTCTTGCGAGGGATTTATGTCTTTTGACAAGGCACTGGATGCCAATCCTACTGAAACGATACCTGAATAGATCAACAAAAGTAAAAACGAAGCAATACACATATTTTCTTGAGAAGAAACATTGCATTCTTGCTTATCAAACATTAAAGCAATTGCGAGTCCAAATCGAGCTAAAGCGATAAGTCCCTGGAGTAAATGCAAAAGCTTTTCTGAAACATGGGAGTCACTATGGGAAATCGCATAAATGGAACCTATTGTTTGTGCCACGGTGCCGGGTATAACAATTGAGGGGGCATAGGACTCCACGGTTGTAGTAAGTATCTGAATAATACTATTAGAAACTTGTACATTATGGTGAACAGTTGAAGTCTGTTTCGAACCACTAAAAAATCTGGGCATGTTTTTTCCTTAAAATCATGAGTTACGACATTACTATACTCTTCATCAAGAGATCATCAAGCGCTGCTTGTTAGATTCAAATTTATCTTAACCAGGAATCAATATACATTAGTTGTCGGTTGGCCAAGGCCCAAGCAACATCAACTCAGCAAATCTCACCGAGAAAACCTCTAATTGCAGATGAGCTCAGGCTGATTACTAGATAGAAATTGAACCCATAATTCATCAATTAATCAAAAATCACATTGTTTTGTGATTAAAAAACCATCACTTGAGATGACTATTGAATTATTGTTTATGCGCACGATGATAAAAATGTATGTATAAAAATGGTTTTTGAATTTATTGCGCAGACATCAATGAAAGGAAAACAATTCTGCGACCCGGGTTTGCTAATTAGGTGCATCATGGAGTATTAGCGGCATCACATTTGAGTTAATTGACGTTTGTAAAAATATATAATAGGGTATTCAAGCTGCATGACGTTATGGATCAAATTGTTAAGGATAATTATGCGTTTACCTAAAATACTCTGTATTAGCTTTGCATTACCTATTGTTTGTTCTGCAGGGACAATGGGCAATGTAAGTCCTTCTAAACTTTGGTCTGTCCCTATTCAAGGAGGCTTTTTTGGAGCATCTCAGGGCAAAGATCAACATATTGATATTGATGGGTTGATAGGTAACCAATATACCTTGGATAACAATTCTCAAATTAGTGGACTTGTTGGTGTTGGGTTTTATTTTAATGGCCCTTCTTACCATTGGTTTCAGCTTTCATATGGAGTCGACGCTTTTTATTTAGGTCAAACCAAAGTACGAGGTGATATTATTCAAGAGGACTTGTTTACTAACTTTTCTTATCAATACAGTATTCAAAACGTCCCTGTTTATGCTGCCGCTAAGGCACTTATATCGACGAACAACCCAAAGTACAATATTACGGTTGACGCAGGAATAGGTCCCAATTTTATGTGGACTTCTGGCTATCATGAAACACCATTAGAAGACTTTGCAATCCCTGATAATGCATTTGAGGGGACCTCTACAACCCATTTTTCTGTAATGGCTGGAGCCGGTATTCGTTTAAACAATATTATTGGTCCAATGCCTGTTGAATGTGGTTACCATTTCTTTTATTTAGGTAAAGGTCATTTAAATGCGGTTAATGATCAATATCTCGATAATTTATCTACTGGCGATACCTATGCCAATGCACTGGTGTGCGCAGTAACACTATAATTCTTTGGATGTTGCATGATAAAAAAGATACCTATTCCTCCCTAAGAGGGCGAAACATCATCTTATCCAGTATAAACGCAACTCCAATGTTGGTTTTTTCAGGGAACACAACTGTCTAAAATTATTTAATTCGAGACAGTTGCTCTGTTTGCGCTGTGTTAGGCTAATTTCATTGCAGCCAAAGTAGGTTCTTCCAGTTGAGTCTCTTCTTTTTTTAAGTTTAAAAGATCTTTTCCTAATTGATCGCGTCTCACTTTAATATCCCAAATTTTGCGATGAGTTCCATTATCTATTTCTCTTTTAATCACATCAATTTGTTCTTTAGTGAGTTCCCCGGTATAACGATAGTAAGCGTAAAGTTGGGCACATATCTCCTCAATTTTTTCTTCATCACTTAATTTTTCATTCTCAGGTTGTAGATGAAAATCAATCACACAACATAATGTGGCACGCACCTTGTTAAAATGAAGCCCCGATAAAAATGCACGATAAGCAGCACTGTTGCGAACAAATAAAGGAATAAGGGGGTTTTCTAAACTCCAGAAACCATCAAGTCTGACAACATGAATCGGGGTTTTATTCATCAATGCAAGTTTGGCTGCCCCAGTGTAGACTCTGGGTGGTTCTTGGCCTATTCTTGCGAAATTACCTTGAGGGAAAAGGGCGACGCAGCCATTTTCATCAAGTGCTTTACTTGCCAGTTCTAGCGAGCCAGCATTAGCAGTTCGTCCATTATTGCTTTTAGCATGTGCATCTACTGGTATCGTGTTAAACATTTTCAAAAAAGAGGCAACACCAGGCACAGAATTAAAAGATGTGGTGGCAAAAAATCGAGGTGGTGTCCCCTTCATTTTGGAGGCAACAACAACGGCTTCCCAACCAGTTCGATGTGGACCTATCGCAATGAGTTTATTTTCAGTTTCTTTATTGGTAATTTCTAAATCATCACTTTTGGTATGCATCATACGCATCATAAGCACTAAAAGACCGGCTATTATGCGTGCAAAACGATTGTCATAGTTCAGGCGATTATTGGACTCAGCGTATCGCGCAAGTGCGCAAGTTGCTACAGCAAGACCGGTGAGTAGGAACAATATAGTATAAGCACTTGATATAGGCTCATCAGAACTATTGCATTGATCTAAATGGCTATACATGAAAATTACTCCTTTAAAATCAGATACGAATTGTATTCTATGATTCGTTAATTGAATCACACTCCGTTAAGTATTTTGGCATTGCTGTGCGTCAATGAATCAATAGAGCTCGCTTTGGCCAAGATTTGCTATAGTACCTTTAAAATGGATGTTGTCAATTAAATGCTGATGCAACTGATTGAATACTTAACTGATCGATTCAAGTCAGTTGCTCCTTGTTTGATCCAGCAGGACAGCAATTTTCAATTGCAGGCGAATAAAAGTTCTTCTTCTTCAATGGGCGTAATTTCATCACAGAACTGATCAATATTTTTACCTAAATTATTTAATTGTTCTGTCATAGGATTTTTTTGTGAAGAATAGATTCCATAAGAAAAACCACCAACACATAGAGCAGGAATTCCAATACTTGCGAGAGCGACTACAAGGTAATCGGTAAAGAAACTTGCAGAAAGATAACCAAAATACCAAGCACCGAATGCTGCACCGATGGTCAATGCGAGACTGAATAACAAGATGTACATACAAACAAGGGCAAGCTTATAATTGGCGCTGGGTAAATCAGTAGGAGTATGGATTGTAGCGGGGATGCTTAACGCATTAGTTTGTAGTTCTTTGCATGCCTCTGAAATTTTTTTTTCATGCTCGGACGACTCTTTTGCTGAAGCGTCTGCAACTAATGACATCAGATTTGTTGTATTACGAATTATCAAGTTTAACTGCTTCTTAGAATAAGAATCATCGGTTAATGAAAGAATACTTTGACATTGATCGATGATTTTAGCACCACATTTTGCGATTTTTTTGAGATCTAGAGTATCTTTTTTCTTTTTTTGGGGTTTTAAAAACCAATATTTGGATAATCGAATTTCTACATCATCTTTCATAGGTAAACTCCTTATTTTTAAATATCCAAACAGAGTAAAATTGAGTCAAACGACCAACTTAATCCATTAACAAGCTGCTTGATACTACAACAAAAGAAGATGATCCAATCTGGATTATCCTGTTGTCAACATCCCACAAGAAATTCCTGTGACCGTTTTTCTTAAAAGAGGCAAATCCTTTCTTTTCATCGCCTCGATTTGAATGAGATTCAAAGGATGAACCAGAGTTGATCTTAATTGAATGCTTTCCCCAAGCCAGGGTTGATGAAAACAAAAATCTTGCTCACCCGTTATCTGATGGAAAAATAAGATGGTTGACTCGAGTTCTGATTGAAAAGGGTTGAGGTATTCATTGGATCCAGTCAATTGGTCCAAATATTGTTCCCAGATGGGGAGGTACACTTTAGAAAGCGTTACGCCTAATTGTTTTACAAAGGCTGCCAAAAGAGCATTTTCCTTATAAAGCACCTTAAGTCTATTTTTTCCAGATGCATTGAGCTCTAACCAAGTAGACCCAATCCCCCACCAAGTCGGGAAAAGAAGTCGGGTTTGAGTCCAGCATAGGATCCATGGGATGGCTCGAAGTTTTCTTTGATCGGGTCCTGATTTTCGTTTGTTCGGACGAGATCCAATCTTCAGTTCGTTTAAAAAATGATAAGGTGAGGCCTGTTCAATGGTTGGCCAAAACCATTCGCTTTGTATCAGTTCTTTATATTTCTGACTGACTTTGGCCGAAAATAATAATAATTCTTCGGGATAATTATTATCTGTGTTCTTCTCTTTGTGTGAATAGATATCTAGAAATTTATCAATCTGGCTTTTAAGTATGGAACTGGAACCAAAAAGTCGGGCAACCATTTCACCTTGAATGGTCACTTTGTAATTACTCATCATTTCCTTGGACCAAGAAGCAGTTTGTTCCTTGATATCTCCGCCTCCTCGTTCAATGCTGCCACCCGATCCATGAAAAAATATAGGCCGAAGATTTTTATTTTCCAAGGTAGTCTGAATACGTCCTAGGCTTTTCGCAATCATAAGTCGGGAAGGCAATACTCCGTTTTCTTTAGACGAGTCGGAATAGCCCAGCATGACCTCATAATTTCCATCCCACTGTTGCAGATGCTTCTGTCGAATATCTTCAGTGATTGAATCATTTAATATGGTATCTGCGCTGGTAAGCGCGAGTTGATTTTCAAACAAGGGCACAACAGGTAAGGCGTAGCTTTTAAACACTTGCTTTACCAGTTTAATTCCATTTTTTATATCCTCAGCAGACTCAACCATGCTGAGAATAAAACCGCGTATATAGTTTTTGGGATCAGTCCCCTGAGTTATAGAATAGACTTGTTCAAGCATTTTGGTTATCGTTGTTTTTTTTATGCTGTTTAAGCTTTCTTTTACTACAGCTGAATCTTCTCTGAGCTCTAATGGTATGACCAAAGTCGGGTAGAGCTGAAAAATACTGGAGATTATGGAAAATTGTTCGAGCTCGAAATTTAAAAACTGAAAGGTGTCTGTTTGTATCCCAGTTAATTCCTTTTTGAATGCAGCTACTGTTTCATGATCTCTTGGTTTTATTTTCTTAAGGTGGTTCGCTTTTTTGATAACCTGATTGAGCTGATTTTCTAAGACTTTATTTTCATTTAATGCGGTTGAGAGTTTGACCGTTTCCAGTACTTCTTTGAGGCACGCCTGGATATAATCGATAAAAAAAGATCGGGAAAGTTCGAGGCTTTTAACCATTATTTTTTCATTAACCCCTGAGTGCCCATCTTTATCACCTCCTACCCAAGTGCGTAATTGAATAGGGACACCCTTAGTTAAAAAAGAATGATACAGTTTGATGTTGTAAGGATTGAGTGCGTATTGATAGATATATTGAGCCTCATCTTCGACGCTTGGTTTTTCATAAAAGGAAATATTAATCTGCAGTGCGATTTTAAGCATTTGATCAAGATAAGACTCATTCATCAAATAAGGGGATTTAAGTACTTCGACAAGATAGTCACGAATCGCTTTAAACAGCGTTAAAAATTCATTGGTGCGAGCTTCTGTCGGATGTGCTGTTAAGACATAATGAATTCCCTGAGGTTTGTCCGCGTAGATTTTTTCTTTTCTTTGATCAATACGAAAAATGCGGTAGGCATTCTCGCAGGCATTAATGAGCTCCATCATGAGAGAAAAACCATGAGCTATTTGATAAAGCTGCGTACTATCAAGCTTGGAAAGCTCCATTTGAAGACTAGAAAGAGCAGTTCTAAGTGAAAATGCCTCATTCCCAATGGTGTTTTGCATGGATAGTCGCATGTGCTCAATTCGTTCGAATGTTTCTTTTCCATAAACTTCTGCAATGGCGTTCCCTAAACGAGTAAGGGACCAGGAAACCATATGACCTAGTTCTCTTGGTAGATGGGAGATATTTTGTTTCATCGAAAACTCCGATTTCTAAAAGGTGTTCTGAATGTCTTGGGGTGATTTTCCCTGGTTTATCGAAAAAATCATCATTGACGCACGCAGATCATGCATACCTGAACCTTCTGCTCGTGATCTAACGCCGATTAGACACCTTTATACGCTTTTTTCAGTTTGGTAATTTACGGAAGCTAACTGATAGGCGGTTCCAACTATTAATAGCAATAATTGCCATAGTAAGATCAATGAGCTCCTTTTCACTGAAACAAGTTAAGGCTTCCTGATAAACATCATCAGGAACATGAGTTTCTGATAATAAAGTCACTGCTTCAGTCCAAGCTAAAGCGGCTCGCTCACGAGTTGTGAAAAACGGAGATTCTCTCCATACGACCACTGAATGGAGACGGCGTTCAGACTCACCTTCTTTTTTTGCTTCAGTACTGTGTAGATCAACACAATAGACACAGCCGTTAATTTGAGAGGCACGTAACTTAACCAGATTGAGAAGGGTCTTTTCTAATCCACAACGATTAACGTACTGTTCAACACCTAACATAGTCTGAATCGCATCAGGTGCTGCCTTATAAAGATCAATTCGTGAGTCCATTATGATTCTCCCTAAATTTTTAATCTTATTTATAGCATGTCCTTGCATTTTCTAGTACAAAGTTGAATGTATTTTGTGAGCTCAACGCACGCATCACTTTATTTGCTATTCATCCATAAAGAGAAGAAATAATTTTTGAAAGTGCTCCATAGGATTAGCGGAGAACATGCTGTTGCCACAATCGCTCTACACCACGCTTCTGATTCAACATCAATCACTTTTTTTAATTCGTGGCGTTAAAACCGCTAAAACAAAAGCAACGAGAAACAAAACGGGGACATCACCATATAGATGAGCAAAATGGTTAGGGTAGTACAATGCTTGGACGGTCATGATGAATCCATGTACCACACTGGACCAGACGGTAAACCAAATTAAACTTAAATGCTGAGTAGGATTTTTTGCTGCCAGGATTAAAAATACGCCTAATGTTGCATAAATTCCCAATATCATTTGTAAATAGACGTTTTGGCCAACATGATGCCAAGCCCATCCAGAAGGCCATAAAAGGGTTAATGGATATAGAGCAAAAATAAAAAGTAGTCCGATGATAACCAAAATAACGCGAAGTATTTTATAATCGTTTTTGGTGTCCATGATTAAGCTCCATTCCAAAATACGTCCTCATGTTTTAATTATAGCAAGTCCGGATGAAGCAACGTCTTATCAAGTGATCATTTGTTCGATTAAACTGATTTACCCCGCTCAGATGGACCTGAATGAGGTTCATCAGGCTCTGGTTGATCCCGTTTTAAAAAAGACCGCCTCGATTAATTTGTCAGCTGAGGAGTCGTCTAAAAAAGTTTTGGGACGTTTCTGAGTCACTTTCTTTAAAACCCGCTTCGATCTGATTTTTTAAATCATCGAGAACAAAGGGATTTATTGACGCTACACTATAATCCTCTATGAGAATTGGCTCGGGAGCCAAATTGCTATTCCTAAATTTTGTTATGATTCATAAAAATCCTCAACCTATAATAGGCTATCGTGATGCCTTAGCGTTACAATGAGTACGATACGCAAAAGGTGTGTTCTCCCTCCGGTAGAGAAAATAATATGATCCAAATTGAAAAAGTAAGCGGTGAGTTGGCTCAAACTTTGTGTCAAACAATTACCAAAGATTTGCCTGAATACTTTGGTCTACCAGAGGCCAATGAGCACTATGCAATAGGTGTGAAAACACGTACGAATTTTGCAGCGAAAAAAGGGGCTAGCTATATTGGTCTTGTTTCGATTGATTCTCCTTATCCTGATAATGCCACTATTTATTGGATGGGTGTAAGACGGGACTTTCATCGTCAAGGTGTGGGTAAGCAATTAATCGAAGCAGCTTGTCATTTTGCTAATACGCAAGGGGCAACGACTATAACAGTTGAAACATTAAGTCCTTCTCAAGCGGAAGAGAATTATCTTAAAACATACCTATTCTATCAAGCCGTTGGTTTTAACGCTCTTTTTGATTTAAAACCTGCTGGCTATGAATGGAAGATGGTCTATATGGTGAAAAAGATTAAGCCTTTAACCGTAAGCCAACACTCCATTGTTATAAAGGTACTGGAACTATCTGATATCCCTATTCTGGTCGATGCTTTTCAAAAGGCAAATTGGCAAAAACCTGCATCATTGTTTAAGGCGTATTATCAAGAACAACAGCACTCTGAGCGAGTGATATGGCTCGCTTATTTTCAAGACCAGATTGCTGGCTACGTTACTCTAAAATGGATATCACAATATGAACCTTTTGCTCAGCAAAAAATCCCAGAAATTATGGATTTGAATGTATTACCTTCTTTTCGCAAGCTTGGAATAGGAAGTGCTTTACTAACTGTTGCTGAAGAACAGGCAGCGAATCGGCATGATCGAGTAGGCATTGGTGTTGGATTATATGGAGGCTCTGATGGGGGATATGGACAAGCCCAACGTCTATATGTAAATCGAAGTTACATTCCTGATGGTTTAGGGGTAACTTATAACTATAAGCCAACAGTTCCCGGGCAAACATACCCCCTGGATGATGATTTAATTTTATGGTTTACCAAATATCTAAAATAAAACAGCATTATCTTTGTCCCTTGCTAAAACAAAGAACTATTACTACAAAGCCAGAATGGTTAACGAAATTTCTAGTTTTGTCGAAAATTTGAGTTTAATTAGCTCTAGCAAGCATAGGCTGGGTTGAAAAGCCCAGCTAATGCTGGGCGCCAATAAAAAAATAATCTTCATAGATCATGTTTATAGCAAGTACCTATTTTTAAAAGCTGCTTATGAATCAGTTATCTCCTATGATAAAATTATAATCAATTTTTTATGGTTATCAATGAGGATTGAGGGTGTTTAATACATTTCATAGATCTGGAGTAAACGTATTTGATGAAAAAAAATATGAAATAGCTAAAGATTTTTTTCTGCGAGCAATTAATAAAAATCCAGAAGTAGCAGAAAGCTATTTTTATTTAGGAAAATGTTTCTTTTTTTGTGATGAAAAACAACAAGCTATTCCTCCTTTAAAAAGATTCATTGAATTGAGGCAAAGTAATTCAGATGAAGTTGCCAACGTTGCTTATGCATTCGACTTATTAGGCCAATGTTATGAAGGGGAAAACAGGGACACGGCTGCACTCAAATGTTACGAGACGGCAACTAAAATTTATCCCTCTGGTGCTTCTGCGTGGAATAACATGGGTTTGTTTTATATGAAATCCGCTCAGCATTATCTTGAGGCAGACTCGACCAATAGCGCGAAGCTGTTTAAAGGCGCATATGCTTTTATCAAAAAAGCCTTGGAAATATGCAGTAACAACCCTTTATTTTTACACAGTCTAGCCAGTTGGTATGAACAATACGTTGAAGTTCTTGAACGAGTGGTTGAAGACGAAGAGACTGTTCAGAAGAATATAGCAAGCAGTTTTAATGATGCGATAGACTATTACCGAAAAGCATTATCAGCATGTACCGAACAAGACTTGGCATTAAGAAACATTATTTTATCCAACCTAACCGAATGTCTCGCGCAATATGGTCATCATTTGTATCAAAATAAAGAGTATAAAAAGGCGCAAGAAACTTATTTGGAAGCACTTTCTCTTGATCCAGAACATCTTGTCGTGATGAATCAAATTGGAATGACGCTTTCTAAACAGGAGAATTACTTAGAGGCACGACAATATTTTTCTGCGATTTTGGATAAAACAGAGGATAAACAAGAAATTGCGGATGCTTATTTAAATATTGCTTGTACCTATCGCTTAGAGAAAGAGTGGGATAAGGCGTCAAAGGCACTAAGTGACGCTAAGAAATTTGCTCCTGAGGACGCGTCTATTGCCGAAGAAGAAATAAAGTTGAATTTATCAAAATCAGCGGCTCTTCTTGTATCTACACCTCAAACCCTATTCGGCAACTCAAATCCTGACTCTCGAATTGTAGGGCGTGTTGACAATTTATCCCCACCGGCTACGTGCCGCGACTTGTTCGCGGCATCCAGGAAATGGTCAAGTTAAAGATGAACTTAATTCATTGCTCTAATCGATTGATGAATAAGAGCAAACTCATAATATATCGATTTCAATATCAAGTATAAAACGAGTTTGCAATGGCTAGACTGATGCTCCGTGATGAGCTATGGTCTAAGCTAAAGGAGATAATGCTACAACATCAGATATATGACAAACCTAATCTTCGTATGATGGTTGAGACAATGTTATATCGCATGCGTGTAGGCTGCCCTTGACGAGACCTACCTAAAGAGTTTGGATTTTGGAATTCTGCCTATCAACAATTCAATCGTTGGTCCTCAAAGAACAAGTTGATGATGATTTTCAAAGCGCTCATACAACATCCTGATCTTGAATGGGAATTTATTGATGGCAGTATCGTTCGTGCCCATCAACATAGCTCAGGCGCCATAGGAAAGAAACATCAAGCAATAGGGAAATCCGTTGGTGGTAATACAACAAAAATTCATAGGGCAGTTGATGCTTGCCGCCTTCCGATTGAATTTCAATTGACTGGCGGAGAGGTACATGATGCTAAAGCAGCTTCAGGCCTCATTGAAACACTCCCTAAAGCTGATTACACCATTGCAGACAAAGGATATGATAGCGAGGAAATTCGAGATCAGATTAGGCAAAAATCATCTACTCCAATGATTCCTTGGAAGACGAACTCTAAAACTGGGAATGCTGATATTGATTGGGGTCTATACAAATATCGTCATCTAGTTGAAAACGTATTTGCGCGACTTAAACATTTTCGAGCTGTTGCCACAAGAGATGATGAATTGAAGAGAAATGATGCGTCAATGCTCGCAATGGCTTGTTCCTATATTTGGCTGCCAATGTAATCCGTGAAATTTAGGTGATATCATCGCATTGAGTCCAACACTCTGATCAAAACAAGGAAGCAAAATGAAGTCATTTTGTGTCTATATTATGGCAAGCAAGCGAAATGGTACACTATACGCTGGTTCAACATCAGATTTAATTAAACGAGTATGGGAACATAAAAACAGCCTGATTCCGGGATTTACAGCTAAATACAATGTACATCTATTGGTTTAGTATGAGGTCCATGAAACCTATATAGAAGCTGCTCGACGTGAGAAACGATTCAAAAATTGGCCCAGGCAGTGGAAGTTAAATTTGATTGAGAACCTAAATACAGAATGGCATGATCTTTATGAAGAAATTTGCCACTGATTAAGATCGGCTGGTTGCCGCCAACACGTCGCGGCACGTAGGCGGTGAGGATGAATTGTCAACACGCCCTAATCAGCGTCATGTTTTTCGGTTGGTTGAATGTAAGCTATGCAGATGAGCAATCGTGCAATACCAAATACGATTACTGTATGAGCTCATGTGAAACTCAATATAACCAGTGTACTACTCATAATGATGAGTCCTACTGCAAGGAGCAGTACCAACCCTGTATCCAAGGCTGTAGTAATACTCGAGACAGCTGCTTATCTCAGTAAACCTAAAGGGACGTAAAATGAAAAGCATACAGTTAAATATTTTATGGTTCCTGGTTATTGGACTTAACATGAATGGTTATTCGTCTCCAGAAGATACAATGCTTATTAAATCATCTAAACAACTGGCCGCTAATTGCCCAAATAATTGTACATCATGCTGGGAACAATGCACCAAAGACGATGATTGTGTTGTCGGTCAAAGCTGTATCGCAACTGCTTGCGGAAATCGATGTGTTAAAAAAGCTGCGGATTAGCAAGTATTTTGTCGGGATAAGCGGCATAGCCGTCATGATTAAGGAAGATATTAGGTTACATTTCTCCCTCACCCGAGCCCTCTCCCCCAAAGATGGAGAGGGGATAATAGTTTATTAAATCAAATGCTCTTCTGGTCTTAAGGTAAGAACCTCATATCCCTTGTCAGTGACTAAAATGGTATGTTCCCATTGTGCGGATAATTTGTGATCTTTGGTGACCACCGTCCAACCATCGCCTAACGTTTTGACTTCTTTACGACCTAAATTGAGCATTGGTTCAATGGTAAACGTCATTCCTGCGTGTAATCGTAATCCGGTATTCGGTTTGCCAAAATGCATGACCTCTGGTTCTTCCCACATAGAACGACCAATTCCATGACCACCATATTCACGCACCACTGAATATCCATGTTGTTCTGCATGCGTTTGGATTATGTTTCCTATATCACCCAGCTGAGTTCCTGGACGGACTATTGAAATCGCTTTATAGAGACACTCCTGGGCAACCGCTACTAATTTTTTAGCGAAAGGTTTCACAGTGCCCACGAGAAACATTTTGCTGGTATCACCGATATAACCGTCTTTTTGTACTGTAACGTCAATATTAAGGATATCGCCATTTTTAAGTATTTTATCAGAAGGGATGCCATGACAGACCACATGATTTATGGAGGTGCAAATGCATGCAGGAAATCCATAGTGGTTTAATGTTGAGGGAATTGCTTCCAAATCGTTAGTGATGTATTGACGGCAAATTTCCTCAAGTTGACTCGTACTGATCCCAGCAACCACATAAGTTTCTATCATTTGAAGGACAGAGGATGCTAGATTACTGGCAACCCGTATTTTTTCTATTTCTTCAGGCGTCTTCACTAACATCGCGTATCTCACCTAATGATGCTTGATTGATTAAAATTTTGAGAATTTCAGAGTAAGTAATGGATGGATTTTCTTCTGCCAGCTTTCCTATTCGAATCCAATATTCTGCTTGAGAGTTAATTGATCGACTCATGGCTCTTGCCATCAGTTTTGTTGCTTCATGTAATTCATCAGAAATTTTGACTATACCCATATTGTTCTCCAAAAAAAATGGAGAATATAGTATTTTGATATAAATTGCTATATTTTATATTGAAATGTAACTTTCGAGAGAATGAATGTATTTATTTTTGTTAAATCTCTAGGGAAAGGTAGCTCCCTGCGTTTTACCATGCTGGGTTGTCGCATCATAATTTATATCCCAGATATTATGTTGCTTCACGATACCTTGAGCTGTATTTTCAATAGTGGATTGCAACTGCTCGCAAGAAAGCATTGGAGGGATGGCTAATAAGGCGTTTTCTATCTCAGTAGCCACTTCTTTTCCATTATTTGCGTGCCCCTCTTCATGTTGACTCAAATGAGTAAGATAATTCTCCCATTTTAATTGGCTCTCAGCACTGCCGTGCTCTTTATCTTCCCATTCAGGTAAGACAGTCACAATATTAGCCGTTACCTTTACTTCTGTAAGATAGCAAGGATTTTTGCTGGGATTATCATAATGCCATTTATAGTTCCAATTAATTTGCCAAGTTGTTTTTGCATCATAGCGTTTATCTGAGAAAAAAGGCCCTAACTTATTCAGCTGATTGCGCAAATCTTGTTCCGTGGTTCCAAGTATTTTATAGAAAGTCTGGGTGGTATAGACCGTAGGGATCGCAAAAATTTTTCCATTAAAGGCTGCAAAATAAATGATAATAAAAGCCAATTTTCTCATTGTTTCATACCTTATAATTGAATGAGCAACCTTCGCTGCGTCTAGCCCTAACCCAAAATCATCTGTGCCATTTGCTGCCATGGGTCATCCTATTTTATAGGATTTTCCTTAAAATACGATTAACCCAAATAAAACAAGTGCTGTGGAGAGGCTTTCTCGTGATGTCATTTTGCATGGTTCGGTGGTTAGGTATGTTTCGTTAAGAATGGACATTTATAAATTTTTCTTAACCTCTAATTCAGTTTATGATGCCAACATAACAAAATTATTATTCATAATTAAAGTCATTTAATAAGGTAGTCCAATATGTCTTATTCCGATCTATTGAAACGTATTTGGGAGTCAGTTTACGATCCCAATTTCGATGTCGCTTCAACAGTAAAACAATTTTTTCATCCTGAATATGAGCAATGCATTAATGGGGTAATAATGAACCGTAATGATTATATTGCTCATGTCATCGAGCAAAAGCAGAATATGAAAATAAATGACATTGAGTATAAACACCTCATGGAAGCAGGCAATGAAGTATTTGCCCTCTATTATCCTAAAGGAGTCAATCTGAATAATTTAGCCATTGAAGCGGAAGTGATCGCTTATTTTTTATTTAAAGAACAGCAATTGCTCAAAATACATGGGCAAGTCAGATTGATTAAAGGAGATTTAGCGGATGCTGATATGTAAAATTCTTTGATTTAATATATGAATTAAGGAACCCATAATGTAAAGAATTAACAGCAAAGTGTAGCACGTGTAAATCGGGTTTGGCCTGACAATGTGCTAGAGCGAGGCAAGCTACCCCAAATACTGTTGAGTCACCGGACATGCACCCTACAAAAACCTTTTTCTAAACAAAGTAATGCGGTAAATTAACGTGAGTTTGATATAAAAGACAGTTTATATCCTACACCAATGATAAATTAGAGTGCCTGCTTGGCATAATTATTAATACAATTACTCTATTAAATCTTTACTTACTGCCTCTAAACCAAAAGCAAGAAGGTAAGCAAGAGTGAGTAGTTACAAAAGGAGCTTTCTCAATGTCAGATAAATTTTCTCACATCACCAAAGACATCAGTACTCAATTAGCTAAAATGCGTAAGGAAATGCCAGAAGTCATGTCTGGATTTTCAGCTCTTGCGCAAGCAGCCACTAAAGACGGTGTACTCGATAAAAAAACTAAAGAATTAATTGCTATGGCTCTTGCTGTTGCAAAGCAATGTGACGGTTGCATCGGATTTCATGCGCAAGCTTTAATCAAATTACAAGCAACTCGCGAAGAATTTTTAGAAACTTTAGGTATGGCTGTATACATGGGCGGTGGTCCATCTTTAATGTATGCTGCAGAAGCTTTAGAAGCCTTTGAAGAGTTCAGTAAATAGCCATTAAACGAATTAATCAAACTTCGATCTGGTCTTGAACCGACATAAAATTCATTTTGATTAAAATAATCGCCGAAGAGTTTTTTGTCGGGACAAGCTCGACCTCCATCTAATGCTGTTCTGTTGGTGGTTGTGCTGCTGAGGGTTGACCTAACGCAGCAGAAACATGAAGCATTTCATTTTTGGCTGCAGTATTTTGTTGACATGGGTAGTGTTTGCTCGCACCCAACCAGGCTACTTGTGAAACGGTCATGGAGTCTTTATCACTTTGCTGACTTGAGATTTCTTTGTAGGTTTGTTGAATCAATTCACAAAGAGTGGGTGCATTCAGTTGTACGCTTGGTGGCAAGCAAAAAATAGGATTACCTTGATTTTTTGCGATTTCATTTGCCTGAATCATTGTTTCAGCAATGCTTTCGCAGGTTATTGTCAAAACATGACGGGCCGATCGGGCCCAGGCTTGTGCTTGGGGGTCTGCTTTAATTTCCATCTGAGGGATATTATCAGCAATATTCATGTAGTTCTTTATCGTGTCAGCATGTATGCAATGACAAAGAAATAGAAAACTGATTAATAAGATACGCATATTATATCCTCTTTTTGGTTCAACCTGAGCGTTCAATTTGACTTCTATTAGGATTTAAGCATGCCCCACCGAGCAGTAACCACTTAAATGCCATGAGGCTTAATTAAACCCAGTTTAAAAGCAATTAATAAAAATATAAATAAACTTACCGAAATACTTATTCTTATGGTTAAGGCTTTAATGGTACGTTTGGAATTACCTGAATCACGAATAAGAAAAATAAGACCACTTGCTAGAGAGGCTGCGATGATAATCATGGCAAAGATGATGATAATTTTGGTGATCATTTGTTATACTCCTGAATTGCCGTCTGATTATGACTAACATTTGAACAATTAAATAATGATGCCTAGTTTAACCTGTTTTAATTTTCGTTTCACCCCAAGCTGGCCAATGTTGCTTCTTGCTGTCGTATTTTTTTCTTTGTTTCTTCGCCTTGGTTTTTGGCAAATTAATCGCGCTGATGAAAAAACAAAAATGATTCTTGCACAAAAGACACAAGAAAGGCAAAAACCAGTTCTCTGGTCCTCAAAGAAAAAATTGCCTTTACAATATGAGCGCATTGTATTGAAAGGGAAATATTTGTCACAAATATTCTTATTGGATAATCAGCATCATAACCATCAATTTGGTTACGATGTACTAACTCCCTTGGAGTTATCTGATGGCACCCTCGTAATAATTGATCGAGGATGGGTTCCTGGTGAGTTAACCCGCCGAGTTCTTCCAAATATTCAAATTCCTAAAGGAGTAATAGAATTACAGGGTTCGGCATATTTTCCAAGTAAAAAACAATGGGTTTTAGGTCCTGCTTTAGAAGAGAGAGGGAACAAAATAATCATTTTGGAACGTGTAGATGATCAATTGATAAGTCAAATTTTGCAAAAATCGGTCTCTCCGTTTATTATTCGCCTCGACAAGCAAGATGCAAATGGATTTGTGCGTGAATGGGAGACGGTATCCATGCCTCCGCAGCGGCATTTAGCTTATGCTTTGCAGTGGTTTGTTATGGCATCAGTGGTACTAATTATATTTGTAGCATTAAATCTGAAGATAAAAAATGAGAAAACAAGTCAGTAAATATTATATTTTATTGTTGTTAGTTGTACTATTTGCCGCTCCTGGAGTAGCTGCTTATTTGTTTTTCCAGCATCCTTCTTGGTTAGGAGCTCCACGGGTCAACAAGGGGATTTTACTGAATCCACCGGTGCTTTTGGATACTTTGGAAGGAAAGTCTAAATGGCGGATCATTTTTTGGAGCCCTAAGGCTTGTGAGCAGGCATGTATGAAGCAATTGGATGTTCTGGCGCGTATTCGGCTGGCATTAGGACGTAAGTTATATCAAGTCGATCAATGGCTTCTTCTCAGTGATAAAGCACCTCCTTTATCGCAAGAACAACAAACCTATTTAAAGGATATAGATTTTAAAGTAGCGACATTATCTGCGACGGAGCTTATTGCAAAAGATACATTATTTTCACATGCAAAAGTATTTGTAGCTGATCCAGGTAATTATTTAATTCTCCGTTATGCCCCTCAGGTCAATCCTGAGGATGTTTATAAAGATTTGAAGTTGTTGTTGAATACCACAGAAAACAAGAGTGATTAATCTGATGCAGAATAAATTATTACGATATGTAGTATCATTTGCTGTGCTTTTATCTTTGTTCGTCGTGATGTTGGGTGCATATACACGCTTAACGGATGCTGGCTTAGGCTGCCCTGATTGGCCGGGTTGCTATGGACAGATGGTTCTTCCAAGTGCTAAGGAAAAATTACAGGCAGCACAGACTCAATATCCGCAAATTCCTATCGAGTCTAGAAAAGCATGGACTGAAATGGCGCATCGTTATGTCGCAGGGTCTTTAGCTTTATTGATTTTTTTTATAGGTTTTTCAGCGCTACGCAAACGTTTACAAGGTAATCATTTGATGCCTTGGCATTTGCCTACTGCTTTACTCATACTGGTTTTTTTTCAAGCTGCTTTAGGAATGTGGACCGTAACTTTAAAGTTACTGCCTGTAGTGGTTATGGGACATCTTTTAGGCGGAATCTTGATCGTTACGTGTCTAAGTCGCTTTCGATTGCAAATCAGTTCATTAAGCGGGCAGGATTTACCACAATGGCGTCCTTGGTTACGTCTTGGGGTGGTCATTGTTTTCCTACAAATCGCTTTGGGCGGTTGGGTGAGTTCAAACTATGCAGGGATCTCATGTATCGGTTTCCCCCAGTGTAATGGAGTGTGGGTGCCTGATTTGCATTTTGCCCAAGGCTTTAATTTATTTTCACCAGTAGGGGCTAATTATCAAGGAGGGTTATTAGATCATGATGTGCGGGTAACGATTCAATGGATTCATCGATTAGGGGCCGTAATCACTGCTGCTTATATCCTGGTGCTTTCTCTATTGATCCTGCGAAGAAGCAGTTTCAATTATCTCAAAATAGCAGCGGGGTTCATGCTCCTACTCATATTCGTTCAATTTACTTTAGGGATCTTGAATGTAATCTATCTCCTCCCAATCAGTGTGGCGGTAGCTCATAATGGCGTTGCGGCGCTTTTACTGGCAACGGTATTTAGTACTCTTCATTTTACGCGTAAGGGGCAAAATGATGCACGTTGATCATGTAGTTCAACCCTCGTCAGCTGCTTGGCGTGATTATCTTGAGTTATGTAAACCTCGAGTTGTATTGCTTATGCTGTTGACTGTAGTTGTAGGCATGTACTTGGCAGCACCGGGTTGGGTTAGCTTATCCTTATTATGTTTTTCATTACTTGGTATTGGATTGTGTGCCGGCAGTGCCGCCGCAATTAATCATTTAGTGGATAAGCGAATCGATGCCATTATGGCTCGAACTAAAAAAAGACCTGTGGCCAGTGGCCAAGTCTCAGTGCATCAAGCCTTATGGTTTGCTGTAATCATGGGAACTCTTGGCTTGACCGTTTTGGTTGTTTTTGTAAATCAATTAACCGCCTTACTGACATTTATTACATTGATTGGCTATGCCGGTGTTTATACTGGCTATTTAAAAAGAGCCACCTCACAAAACATAGTCATTGGCGGATTAGCCGGAGCTGCTCCACCGCTACTTGGTTGGACGGCGGTCACCAATCAATTGGATCCTCAAGCTTTATTGTTGGTATTAATTATTTTTATTTGGACACCGCCCCATTTTTGGGCTTTAGCGATTTATCGCTATGAAGAGTACCAACATGCGCAAATTCCGATGTTACCAGTGACACATGGTATCGAGTTTACAAAACTCAATGTTTATTTATATACCATTTTATTATTGGTTGTAAGTATGCTGCCTTTTGTTATCGGGATGAGTGGTTTGTTTTATTTAATAGGGGCCTTAGTGCTTGGTGGACGATTTTTGTTTTGGTCTCACAAGTTATATCGTACCGATAAGCCCGTTGTTGCGATGCAAACCTTTAGATTTTCAATAGTTTATTTGATGTTGTTGTTTGTTTTTTTATTGATTGATCATTATTTATAAGGAATGTGTATGAAATAAGTCCCATGCCACAATGCAAATGCCTAGTCATTTGAGTGACGTGTTGTGAGACTTATTTCCTGTATGTTCCTATAAGGGGGTAAAATGAGTTTAAAGGCTAAAAGTGTTACCTTTACTGTAGTTGTTTTGCTGGCTCTTGCAGGATTATTCTCAGGAATTTTTGTAGGTCAACATTTCCATTTTAAGAAAAAAATTGATGTGACCACATTTCATGGTACATACCTTGAAAATCCAAGACCTGTGAATCGGTTTCAATTGACAGGAATTGATGAAAAACCATTCGATAATAAAAGTTTAAAAGGAAAATGGACTTTAATGTTTTTTGGTTTTACAAACTGCGGTTATGTTTGTCCAACGACAATGGCGGAATTGACTAAAATGTATCATATCCTTGAAGACAAAGGTGTGAAGAATTTACCTCGTATCGTGATGATCTCTATCGATCCAGAGCGTGACAGCTCTGAGAAACTACGTGGTTATGTGACGTCATTCCATCCAAATTTTTATGGAGCACGTGGCGATGAAGAGTCTATTAAATCAATGACTCGAGAGATGGGTATCGCCTATGCGAAGGTGGTTGAAAAGGGAGTTGATGATGCAACCAATTATGATATTCAGCATAGCGGTGCTTTAATGCTATTTAATCCGCAAGGAGAACTTAATGCATTTTTTACTACGCCACATCATGCTGATTTATTAGCAAAAGATTACCTGTTATTGGTTTCCTAATTGGGGAATTTTTTATAAATATATTTTTTTTATTTCCAATGTGATTTTTACAATTTTAGACTAGGCTTTATTTAGATGAGTCTGTCATAAATAAATTTTCAACATGGAACTTTAATAATAAAAATAAAAGTTGAGGAAAGCGTTTTTCATGAAAATTGCAATATTAGCCACTAATCCACATTTGTACTCTCACAAGCGTTTGAAGGAGGAGGGTGAGGCTGCTGGTCATGAAATTAAAATAATTAATCCACTCTATTGTTACATGAATGTCGCCGCTTCTTGTCCAAAGGTTCATTATCGAGGTGGCTCTCCCTTGCCTCATTTTGATGCCGTGATTCCCAGAATTGGTGCATCGAATACTTATTACGGAACAGCAGTCTTACGTCATATGGAAACGATGGGCATGTATACTTTAAACGAGTCCATAGCTATTGCACGCTCTCGAGATAAATTCCGTTCGTTACAGTTATTAGCGCGAAAAGGTATTCCTATGCCATTAACGAGCTTTGCTCAATCACCTGATGATACTGAGGATTTAGTACGCATGGTTGGGGGGGCACCTTTAGTAATTAAATTATTGGAGGGAACACAAGGCAAAGGAGTAATCCTAGCTGATAGCCATCAATCTGCCGTAAGCATCATTAATGCATTTAAAGAAATGCATGCCAATATTTTGGTACAAGAATTCATTGAGGAATCCCGCGGAGTTGATATCCGTTGCTTTGTTGTAGGGGAGAAAGTAGTTGCTGCTGTGAAACGACAGGCAAAAGATGGCGAGTTTCGTGCGAATGTGCATCAAGGCGGAAAGGCAATCAAAGTAAAATTATCACCTCAAGAACGTGCAATTGCAGTCAGCGCCGCTAAAACAATGGGTTTAAAAGTAGCTGGTGTTGATTTAATTCGCTCGAATCATGGACCGTTGGTTTTGGAAATTAATTCTTCACCTGGCCTTGAAGGAGTAGAAAAAGCTACTGGCATTAATATTGCTGGAAAAGTTATTGAATATATTGAAAAACATGCAAAACCGATCACTGCTACTGATCGATTTCACGGTTAGTTGTCGCCACATTTTTCCCAGAGTCTTTATTTTTTCCAAGAGGTTTGGTTATAAACGGAAAGGGATTTTTAATTTGAGCCTGGTTGCAAGCACCAGGCTACTGATTAAGCTACAGAACCATTGTTCTTAACACGGGTAATTTTATTTAACTTCAGTTTGCTTTCAACTTTTTTGCCCCGCCAAATCACTGAGAAGGCAATAAGAGAAGCGATAAATAGAAACGTCATCACGCCAGTAAAACCATTCATGAATATTTTATTGAACAATTGATGGGTTAAATCATTTTCTGAAAGTTGTAATGAATGAGTTGGATTGGCAATGAATTCTTGCAAAGTGGAAATTTGTGTTTCACCTAGGCCGTTTGAGTTGTCTTTAGTTAGCGAAGATAGAGAATGATTGGTTACAAAATTATAAATAACAATTGCCAGAGATAAGCCTATAGAGCCACCGATATTAAATAAAGTAACCATAGATCCTGTTGCAACACTTGCACGTTCAGGGCCTACTGCGGTTTGGGCTGCAATGATTGAGACAGTATTACCCAATGCCCACATGCTGCCAAGGCATATAAATGCAAAAATAATGTAGAATACTGAGGCATTACCGGTAAAAAATACTTGTAATAAGGTTGCGAAACACCCTAAGAACAACCCTAGCAAAATAGTATGCAACAATCCGAGATTATGAATTAGTTTTCCTACAAAAAAAGCAATTAAAAACACAGAGACAGGTATGGCGAATAAAACAAAGCCAGATAATTGTGCCGATTGCTCTTTTATAATTTGTAAATACAGGGGATCAAAAAATAAAGTAACGGCGCTTAATATACCGGCTAAAAAGACAAGAATAGCTCCGGCTGAAAAGAGTAAATTGGAATAATCTTTAAAGTCAATCAGAGGATTAGGATGATTATTTTCAGCCTTGACCAATAAACTGCTCATGATCAAAGTCACTGCAAAACAGGTTAAAGTGATTGGTGCGCTCCAACCATAGCTTTGGGTATAAATTAAACCCAATACGATGCTACCCAAAGTGAATGCAAGTAAGAGCATCCCTTTTATATCTAAAGCAATCAGTTGGGAATTAGTTTGCGATTCTGAAACAGATTTGAAACAAAAAATATACCCTAATAAGCAGATAGGAATATTGATGAAGAAAATCCATCTCCATCCCAGATATGTCACGATAAGACCGCCCAAAAGCGGACCCAAGGCTAATGCAATACCTCCTATGCTGCCAAACCAAGCTACGGCTTTACCACGCTCTTGTTCAGGGAAAAATTGGGGGAGTAATGAAAGCCCTAAAGGAAATATAATTGCAGCACCGACTCCCTGCAATAACCGACCGAAAATCAACCAATGAATGTGAGAGGAAACGCCGGCGATGATCGATGCAATGACAAAAATCGCTCCCCCCAGATATAAGCAACGTCGACGACCATACAAATCACCAAATCCCCCCATTAGCGTCGCTAAAACGCATAATGCCAGAAAGTAAATATTCATGACCCATTGCATGGATACTAGGTTTGCTTGTAATTCATGTTGGATGGTGGGTAATGCGACATTGACTACGGTATAATCGAGATAACATCCGAAAGACAGTAGGGCAATTCCCATAAATGCATACCATTTATGTTGATAATTATCGACTTTGCTGGTTGTAGACACGTTTCATCCCAAGAGTATGTTTAAAAAAAGGCTATAAAAGATAATTTTTAGCCATTGTATGCGGGAAAATTGTAAATTAATATCTATTTTAAAACAAATGAATTTTTTAATAGATGAATGTGGCAACATCCGTGTTGTATTTATTTTATCCTGGGTATCCTAAAAAGCTCGGGAATGTATGTTTAATTTTCGGAGTATTTAACCAAATCCTTAATAAATGACGAACAGTTTGATTTTCAGGGTGATCAAAAGTTGTTCGTCCATGGAGAATTTCTTCATTGTTAATAAAAATTATGCTGCCTGGCTTTACTTTTGTCTCAAATGCAATATCTTCTCGTAGTGAAATTTGATCGAATAATTCCATCGCTTCAATTTGTTGCGATGTAAAGCGTGGTAGCTCGGGGAATTTTTTTTGCGCATCGTTATAAAATGGTTGATGATATTGACAACGCAATTCATCCTCATACATTGCAAATACCGGGCTTAAATCATACGGTAGTTCGCCTGCTGGTTCATTTCCACGCCGATCCGCATATACAGGTTGATATAATACCTCGAGAAGATCAGGTCTTATTTTTTGTATTTCATCATGAACAGTCCGTGAACTGGAAAGTATCGTATGACCACCAACATCAGCGGATGCAAGACAATACATTCCAAGAATAGCTCCTGCATCGGTGTGCATTGGCAGAGCATCTTTCACATAAGGACCACGCGAATCTTTGGTATCAAGAGTCATTCCTTCGATACTTTTAACATCAAATATAAGATCATTGTTTTTATTTTGGATTAAGGGAGAACCAAAGTGTGAACAAAACGCTAAAAGAAATTTTTTAATTACGTCGGCGCTGTATTTATCATTGGCAGAGGGAAATCCGGTTATGGTTATAAATCCGCGAACTTGGATTAAAGAATGCATGACTTCGTCGAATAATGGGCTAAGTTCATGGTGCATTGTATTTTTGACCGTACTGTTATCCCATGCAGAATCTTTGTTTTCCAAAATATCTAGAACTTGAGTGACCACCTTTTTTTCATGTAAAGAAAGTTCTCTAGAATTTGCAGGGCCGTCTTTAATCTCCTTGCTATACCATTTTAACGGATTTTTCATCTGCTGAGCCATCTTGGATCCTATATGCCTAGTACTTAAGTTAGTCGTTTATTTTGAGCGCATTAAAAACAAATTTATTGAATTAGTAAATAGCAAAGTGAATATTTTTAATGTTTAATGAAAAAAAAATAGTGAAATAGTACGGATAATTGATATAATCACGCCCAACTCTCAAATTGTAAATATTTTTAACTTTAAAATTAAATAGTTAGCAATTGGGAGTGCTAAAAAAATAACAATTTTCAAAAGGAAGTTCTAAATGTTTTCTGTCGAACATAAAGTTGAGGAACAATGGATCCCAGTAAACACGGAAGAATTAAATACGCATAAGGCTTCATTCAGATATTCTGATTTGGATATCGAGAGTGAAAATAAGAAAATGAATTTTGAGGGAAAGAAGGCCCTGTTATTTATTAGTGTTGGACAGGCTTATCATGAAAAAGGGAAGTTTTTAGCAACAATTGAACTCGTTAATAAATATCCATTTGATCGCTGCGACATTGTATTAGCTGATACGTTACAAAAGCATAATCATTACGGCAGATTGGGTGAAGAAAAAGCATACATCTTTGCTAAAGAGGCAGGTGATCTTTGGCTCGAACGAAGTGCTTTTGCACTGAGTAAATTGAATGTACCTCATAACATCATTCGTTGGGATGATTTTCTATTTCATGAAGACTATGCAGCACTTAAAGAGCGTGTAGATGCTGCCTATCGTGACAATGAAGAATATAAGGCTGCTCTTCATACGAATGTTTTGACGTATATTGAGCGCTTAACCCTGATTAATCCTTCTACGGATACCAGTACCCTATTTAATCATGGATTGAACTATCTCATAGAGGAATGTCCTATTGTAATGCCACTCTGGGCAAAAATGGGCTATGACTACATTATTTATCCTAAGCCTTTAACACCTGGCATGGCCAAAACTCGAGAACTATTTGTTACTGATGAATACAGTGATAAATGTCAGTGGATCTATCTGCGTTTTAAAAAGAAATAATGAACATCAGGCATCAGGAGGCATCCTTGTTAGGATGCCAAAATGTTAGGGAGGGCATTTTTTACCAAATATTGTTTTGTTTTAGGCGGTTTTTAAGGAATTTTTATGAAAGTTAGCCAAATCCCAATAATTGATGTTTCAGCCCTTTTTACTGCTCGTTCAATACATGATCTACACGCTTTAGCCCAGCAGTTTAAAGAAGTATATACCAATATTGGTTTCGCATATGTTATTAATCATGGGATTTCTCAACATATGTTCGAAACGATTTTTGAACAATCAAGACTATTTCACCATTTACCTGAAGAAGAAAAATTAAAAATAAAGCAAAACGAATTTTTTCGCGGGTATATGGCTATTCAAGGATCTCGTTTTAAGTTATCCACTTTAGGTGAGACGATTATACCGAATCAAAGCGCCGCATTTATATTGGGTCATGACGTGTCCGATACAGATGAAGATTATAAATTAGGTATTAATCTTGCCGGACCTAATCAGTGGCCTTCAGAACATTTATTACCTGATTTTAAGAATGTATTATTACATTATCGTGAAAATGTTTTACTTCTTTTGCGTAATTTAATTCGTGTTTTTTCCCTATCATTAAACCAGAATTATTATGAATTAGATAAATTTTTTATCAAGCCAACCACTTTCTTACGGTTGCAATATTATCCAGCACAACCCGAAGTCATTCCTGAGCATCAATATGGAATTGCACCACATACTGATTGGGGGGCATTGACTTTGTTAGCGCAAGATTCAGTTGGCGGCTTGCAAGTGAAGCAATGTGATGGTACCTGGTTGGATGTACCTCCTCTAGAGGGAGCCTTTATTTTAAATACAGGAGATATGATGCATCGCCTCAGTAACGGCGAATATATTTCAACACCACATCGGGTAATTAATGTTTCTGGGAAAGAAAGATATTCTATTCCACTATTTTTTGAACCGGATCCTCATGCGGTAATAGCACCGGTCAATACTGAGAAAAAGCCAATATTTGAACCAATGGAATATGCTGATTTCTTAATGATGCAGATTAAAAATAATTACAGCATAGGTGCCAAGGACAAAGAAGCATTAGCAGATGCGTAGCATCAACATATTGAACGCGTCAATGAAACATGGAAGTAATTTATTCAATTTTTTGGGGTTAATATGTCGAGTATATTTTTAAGCAAAAGTGATCAAGAAGTATTGTGTAATCGCTTTAATGATTTGATTCAATATGTAAAAGAGAATTTTGCATTTTATAACAACATCTACAAGAACGTTCCGGCTTCGATTAATGACTTAAGTGATCTCCGGCATTTCCCAACTCTTGATAAAAAATATCCTGGAATTTCAGTCCTTGTTGATGAGGCACTTGCCAAAAGACCCCCTGCTTATTTTGAAACCAGTGGTACTTCGGGTAATCCATTTCCTGTTATTCCTGATTTAGGTCCAGAACGCAGTCGTGAATTCGCGAATTTTATATACGAATGGCTCGCCTTAGATAAAACCGAAGTCAAAAGTGCTGTGATTGCATTGCCTTTTGAGATGAATCCTATTGGATTAAAATATTTTGCTGCGTTAAACCAGTTAGGAATTATGGCTATCCCCACTGGTGTAAAAACTCATCTGTGCTCACCTAGAAAAATGTTGGAAATTTTCGCCCGCATGAAACCTGAGCTCCTTATTGCTCGCCCATTGGAAACGCTGCGTTACGCCGAGGCAATGCGTGCACAAGGTATTGATCCAGCAAAATCTTCAATTAAAAAAATTATTTTAACAGGGGAAATTATTTCCAAAGCTAAATTTGCTCGTATCAGTAAGCTATATGGAGGAGCAACTGTTCATGGAGTTTACGGATTAACGGAACTTGATAGTGGTGGTTTAGTATCATGCAGTAAACATCAGTATCATTTACCTTCAAAACCTTATTTGATTATTGAATTATTAGAAGATGATTTTAATACACCAATAAAGAATGAGGGTGAATTAGGCAATATCGTTTTAACAAATACCCATAAAAATCATATGCCACTGTTACGTTATAAAACGGGTGATTTTGGAAAATTACAAAATGACTGTGGTTGTGAGTATTCAACTCCAGTGATCAATGCGATGGGGCGGGCTGCAGATTTAATTCAGTGCAAAACCACAGGAAACACAGCTTTTCCTATAGAAATTGAAAATATTTTATTTGAATACGATGAAATTGCCTGTGATTACCAAATTATTACTCGAGGTGGTGCCGTTGAATTGAGAATTGAATTGTTAAACAATTTAAATTCAGCACAAATTTCAGCATTAATTCAACAACTAAAAACAGATATTATGCATCAATTGTCTATTGCTGTTGAACATATCCATGTTTTTATGCCCGGTCAACTCGCCAATAAATTAGGGATTGCAAAAACTAAGGCAGGAACTCTTTACGTGTTAGACGGCTTGAGTGATGAAGAGGCTAAAGAACGGCTGGAGTTAAATTATTGTTGCGAAGAAGGGTTATAATATAATGATAAATTGGGAAAAATACCGGGAACTGTTTCCTGTTGTAAATCAACAAACCTATTTTATGACAGCTGGGGGTGGCGCTTTATCCAAACAAGCACTTCAAGCAGTGACTGATCGATACCAATCACTGGCATTGAATGGGGGAAGAGTTTTTGGTGACAACATTCAGCTGATGGAAACATGTCGAGAAAAAATTGCTCAATTGATTAATGCAGAAAAAGAGCATATTGCTTTTATCCCTAGTGTCTCATTCGGTATGAACGCATTAGCTCATTCGCTCCCCCGTAAAGACTCTGTTTTGCTTGTAAAAAATGATTTTTCTTCATCGATTTTACCTTGGGAAAATGCTGGACATTCAGTAAAATGGACTGATTCAGCTGCGGATCTTGCCGCACGATTAGACTCTGCTCAACAGGAAGATGAACGAATTTCTTCAATTGTTGCCAGTTACGTTCATTATGCCAATGGTTATAAGCTTAATTTGGAACAAATTAAGCACTTAAAAAAAGACGCACATTTTATTGTGAATGGAACTCAAGGAATTGGTGCATTCCCTATCGATGTAAAACAACAAGGAATTGATGCATTAGTTTGTTCTTGTTATAAATGGATGGGCTGTGGTGAAGGAATAGCATTTATCTATATTCATCCAGACTTCTTTAAACAGTTGACTCCCGCTTTAATCGGTTGGAGAAGTGTACAGTCTGCAATGAACTTTGATGGAAGTTGTCAATTTTATCAATCTGCCCGTGTTTTTGAATTAGGCTGGGATAATATGACTATTTTTTCCGGTTTTAATGCGGCACTTGATCTGATTGAAGAAATTGGTATTTCAAATATCGCAGCGCGTATTACATCTCTGACTGATTATTTGATAGAACGATTACATCAATTCAATCTACCTGTACTTTCAGACACCGAGATGCAATCTCGCTCAGGTATCGTGCAGTTAGGGCCTTTCCCCGAGTTAGATAAAGTCATGAAGCACTTGGAAAGCCATAATGTCTGGGTCACTCAGCGCGATGGCGGTATCAGAGTTTCCTTGCACTACTATAATAATGAACAAGATATCGATAATTTATTGAATGCACTTCAGGAGTTATAGGTCAGATAGAAAAGGTAACTTGTGAACGGTCGATTTTGAACACGATTGAATGAAAAAGTCAGTGCCTGGGCCAGCGGCTCAGGATTTTTAAGCAATCCGGAATGATTAAAACGGACCGTTCGGGGTAGTTGGCTCTTCTTGCTGATCCACATTTTCAAGTTGTTTTAAAACTTCATTATATTTCCGCTTAAAAAAGACCGTGTTGTTGCTCTTTTCAAAGAAGGTTGGATTATTTTCGAATTCTTTACTTGCTTTATCCAGTGTTTCTATAAATTCATTCACTGTATTCATTGTTCTTTTGCTGAGAATTTTTTTTGCATTATGGTCGATTTTTAGAGCAAACAGCTGATCTTCAACCTGAGCTTTCATTTGTCCGATATCTTCGTAACGATCCAAATTTTTTAATGAAAAGTTCAAAATGCCTTCTAAAAAGGCTTCTCTCGTTTTTAGGCATCTTATTTTTTCTTCATTAACAGGATTTTGAGTCATTAACTTATTAATTTTTTGATGGCCTAAAGCTATTTTTTGTTCCACTTTTTTTTGGGCTACGAGAAAATCGATTTGTGGCGATGTTGTAATTTGAGATTTTGAATGGGCTTTGCAATAGTCGATAAGACTGGGTTTAGGAGAAAGAACAGCATCAGGATCAGGTCCGTGCCCAGAAGTTAATGCTTTCCATTCTTTATAGGCCTTCTCAGAGAATAGGCGTGCCCCTTCATCGTCTTGGTTTGCAACAATCCAATTTCCTGGTTGATTGGGATCAGGTTTCAAAAGAATGAGATCATTAGTGATGCGCATATATAATTTATCTTTACTATTATTTCTAAACCAGTTTTCTGCTTTTTCAGAGAAAAGATTACCCCATCTAAACCCGCCTTTGCCATATGCCTTGGATTCTGCTAAACCGGATTTATTCAAATCTAATGCTTCTTGGTTAAAATTATCGGTTTTCCAAGCCCTTCTTGAGCCCATAAAAGCAACAACTTTTTTAAAATTAGTCTCTTCGTGACCTACCACACGTGTAAAAATATGTTTTGTATTATCTAACCTTTCAATATCCTTCAGCAGTTTTTTTCCTTTTAACGGGTCTGAAAAAGTTTCTGGAATCACAACACCTAATTCAGGGGTTAAAAATGCTGCCTCACGGACACAGTCTTTTACACCTTCCATATAATTTTTAGATTTTTTATATAAATCTTTAACACCTGTATATCCTTGATTATTGGCTAATTGGATGACTAGTTTACGCATTTGCGATACTTCACGAACAATTCCTCCATCAGCCGCTATCACATGATTTCCACTCATATCACTATAATCAGCGGCTAAAAACTCTTTTGCTTTTTCCACTGCTGCTTGTGCTGCAAAAGATTTTCCAGAGGCTGAAGGACCACCAACGACTACCACAGGACGTTCTACCCATTTTGGGCCATCAAAATGGGTGGTTGACTTGATGACTACTGCATTCCTGAATTCTTTGCTATTCATCTCTTCTTCTAATGCGAGTTGGTATAATTCCGTACCTTGTTTCCCAAAAAAATGTTCCATATCAGTGGTAGCTTCTTCAGGACGGGTCTTACGTATTGCAGGGTCATCGTTATATTGAGGGAAGGGATGATTCTGAATGTATTCTATGAATTTTTTTCTAAAAAATTGGGGATCAGAGGAAGCAGCAGGATCTATATTTAGTTTATAATCGGCTATATAAGTTTTAGCTGATGCATAGCGTTTCCCTTCATATTTTTCTATACCTTCGTATAACTGTTCTTCTCCTTCAGGGCTGATACAAAATGGACCCCGATTATCGTAATGATCAATTTGTTGTTTCAAGGAAAGTACAATTGATGCATCTATTGGTGTTTGCATAATACATATATCCCACAATTATAACTGTTTTGATTTAATTATAGCCAATATATGTATTATACGAATACAAGCTGAAGATAATATTAATGAGATGAATCACTTTTGCCAACCAACCAATCAGCGCTCACTTCAAATTCTTGTGCTAATGCATTGAGTAGTTTTTCATCAGGATTTGTGGCACCATTTAGTAATGCTTCTGCTTTAAACTTTGGAATCTTAACGAGCTTTGATAATACTTCAATACGTTCTGCACTTGATTCGGGAGCTCCAATATCATCAAGTTCTTTATTTAGTCTTTCTGAAAATCTCTTATTAAGCATCTGCTTCTCCTAATAATGATTTAGGTTAAGGTCAGTACTGCAACAACTACTCATCTAAGTCATCGCTCCAAAGCTAAGCCATAGGATGTCCGGCAGAAGCGAACTGCTACCTTATTTATTTCATATAGCATAAAAATGAGGTTTTGCAATAATATACCCAAATTTCATTGGAAATGATTCTGAAAATTCAGCACATTAAACCGTTTCGTATAAATTGCAACTTCTTTATTTAAGATAATAGCGGAGATGTAGGAAAAAAATGCAATGGTCTACGTTCCCTGGTGTTTACGTGGAACTTTGATAGCAAAAATTGTTTGATGTGGCGACTTTGAAGATAATCTTGATTTGGGTTGATCTGTACTATCTTTCAATTTAGTATTGAACCTCTAAAAGACGATTGATTTAGGATAAACATGATCGAAGAAGTCGCTGCACAATATCCTTGTGATTTAATTATATTCGGTGCATTGGGGGATCTGTCTTGTCGTAAATTATTCCCTGCTTTATATCAACTGGAATGTGCTCATTTGCTTCATGCCAATACGCGTATAATTAGTTGTGCACGTGATTCGTTAACATTAACTGAGTTCACCGTGTTAATGAAATCTAAAATGCAGACTTTTATAAGCGAGAGACTGGATGAACGAGTTTGGTCACGCCTTGTAGAGCGCATAACTTATTGCCAGATTGACTTAACGCAATCTGCAGATTTTGCAAAAATAATCGATTATGTGAATCCTCAAGAGCGAGTACCCATTTCCTATTTTGCAATTCCTCCGTCACTCTATGCTCAAACATGCCAGGGTCTTTCCAGTATAGGTTTAACAAATCAACCATCGAGGGTGGTTTTAGAAAAACCGATTGGCCATGACTTGCCTTCATCGATTGCCATTAATAATGAAGTGGCCCATTTTTTTGCTGAAAGTCAAATTTATCGAATTGATCATTATTTAGGTAAAGAAACGGTACTGAATCTTTTGGTACTCCGTTTTGCAAATGCAATTTTTTCCTCAAATTGGGATCACCAAGCTATTGATAAAGTCGAAATTACTGTGGCTGAAGAAGTTGGTGTAGAAGGACGATGGGCCTATTATGATAAATCAGGCCAAGTCAGAGACATGTTGCAAAATCATTTACTACAAATCCTATCGCTTTTAGCCATGGAGCCGCCAATGAGTCTGGATGCCGATTGTATTCGTAGTGAAAAATTAAAAGTATTAAAATCATTACGACCTATTTCAGATACTCATGTGCATGATCATACCGTACGAGCCCAATATGTGGGAAACGTGATGAGAGGTCAGCAGACACCTGGATATTTGGAGGAAGAGGGGGCTTACAAAAAGTCTACCACCGAGACTTTTGTTGCGATTAAAGCCTATATTGATAATTGGCGCTGGTCAGGTGTTCCTTTTTATTTATTGACGGGTAAAAGATTATCAAAAAAACAAAGTGAAGTAGTGATTTATTTTAAACCACAACCATATAACATTTTCAAGCAATTAAAACAGGAGCTGTCTCCTAATCAGCTCATTATTCGGCTACAACCTGATGAGGGGGTGGAGTTGCGAATGATGAATAAAGTCCCTGGCCTAAGTGAAAGCATGCAATTAAGGGACAGTAAGTTGGATTTAAATTTCAATCACCTTTTTAATTCACAAAGAATTGCAGATGCCTATGAACGGCTGTTGTTGGAAGTAATGTTAGGCCATCAATATCTGTTTGTTAGTCGTGAAGAAGTAGAGCAAGCCTGGCAATGGATTGATGAAATCAAGCAAGCATGGGAAAGACAAGATACCCCTCTCTATACTTATCCCTCAGGAACTTGGGGGCCTTTGGAAGTAATTCGTTTATACAATGGCAAAGCACATGTATGGGGTGAACAAAATGCAGTTACATAGTTTTAGTGAAGCGACTTTACTAACAGAAGACTTAGCTAACCGGCTAAAGCAAATTCTCGGTGATGCGGTCAATCTACGAGGTCATGCTTATCTAGTAGTTTCAGGTGGGAAAACGCCTATCGATTTATTTAAGGCTTTGGCAAAAACAGATATTCCCTGGAATCAAGTTACAATAACTCTGGCTGACGAACGTTGTGTTCCTGCTCATGATTCCGAGCGAAATGAGCATCTAGTTCGACAGTTTTTACTTCAGAATCACGCGTCCAAAGCTCATTTCCTGAGTTTATATAACGAAGGGCACTCGCTAGAACAAATTGAGCACCTCATCGCCTCTTTACCGACTTTTGATGCAGTAGTTTTAGGGATGGGGGAAGATGGACATACCGCATCTTTATTTCCTTGTTCGGACGAGCTTGATAGAGGATTAGATGATAATGCGGCAGCAGTACTTCGTGTTAGTCCAAAAAAAGCATCTCATCAACGAATAAGCTTATCTAAAAAAAGATTACTAAATAGTCGCGTGATTTTTTTTCATTTATTAGGTCACAAAAAACTGGCTGTGTTGCATCAAGCAATGGCAGAGCACGATCCTAGAGTTATGCCAGTCAGTGCTTTTTTAAATAATGCAGATGCCAATGTTCAGGTGTTGTATGCACCTTAAGGAAAAAACATGCACCCGGTTGTAGCTCAAGTTACTGATCGCATCCGTAAACGCAGTACACATACCAGAGATTTATATCTGAAGCATATTGAAAAATCACGTATTAAAGGGCCTCAGCGCAGTATACTGCATTGTGGCAATTTAGCGCATGGTTTTGCTGCCTGTGTGAAGCAGGATAAAGCCAACCTGAGCGGTATGACCAAAGCCAATATTGCTATTGTTTCTGCTTATAACGACATGCTTTCTGCACATCAACCTTACCTGAATTACCCCTCTTTAATTAAAGAAGCTATTTCTGAAGCAGGAGGTGTCGCACAATTTGCTGGGGGCGTTCCTGCAATGTGTGATGGAATAACCCAGGGCCAGTCAGGAATGGAGTTAAGTTTATTAAGTCGGGATGTGATCGCCATGTCTGCAGCTGTAGGGCTGTCACATAATATGTTTGATGGCGGCCTCATGCTGGGTATTTGCGATAAAATTGTGCCTGGTTTATTAATGGCCGCATTGAGTTTTGGCCATTTACCGTTCATTTTTATTCCAGCAGGTCCTATGCCTTCAGGAATATCAAATGAGGAAAAAGCACGTATCCGTCAATTATATGCGGAAGGAAAGGTAGATAAAAAAGCACTGCTTGAAGCAGAAGCAGCCTCCTATCATTCTGCAGGTACATGTACTTTTTATGGCACGGCGAATTCCAACCAGCTGATTATAGAAACAATGGGTTTGCAACTTCCCGGTTCATCATTTATCAATCCAAATACTCCATTGCGCGATGCCTTAACTCGGTATGCAGCACAGCAGATTCTTTCTTTAACCGATTTGGATGAGCACTACCTGCCCATAGGCAAGATGCTCGATGTCAAAAATATTGTTAATGGGATAGTGGCTTGGTTGGCATCTGGTGGTTCAACCAATCATACGATGCATTTGATTGCTATAGCGAGTATCGCCGGTTACTCGATCAATTGGGATGATTTTGCTCAATTATCTGCGGTTACTCCCCTAATTGCCAAAATTTATCCTAATGGATATGCAGACATTAATCATTTTCAACGAGCTGGGGGGATGGCCTATTTTATTCACACACTATTGGAAGCTCAGCTATTACATGAAGACGTTGATACGGTGATTGGGCATGGTTTGCAACGATATACGACACAGCCGATATTGGACAATGAACAATTACTTTGGGTTTCTGGGCCTTCCAGTTCGAGTGATGAACGTGTATTAATTTCAGCTAAAACTCCTTTTAAGCCCCAAGGTGGGGTGCAAGTTTTAAGTGGAAATATAGGACGGGCTGTAATCAAAACCTCTGGACTTGCCTCAGGAAAAAGTAAGATTGAAGCTCCCGCCGTAGTTTGTTCCAGTCAGGAAGAGTTTGAGGAGATGTTTCAAAAAGGGATGTTAAATCAGGATTGTGTGGTTGTAGTTCGCTTTCAAGGACCTAAAGCCTGTGGGATGCCAGAATTGCATCAATTAACACCTAAGCTCGGTGTGCTTATGGATAAAGGATATCAAGTTGCTTTAGTCACGGACGGGCGTATGTCGGGTGCTTCAGGTAAAGTTCCTGCGGCAATTCATGTTACGCCAGAAGCACTGGATAATGAGGTACTTTCTCGAGTTGAAACGGGGGATATGATTTTAATTGATGCAGACCAAGGTATATTACAATTATTAGTTTCTGAGCAGGTTTTAGGACTAAGAACCAAAGCTGTTTTGCATGAAACAGCATTCCACCTAGGCACGGGTCGAGAATTATTCACCACGTTAAGGTCACAATTTACAGGAGCTGAACAGGGCGCTTGCAGTTTGTTTCAGGGAAAAGAGTCTTGTTATGAGCGTTAATGATTTAAAATCTTATGCGATTGTTGCGGATATTGGTGGAACTTTTGCTCGTTTTAGTCGTGTCAATTTAGAAAACTTGGTCATGGATAAAATTGAAATTTATTCATGCGCTGCGTTCACCAGTCTTGAATCCGTATTATTGGCTTATAAAGAACAGCATCAATTGGAAGAAATTGATCAAGTTGCTCTTGCTATTGCTTGTCCGGTACTTGGTGACGTGCTCTGTATGACCAATACACATTGGAGTTTTTCAATCAGCGAATTAAAGCACAAGTTAAATCTGAGAGAACTGAAAGTTTTGAATGATTTTAATGCGATTGCCATGAGCCTTCCTGTTTTATCGGATCAGCAAATCATGCAGATAGGAAGAGGCAGTGCAGACCCCAATGGAGCACGAGCAGTATTAGGCGCTGGAACAGGACTTGGGGTTGCTTTCCTTGTGCCTGGTCGAGAGGGATATCTAGCCTATGCGGGAGAGGGGGGACACATCAGCTGGGGAGCCAAAACAGAACGGGAGTGGTTTATTTATTGTCATCTGAAAAAAAAATACGATCATGTCTCTTATGAGCGCTTATTGTCAGGTCAAGGTTTGGAAAATTTATATCAAGCATTGACGGCATTGCACCAAAAAGAGAAACCTCCTATTCCTGCATCTCAGATTATTACTTTGGCTTTAACACAACAATGTACTATTGCAGAAGCAGCTGTCGCACAGTTTTTCGCAATTCTGGGGGCTTATGCGGGGGACTTAGCACTAATTGTTGCCGCTTTTGGTGGTGTTTATATTGCTGGTGGTATTGTGCCACGTTTAATTTCCTTGTTGTCTGGCAGTGATTTCAGAGCGCGTTTTGAAGAAAAGGGGCGTTTTAGCGAGTTTAATGCGAAAATTCCGACCTATGTAATTACTGCCGAGCATCCAGGAATTTTAGGCGCTGCAGTTTATTTAAAACAATCGTTGCCTTGCTAGAATGAAACGGTCATTAAATTAAAGATTTCCCTTCTCTCAATAAGGGAGGAGGTGTCCGTTAGGACGATGAGGGTGTGATTGGGGTGCGCTCACCCCAGCCCCTCCCACAAGTGGGGAGGGGATTTTTTTATTACTTTAATGGTGAGTGACAATGAGCGTAACCGGAAAGCCATTTGCTATAATCCCGAGTTACACTGTTACTTTATCTAGACTATCTGACTGCAAGGAGAGGGTTCATGTCGTTTCCAAATTGGATGGTGCAACCGGAAATTGTATTCTGTTCATCACCTGTAATCCCTGTTGTTGTAATTAAAGAAATAGAACATGCGGTGCCTTTGGCTACAGCGTTATTTTCTGGCGGTATCCAGGTTCTTGAGGTTACACTGAGAACACCGATCGCTTTGGATGCGATTAAAGTACTCTCCGAAACTTTCCCAGATGCTTTAATTGGTGCCGGTACTGTAACCACCCCAGAACAATTAGAACAAGTAGCGAATTTAGGTGCAAAATTTGCACTAAGTCCTGGGAAAACACAAGAACTATTGGCTGCTGGATGTCATTCCACTATTCCTTTAATTCCTGGTATATCCAGTGTTTCCGAATTGATGGAAGGCCTTATTATGGGATATACGCATTTTAAATTTTTTCCCGCGATAGCTGCCGGAGGAGTTAATATGTTGCGTGCAATGCAAGGTCCATTTCCACAAGCAAAATTTTGCCCAACTGGTGGCATTAATGAAACAAATTTTGTGGACTTCTTAGCCCTAGACAATGTTTCTTGTGTTGGAGGCTCTTGGTTAGTACCTGAAGAAGCAATTAAAAAAGGCAACTGGTTATTAATTACTGAGTTAGCCTATGCTGTTCGTCAAAGTGTTAGAGGATGGGATTAGCTATTTTGCAGAACGTTCTTTTTAGAGTTTGTTTGCATACCGTTTATCCCAAGCAAATGAAGAAGCTCCATCCAGTAGTACCGCATTATGCTAGGAGATCCTTCGCTTTGTTTGAGGTGATGGAATTGTAAACAGACCCTAGCCGAATTTTGGAATTATCAATTCAAGGAGTTAAATATGACATGGGTTGTTGCAATTATCGGTTCGGTCGCAGGTTTTTTGTTCGGTTACGATGAGGGAATCATTGCGGGCTCTTTAGAGTTAGTCAAAAATCATTTTGAATTAAATGCAACGCATATTGGCATAATGGCCTCGGCTTTACCCTTTGGTGCTTTATTTGGCTCAATGCTCATTGGTGCAATTACTGCATCAAAAGCAGTAAAACGTTTTGGGCGTCGCACGTTGTTGGCTTTTGCAGGCATGTTGTTCTTTTTAGGGGCATTAGGTGCTGGATTCGCTGACTCCATTACAGTGCTCATTATCTCTCGACTGGTGCTTGGTTTGGCCATTGGAATGGCCTCGGTAATGGCACCTTTGTATTTGGCTGAAACTGCAACGTGTGAAACAAGAGGAGCAGTAGTTGCTATTTATCAATTAGCAATGACCTTGGGAATTGTTTGCTCTTATTCAGTCAATTACCTACTGTTGGAAAACCATGATTGGCGGGCTATGTTTGCTTCAAGTGCTTTTCCCGCTCTGGTTTTAAGTATTGGCATTTTACTCATGCCCGAATCTCCAAGATGGCTGTGCAGTGTTGGGCGACGTGATGCAGCATCTAAGGCCTTAAAAAAATTACGTAACAGTCAGTCTATCGAGCAGGAGTTAACCGATATTGAAATAACCTTAGCTAATGAACCAAAAAAAGGAAATTGGTTGCTGTTGTTTCAAAATCCTCTATTACCTGTTTTGATGCTGGGCACCATGTTGTTTTGTTTGCAACAATTAAGCGGGATCAATGTGGTGATCTATTTTGCACCTGAAATTTTTAAAAATTTAGGTATGAACAGTACTACCGGACAAATATTGGCGACCATAGGGATTGGTCTGGTTAATTTATTGGTGACAATCATTGCGATGCTTAGTGTCGATAGAATCGGTCGTCGTAAACTACTGTTGTTTGGTTTTTCCGGCATGTTCATCAGTCTGCTGGCTTTATGTGTATTTTCTTTAAATCAAGTCGCCTGGCTTTCTTATTTGTCCGTTGCGTGTCTCATTCTTTATATTTTTTCTTTTGCAGTGAGTGTCGGGCCAATACCGCATATTGCGATGGCTGAAATATTTCCCTTGCGCGTACGAGGTGCTGGTATGGGTTTCTCTGCCATGAGCAACTGGACTTTTAATACAGTTGTCATTTTTAGTTTCCCTATTTTGGAAAAAATGATGGGTATTGAATATACCTTTGCTTTGTATGCGGTGATTTGTCTTTTGGGGCTTATCTATACCTATTTTTATATGCCTGAGACAAAAAATATTAGCTTGGAACAAATTGAGAATTACATTATTTCAGGTAAGCCATTACGTTTATTAGGTCGTAAAGAGTTAGTTTCTACCGAAGATATCGGTAAAAAAGAACCCTCTTATGCAGCATCTACTTAAACGTGTTGCGGTAAATTATAAGCATTCTCTGTGATACGTCTTCCTGAGCTTGGTGAGCGATCTCTAGGAGGACGTATGAGCATGATGATAAAATCAGAGCTCCTTCGTCGTAACCGTCCAGAATGAGGGTAATCGTTCTATGAATAGGGAGGGGTTGCTTAGGAAAGAATAGTCGAGAATAAGATTAAGGTGGATTTTACCCAAGGAACAAATCAAACAGCTAGCCAGAAGATTTGTAAGACATCGCTGGCTAGTGAAGTAAGTCTTTTAAAAAGTCATTTTAATTTTGCTTGTGAGTTTATCTCTTAACTCAATAGCACGTAAAACGGCTACATAGCTCCAGGTGAGTGAAGGAGCTCCTTGTTGGATTCCCGTATTTAAATTAATTTGTTCACTTAACTTCATGCTGGGGGCATATTTTTTTATAAGTTTCAGATAATTATCGCCAACCTGAATGTGTTTCGCTATTTGTGATTCATTTATTTTATCTAAGGGCAAGCTATCGGCAAGCGTATAATAATATTCAGCCATCGTTGCTGTTAATATAAACCATGGATTTCCTATACTATCAGTTTGATATCCATCGTAGGTATCACCGGGATAACGACCGAATAAAATTTCACCTGAATGATTCTTATTAATTGGAAACATTAAATCAAACTGCTCATATAAAGCGCGAACTGTATTTTGTACATAAGTGCTATTGGGAGATAAAGCATCCCCTTCATGTAAGTTAAATAAAATGCCCAAAATTACTGATGAATCAAGTTCTAAAGTTTTTTGTGGCCCTGGATGGGGTAACAGTGTTGCTTGAATGGTTTTATGCTCCCGATCTAAATGCTGCATCAGACGAGCATTTATCATTTCTGCTTGCTGTTCATAGTAAACGGCCGCTTTATCATCATTCAGACGGCGCGCAAGAACCGCTCCTTCTTGGAGTGCTTTTTGTTGTACCATAGCAGTAAAAAAATGATGTCCTAGCACTTCTTCCCAAAGATCAAAATTTTTGTCAGACCAGTGATGAGCGGTGTATTCCAAATCCATTTTAATTACGCCCATAGAATAGGGGTCCAAGTTATTATTATAAAGATTGGTTTTTACATATTCTATTTCATTATCATCTAACAGTTCCTCGGCAAAATGAATTAAAACGGAAGCTCTTAAAGCCGGTCCGTCATTTTGTGGTCTGCCCCAGGGGCCATCAAAAGGATAGCCATCAATATAAAACTTAGGTTCTCCCAATATATCTTGTCCTGGTAATGGATCGTCCTGATGTTGAAGTCTTTGGGTCCAGGAAACATAGTTATATAAACGCTCTTTATAACCAAAGGCATGTGAGGATTCATACCATGTTTCAATCAAGTTCATAGCAATTGCTGAATCACGAACCCAATCATAATAGTAGTTTGGATTTTGTTTTGAGGGGGCGGCGATTATTGCTCCATTAAATTGAATATTTGCAAAAAAATTCTGTCTCAGTTTTTGGATATCCTCTGTACTAAATACAGAACTTATTGCTTGAGAAACAAAAAATATTAATAAAAAAAAGATCCTTTTCAACATAATCTCCTATAAAAAAATGAACGATTTCATAGTACATTAAAATAACTGTGCAGAGTATAGGGTTATTCAACAAGATAAATGACAGGGGAATAACGCAGCGGAATCCGAGGAATTTTATTTTCGGCTTCCGCTTTGTTGCAGTGCATTATTTAATCATAGGGTGGAAGAGCATCATTTTTTAATCACTCAATGCTCCCGGATTACTCATTTGTTCTTAGAACAGCGTACACGTTCTCCTATTGACTTCATCGACACTGAGTTGGTTATTTCGCTCAATAACATAACTGTTTTCATCAAGGAAATTTTGTAAACGCCAATTCGCAGCTGGGGCTCGATCATGTTTTAGATGTATGGAGCGTGCTGCTTGAAGTGCTGCAATGGTTCCATCTTCATGGGAATCACCTTTCCAGCCTAAAATTCCTCCAAAGTAAAGTCCATATTTTTTTTGCATCGTATGGAGTTTTTGCTGGGCTATAAAATAATTTTTATCCATAAAAGGATGTTTATAATGTTCTGTTTTAAGAATATTATTGGGCATTGGTTGTCCAGGTAATACCCATGTTTTTTTCACTGGAGTCGCTCGATTTTTTGCTTTCCAATCTTTTTGCGCGGTATTGGCTGCTAAGTCTCCTTCAACCCGTGTATGAACTACAGTTCCGCGCGGAGGGGCGTAACGAGGATCTAGATGAAAAGCAAGAGTCGTATCGTAATACCGAACCTTTTTAAGCGCCTTTTTAAGGTCTTGCATGTCTTGAGCATCTATATCAGGTAGTATCGCTGCTGTTGCGTAAGCAGGAGTAGAAATAACCACATCATCAAATAACATGGGCTCGCCATTCTCGGTCTTCATTAGCGTGCCATCACGAAGCATGGCTTGATATTTAATACTTTTTGAGTCAGTAATGGCAATTAGTTTTGTAACCTCTGTGTTGAGACGCATGTCTAGATTTTTACATTGGGTTGTCATGGCCTCCATATAGCTACTTAGACCACTTGGTGCGTCATACCAGTCTTTACTCAAGGCTAAATAATTCATCGCATAAAATGCGCAAAATTTCTTGGCTTCAGAGATGGGAATACCCCAAGCTGCTCCTACTATGGGATACAGTATTCGATTACTAAAATCATCAAGCTCCTCTTCTTTAAAGCCCATGTTTTTTTTCTTAAATCCTTCCATAAATTCTTCGAGTGTTTGAACCTCATGAATATCATCGGGCTCCCTTTCATGTTCCGCACGCAGAATTTCCCATTCCAATTTCAATAGGTCAGAAAATTTATTTAATAGAGTGCCAAAATCAATGCGTATTTCTTTTTGTGATTCATCATCAGCGGAAAAACAACTAAAAAACTCAGAAAAGGAATGCTTGTTTTTTTCTGCAGAATGGTACACAGGAGGTAAAACGAGGTGATCATCTTTGCCATGCTCAATACTGACCTTATGCAGATCCGCATTAAGCTCAAAACGTTTTAGCTTAACACCTAATATAGAAAATAATTTATGAACATTAGGATAGCTTTCTGGCGCACCTATGAACTCAGCGCCACCTTCTGCTATTCCGTGGTCACCAAAATCTAGACTGTTAATATGACCGCCATAACGTTCACTTTTTTCTGCTAAAGTGACGTTAAACCCCATTACATTTTCTAACATATAAGCTGTTGTTAGCCCCGTTCCACCACCAATCACCAGAATATTTGGCATTTTTTATATCCTTATGTCTTTTTCAGGTGTTAATTTAAGAACAATAATGGCTTGATTTAATAAAGAAAAAAAGAGTGCTTGCAAACAATTTTCGGGTTTGTCCTCGGTTTTTTTGTGGGTTTCATTTTGCTTACTTACCAAATGGGCGTCATAATCAATGATGCCCCCTATAAATCGATAGGAATCACAAATGATAAAACTCTATCAATTTCCCTCTGCGTGGTCGCTTCCAAACCCCAGCCCATTTTGTATGAAATTGGAAACCTATTTGCGAATGGCGCAACTTCCTTTTGAAAGGGTATCCGTTATTGATCCGCGAAGAGCGCCAAAGAGGAAATTACCAGTCATTAGTGATGATGGGAGAAAAATAGCAGATAGTGGTTTTATTATCGATTATTTGCAACACAAATATGGTGATCCTTTGGATGGTCATTTAACCGCGGCTCAAAAAGCAGAAGCACTGGCAGTAAGGCGTATGCTTGAAGAACATTTATACTGGGTGATTGTTTATTCGCGCTGGATTGATGATCGATATTGGCCAACCACTAAAGAGGCTTTTTTTGGTCATCTGAAACAGCCACTTTATTACTTTGTTCCTAAATTAATACAAAGAAAAATTCGCCAGGATCTTTATCGACAGGGCATAGGTCGACATACAACCACAGAAGTATATCAATTAGGTATCGCTGATCTGCACGCTCTGAGGATTCTATTGGACGAAAGTGATTTTTTTATGGGAAATGAGCCTACGAGTATCGATGCTTGTGTTTACGCATTTCTAAAAAGTATCATGCAGCCACCTATCCCTTCTCCATTACAGGAGTATGCTCAATCACATCCCTGTTTTCTGAGTTATTGTGACCGTATGACCCAAATGTTTTATCCTGAGCGCTAGACTAAGTGGGGCTTTTAGAGTGTTAAATTAATTTGGATTGTTTTTTTGCAGGTATTTTTATTAATTTTGAGATCATGAAATAAACTGCAGGCAGTACAAATAGAGTAAAAATCGTGCCTATGCATAAACCTCCAATAAGGACGGTACCTATAGCATGCCTGGCTTCAGCTCCAGCATCGTGTGATAGGACTAAGGGGATGGCACCAAAAACCATAGCACCAGTAGTCATAAGAATAGGACGTAACCTGAGTGCACATGATTTTTTTATTGCATCGGCTAAGCTAAGGCCTTCTTTTTGTAATTGGTTGGCAAATTCTACAATCAAAATTCCGTGTTTACTGATCAGTCCTACTAAAGTGATCAGTCCGACTTGAGTGAAAATATTTAGAGATTGGTCAAATAAATAAGCAAACAATAAAGCGCCAAAACATGCTAAAGGGACTGTGAACAGAATAATGAAGGGATAAATAAAGTTTTCAAATTGTGCTGCAAGAATGGCATAAATAAAGAGAATAGATAAAGCAAATAACAACACCATAGTATGCGATGACTCATTATAGGCTTTGGCAGCGCCTGCCCAACTCAATTTATATTGGTTGGGAAGATTCTCTTTCGCTAATTTCATCAATTTATCCATTCCTTTTTTAAAGGATTGTTGTTTTGGCAGTTGCGCATATAAAGTTGTCGAGCGCATTTGGTTGACATGTTCTAATGCAGTGGGTTGTGCCTGTCTTTTCATTTGAGCCACTGACCCTAAAGAAACCCGTTTTCCAGATGGGGAGGTCAGATACAGTTCATCTAAAGTCCAGGGTTTAGATGAACCTTGTAAGGTTAAATTATAGGACACACCATCTTTTTGAAAGGTTATGGACTTATCGCCGCTGAAAAACACTTCTACGGTTTTAGCCAGTTGCCCAGGGGTCAAGCCCAATTGAGCTAAAGCATTTTTGTCGATATGTACCGAGTATCCCATCGAATCAAGACGTAAATCATAGCGAGTAGAAGCAAACTCCTTAGTTTGATCCAACATCTTTTTAAAGTGTTCTGTGGCATTGAATAATTGTCGAAAATTTTCAGTAGTGGAAATAACCAGTTCCAATTCCGAATTGTTACGTGCATCATCGATTCCAGGTAAGCCAGAATCCCAACTCCAGACGGAAGCATCTACCGAAGGTAATTGTTCTGTTTTCGGTTTTAATGAGTCAACAATTTGTTCGGCAGAACGATCTCTTTGCTTGTGAGGTTTTAAAGGCATGACGATGCTGCTTCCCCAATTTCCCAGAAAAGTTAACGTATTGCTTGCCTCAGGGATGGTACCTATCGATTGTTGTATGCGTTTTGTATTGGTTTCTAACGTATCTAAGTTATCTCCAGATAGAGGAGGGGTGTAGATTCCTATTAAACTACGATCCTCTTTCGGCGCAGTTTCACCAGGCATTATTTTATAAAAGAGGATGCTTAAGCATAGTGACAGGAAGAGTACAAACAGCATCGCTTTTCTTCGGTAAATAATTATGCTAAGTAATTTATAATAGTTTTGTGTCAGTTTACTCAGGAATTTATCGATAGAAGGCCATAAATGGTGCGTATTTTGATGTAAAAATGTGGCACACATTAAAGGCGAAAGTGTTAGAGCGACGATTCCTGAGATGAACACACTTCCAGCCAACGCAACAGCAAATTCAATGAATAGCTGACCAATCATACCATCAAGCAAAGCAATTGGTGCATAAACACTGGTTAAAGTGAGTGTCATGGCGATAATAGCAAAACCGATTTGCTTTGATCCTTTAAGCGCTGCGTCCATGGGGGGAAGATCTTCTTCAATATGACGCCAGATATTCTCAAGAACAATAATGGCGTCATCTACAACCAAACCAACAGCCAACACCATCGCAAGAAGGGTCATTTGGTTTATAGTAAAGCCTGCGATTTTCAAAAATAATAATGAGCCAAAAAGTGAAATGGGGATTGCAATTAATGGAATTATTGTAGCGCGTACATTTCGCAAAAAAATAAAAATGATGATTAAGACCAAGAAAATGGATTCAAGAATAGAGGATTGGATGTTTTTCAAAGATGCTTTAATGAATTCGGATTGATCAATGATAATTTTTGTTTTGACATCATCGGGCAAACCTTTTTGCAAGGCAAATAGTTCCTTGCGAACGGCTTGCGATACTTCAACCGGATTTGCATCATTAGCGCGATGAATAGCAAGCACTAAACCTGGATGACCATTGACTTTGACCCGGAATTGGTTGTTATCCGTAGTTAATTGGACTCGAGCTAATGATTTAAGAAAAACAGGATGATGGTTTTGAGTTTTAATTACCAGGTTTTCATAATCTTCTGGCGTTTTTAATTCAAAATCCAGTGTCGTAGGGATGCTGTTTTGATAATTACCTGCGGGTAGAGATAAGCGGTTAGTAGCAATTGCATTCGCAATCTCATCCACATTAATGCCAAATGAATATAATTTCTTTTGATCAATCTGGACAGCATAAGTAAAGGGTTGTCCCCAGACCTCCACTGAGGCGACACCTTTAAGGCTTCGGAACACATTTTTCAGGTTCAAATTGGCAAAATGTGTGAGCTCTCCGAAATTTAAAGAAGAGGATTCCAGGGCAATCCCGATAAAAGGTAAACCATTGGCTTGCCTTTGCCGTTCAATTAGAGGCGCTTTTACTGATGAAGGAAGTTGTGCTAGCCGTGCTGCCTCATGGGTGGCATTCAAAGCTTTCTCCATGGGAGTTCCTGGACGAAAGCGCAAGCTAATGTAGGAACTTCCTGCATTAGAACGCGAAGTCATCATCTCCAATCCTTCGACCCCAGCAAGTTGGTCCTCTAACACATTAGTGACTACAGACTCGACTAATTCGGGGCTGGCATTGGGATAATGGGTATTGACCGTAATGATTGGAAAACTGATGTTAGGATATTCTCTCAAAGGTAATGAATGAAAACACAATATTCCTAAGAGCAGAATCATGCAATTCAGAATAATTGAAATCACGGGATGTTTCAAAAAATAGCTCGTAAATTTCATAACGGGATGGTTAACCTTTATAAATTGAGACTTCCAGTCCTGGATAGAGTCGTTCGGGGTTTTTGTGCACTATTTGGTCCCCAGATTTTAATCCCGAAATAATTTCTACTTTATCTTTTTCTTGTATCCCTGTTTGAACAGCAACAAGTTCTATTTTTTTATCAACTACCTTATAAACATGGGTTTTACCTTGTTTGAGAAATAGAGCTTGGGTTGGAATGATCAATGTCTTTGTTTTTTTATTCACTATCAGTCGGCTTGATACACTGGTGCCAATCAAGCAATGAGTACATTGTATATCAACATCAGCGGGACACATATGGGTTTCATCATCTATCATTTTTTGTACATGACTTAAATGATACAGTCGATCAAATATATAAATAGGTTGGTTTTCTTCAATTGAGTGATTATTGGTGCAAGGGATATCAATTTCTACGGTTAATGAATGAGGATCATAAATAGTCACAACCGGAGCGCCTTCTGTTACCTGTGCCCCTTCTTTAATTTTAAAAGCACCGACTACTCCATCAAAGGGAGCATAAAAACGCATGTTTTTGAGTTCTATTTTGGTTCTGGCTTTTTCTTTTTGTGAATCAATCCAGATTCTTTTCTTTTCCTCTACTTCGCGTGCACTGACAAAACCTGTTTTTTGCAAGCTTTTGAGGCGTTGGTATTGTGTACTTTCCAGCTCTTCTGTTTCTTTGGAAAGCAGGTAACTTTTTTCAATGTCTGGATTGGTTATTTTGGCAATTAAATCACCTTTTTTAACGGTTTGTCCCGAACTCATGAGGGTATCCAGCGTTCCAGACCCTTTGGCAACAAGCACTGTTGCATGTTTTGGTCGTATGGTTCCTATAAGTTTTATGGTTTTTTCAATTGAGGAGGGTGCTGCAGTAATGACTTCGACTATTTTAGTGGGAGGGGGCGGAGCTATTCTCGCATGATAATAAAATAGAAAGTACATGCTTAAGCCAATGATTACGATAGACGATAATCCAATCATCTTATATTTGGTATAGAGGATGCTCCATATCCGTTGGATGATTAATTGCAGATTCACAATATGCTCCTGAATTGAGAATCAGATTGTGTATTGGTCATTGTGATTATGGCTTTTATCCAGGAACGGTCCGTATTCATACTCGGAATGATAATTAATTCTTCACCTCCAAGTGCTGTCCATTGTTCTTGGAGACGAATTCCTATTTCTTCAAGAGTTTCTAAACAGTCCGCAACAAATGAGGGACAACAAATAACTAATTTTTTAATTCCCTTCGCAATCAACTCAGCAAGGACTAGATCGGTATAGGGTTTTACCCAGGGTGTTTTACCCAGTCTTGATTGAAAAGCAGTACTGTAATTATCTGCAGACAAACCCAGTTCATTTGCCAATAAACGACTTGTTTCATAACATTGGGCTCTGTAACATCTGTGGATATCGTCCGTTAATGCAGGGCAAGATTGGGTACAAATTGATTTACAACTGCTTTTAGTGATTTGTCGTTCCGGGATCCCATGATAGCTAAAGAGAACATGGGTTTGTTCCTGAAGAAAAGGGTTAATGACTTGAGCTTGTGCTTTGAGGTACGCTGGATGTTGAAAAAAATCACTTATAATGCTGATTGATGGGATGAGATCCCAGGTGCCTATGATGCGTAGGACTTCTGCAATAGATGATCCATTAGCCGCTGATGAGTATTGTGGGTATAAGGGCAAAATAGTAATGGACTCACAAGATTTTAACTGATCTAAAGCGGTTTCAATCGATGGTTTTCCGTAGCGCATGCCAAGAACCACCCTATTTTCTGGTCCAACTTCTTTTTGTATTTGGTCTACTAAATTCTGGCTATGGAATAGTAATGGAGAACCTTGCTCCGTCCATATGGATTGGTAGGCATGAGCAGAACGTTTTGTTCGGAACGGTAAAATGAGCGCATATACCAGTATATAGCGAAGCAAAACAGGCAGATCAATAACCCGCTTGTCGGTAAGAAATTCGCGTAAATAACTCCTGACAGACGAGATTTCTGGACTGTTAGGGGTGCCAAGATTAATAAGTAATAAACCACGCTTCATGAGCAATTCATTGACCTTGAATAGAATAAGGTCATGATACAGGAAGACAGTTTGTAATTCAGTATTTTGCTCAAAACTTAATCTTTTTGGCTTGTGGACGCAGCACCACTATGATACTGCGCTAACTTAATCAAGCCATTTCAGCATCAGCATTCTCATTGAGCACAATCACATTAGCTGCGTGTAGACCTTTTTCACCGGTTTCTACATCGTAGTTGACAACTTGTCCTGGAACTAATGTTTTATACCCTGTGCCATGAATTGACGAGAAATGTACAAAAATATCATCCCCACCATTTTCTGGAATAATAAAACCCCAACCTTTGGCATTATTAAACCATTTTACTTCACCCTTAGCCATATTTCCTCCTTTTCCAGAGTCTTTTTGCTTAGACTCTACTGGTTCCCAATTGCCCTGACTTTTTTTGTCAATTGAGCAATCGCATTCATCCATAAATGACAATTGAACCTATTTTTTCTAATAGGTTGTTTTAACATAACGTAAAACAGACTCACTACTCAATAGTATTTTTTATAAAAAAACTCATGTTACGCACATGACCTTGTAGTTTGAATAAAAAGCATTAGAATTTCGTCCTTATTTTAGGGAGGAAGTTAAATGGATATGCTTGATCTTTATAGTGATTATTTAATTTGTCAGAACAAATATGCGACAGCCACCGGATTATCTGATTTGGTTGATGGAGCATTTGCGCATGACAAGGTGACTCGATTTCTTCGTTTTGAGTCTTTTGATTCAAAATCCCTTTGGCGCTATGTAAAAAAGCCAGTGAGGTCGCAAGAAACGGTTGGTGGTGTCTTAATACTGGATGACTCCATCGAAGAGAAACCCTACACGGATGAGAATGAAATTAATTGTTGGCATTACTCTCATGCTAAAGGGAGCGTGCTCAAAGGAATCAACATCTTGTCATGCATGGTTCGCTATGCTGACTTCAGTGTACCCATAGGGTATGAGGTGATTAAAAAAGATGTTGCCTATTGTGATATTAAAACCAAACAAGCCAGAAGAAAATCATCGGTTACCAAAAATCAATTATTTCAAAACCTGATTACTCAGGCCATTACCAATAAAGTGATGTTTGATTATGTGCTTGCAGACAACTGGTTTGGCTCGAAGGCCAATATGGTTCACATCCATAAAGACCTTCAAAAATCGTTTATCATTGGGATTAAATCTAACCGCACGTTAGCTTTATCTGAAAACGAGGCCAAAAACGGACGGTACCAACAAGTAAGAGCTTTAGAATTAGAAGAGGATGTAGCCCACACAGTCTGGCTTAAAGGCCTAGACTTCCCCGTGAGGCTCCTGAAAAAAGTGTTCAAAAACGAAAACGGTTCAACAGGAATTCTCTATCTTGTTTCTAATGACATGCCAAGTAGTGCCGAACGTCTTTATGAAGTGTACCAGAAACGGTGGCGGATTGAAGAGTATCACAAATCAATTAAGCAAAATGCAAGCTTAACCAAGTCGCCCACTCGAACCGTTAAAACTCAGTGTAATCATATTTATGCTTCTATTATTGCATACTGCAAGCTGGAATTGTTGAAGATAAAAACTCAATTAAATCATTTTGCCATTAAGTACAGATTGATCCTTAGAGCAAATCAGCTTGCATGGCGGGAGCTTAAAAATATGGCTGCTTAAAATAGATCGTGCGTAACATGAGTAAAAAAATAATTTATTGTTAATAATTCCTTAAGTTGTTTATGCTAAGTTATTAGTATGGGTGTAATAGCAGGAGTTTAGATGAGTCAATTCAGTACTTCTAAAATGTTAGGGAAACTGGCTGCTGGACAAAACAAACCCCGGTTTGAAGAAGGTCTGCAGGATGAAAAAATTGGGGAAGAAATTGCTAAACCTCAATTAACGCCCTCTGCAAAACCATCTGAGGAATTAGAAATGAAAAAAGTCCTAAATAATATCCTAGGGCCCTCATTTTCAAAAGGCTATTCCCCAATGGATAAAAAATAATTTATTTTGTAACAGTTATCCGTATAAAAAAAGCAATCATCCGTAACTACAAAACCCTCTCCTAAGCAGAGAGGTTTTTTTTGACCATTAAAATCATAAATATTCACCCGAGAGTATTCATTTAAAGCACGAGTTGTTGTAAAAATAATATTAATATTCTGCGACAAAGGTGCCAAAGCTTGTATTTAGGTATATACTTTTTTTAACAGGTTTATTTTTTATTTGAGGTAAAAATATGGCAGGGTTTGCTGAGACAGCACATTGGAGAGATTCTGCTCGTAGCGCTCGGTTTTTTATAGTTGATGCTCGAGCTGCATTTCCTATATTTTTATTTCTAATGCACATTAGAATATGGACAGGCATACTGGTTTTAATCTCAGCAGTTTTTTTTGGGATCATTGAGCATTATGGTTTTACTGTGCCGGTTTTTTTAAGGTGGATAAGAAGTACTTTAGCTGGATCACTTAAGTCTTCAAAACCATGGTGGCGATGATATATGGAGCGAGATATTAGCAAAAGCATGTCAGTTATTGCTGCAAGTTTAAATGCAAAATTCTATCTTAATGATAGATTTGTAAGTTACGAGGAGGTTTTTGCCGATACAGGTTTGTTACCTGCGATTGCGAAGCGAGCAGATCAATTGTGTTCTCTATGCCTTGGATATGGATTAGGGGCTACATTTGATGAAGCAGAAGGTGCTTTGCTTGGACTTAGGGTTGTTTTTGATGAGGTAACACCTAATGTGTTACGCTTATTGTGTATGACTGATGTGCTAAATGAGTTGATTCAAGGCGGACCAAGTCGTGACTATACCCCTTTAGACGAGTTAATGTACGACTAGGTGTGTTTTATTAAAATATATTGTAAATAAATCGTAAGCTTTGATAATTTTGGATGCATTTATAAATGATTTTGATAAACTAGGTAATTAAAGATTTTTATGTTTTAGGGGTAATGTTATGGGATTTTTTAAGCATGAGAGTGGTGAAGGTGAGCTGAAGACCCAGATTGAAACTGAATTAAAAGAGCCTATTAAAAAAATGGCTACAGTAATGGCTACAAGCGGTCGCGATATAGGCCCTCTTCAAGAGGGAACCAAGATATTGGATATCATAACTCAAGTAATAACCAACGGACCTGATGCATTGCCAAAAGAGGCTTTGAACAATCAAGAAGTGCAAGAACAAACCCCAAGCGCTAAGGAACAACTTCAAGCACTTAAGCAGCACTCTGAAGAGAGTACTCAAGAGGAACAGGTTACTGATGAGCGTGGTCTTACTATGGGTTCATGAAGTTGAGTTCAGAACTATCTAGTAAAATTGAATAACTTTTTGCTTGTCCACAAAGGATTTCATTTTCCTTTGTGGATTTTATCTTGTTTATATAATCGAAATTACTGTTATACTCCATAATACTGCATTGATTTCTCTTTTAAACATACATCTGGTTTTATGACAAAAGAAAAGTTCACTAAAGAGCATAATGATGCGATTCTTAAAGCATTGGATTATGCAATTCAAAATGGGCCCTGGGATAAGTCGAATTTTCTACGGTCAATTGGTAATCGTTTAGTCGGAATTCGCGATAATTTTTCCAAAAAAATTAATGCCCGCAGTCAAGCTCAAATTCAATCGGATACTAATCTAGCCAATCGCCTTGCTCTTAGAGGTAATCAGCAAGAAGTTTTTATCTCTTTATATACTTCGGATGGTTCTAACCTACAATCTTGGGAAAGAATAATTTTTAATTTACCACGTCAAATGATTTCTCGCCCCATATATGAACAGGAAGACCAGGTAAAAGCACTCATCAAATCAAAAGAAAACAAACAGAATGAGGCTTATGTAGGTATCTATATCAATAAAACGGATATTATTCCTCTTGCTCCAGATAAGATTTTATACGATAGGTTAGGAAGCCCTTTATTAACATTAAAAGATAGATCTTTAGACTTAGAGAATATCACGCAGTTTGTTCATATCAGCGGTATTTATAAATATTCACGGGGTCGCTTGACTAAAGAATCGTGAGATTTAATATGTGTCCTTGCGGTTATATAAAGAACCCATATGCTTATGAATCGCTCGCAAAATTATCCTGGAGCGGTATATACTTATAAAGAAATAAACTATGAAGTAATCACTAATGGCACAACAACCGCAACAACAAGGTCAAGATAGTGGCATGGGTCCAATATGGGTCATGGTACTGGTGTTTATTACAGTGTTTCTTATTTGGAAAATGGGACATCAGTATATTGTGATGGTTGTTTTTCAAATTAATATTTGGCAAGCAAAACTCGTTAACTTTTTTGTTCATAATGATCAGTTAGCAAGTTTAATTCAGATCATGCAAACAATAGATCCCAATGCGGTAAACTGGGATCAACTGGTAGAGACGACGCGAGCTGTTGGCGATTTCATGCGCTATCCCGTAGTTCTTGTCCTCCTTGTTTTAGCGGTGTTTCTGTATCAATCAAACATCACGTTAAAATTCCGCAAAATTTACGATATGAAAAAATTACGGGAGCAAGAGCAATTTAACTGGCCCGCAATTATGCCTATAGTCAAAGAAGATTTAGTCGCTCAAGATATAAATAAAGGTCCTTGGGCTATGGCTTTGACTCCAATGGAGTTTGCACGTAAATACAATCTATTAAAAAAAGAAGATGTTCTGTTAGACAATCCTGTACCTGGTCAGGAGATGACGGCAGGAATCCGAAGAGGCGATGCGAAACGAGTTTTTACTTTACAATTAGGCCCTTATTGGGATGGATTTGAGCATTGCTCGCCACAAGCTTATGCATTAGCTGCTGTTTTTATTGCACGTATCAATCGGGATAGAGATGCTGCAAACAATATCTTAGCGGTGTTAGATAGAACTTATGTGGCAGGTAAGCCCGATTATTCAGTTGCCAGACCCACAATAGAAAAATATAAAAATACAGAAATTATCCAGGAAGTTGTTGCAAAACATGCCTATACTTTAACTGTAATGGCATCATTACTTGAGAAGTCTCGGGATGATGGGGTTGTTCCGAGTTCTGAGTTTTTATGGTTAAGACCTGTTGATAGGCGTTTATGGTACATGCTTAATTGTGTTGGTAGACAAACTCCCTTTACAGAGGTTGCAGGCCCTTTTTCTCATTGGAAAGCGGAGAAGGAAATGGGTCGTCGTTCCCTAGTGCCTATGGTTGATGAAGCAATTAAAGCCTTAGAAATTGCCATAAAAGAAGTTAAGTTAACCCCTCGACAAATGCAGGAGTTAGAGCCATGATGCGCGGTATTGAATCACGTCATGAGTTAGATCCCACCCTCCTACTTAGGGATACACGAACTTTTGGCCAACGGGTGGGGGATTTCTTTTCAGATCCTACGAACATTTCGATTGTTCTGTTTACTTTGTCAGCCATGGCGTATTATTTCTCGGAAGCAGCAACCTTACTCATGCTAGTAGGCGGTGCCTGCTTTCTTTACAGCTATACACGAAAACAAAAACTGCCTTTCCGTCTCCCTCAAATTTCTCGAGTCAAAGATTATAATGATATGAAGCCGGGTGTGAATAAACCCAATATAGCTCGAGGGATCGCGTTTTTTGGAAACGATCGTAAAACGGGACATGAATTATGGTTTGCTAATGATGACATGCGTACTCACGCGTTAATTTTCGGCTCCACCGGTAGCGGTAAAACAGAATGTTTGGTCTCACTGGCTTTTAATGCTTTAGTACAAGGCAGTGGTTTCATTTATGTCGATGGAAAAGGAGATAACTCGCTCTATGCTAAAGTTTTTTCCATGGTTCGAAGCATGGGACGCGAGGATGATTTACTGCTGATTAACTTCATGACAGGTGCACGAGATATTATTGGCCCACAAGAAAAAAGACTGTCGAATACGTTTAACCCTTTCTCTCAAGGGTCCTCCAGCATGTTAACCCAGCTTGTTGTCAGTTTGATGGGCGACTCAAAAGGAGGCGGAGATGGGGATATGTGGAAAGGTCGTGCGATTGCCTTCGTCGAGGCCTTAATGCGTCTTTTGGTTTATATGCGTGATGAAGGTGCGATACTTTTGGATGCTGATACCATCCGTAACTACTTTGATTTAACCCGATTAGAAACTATAGTCGTTGATAAAATCTTCCCCAGAGATAATCAGGAAAGTGTTAATATCGAACAAATTCCAAAATTAGTTACCGACCCATTACGTAACTACTTAGGTACTTTGCCAGGTTATAATAAAGAGAAAAAAGGCAAGCAAGTATCACAGGTCCTCGAGCAACATGGTTTTATTACCATGCAGTTGGTAAGAGCGTTTTCATCTTTGGCCGATACTTATGGACATATTGTTCGTACCAATCTCGCAGAGGTAGATTTCAAGGACGTGGTATTGAATCGAAGAATTCTCGTTGTACTATTGCCCGCTTTGGAAAAATCTCCGGACGAGTTATCCAACTTAGGGAAGATTATTGTCTCTTCTTTAAAAGCGATGATGGCTGCAGGTTTGGGAGAAGACGTTGAAGGGGATTATCGAGACGTAATCTTGAGAAAACCAACTAATGCGCCGACTCCTTATATGTGTATCCTTGATGAGTATGGATATTATGCTGTTCAAGGGTTTGCAGTGGTGCCTGCACAAGCGCGTTCTTTGGGATTCTCTGCAATTTTTGCAGGACAAGATTTACCAGCATTCCAAAAGGCATCTAAAGAAGAGGCTGCATCTATTGGTGCAAACACAAACATTAAAATATGTATGAAATTGGAAGACCCAACTGAAACCTGGGATTTCTTCACTAAAACAGCTGGCGAGGCTTATGTAACCAAAGTGGATTCATTCCAAGCCAAAGACACCAGTATTGCAAATACTTACATGGACAGTAAAAGTTCTTCATTTGAAAAGCGGGCTCGTGTTGATCTATTGGATTTAAAAGAGCAAACAGAAGGTGAGGCACATATATTCTTCAAGTCAAAAATTGTCCGTGCTCGAATGTTTTATGCGAATCCTAAACCGGTTAAGCAGTTAAAATTAAATCAATTTTTAAAGGTAGAAGCGCCTCCAGACGATTATTTAATGAGACTACAAAAGCAATTAGTCTCATTCCAGGCCATCTTAGAGAGTGGCGATTTGTCAATTAATAAGACTGTGGAAAATGAGGAAATTACCCTGATTTCCAAGTTGTTACGCGAATCACCTATCGAAGAGCCCATTGAGAGAGGCGTCTCGGCTTTAATTGCGTTTCATGGTCATAATGAACCAGAACCCGTTGAAGATTTGATTGAGGAAGAAGTCGAAGGTGCATTAACAATATTCAGTGGTTTACGAGAAAATCCAGGTGCTCCTCCAATCTTAGTGAGTGATAAGGCTACATTCTCTGAGCCTTTACTGCCCATTAATGAAACACGCAATCAAATGATGAATATTGAACGCTTGTCTGGTGCGAAGGATAAATATGCGGGTACGGTTGCGAATGAACTGATTAAGGATTTCCAATTGGCAACGAGCTATCCTCCGGAAGAACGAGATGTTATTGCTCCAGATGAGTTAACTGGCATAGTAAGAACTTTATCAGCGAAAATTGCTACTGAACGTGAAAATGCAAATAAAAAAGCTGAAGAATAGTGAGCTAATGTAGCTAAGGTAGGGCACATAGTGATTGAGTACTGAAAAATTGATCCTGTGAGTTCTTACCTTATGTTTTTCGCTGCACAGTATCAGGCACTGTTCTCTCTTTTATACCTAAGCCATTTATTGATTAGACCTCGTTGACCTGTACCGGTTCAGATCTCCATGAGCTGGAGTATTCTTACTGGTTCTGCACTCCATCTCTCTTTTTCACACTAAAGAAAGGTTGTGAATGAAGTCAATTTTCTTTTTTATTGTTGCAAAAAAATAATCCTTAGCGCCATGTTTTTACTCAAGCAAGTGTAAAAAAATAAATAAATTTTTAAAAAAATAGCTATTTTATTGAATTCATTGTAACGTAATGATTTGTATGTTTTTCTTTGAAAATGGAACACACAAAAGGACTACAGTCAGAATCATTTTAAAATAATTATTTTAAACTATGAGGATAGTGAGTGAGACCGGTGCGTATTAATCTAATTCGGGCTGTGGGTTTAATTGCCTTGTTAATGTTAAATGCCTGCAAGGGTGACTATTGGGCGTTAGAAAAAGATGAACCCAAATATCCGTGTAAGGTTCTTGGTGCCTGTGATGCCACCATTATGAAGCTGGCTAAAAAATTAAATAAGAAGGGGGTCAAAGTAATTACAATAGGCCAGGATTATATGATTAGTATTCCAGCCAGTTACTTATTTGAACCAGAAACCCCACGTCTGAAATGGAAGTCTTATCCTTTGTTGAATGAAATTGTTGTGTTCCTGAAACAATTTCGCAAGATTGCGATTAATATAGCCAGTTACAGCAACAAATATGTATCGCCACAAAGAGAGCATGCATTAACTTTAGCCAGATCTAGAGTTATTAGTGATTACCTTTGGTCCCAGGGGGTAGATAGTCGTTTTATCTTTACACAGGGATTAGGCAGTGATAAACCTATTATTTCATTCACTCAAGGTGGTGACAATTCAGTAAACGCCAGGGTAGAAATTACTTTCAGGCGAGCTGTGGCGTAGGGGAAATAATGAGTCGAGAAACGTGGTATTTGATAAAAAAAAGTAAGAATTTCTATGTTAACTCATTCAGACGCGGGTTAATTGCGTTAATTTTTTCTCTAATATTGAATTGCATTTTTTGCGTTTTAATCGCTTACATTCATTTAACAGAGCCTGAAAGGGATTATTATGCAACGAGTGGCGTAGCACCTCCCATTCAATTGCAGCCTCTTTTGGCTCCAAATTATTCATCGAACGCGTTACTTCCTCCTGATCCGCCCGCGGAGAATGAGGATAAACTGATACCACAATAAGCAATAAATAGAGGATATTATGGCTGAAGATTCCTTGACAGTTGTCGCACTGAGAAACAAATTTTATAAGGACAGCCAACGTAAGGTAATGCTTGCGTTGTTAATTGCTCTCATCATCAATATTGTTTTAGCTGCGCTAGTAGTGTACATGATTACACATCCGCCAGCCCCTAAATATTTTGCAACCAGCATTAATGGTCGAATCACACCGCTTTTCCCCTTAAATGAACCGAACCAATCGGATTCTGCTGTATTGCAATGGGCGAATCAGGCTGCTATTGCCGCCTTTACTTATAATTTTGTTAACTATAGGGACGAATTACAGGCTTCATCTGGATTCTTTACCCCTGAAGGTTGGGACCAATTTTTAAGCGCATTACAACAATCAAACAACCTGGATGCAGTAAAGGCCAAAAAATTGATTGTTTCAGCAGTGGCAACACGAGCCCCTATTATTTTGCAAAAGGGTGTGTTGAATGGAAACTTTTCATGGCGAGTACAAATGCCTATATTAGTAACCTATCAGAGTGCCAGTGAGTTTACTCAACAAAATAATGTGGTTACTATGTTAATTACTCGTGTTTCTACTTTAAATTCGCCTAGAGGAATAGGTATATCGCAATTTGTTGTAGGACCTGCCACAGGTGGAGTGTCTTAATGAAAAAGCTGAACTGGTTTTTAAAGTTTTGTTTGTTGTATGGCATTGTCTATTCGTTGCCTGATCCTACGTACGCGCAGGATCAGTCAACAGATAGTGCTCAGCAAGCCTTACAGCAGTTACGTTTATTGCAACAGCGCTTATCACAAAATCAGCCAGCAGCACAAAATCAACCACCAGGACAAATTCCCCCTGCAGGGCCAGCTCAAGCAGCAAACAATCCAACTCCGGCACAAAATCCGCCTGCAGCACAACAGGGGCCAAATATTCCTATTCCTCTTGCTGGGAATATTTATAGTGCACCCCAAAGACCTGAATCTCCTGCTGCAAATCCTGGGAATCAAAATACATCGCAGATCGTAAGTGAAAGTGATGAAGAAGTCATTGAGAATAAGGCCTTTAAAGATATGACTCGAACCATCTATCCAATGAATACAGAGCAAGTGGTTCATTTAAAACAATTAAGTGAAACCATGGAGTATGCTAAAGCTTCACCTGTAGGCACACCACCAAAACCTACAGCAACTTCTCAATTTGTTAATTTGTCTCCAGGCTCCACTCCACCTGTTATTCGTTTAGCACAGGGGTTTGTTTCTTCATTAGTTTTTCTTGATTCATCCGGAGCTCCATGGCCTATTGCCGCTTATGATTTGGGAGACCCTAATTCATTTAATATTCAGTGGGATAAAACAAGCAACACCATAATGATTCAAGCATTGAAATTATACAATTATGGTAATTTGGCTGTGCGTCTGAGAGGTTTAAATACCCCCGTAATGCTCACGCTGATACCAGGACAAAAAGCTGTTGATTATCGAGTTGACCTGCGTGTCCAAGGTTTTGGTCCGAATGCTAAAACGATGCCATTAGAAACGGGAATTCCACCCTCAGCAAGTGAATTACTTCTTCATGTATTAGATGGGGTGCCACCTCCTGGAAGTAAACGACTGGGTATTACTGGAGGAGATGCACGTGCTTGGTTAGTTAATGATCGAATGTATGTTAGAACAAATCTTACGATATTATCACCGGGCTGGTTGGCAAGTATGACCAGCGCAGATGGGACGCATGCTTATGAAATGCACAAATCTCCGGTGTTACTGGTTTCCTGGCATGGGAAGGTCATGCAGCTCAAGGTAGAAGGGTTATAAATGGCTGGCAGAAAAGAAAATATTAAATCACTTTTTTCAAACACTCGTACCCGAGTTATTATCATATTTACAGTAGTATTATTACTGATGGCTGTAGTGATAGGGTATATAAAATTAAAATCAATAGGTACCGGACCTGCGGCGGAGGCGACTCTTGGACATGCTCCCGGAGCCATACAGTCTATTCCTGGTGTTCTTAACCCAACAGCTCAATATGCCAAATTGCAGGAAGAGCAAAATATTAACCAAGCACAAAAAGCGGAGCAAACTGGGGGGAGTGCTATTCCAACAATTATCCGCACTCAAGCCCTGGGAGAGGGGGTTGGAGTGATCGGCTCTCAAGGTGGGCAAAGTGGTGTAGGATTTGCGACACTGGCACGTGAAAATGAAGAAGGAGCTCAAAAAAGTCTTTGGTTGCAAACATTACAAAACGGTGGTTGTTCAAAAACTGTTGTCCAACAAGTTGTAGGCCAAGGAGCTCAATTAGCTGATCTGAAGGACGCATGTAGCTGTGCACAGTTAAGAGACAATGGTTATTCTTTAAAAGAGTTGAGTCCAGTATGTCCCTGTAAAGAATTAAAAGCGGCAGGATATAATGCACGGCAACTTAAAGATGCGGGATATACTGCTTCAAGGTTAAGGGATTGTGGTTTTAATGCGTGTGAATTACGTAATGCGGGTTTTACTGCTCAAGAACTTAAAGATGCAGGTTTTTCCGATGATGAATTGAAGGGCGCTGGATATACCCCAGAGGAGATAGCAAGAGCCAGCGGTTTACCGGCAGGAATGACCGCCGCAGATGTATTAAAAGCGGGATGTAATGTCGAAGCATTGACTAAGTTACGTAAAGCTGGAGTTACAGCTTCAGCAATTCGAAGAATTAGCGGATGCTCTGCAGAGCAACTAAAAGCGGCCGGATTTACTGCTAAAGAATTACGTGATGCAGGATTTAGCGCCGCTGATTTAAAGCGAGCCGGTTTTACTCCAGAGGAATTAAAAGCGGCAGGATTTAGTGCAAGGGATCTACTAAATGCTGGGTTTACACCCGAGGATCTCGCCAAAGCAGGCTATTCTGCGGCCGATATAAAAGCTGCGGAGGCTGAACTTCCGCCAGGTATTACTCCGGATGATGTAAAAAAGGCGGGCTGTGATGTTGACGTGTTAAAAAAGGAAAGAGCAGCAGGGGTTAGCGCAACTCTGATTAAAAAATATGCTGGATGTAGTGCACAAGCATTAAAAGCGGCTGGCTTTACTGATGCAGAACTCGCTAATGCCGGTTTCACTCCAGCGCAAATTAGCGCGGCAACTCCTTTGACGGATGAACAGATCAAAGCAGCGGGCTGTAATCCGGATAACCTGAAAAAACTTTTTGCAGCAGGTGTTTCTGCCAAACGAATCAAAGAATTAAATGGATGTAGCGCTGAAGCATTAAAAAATGCAGGTTATGATGCGAAATCATTAATTGATGCAGGATTTACCCCCGCACAGCTTCTTGCTGCAGGATTTACTCCCAAGGATTTGCAAAATGCAGGATTGACTCCAGCAGATGCTATTGCAAGCGGACGTGTTGCTGATTGTAGTGTTGAATCATTGAAAAAAGCGAGAGCTGCAGGGGTTAGTGCTTTGACAATCAAGAGAACACTAGGGTGTTCTGCAAAGGCATTAAAAGATGCTGGTTATACAGCAAAAGAGCTTAAAGACGCGGGGTTTACAGCTGCTGAATTAAAAGCAGCGGGCTTTAGCGCCAAGGATTTAAAAGACGCGGGGTTTACTGCAAAAGAATTAAAAGATGCAGGCTTTAGTGCTAAAGACTTAAAAGATGCAGGCTTTAGTGCTAAAGATTTAAAAGATGCAGGCTTTAGTGCTAAAGACCTAAAAGATGCGGGCTTTAGTGCTAAGGAATTAAAAGATGCGGGCTTTAGTGCTAAAGACCTAAAAGATGCAGGCTTTAGTGCTAAAGACCTAAAAGATGCAGGCTTTAGTGCTAAAGACCTAAAAGATGCAGGTTTTAGTGCTAAAGACCTAAAAGATGCAGGTTTTAGTGCTAAGGATTTAAAAGCAGCGGGTTTTAGTGCTAAAGATTTAAAGGACGCGGGATTTACAGCAGCGGAAATGAAAGCAGCAGGTTTTAGTGCCAAAGATTTGGCTGATGCCGGATATAATGCCGCTGATTTAAAGAATGCTGGATTCAGTCCTGCTGAATTACAAAACTTGGCCGTTGCTCCCGAAGGGGCCCAGGTAGCAGGTTTGGGGGCTCCCAATTTACAACCCGGTACATTTAATATCGGAGGAGTACCAACTCTAGGCCAAGGGCCAGCAGGAACTGCCGTTATGCCAGGATCTGCTGCCAGTAACCAACAGTTGCAGGCGATTATAAATAGACAAAATCAGCAACAAGCAGAACAAAAATATCAGCAAAAAATTCAACAAAAAAGTTCAGATATGTTAGCGGCTGCAAACCAATTAATTGCTGAATGGAAAAATGTGCCAACTCAGACTTATACCTCTGGTGATGCAGAAAAAGAACCCGCTGCAGCAGCTGTAGCAGCAGCGTCTGGGGCTGGTCCTGGTGGAGCCACTGTGACTGAAACCACCAATACATCGGTGACTCAAGTCAATATGATCAAAACCGGAGATGTGCTTTTCGCTGTGATCGATACTTCAGTGAATAGTGATGAACCAGGTCCTATTCTTGCAAGCATTGTTTCAGGAAGACTTAAAGGAGCCAAATTAATTGGTAGCTTTAATTTACCTTCGAATGCAAACAAAATGGTTATTACATTTAATACCATGTCAATTCCAGGTGCACCCAAAACAATTCCAATTTCTGCATACGCAATTGATCCCAATACTGCAAGAACCGCTCTTTCCAGTAAAACCAATCATCATTACTTGTTGAGATACGGTTCATTATTTGCTTCTTCATTTTTAGAGGGTTTTGGTAATGCATTCCAGTCTGCCAATACAACAGTCACTATTGGTGGAACAGGTGGTGGCAATAACGTAACCGTATCTAATGGTGTTGGCCGTTCTACCCTGGAAAATGCTGTAATTGGCTTAGCAACTGTTGGTAAGACTTGGGGGCAGCAAGCTCAAGTATTATTTAATACACCTACAACTGTTGAGGTCTATTCAGGAACCCCAGTAGGAGTTTTATTTACTCAGGATGTAAAATCTTTTTAATTTGATGGCAGGTAAAAATGGCAGATAATGATCAAAATGATGAGTATAAGTTCGCTGAGTTAGACTCTCTTGAGAATGAACCTCTGGAGACCTCAGAGTTTGATACCAAAAGTTCTACTCCTCCAAGACCAGGAGGAGTGGAGCCTGGAAAGAATGTTAAGCGTAATGCTTTAATTGCAGTGGGTATCATTGTTTTTGTTATGTTGATGTATAAATTTATCGGAGGGATGTTCTCTAAAACTACTCCGACTACCCCTAAGGAGAATGTAAATCCTGCTCCTATCGCGGAAATTACTCCTTCACCACAACCGCAACCACAACCACAACCTCAGGTTACCCAAACTGTAATTCCACCAGAACCTGTTCAGCCACAACCGCAACCTCAGGTTACGCAAGAAAATAATTCAGCCTTACAACAAAAGGTTGCCTCTATTGAAGCAAGTCAGCAAACGGTTCAATCTGAAGTCAGCTCAATGAGCCAGCAGGTAGGGAATGTCAATAATAATGTCAATGCGTTAAATGCTCAAATTACAAAACTAAATCAGATGATTGCTGATTTAAATACGCAAGTGGTGAAACAATCCGAAGTAATTAATGTGTTAATGGAGCGAACAAAACCTAAGCCTGTTAAGCGCGTTGTTCGTGTTCGTACCCTAACGCCACAAATAATTTACTATATAAATGCAGTAATTCCCGGTCGGGCTTGGCTAATTGGCACAAATGGTTCTACACTTACAGTAAGAGAAGGAACAAAAATCGCAGGATATGGTACTGTTAAACTAATCGATTCCATGCAAGGTCGAGTTTTAACAAGTTCCGGGCGAGTAATTAGGTTTAGTCAAGAAGATAGTTGAGGTTTGTATGGCTGATACATGTACAGGCGGATCGGTAGCGTGCTGGATATCGGGTCAGGTAAATATATTAACTAACATCGCAAATTCGTTGATTCCTGTAGAGCGCTTGATTACAGGAGGTGCATATCTGATTGGATGTGCCTTTCTGTTTAAAGCCATCTATAGTTTAAAGGTGTATGGCGAGGCTCGTACGATGATGTCGAATAATACAAGTATCAAAGAACCAGTGATGTATTTATTAGTTGGTGCGATATTTATTTATTTTCCAACGGCTTTTTCATCAATGATGGTAACAACTTTTGGTTACCAAAATGTTCTTTCTTATGCACCGGTGAGTAGTAGTAATCCGACACTTGATACTTTGTTCGGTACTGGAAGTGTCGTTGGAAGACCTTTAACGATTATTATCCAGGTCATTGGTTTAGTCGCTTTCGTAAGAGGATGGGTTTTGATTGCACGTTCTGCTTCGCAAGGGCAACCACCAGGCGGGACAGGAAAAGGTTTAATTCATGTGTTTGGAGGAATATTAGCAATCAACATCGTAGGTACACTAGAAATGATCAATAATACTTTATATGGGGCATCGTAACAAACCGAAGGTACGATTTTTTTGATTTAATTAGTTTTAGTAATTTTAAATTTGAGGAGAAAAAGGTGAAGAGCAAACTCATTAGCAAATCTAATTACAAATATTGGTTAAGCAGTTTCATTTGCTTAAGTTTACTGGCTTTAGTAAGTCAAGATGCTGCGGCAGCTGCGGGGACGGGAATATCCGTAGGGCAGATGGCATCAAACATTACTGGGTCATTTACAAACTTGACCAAATTGATCACTGCAGGTTCTTATCTGGCTGGATTGGGATTTTCAATCGGTGCTATTATGAAATTTAAACAGCACAAAGATAACCCAACCCAAATTCCAATAGGTACTCCAATTGCATTGGTTTTTATCGCTGCGGCTTTATTGTTCCTACCTTCAATTTTAGGGGTAACTGGAGCAACAATGTTCGGAGGTAGCGGTGGTACAACTGCTGGTCCTACTGGAACAGTTTATTAATAAAGAGCCGGCTATAACTTAGCAGTTGCTTTTATAATAAGGATAAAATTCATTTTTGATCCTCTCCCCCTTAGGGGATGAGGATCTTTTAATGGGTATTAAAACGGATAATTGCCAATAAAGTTTATTCTATTCAATGTGAGCCGAGGATATGGCAGTTAATCAAGAACAAAACAAATTAAAATTAATGGCTACGCCTGGATCATGGCGTTTATATTCTGCTAGAAAGGTTGACGAACGATTTAAAGCGTTTGAGCAAAAAGTTTTTCAAAGAGATAGATATACCTGTAGATTTTGTGGATTCCAAGCACGTTTATTCCAAGAAGTGGTTAATCTTGATAATAATTATGCGAACAACAAGTTAGAAAATTTGGTGACTTCTTGTTGTTTCTGTGCGCAGTGTTTTTTTGTTGAATCGGTAGGCGTTGGTGGTTACGGTGGGGGTACACTAATCTATCTTCCCGAACTTACCCAAGCTGAATTAAATAGCACATGCCATGTGTTGTTTTGTGCGATAACAAATGATACGGGTTATAAATCGAGTGCACAGAATATTTATCGAGCATTCAAATTTCGCTCACAACTTGTAGAGGAAAAATTTGGCGAAGGAACGAGTGACCCTGCAATATTTGGTCAGTTAATGATTGATGCAGGTGTAAGTGACGAAGAGAGAAGAGCTCAATTATTTAAAAACATACTTCTATTGCCTTCAAGAGCCAAATTCCGCAAACAAATTGAAAAATGGGCTGCGAGTGCACTAGAAGAAATTTCAAGTTAAATGTGAGGTTAGGGAATGGCGCATTGGTCAGAATCTTTTTTTGAAGGAATAGATACCTTCTTTGCCTGGCTAAGTACATCGCTCAAGCAAACAACAGAATCTTATATCGAATTAGAAACTGCAGATAGTCCAACTGTGTTGGTCAATCATGATGGTTCTTTAATATCAATTTTGAAAGTTGAAGGGGTATCTGCCCTTGTAGGTGCGGCAGAGTTTGAAAATTTGATTGCCGGAATAACCAACTCATTTCAAGGGGCAATGGGGCGTCCAGGACATGCCTTACAGGTTTATTTTAGTCATGATAAACAAAACATAAGGAAATTGATTCAAGACACCTATGAACCTGCCACAGCAACGGCAAAACGACTTGAACTGAATTTAACCGACTTGTTTGAAGAACGAATCAACTATATGGCTCAGTATTGTGCAGAAGAGCGTGTCTATTTTGTACTTATAACCCGACCATTCAATTTACCTTCAGAGCAATTAAAGGCAGCAACCAAAGCTAAATTTAAGATGATCAAGGATTCTAAGGCTCCTCCTTTTAAAAACAGCCAGACTATCTATGCTGCCATTCCTGAATTACGTGATACTCATGATGCCTACGTTCGTTCGGTAATGAATGATTTCGATTCGCTGCATATTTTCGCTAAATTACTCGAAGTTCACGATGCAATCCATGCAATTCGTATGACTTCTGATCCAGATTATACTGCAGATGATTGGCGGGCAAGTTTACCTGGGGATAAGGTTACAGTCAGGGAAGTGAATTCTTTCGAGGGCGATGCTTCCGATTTATTATGGCCCTCATTAGCGAAACAAGTATTTCCTCGTGATGCGGAAGTATTGGATTTGCGTACTGTTAGGGTCGGGGACAAGATTTACTCTTCAACATACATTGATTTATTCCCTAAAGATATTAGACCCTTTATTCAGTTATTTACACGTATATTGCCAGCACATATTCCTTGGAGAATTTCCTTTTTGATCGAAAGCGAAGGGCTTGCCACGATTAAACTTAAAGGCCTATTGGCTGCAATTTTAACATTTAGTTCAGCACAAAATCGTTTGATCAGTGATTCGGTCAATTTATTGAAATACATACAACTCAATACCGATGAGTCCATTGTCCGTTTGCGGGTTGTAGCAACCACTTGGGCACCTGAAGATCGATTGCCATTATTGCGGCAACGTAGCTCTGAGTTAGTCAAAGCAATTGAGGGCTGGGGCTCAACCGACGTCTCTGAGATTTGTGGTGATCCATTCGGTGGTTTTGTTTCCGGCATGCTAGCGGCTACGCTGAACAGTACTGCAGTGCCTACAGTTGCTCCACTAAGTTCGGTGGTTTCTATACTGCCTATTACTCGTCCGGCCTCACCTTGGCTTAAAGGCGCATTACTTTTTAGAACGCCCGATGGCAAGCCTTGGCCCTTCCAGCCAGGCTCTACAGAGCAAACTACGTGGATTGATTTAGTGTATGCGCGACCAGGTTCGGGTAAATCCGTTTTATCGAATGCGATTAACCTTGCTTTATGTCTCTCTGGTGGTTTGTTACGTTTACCCCGTATTGCGATTATTGATATCGGGCCTTCAAGTAGTGGACTGATCTCTTTGCTGAAAGAAGCACTTCCGGCATCAAAACGTCATCTCGTGGCTTATCATCGTTTAAGAATGACTCCTGAATACTCAATTAATCCTTTTGATACCCAATTGGGATGTCGTTATCCTACTGCATTAGAGCGCGCCTTCTTGGTAAACTTTATTACATTGCTAACGACTCCTCTTGGAGCAGAAAAACCCTACGATGGAATGCCAGATCTTGCAGGTATGGTGGTTGATGAACTGTATAAAAGTTTGGCTGATGAGTTTAATCCAGCGCCCTATTCCCCTGGAGTAGAGGAATTCATCGACAGCATTTTAGAAGAAATTGGGTTTGTTCGTGATTCAAAATCAACCTGGTGGGAAGTGACCGATTCACTTTATTCAGCAGGCTTTGTGCATGAAGCGATGTTGGCTCAACGTTATGCAATGCCTTTATTGGCTGATGCCGCATCGATTTGTCGTACTCCGTCTATTGAAGATCTCTATGAACGGATTACAGCACCAACTGGTGAATCATTAATTAACGCTTTTTCGCGAATGATTTCTGCAGCAGTTCGTGAATACCCAATTTTATCACGTGTGACCAGTTTTGATATTGGTGATGCGCGAGTTGTATCACTAGACCTTGATGAGGTAGCCAAAAGTGGAGGGGATGCCGCAGACAGACAGACTGCAGTCATGTATATGTTGGCACGTTATGTATTGGCAAGACACTATTATCTAACTGAAGAAAGCCTCAATAATATTCCAGAACAATACAAGGAATATCATAAAGAAAGAGTGCAAGAAATTAGAGAAGATCATAAGCGTATCGTATACGATGAGTTTCACCGTACTTCAAAATCTACAGCGGTGCGTGAGCAAGTTATTATTGATATGCGCGAAGGGCGTAAATGGAAAGTACAAATTGCCTTGTTGTCACAGGCAGTTGATGACTTTGATCCGGTAATGATCGATTTTGCTACTGCGATTTACATTATGGATGCAGGGCCCTCGCAGGCAATAGAAAAAACCACTGCCATATTTGGGCTATCGGATACCGCAAAAGCAGCTTTGCGTACTCGAGTACATGGTCCACGGCAAGGTGGAGGAACTTTTCTGGCGCAGTATGCCACTAAGAGTGGGGTGAACGTACAGCTGCTTACCTTGACTTTAGGCCCAGTTGAATTATGGGCTTTTAGTACTACAGCTGAGGATGCTACAGTGAGAAACCACTTGTATCGCCATCTAGGCCCTGGAGAAGCAAGACGTCTTTTGGCAGCATTATTTCCCAATGGTTCAGTGGCCAAAGAATTAGAAACTCGATTGAATAATATGAAAGAAAAAGTGGGTTTGATTGAGGATGAATTGAAAGAAAGTATTGTGGAACAACTAATTAATGAGATTCTTGATGCTTACTCAAAAAATCCTGATGTTAAAAGCCTGCCAGCTAAATTAACGTAAGGTCATTAAATGAATGTTATCCGCATTTCATACGGGCTCCATTCTAATTAGCCAACTCGAAATAAGAAAATAATCCTATTTCTTATTTCGAGTTTATCTTAATACTCCCTTAAGAGTACATCAATATAATCGCCATTGTTCTTTATCATGAATGAATTTAGGTGCATTCCAATTCATGCTGAAAGAAAAAGGGACTGTTCTAATTTGCTCAATCCCACGGGAAATATCAGAGTATGCAGACCCCTAATTTAAGGAATATTTATTAATAAGAATGAGGTCTTTATGAGAAATGCAATTGCCATTTTATGTTCATTATTTATCAGCATCAATACCAGTTTCGCCCTTTCCAATACAGAAATCCCTGATGAGATGTACATCAAAGAACACTGGATCAGTTTAACCACCAGTTATGATATAGAAACCAAAACACGAAAATTAGGTACTTTATATAGAAAATTTTTTAGTCTTTTGCTGACTTATGAATTTTTTGATCCTTTTGATAATAAATTGGCATATGCGCGTTCAAAATTCTTTTCACTGACTGCTCATTTTGATGTTTATGATAATTTTGAAAATTTTATAGGGGCGGCTGATGAAAAACTATTTGCCTTTTTCCCAACCTTCGATATCTATGGTCAAGATGGGTACACAAAATTGGCTAAGGCAAGTATGAATTTCTGGGGAACTACTTTCACCATTTATGATCCAGTAACCGATAAAGAAATGGCCACTTTGTATCGACCATTTTTTAGACTGAAAAATGATTGGACTTTTAATATTACAAATAAAGCGTTATTTAAGCAAAAAGAGATTGACTCTCGTGTGCTGATGACTGTTATTGCCTTCCAAGGAGATAGAGAGTACTGGGAGAGTAATAATCAAAATAACTTTAAGGCGATAGCGAAAAAATCTGCTTCATCGAATGAAGTGACAGCAAAACAAGTGAATGAGCTTTTAGAAAAAATCACAGCAATTAGCAAACAAGAGGGTTTAGAGAATACCAAAAATCCTGATTCTAAAATGATGGATGTGGTTGCTAATGAATTGGAAAATAATTATCAACAAATGCATGCTCATGATGAAGCGGTACAAACTGATCAAGAAAGGCTTGCTGCATTTGTTGAATATTGTTTGAATTGGGTTCAAGAAAATAATCTTGCTTCTGAGAAGAAAAAAGCGATTCTTTTCTTGCTTAAGACCCGTTTGGAAGGATCGATAAATTTAATTTAAAGTTTAGATTAACTCAGTGCCGCGACGTTCTCGCGGCACCCCGAATGTAGTAACAGGATGGATCCTGCGCAGTAACCCCAGGACGTAGGGGACAGATAAAGGCGCTCTCAGACTAGATAAGACAGTTTTCGCTTGACTGCTTTGGCCAGGGACCGATCTTAGTTAATGGAATATAATGGAATGATAGATTACCCTGATTCTTTTTTAAACATGGTTCTGTGCTAGTCCTAGGTTCAAGGAAATCCCGACTTGAGTCATTGGCTAATTGTATGTGAATTGATCAATTTGATAAAAATAACTTATAATCTGCATTAATTAAATCACTTGTAGCCTATGAGACATGACAGATTCAAAAATAGAAAGCTCACCACTTGATACCCATTTTAAAACTGCTGCTCAACAGATGAACAACAACAATGCCGCGTCTCCCTTATCCAATAAAATTAAAAGACAACTGTTGGATTTCTATAATTTACTTTCTGATATGATGTGTCGAACTCCTTATTTTAATAAGCTTCCCGAAGAGCTTGTTAAGGAAATAATCTTGCGTCTCCAGAAGGATGGAGCCAAAGAAGGAAGGCTATCAGCGCATTGTGGCGAATGAGTATTGCCGCGATGATCGTTCATTTTACCCTACCCCTACATTTAAAGATGAGACTTTGCCGCATCAAATTCTGATTAAATAATTGTTTTCAGCTTCAACTTTGAGTAGGGCTACATTTATATCTTGTACCTCCTACATAGTTCTGTAGATTAAGAAGGCCTAAGCGGCAGAGTAATGATTACTTTTAATCCCCCCTGCAAATTATTAGTCAATGTGATATCACCTTGATGCATTTGAATAATTTCTCTGGCGATGGTTAATCCAAGCCCCGTGCCACCTGTACTGCGTGAACGAGAATTTTCTCCTCGATAAAAAGGTAAAAAAACATGTTCTAGATCGGCCTCAGGCAACCCCGGGCCTTGATCGGTAATTGTAATTTCTAGCTTATTTTGCAAACAATTTAGGTGAATGACGGCTTTATAGCCATAATGAACTGCATTATTAATCAAATTATTAAAGGCGCGTTTGAGTAAATTGACTGTACCATAATAAACTAGTTTCGAGCTCTCACTGATAAAACGAACATCATAGTTCATTTCGACAGCGTCATCCTTCAATGATGAAAGCAAAGCTACTAAATCAAAGAGCTGGGGTTTTTCTTCAACATTAACATCCCGGAAGTAATCCAAGGTCTCACGGATCATCAGTTCCATTTCGTTGATGTCGGCCATTATTTTATTGTAATTGGGATCCTCTGCTAAATATTCGGCACGTAATTTTAAACGAGTTAAAGGGGTGCGTAAGTCGTGCGAAATCGCAGTGACTACTCGGGTTCGATTGGCTAAAAGCTTATTTACTTTTTCCTGCAGATCATTAATTTTTTTAAAAATAGCTTTTTGATCCTGATTCCCAGTGAGCGGGATGGGTAACCAATTTTCTTGATGTTCACTGTAGTGAAGACTTTGAATTAAGGTGTGTATTGGTTGATTCAGCATTCTGACTGCCCAATAATTAATAAAAAGCAAAGCGCCAATTAAGATAACAAATAGGCTGACTATGGAGTTTGCTTGTCTAGGAAAAAAGGAAATGACTTTGATATTCAACCAATTATTTTCTTTTATAAAAACGGAAAATTCCAATTTTTTATTCTGTTTTATTAGATTAAAAAGCACGGGGGCTTTTAAAGTTAACAATGCATTTTTATCGTATAGAGGCTGCGGTGATAGGGTTATTTCCGCCCAGGAAATACTTTGATTCCTTAGGATTAGAGGCCATATGGATTGCGGGTTTTTCTGTAACAAGGTCACAAGATGAGTCAATGAGCGTACGGCTTTAGGCGGCAATGGAGAGCGGATGTTTTCATAATAATATTTACCCAATTGCATGAGTGAAAAAATGATTAATAAATTACCTAGTATTAATCCAACTAAGGTTTTTTTGGCTGTTTTGGTTAATTGACTCATACTAAGTCAACCTTGGTTTTAAATTGATAGCCACCACCACGAATCGTTAACAATAATCGTGGATTACGTGGGTCGAGCTCTATTTTTTTACGTAAACGACCAATGAGGACGTCAATGGTTCTGTCTTGTGAGTCGCAATCTTTGTCATATAATAAATCCATTAATTGGTCACGACTCAAAATGCGCCCAGGGTGTTCCAAAAAAACAACTAACAATTCATATTCTCGTTGGCTTAAAGGGATAGCAACCGATTCTTTATCAATTAACGAATGCGTGTTGCGATCGAGAATCCAACTATCAAAATGAATTTGTTGTAAAGGAGTAAGATTTTTACGATCATGCTCCAGCTCGCCTTGTGTGCGTCTTAATTGAGCTTTGATGCGTGCGAGCAATTCACGAGAACTAAAAGGTTTGGAAATATAATCATCTGCACCGAGCTCTAATCCCGCCACTCGATCAGCAATACTGTTCGCTGCGCTCAACATAATAATAGGCATGCTATGGGATTGACGAATTGTTTGACATAAATTGAGTCCATCTATCCCCGGGAGCATAATATCTAGAATAATTAAATCAAAATTATTTTCTCTTAATAATTGTTTGATGTTTAAGCCATTCAAGGTCCAAGTGGTTCGAAAACCGTTTTTGATTAAATAGTCATTAATCAAGTGCGTAATTTCTTGGTCATCATCAATAATTAATATGTGACTTTTTCTTGTATTCATGAATCACCTGATAAGAATAATGTGGCTGGCGTGCAACCGCGTCATCTCCCGCTGTGCTCGGGGAGACGTAAGTTGGTATGCTTCCGACATTATATCAATAAACTGTCCTATGTTGAGCATTGTAACAGTGTTGTTACAATAAACAGTTCATTTGTCATATTCCTATTACATTGCCTGATTACACTTAACAAGGTAACTTCATAGGAGAAATAAAATGAATTTGAAACGTTTTTTATTAATTAATAGCTTGGCTTTGGGTGTATTAGGTACTTCTATTGCAACAGCCCAACCTTCAGCAACGCCTACTGTAGCTTCTGTCAATCAAACGGGACAGTATCGCCAGCATGTAGGTAAGTTACTCACTCCAGAACAGCGTTCTGAATTGGCAAAAATCAGGAAAAACCTCCGTGCGCAAATGGCTCCTTTAATGAAAGAAAAGCGTGCGCTCAGTCTGCAAATAAGAGGTAAGTTAGCCACTCCTAATGTAAAATGGAGTGATATATCCCGTTTGGTGGAAAAAAGAAATGCGGTGAATGCGAAGATTAATACTTTGTGGACACAAACCCAGTTTCAAACGTATCAAAAATTGGGTGTTTTATTGCCTGTTCACCACGGTCACCATTGTCGTTTTCAAAATAAAAATCTTGCAAAAAAATCATAAAACAAGGCATTGTAAACGGTTTCGCATTTTTTGCGAAACCGTTTATTTTTTCAATTCAATGACGACAACCCGGATTGGGTGTTGACTCATGTTTTCATCAGTGTGGAGTTCACCGGGAACATCTTTATTAAGATAATATGCCTTATCTTTTTCTAATTTTAAAAAATGCTCTTTTCCTTTATTATTGACCACTTTGAGTAAGCCACTATCTAGAGCAACAACAACTCGGTCTCGTTCATGTCGATGCATTGTTAAACTGTGTTCTTTATTAGGATAAATTACCGTTGTCCAGACCGATACTTTTTCATTTGATAGTTGGGGAATACGAGCGGTTTTTTGGGCATCTGCATAAGAATTTATTGAAGATAAAAATAGAATAGTACCTAAGATTGAAGTAATGCATTTCCTCATAGTTTTTCTCCGTGAATTTTGGGGAGCACTATAATATACTGGCGAAGATGAATACAGACCAAGGGAAATAAAAAATTTGATCGTTCTTTTTCAGCACCTCTATTTTTAAAAATAAGTTAGGCACATTTCTCAACAACAATCTGCTGAATCAATTCAGTTAATAAAGTATAGTTTTGAGTCTTATGCGAGGTAGTCCGCCAGGCTACACCAATTTCTCGATAAGCATGATCCGTTTTTAAAGGAACGGAGACTAAATCAGTACCTGTAAGAATACCGCTGTTAATTGCAAGATTAGGTAAGAAGGTAAGGCCAGGCTGATGACTGACCATTTGAATTAAAGTATGTAAACTGGTTGCAAAAAAGTGATTGATTTTTTTGCTTTCTTTTAATTGACAGGCTTGTAATGCATGACCCGTCAAGCAGTGTTCTTTTTCAAGCAGAAAAATACTGCTTTCAGGCAATTGACTGATTTCTTTGTCAAAACCTTGATGTAACCACGTCTTAGGTAGAACCAGTTTAAAATAATCTTTGCATAATATTTGTGTTTGAAAATCTTGGGTTGGATAGGGAAGCGCCAAAATAACCAGATCAAGTTTACCTTCCCCCAAATAACGCAAGACATTGTCTGTGGTGTCCTCTCGAATAAATAAAGCAAGATTCGGATAAATCTTCTGACACAGATTTTGTAATTCACTGATTATAAATGGTGCAATAGTAGGGATCACGCCCAGATAAAAATTCCCTTGCATTACTTTTCCTTGATTTCTTGCATAATCTACTAAGTCGTTGCTCTGTTCAATAATCAATCGGCTGCGTCGAACAATTTCTTCTCCTAACGGAGTAAATAAAAATGTTTTATGATCTCGTTCAAGGAGTTGTGCCCCTAGTGTTTCTTCAAGGTTTGTAATCGCTGCACTTAAGGTTGATTGGCTAATAAAACATGCCGCAGCAGCACGCCCGAAATGTTGATGGTCGTAGAGTGTAATCAAATAATGCAGCTGCTTAAGGCTTGCTAATCTGCTCATCGTTTTTTCCGATTAAAGTTATCCGTTTTATTCATTTTAAATAATTATACACCATAACTATAATTTAATTGAAACAAACGAACTGAGGAGAAATTTATGTTAACTGTTGGTCAAAAAATTCCGGAATTTTCTGTTATTGCAGTAAAACCTGGTTTTAATCATCATGAAGAGCATGGTGAGAGCGCTTTTGAAGTAGTTACTGAAAAAAGTTTTCCAGGAAAATGGAAAGTACTTTTTTTCTATCCTAAAGATTTTACGTTTGTATGCCCAACAGAAATTGTTGAATTTGCAAAATTAAATGATGAATTTAACGATAGGGATGCAGTGGTATTGGGTGGAAGTACTGATAATGAATTTGTCAAACTCGCATGGCGAAGAGAGCACAAAGACTTAGATAAGTTAAATCAATACAGTTTTGCAGATGTTCGTGGGAAGTTAACTGATGGATTTGGCATTCGAGAAGAGGAAAGTGGTTGTGCTCTAAGGGCAACTTTTATTATTGACCCAAACAATGTAATTCAACATGTCAGTGTCAATTCTTTAAATGTGGGTCGTAATCCTCAAGAAATATTACGTATTTTGGATGCTTTGCAAACTGACGAATTATGTCCATGTAATCGTCCTATTGGTGGCGAAACGTTATAGTTACAGCAAAATACGGAAGCTCCTGTATTTATGGGGGCTTCTAAACAGGAGAATCCTATGTCTATAGAACAATTGAAACAAGCGATACCTGATTTTGCTAAGGATATTCGTCTTAATGTCAGTAGCTTATTTGGCAATATTCCGCAATCAGGGCTTGCAGAAACACAATTTTACGGGGCTGCATTGGCTGTAGCGTACACCTTGAAAAATAAGCGTATTATTGATGCGATTAAAACGGAAGGAGCGCTCTACCTTTCTGCTGAATTGGATGATGCGGTAAAAACAGCGGCTGCTTTGATGGCAATGAATAATGTTTATTATCGGGCAATTCATTTGTCAGAAAATAAAGAACTTGCGTCAATGCCGGCAAATTTACGCATGAATGGGATGTTAAATCCTGGAGTACCTAAAGTCGACTTTGAATTATTCGCGTTGGCAGTGTCTGCAATTAATGGTTGTGGAATGTGCATCCATTCTCATGTAAGTCAATTGCTGGAACATGAAGTCAATAAAGTCGCGGTGCAATCAGTCCTTAGAATAGCAGCAATTTTAAATGCATTGTCTTTTGTTCTATCACAGGATGAACAGTAAAGAGCAGTAGCTAGTCATCTGGGGCACGATTTGCCCCGGGAGACTATTCAATGTTTCATTTCAAAAATCACTCTCAGATGGCGTGTTAGGGTATGTCAGCTAATTTACAATGTTCCAATCAGAAAACATAGCATCCTCACAACCTCTTTCTGCCTTAATCGGAGCATGCCATGCATTTAGGCATCTTGCCAGTCTTCAGGCTCCAAAGGGATAAGCAGCCATAACAGGATGTATGCAATAAATGCTGCGCCTCCAAGGAGAAAAAAAACAACAAAAATGATTCTTATCCATACAGGATCTACGCTAAAATAAACGCCTAAACCACCACATATTCCCGCGATTTTTCGATCTCTACGGGAACGCCATAATTTTTTATAAGGTTTATTCATAATTTACCTTTTCAATAAAAGCGTATTGCTGCTCTTAAGCAACAGATTACGCGGGTGTTAACCATTTTTTTCCTTCCACAAGACGGGCAACCATCATACTGCTTACACTGTTGCATGTCACATTAAGCATAGTCGCCAGTGGATCAATGATAATACTAATTGCGGCTATGATTATCAGGACTGAAGGAGGAAATCCATAGGCGCTGAGTATGAGTAATTCACCCAGCATTCCTCCACTTGGAATGGCCCCCATTACGGTACCAACAAGTATAGAAATTCCTAAAGCAGTAAGCAGTACACTGGGACTGGAAAAATTTAAGTGGAAGATTCCAAATAAAAAAGCAATCTTGAACATGCCACCTATTACCGAACCATCTTTATGAATAATAGTACCTAAAGGAATTACTGTTTCATAAATTTCAGGAGCGACTTGCATTTTTTTTGCTGCCATTAAATTGGCAGGAATAGTCGCAGCACTGCTGCATGTGGCAAGTGAGGTAACTACAGGGAGAAAAATGCTGCTCCAAAATCGTTTTATCCCTTCGGTTTTTCCAGCCAGATAGGCGAACAGCGTGTAGACTAGAATAAAATAAATGACGCCAAAAGTATAATAAAGAACCCCGACTCGCAGGTAGTTAGCCATTAATTGAGGGCCTAGATCATGAACTAAAACAGCGAAGTAGGCAAAAAAACCAATGGGTGCATAATACATAATCAAAGAAAAAACACGCATGAAAATTTCTTCTCCGGCCTGTAAAAAATCAATGAATATTTTTCCTTTTTCATTGGCTTTTGATGTGGATACTCCAACTAGAATTGAAAAGAGAATGAGTGCCAGAATATGTTGATGCGACAGCAGTTTGCTAAATTCAGGGACCGTAAAGATATCGGCAATTTGATTAAAAACATTCATAGCTGAAGTTTTTTCAGGGGCATTAAGCGGTAAAATAACACCCTGGGCTGGAGGGAAAAGGCTGACAACCAAGAGTGAGTACACTGCTGCGACTATACCAGTAAATAGAAAAACAAGGGTCATATAAAAAGCGATTTTACCCAGTTTACCCATAGAACCAACCCGTGCAATTGCCGAGGTAATACTAAAAAAAATCAAAGGCACAATTGCGGTAAAAATCAGGTTGAGAAAAATCTCACCAAAAGGTTTTAAGTATGGGGTTATTGATCCCCAAAAGGAGCCCGTTAGGCCGCCTAGCAGAATGGCTGCAATTAAAATAATTGGAAAAAAATAGGATTCAAAAGCTGTCTTGGTAGTCATTGGCTCCTGTCCTTAAAGAATTTTAGAAACTGCGGCCATTGTATCCCTTTGCTTAGGTGCTGCGCCATATCTATGTATTGATGTGTATTTGAGGGGCTTTGATAATTTGCTAGATTTGGGCAAAATGAGGTGACTCTAATTTATATTTTAATTCAGGTACTTATATTTATTTCTGAGTATAAAATACAATAATTGAACCAATAGTTTTCACCATGTATAATCGAGAACATTTCTAAGGTAATCTACTGATAAGGATCATTATGCCCTCAGTTAATCCTGTTGTTTATAATCGAACGAATCTCCTATCTTGGCAAGCAGAATTAGCTGCAATTGAGCTGCAAATAACAGAGTATTTGCAATTCATTGAGGACCAGAGGCAACGCCTCAGATCAGTGCAAAATGAGTTGGTTTCTCAAAATTCACTAGGCTATCAGCTTGATGTGAATATGGCTTCTTTCCAAGATATGATGGATTCAAGACCTCGTCATTATGGAAACTATACCGTAGAAACTTTTCCGTCGGAACGAAGGTCAAATCGTTTGCAAGAGCAACGGGAAGCGCTCAAAAAACGCATGAAACCTTATGAAGAAGCAATTAATAAAGCTCAGGCGAGTATGGCTCAATTGCTTTCTCGCCAAGAGTGGTTACAAAAGCATATTCCAGCTGCCCAGCTATTTTTACAGACGTTGCACGAAAGACCTCTTGAGTCCGTGCAGTCTTTGATAAATAAAATTTGGGAAGCATTCACTGATTACGAAGATACTCATCTAACCGATCTTGCGCCACAAGTACGGATTAGCTTGTTTGCTGCTCGATATGGTCTGAATACATTGACTTCCTATGTTGAACGATACGATCCTGCTTACACGAACTCACTCCATAGGACTAATTATCTGCGCTTGTGTGGTTTCTTATGGGATATGTATTCCAGGGTAAAACAAGAAAAGAAAGATCCTGAGTTTGAAAAGCTTTTAGGACATCTTGTTGAAAGTACCCATATGGTTCAGCAGGGCGATTTACCCGACCACATGCAAACGGGGTATAGCGCGCAAGCTTGGTTTGAAAGCAATAAACAAAATATGCCAGGTTTATTTGCAATCAAAGAACAGGATTTACCCAGTCTAGAAGAGCAAATTTTTAAAAATGGATTGATTCTTATTACACAAAATAGAATCACTCAGCAGACACCACTGCAAAAGCACATCCTCAATACAGTCAATTTAATCGACGCCGAAGTTAAAATCAAAAAGCGAAGAAAAGAAAAAATTGACTATCACTTTTATGGACGAATGCTGTCTCTTTTAAACTCGGCTTTCGTTAATCCTGCGGATCAGCACGCTGCGAAATGTTTAGGAGATATTGCTGAATACGCATCAGGAAGCAACGCTGTTGGTAAAAAAGTTTTAGGCGGCCTTCTCATTGCGGCTGGATGCTTGCTGATTTGTGCCAGTGTTGCTGGTTTTTTTACTACTTTTGGTTCGAGTTCCCTACTCAGTGCGTGGGGTATTGCATTGGGACTTGGTTTGCTTGAAACAGAGTTTGTTTTCGGGGGTGCCTCTTCTTTAGCGGCTGTTACGGGTATTGGATTAACCTTTTTTGCCGGACCGAAAGCAATTGAATCGGGAACACGTAAGGGCCTCGCCCTGGAACTAAAGGATATTAAAGAAGAGTTGGAACACTACAATGCCCCACCGTCCTATAGTGGTGTGGTATATTAATTAATTTAATCCCGCCTTCATTGCATCAGGTGTCCATACCTTATACTCTAATAGAGAATGGCAGGAGTTTTTGATTTCAAAAAAACTCCTTTCCTCTTTTACTTTCAAGGATGAAATGAAGATGAGGCACAAATATTTCTTTAAAGAGAAGACATCTCTCGAGTCGCACAAGGAAAAAAATCAAGAATGTTTGATTCAAATTCCCTCAGTCAAAGACATACAGCAAATGCATGGAATGCCGGCTGGTGCTGATGAAGACCAATTCGAGCGTCTAAAGCACATGACTCAGGTGATTACGACAACTCAATCTAAAGATCCTTCCTTACCTGTTGTTACAACTGATCGTGTGGCGTTACCTGAGCACTGGAATCAATTATTTGTTGCCATGAAAAAAGGAGATGAGGACGTTGCTTTAGCACTTTTTGCTGAATTTCCTGAAAAAGACCAGATTCTCCAAGCGTTATTGGCGGTACATACATCAAAATATTTGCAGCAAATTATTCGTGATTGCATTCGAGCACAACCCAAAGGATGGAAGCAATTAAACTCAGATATTCTTATTACTCCAGGTACATTTGAAGTGCTAATCAAAGATATTTCGATGACTTTATTCCATTCTAAAAAAGTGCATTTTTCTTTTGGATTACCTACTCATCATGCATTCGCAGATGAAGGCAGCGGTTTTTGTATTTTAAATAAATCAGCAGTATTACTGAAGCACATGCAACGAAACACTAAACCGCTCAAACATATTATTGTTGGGACTGATGTAAATCGAGACAATGGTTTATGTGATATTTTAATGAATTCTGCTTCAGATATGGATATATGTCATATTGATGTTTTTGATTCAAGAGTTTATCCCCACCAAGATGAAGATTTTATTACTGAACGATTTAAAAAGAGTGGAAAAGATGCAGGACAGAACATTCAATCTTGGCAACAAGGAAACTTAGAATATTTTGTTGTCAATTTAAGTCGTACAATGCGTAAACCGGGTTTAGTACATCCTGCTTTGGTGTTTGCAATCGAGAAAATGGAAGAGCAAATCGAACAAGCCAAAATAAATCATCAGAAAGTGGCTCTATTTTTACCCACGGGTTGGGATTCCCATGAAGAAGAAACCGCTTATTGTGGGAAATATGTTGATGGGTATTTAATGGGGGCTACTGAGGCACGGAAAACTCGCTTTAATACCACCGATTTAACCTATTTTTATGAGAGTATTTTTAAGCTGTATCGAGAAAATAAAGACCATATTGAAAAAATTTATTGGGGATTAGAAGGAGGATATGATCGCAAAATGTATGAACAACAAATTGAATTGTTGATGTCCATTGTTTTAAACGATCTAGTCCATCAGGATACCCATCAAATCGGTAAGAGTTCATCCCCCTGAACGGTTAGTGAAACTGCTCCTGATGATCCTAAAAAAGCCTAGGGCAGATAATAAAAAGGATTGGGCAATTTAAACACTTTTTGGGCATACCCACCTTTAAGGTCACTGTATTGATCGCCTATCGATGCGACAATGGTATAGCCTTTTTTGGTGATTATTTTTCGTGCATGCGATTTAAATGGAATAATGGATTTAGAGGAGTAATTCATAGGGCGCAAGTAGAGACCAGACCATCCATCATATCCTGCTTTATGCAAATTAAGCTCTGTCGCTTGGCGTTCCGATTCATTTCTTCCAGTCACAAAAAACACTTTGATGCCATGATTGCGTGCATCACGATATAAGTGAAGCATAGGCTTAATTACTGGAGCATTGGCAGCCATTATATCTTGGTGAAATAGTTTACGATTTCCACCAAAATCACGTTCAATCATGGAGTTATAATTAGACAGGCTGGTTTCATCGATGTCTAAAACAAGCGCTAGTTTTTTATGTGGTTTTTGTTTTTGATTTATTTCAGCTTGTTGATCAATATATTTTTGTGCTTTTTGAATAACTTGGGTTAACTCTTTTTGATAAAGTCCTGAGTCATGATAATTTTTAAGTTCGTTTTTTACTAAAGTCAGGTTCGGTGGTGTTGAAAAAATAGGATTTGGAAAAAGAAACGCGATACTAAGTGTTACTATGCTGAGTGATTTATTGAATAAGTGCTTCATTATCCATCCATTTTCTATTAAATGGGGGAATTATATCGTTGTTCATTTGTTTGTCAAATTAATCCTCAACTCCACCTTATTTCTACGCAAGCATTCTGTTAATCAGCGGTTCTGTGGATAGCCTGTACATACTCAGTTATAATGCCTGCTTATTTTGTTTAAAATTGCCATACTATGCATTTGAAGCAATTAAAATTAGCCGGTTTTAAATCGTTTGTTGATCCGACCGTCGTTCATTTTCCTAGCCAGTTGGTTGCGGTTGTTGGACCTAATGGTTGTGGTAAATCGAACATCATCGATGCGGTACGTTGGGTCATGGGGGAAAGCTCTGCAAGAAATTTGCGTGGTGAATCCATGACCGATGTCATTTTTAATGGCTCTTCTAATCGTAAATCGGTAGGCCAGGCTTCTGTTGAACTCGTATTTGATAACAGCCTTGGGCGTCTCACGGGTCCTTTTGCGAGCTATGGTGAAATCGCAGTAAAACGAGTAGTGACTCGAGATGGTGATTCTTCTTATTATTTAAATGGCAGTCGTTGTCGACGTAAAGACATTACTGATATTTTTCTTGGAACAGGTGCTGGAGCTCGTGGTTATTCAATTATTGGTCAGGGTACTATTTCGCAGCTTATTGAGGCCAGGCCGGAAGACTTAAGGGTATATCTTGAGGAGGCAGCAGGTGTTTCCAAATACAAAGAACGTCGGCGTGAGACCTTGCAACGCATTGATCACACACGCGAAAATTTGACTCGGGTTGCTGACATTCGAGAGGAGTTGGACAAACAATTACAACGTTTGGAACGGCAAGCCAAAGCGGCTGAACGTTATCTCATTCTTAAAGACGAAGAACAATTGTGTCGAGCAGAAATTTTAGCACTTAAATGGCAGGATTTTATTGTTCAGCAAGAGGTGAAACAACGTCAAATACAAGAATTAGCTGTGAGTTATGAACAGCAACAAAGCGCACTCGTTAAGGCCAATAAAGAACGAGTCGAATTGAATGAAACCCTTCATGATGTAGAAGAAAAAACGCAGCAAATTCAGGCCAGTTTCTATCAATTAGGCACTGAAATTGCTCGTTTGGAAGAAACCACGCAGCAGCAAACGCGTGAAAAGAAACGTTTGGAGCAGGATCAACAGCAAATGCAAGATGATTGGCAGATTGCTGAAGAACAACTCAAAAACGATAAAGAGGCGTTACTTCATTGTCAGCAAAATGCGCACGATCTCGAAAAGCGACTTGAACAATTAAGGGCTCAATTTAAAGAACTGGAAGTGGATTGGCAAGATACCCAAAAGCAACAGGCCGAATGGGATCTGCATTGGCAGGAAGTCCAAACTCAAACAAGCAATTTGAAAAGAGAGTTCCAGGTGGCTGAGGTTAACGCGCACCATTTGGAAGAAAAATATCAACAAACACTTTTAAGATTAGAAAAGCTTCAATTAGAGCAAGAAGCGATTTCAGTAACGGATTTACAACAGACTCGAAATAACTTAGAAGAACAGCGCATTAAATTAATTGCTGATCATGAGTTTGATGCGTTGCAACTCAAACAAAGCCAGGAAAACACAGAACAATTACGTGGTAAATTGCAGAATATCGAGCAACAACTGCATGTGTTGCAGGATGATTTCCATCATGCAAACAGCGAATATGCCGCATTAATGGCTGCACAACGGGCAGCGCGCCAAGGAATGCAACGCAGCAAAAATGTAATTAAAGAGTGGTCAGAAAAACCTCGATTGATGGATATTCTACAAGTGGAAACTAAATGGCAATCAGCTTGTGAGCGTGTACTCAATGAAGCATTACATGCATATGTTCTGGAATCTTTTGAAGAATTATGGCCGCAACGCGCCATTTGCGAACGACAAGGCGAAAATATAGTTACCCTCCGAAACATCAATCTTAAACCCAGCTCTTATCCTCGTCTTATTGATAAAATTAAAGGAACCATTCCAGCAAATGCACATCCATTGGAACATATCTATGCTGCAGAACATTTTGATGAAGCATTAAGTTGGTTGCCTGCATTGGCGGTGCATGAATCGATTATCACGCCCGATGGCTTTTGGTTAGGCCAAGGATGGGTGAAATTTGTTACTCCAGAGACCCAGGATGAGTTGGGTTTGTTGGCTCGACAACAAAAAATTACTGAACTCGCTGTTGTTGTTCAGGAGTTACAAGAGAAAATTGAGGTTATCAGGACGGAGCGTGCTGATACACATCAGCAGTTACAAAAAAGTTTAAAAGACATTGAATTACAGCAGTTGAATGTCAATGCCAGTAATGAAGCATTAAGAACTAATAGTGTGGCATTGAGTGCTAACGAGCAAACGATGGTGCAGGCAGAAAAACAGGCAACTGCTTTAGCGTTCGAATGTGATGAATTGAAACTTACTTTGGAAGAAACTGCAGCAGAACAATGTACTATAAAAGAAAAATTACATTTTTTAGAAGAGCAATGCCAAGTGTATGAGCAGCAACAGGAACGCTGCCTGCAAGAAAAGCAAAACTGGGTGCAAACGTTTGCATCAAAAAATAAGCAGTTGGAAGAGTCTCGAGTACTACTGCATCATGCAGAACTGGAATACGATAGAGAAAAAAATAAAATACAGCAACTCAATGATCGTATTGAGCGAGAACAAGATCGTTTAAATACATTGCAAGAGCGTTTGGAACATATTGCAATGCTTTGTTTGCAAACAGAAGGTCCCGGAGAGGAACTCAAAGAGCAACTGGCCCAACAATTGCAAAAACAGGGTGAAATAGAATTGCAGCTCACTTTAAGTAGAGAACAATTATCACAGCTGAGGATAGCGCTTGAACAGTGCGAGAAAAATATTTTAAACTGTGATTTTGAGGTAAAGCGTATCCAGGAGCAAATAAGCAATACCCGCATGGAAGAGCAGGCTTTGGCGGTGCGCGCCAGCTCTGTACAAGAATCTCTTGATGAGTCGGGCTTGCAGGCACAAGCATTACTTGAGCAAATACCTACAGGTGTCACTCAAGCGATGCGTGAAGATGAATTAATTGCTCTTTCTGAAAAAATTAAACGTTTGGGAGCTATTAACCTGGCTGCAATTGAAGAATTTACTACGGAACAGCAACGTAAAGTATATTTGGATGAGCAGTATGATGATTTAACTCAAGCATTGGCCACTCTAGAAACGGCCATTGAAAAAATGGATAAAGAAACCCGTTCACGCCTGGAAAATACTTTTAACGAAGTCAATTCTTCATTTAAGGCACTTTTCCCACGTTTGTTCGGTGGTGGAAGAGCACAGCTCGAATTGACTTGTGATAATCTGTTGGAAGCTGGTATTGTAGTAATGGCACAACCCCCGGGAAAACGAAATAGTACCATTCATTTGTTATCCGGGGGAGAGAAGGCAATGACCGCAGTAGCATTAGTTTTTGCTATTTTTCAGTTAAACCCTTCGCCATTTTGTATGCTAGATGAAGTGGATGCACCTTTAGATGATGTAAATGTGGGGCGTTTTTGCGCTTTGGTGAAAGAAATGTCACAATTCGTACAGTTTCTCTTTATTACACATAATAAAGTTACAATGGAATTAGCAGATCATTTGATTGGGGTAACTATGCGTGAACCTGGAGTGTCTCGCTTGGTTGCGGTTGATGTAACACAAGCTTTGGCTATGGAGTAAATGATGCAGGCAAATTGGAGCTTAATTCTTAATGTCCTGTTGTTAATTGGCGTTATTGTAGCAATTGGGCGCTTAATGAAAGCTCGAAGACAGAGCTTAAATCCAGAACGTTATCAACCTAGTCTGGGAACATCAGGAAAAAGTTCAGATAACACACAGAATTATAATGATGACATTATCGCAGTCCGTAAAATCAATGCTACGGACCTCAATAATGATATTGCAGGGGATAATGAGGTACAACTAATTAAAACAAATACGCCTAAAACCTCTCAACCACGTCTAATGCCTCTGGATGATGAAGAGCACATTGAATTAAAGGTTGAGATGAAGCCGAAATCCGCGCCAAAAGTAGAGGTAGAGTCTTCAATAAAAATGGATACTCCAACGACCTTAATGATGTTTTTGCTTGCAAAAGAAAACAGGCAATTTGCAGGATATGAGTTATTACAAACTGTTTTGGCGGCTGGGTTACGTTTTGGTGAAGGGAGTTTATTTCATCGACATCAATTTCCTAACGGCCAGGGGCCCGTTTTGTGCAGTTTAGCTGCTGCAACTGCGACGGGAGTTTTTGATTTGCAAAATATTGGTGCTTTTAGTGTGCGTGGCCTTTGTTTATACATGCACTCGTCAAAAAATCCAGGTATCGATATAGAACGATTTGCAGTTATGCTGGAAACTGCACGCCAATTAAGCGAAGGCTTAGATGCTCATTTACTTGATGATCAGCGTAAGCCATTAACGGAAGAAAGGATTGCTCGTTATCATCGTCTGTTGCACATTAATCCATCTCATATTGAGTCCGCTACAGTATAAATGAATCAATCATGGAGCAGCATAATACTCCTCGCCCTATGAGCATCGCGAGGGATCGCCACAATAAAGCACTATGTTTTGATGGGAGATTCCTCGCAATGCTCGGGATGATGACAAAAAATTTCGTGCTCTCCTGCCCCGCACACAGGCTGTAATATATGTAGAATAACAATCCAGGCTACTTTTACTGTGGTTACCCCCTTGAACTCTACGCTCAAGTGTTAGTACACTAGACTTTTAGCCAAGCCTTAATATTATGAACCTAAATACTGTTGCCGCATTACTTGCCCAACCCTGTCAGATCAATGCTGAACTTACTGGTATTAGTACTGATAGCCGTGAACTAAAACCAGGAAGTTTATTTATTGCCATAAGGGGTGAACGCTTTGACGGGCATGATTTCATAAAGGATGCAGAAACGCGTGGCGCAGTAGCTGCGGTAGTTAATTATGTTGTAGAAGGCGTGCGCATACCACAATTTGTTGTTCCGGATCCCATACAAGCTTTGGCTAAAATAGCAGCGGCTCATCGACAGGATATTCATTGCCCTGTAATTGCGTTGACTGGATCCAATGGGAAAACCACAACCAAAGAAATGATCGCTTCAATTTTACCGTCTCCCTCCCATGCTACTCGAGGGAACTTCAATAATCATATTGGTGCACCATTAAGCGTTTTACAACTGAATAACCAACACAATTACGCAGTTTTTGAATTAGGTGCAAATCATCCAGGTGAAATAGCACATACTGTTGCCATTGTTCATCCTGATGTGACATTAATTAATAACATTGCCCCAGCACATGTAGAAGGTTTTGGTTCTATTGATGGTGTTGCTCGTGCTAAAGGAGAAATACATCAAGGTTTGTCTCTGGCTGGTGTAGCGGTTGTGAATGATGATGATGCTTATGCTCATTTTTGGGATGAAATATTGCATGACAAAAAAGTACTCCGTTTTTCTTTAGATCACACTGCTGATATTTATGCGCAAGATGTGCAACTGGATACCTCAGGTTGTGGGCATTTTTCTTTGATCATACCCAATGGACAAGCAGATATTCATTTACAAGTTCCTGGTCTGCATAATGTTCGTAATGCTCTAGCAGCTGCAGCGTGTTGCCATGCTGTAGGTATTTCCATAAAAGAAATTCAACAGGGATTAAATCGATTTGGTGGTGTAAAAGGACGCTTGACAGTCCTTGAAGGGAAAAATCAATCCATTGTAATCGATGACACTTATAATGCAAATTTACGCTCTGTCTTAGCTGCTTTAGAGGTCTTGGCAGAACGCCCAGGGAAAAAGATTTTCGTTTTTGGCGATATGGGTGAGTTGGGTACTTGGGCCACCCAGCATCATCAGGAAGTCGGATTTGCAGCGCGTCGGTTGGGTATTAATCAATTACTCAGCTGTGGCTCTCACAGCAAATTAGCTGCTGAATCATTCGGCGTTGGCGGTGAGCATTTTACTACCCAAGAACAATTAATACAAAGCCTAGTGGAGCAGTTGTCACCAGATACTGTTGTTTTGGTAAAAGGGTCCCGATCCAGTGCAATGGAAAAGATTGTGCAACAACTGATTTAGGTTGAATGATCGTGTGTGTCTGACTCACTTGACAACAAGCAATTAGGCTAAAGAATCCAAGAATTTTTTTTATATGATGCTGAATGGTATGTAGGTTTATGGTATGCTTGGCCGCTTTTTTGGCCCATTATCCTGTTGGGCGTTACTTAACACAAAACCCATAGGGGCCTGTTTATAATTCTACCGCTCGTCAGGCTTTGCGCCAGTCGAATTGTAAGCAAACTTTAATTGGGGTTAACAAGAGGAACAATTATGCTCTACTGGCTAACGCAGCTATTCCAAGGACAGTATCATGCGTTAAGAGTTTTTCAGTACCTAACTTTTAGATCTATTTTAGCTTCATTGACTGCCCTTATTGTGGGATTAGTCTGTGGTCCTTTGATGATTCGCTGGTTACGTAGTTTGCAAATTGGCCAGATGGTAAGGGATGATGGCCCTCAAACTCATTTATCAAAAGCAGGCACTCCAACCATGGGAGGGGTCTTAATTCTCCTGGCTATAACCGTGAGCTGTTTACTTTGGGGGGATTTACAACAGTCCAGCTTATGGCTTGTTCTTTTAGTGACTCTCGCAAATGGAGTAGTCGGATGGGTTGATGATTACCGCAAATTAGTATTAAAAAACAGTAAAGGATTACCTGCCCGGTGGAAATATTTTTGGCAGTCACTTATTGCGCTTATTGCGGTAATTTATTTATACATGCATGCTAATCTACCTGTCCATACACAGTTGACAGTACCTTTTTTTAAATCCTTAACTATAGGTTTAGGTATCCTCTTTCCTATTCTGGGTTATTTCGTTATTGTTGGAAGTTCCAATGCAGTGAACTTGACCGATGGTCTAGATGGTTTAGCGATTATGCCTATAGTCATGGTTGCTGGTGCCTTGGGTATTTTTGCATATGCTTCCAGTAACTCAGTCTATGCACCTTACCTTGGAATACCCTATGTTCCTAACACAGGGGAATTAACTATTTTTTGCTCCTCAATTGTTGGCGCAGGCCTTGGCTTTCTTTGGTACAATAGTTATCCCGCACAGGTATTTATGGGGGATGTAGGCTCTTTAGCTTTAGGGGCTGCTTTGGGTATTGTTGCAGTAGTTATCCGAGAAGAATTGGTTTTATTAATGATGGGCGGCTTATTTGTTATTGAGACGATTTCTGTTATTTTACAGGTAGGTTATTTTAAATACACCCATGGTAAACGTTTATTCCGAATGGCACCCTTACATCATCATTTTGAATTAAAAGGATGGTCTGAGCCTAAGATAATTGTCAGATTCTGGATTATCACGGTTGTTTTTGTGTTATGCGGGTTAGCTACTTTAAAACTTCGATAAAAGGATACACTTATGAATCCTCCTTTGTATTTAGTTGCAGGTTTGGGTAAAACAGGAGTATCGGTAGCACGATATTTGCGTAGAAAAAAGAAACCATTTATTGCTTTTGATACACGTGCCCAAGTACCAACTGTCGCTGAGTTTACGAAAGAGTTTCCTGATGTTCCTGTTTATACGCAACATATTCCTGATGAAATCGTTGCCCAGTTGACAGATATTATTGCAAGTCCGGGCCTACCGTTAGATACTCCTTTTTTAAAAAAAGCCATGCAGATGGGCGTCGATGTATATGGTGATATTGAGTGTTTGGCTCGAGAGATTCAAGCTCCGGTAATTGCAATTACGGGAACTAATGGAAAATCTACAGTGACTACTTTAGTAGGCGAAATGGCGAAGGCTGCAGGATATAAGGTTGCTGTAGCCGGAAATATAGGAACCCCTGTTCTTGATATGCTTGATGATGAGCATCAGTATGATTTATGGGTTTTAGAATTATCTAGCTTTCAATTAGACTTAACTTATTCGTTGGCGCCAATTGCTGCGACTATTCTGAATGTGAGTCCTGACCATTTAGACCGCCATCATACTATGGATGCTTATGTCCAAGCCAAACAACGTGTGTACCGTCAAGCACAGGTTGCGCTATTCAATCGTGATGATCCTTCTACTGTTCCAGCTACTGAAGTTAACCGTATTTCTTTTGGTGTTGATGCCCCTGAAAAAAACAACTGGGGTTTGATCACTCAAGAAGATAAAATATACTTGGCAAAAGGTGATATCCGCATGTTGGCTGTTGACTCTATATTGATCAAAGGAGTTCACAATTGGCTTAATGCGCTCGCGGCTTCTGCTTTGGCGGATGCGGCAGGTATTTCGCAGCAACACATTACGAGCGTATTGACCTCATTTGCGGGCTTACCACACCGTTGCCAATGGGTACGAACTCTTGATGGTGTGGATTGGATTAATGATTCAAAAGGGACAAATATTGGTGCAACCATCTCCGCGATTAATGGAATAGGAGGTTCTATGCAAGGAAAAATTGTACTTATTGCAGGTGGGCAAGGAAAGGGTGCTGATTTTAGGGAATTGGCTCAACCTATAGCTGATTATGTACGATCCATCATTTTAATTGGTGAAGATGCAGATAAGATGGAGGCTGCTTTAGCTAATGTAGTTCCAATCGCACGTGCTTCTTCATTGGATAATGCTATAGAGGTAGCTAAATCAAAGGCAAAACCAGGTGATGTTGTTTTGTTGTCTCCAGCGTGTGCTAGTTTGGATATGTTCCGTGATTTTAATCACCGCGGAGAAACGTTTGCTGCTTTAGTGAATGGATTATAAGCGATGCGGCCTAGACATGTGAATCAAAGGGGAAAACCTGTCAGTCGGCCTATTTCACTTTATGATAAATGGCTAATTAGCGTAGTTATTGGTTTGCTAATCATTGGGTTGATGATGGTTGCTTCGAGTTCGGTCATGATCTCCACTAAATATTTTCATCAACCATTCCATTTCTTAATTCGCCAAGCATGTTATTTATTTGCTGGTTTAATGATTGCCCTGATTGTGATCAGGACCGACAGCAGCGTTTGGGAGCGTATCAGTATGCCAATGCTGTTAATTTGCCTGTTGATGTTGCTTGTTGTATTAATTCCAGGAATAGGTCGATCAGTCAATGGCAGCCGTCGATGGTTAGCATTGGGCCCGATAGGCATTCAAGTATCCGAACTGGCAAAACTGACTATGATTTTTTATCTCTCTGGATATTTAGTACGTCAGCAAAAAGCGGTCAGTAACAGCATCTTGGGTTTTATTAAACCTATGGTGATTCTGGGGGTTGTTTCCTTTTTGTTATTACTTGAGCCTGATTTTGGTGCTACAGTGGTGATTTCGGGCACAGTGATGGCCATGCTATTTTTAGCTGGTGTAAAATTACGCTATTATATAGGCTTAATGTGTGTTGTTATGGCCGCACTCGCCTTTTTGGCGGTTTCATCTCCTTATCGAGTGGCTCGATTAACCGCGTTTTTAGATCCTTGGGCAGATCAGTATAATAGCGGTTATCAACTGACTCAGTCTTTGATTGCATTTGGACGGGGAGGCTGGTTTGGTGCGGGTTTGGGAGAGAGTATTCAGAAATTATTATATTTACCCGAAGCGCATACTGACTTTTTATTTGCTGTTTTAGCTGAAGAGTTGGGCTTAATCGGTATTTTAATGGTTATGGTTTTATACACCATATTAGTCATTAGAGGTTTGACTATTGCATACAATGCCCATGTACAAGAAAGATTATTTGCTTCGTATACTGCTTATGGTTTAACTTTTTGGTTAGGGCTGCAAGCCGCTATTAATATGGGCGTTAACTCGGGTCTACTGCCTACAAAAGGGTTAACTTTACCATTAATGAGTTATGGCGGAGCAAGTATGGTTATCAATTGTGTTGTAATTGCGTTATTATTGCGCATCGATCATGAAAATCGTTGGCAAGCTTTGGGATTAGGACCTGTCTCGAAATAAACCTTACAGTGAGCAACCTTTGCTAATCCGGGCGCTCGCTGTAAGGTTTATTTTATGACAGGCCATTAGGCCACTGTCAGCATAAGGGGGAATTTGTGGGTAATTCAGGACAATTTATATCATCAAGGATGGGCTGTGTAGAACAAATACATTTTGTTGGAATTGGTGGGGTTGGTATGTGTGGTATCGCCGAGGTATTACACTACCAAGGGTATCGTATTACTGGTTCTGATTTGGGTGAAGGAAGTACGGTACAAAGGTTAAAATCCTTAGGCATTCCCGTTTATATGGGACATAAAGCAGAACATATAAAAGGAGCAGATGTTGTAGTTCGCTCTTCGGCTGTTGGCATGAATAATCCTGAAATTGTAGCTGCTCGTGAACAAATGATCCCAGTAATCCCACGAGCTGCAATGCTTGCTGAACTGATGCGCTTTCGCCATGGTATTGCAGTAGCTGGTACCCACGGTAAAACGACCACAACAAGTCTTGTAAGTAGTCTCTTGGCGGAAGGTGGCTTAGATCCAAGTTTCGTGATTGGTGGAAAATTAAATAGTCTGGGGATCAATGCGCAACTCGGCCAATCCCCATATTTTGTTGTTGAAGCGGATGAAAGTGATGCATCATTCCTATTCTTAAAACCTATGATGGCCATAGTGACAAATATTGATGCAGATCATATGGACAACTATGAGAATGATTTTGAAAAATTAAGAACAACTTTCCTTGAGTTTCTGCATCATTTGCCATTTTATGGTTTAGCAGTGGTCTGTATTGATGACCCTGAAGTACGTAAGATCATTCCAGCTATTGAACGGCCTACATTGACTTATGGGTTTGCCGAAGAGGCTCACTACCGTGCGATTGATTGGACGCAAAATGAACTGCTTAGTGAGTTTACTGTGGTTCGTCCTGTACCTTATACGGCATTAAAAATTCGATTTCAGTATCCAGGGCGTCACAATGTATTAAATGCATTGGCTGCCATTGCGATTGCGACACAATTAGGGGTTGACGATGCTTCTATTGTACGCGCTTTGGCAAAATTCCAAGGTGTTGGCCGTCGTTTTCAAATGCTGGGCGAGAAAAGATTTGAAAATGGTTCCGCTCTTGTTGTTGACGATTATGGCCACCATCCTCAAGAAATCCTATCAACTATCGATGCTTTTCGACATGTTTGGCCCAACAAGCGACTCGTGCATGTATTTCAACCACATCGTTATACAAGAACCCAATCATTACAAGAGCAATTTGTGGATGTATTGAGCCTTGCTGATGAATTGTTTTTATTTGATATCTACTCTGCAGGAGAAGCTGAGATTCCTGGGATAACCAGTGAGACTCTGGCACAAAAAATTAGAAATAAAGATAAAAAAGTAACGCTTGTGAATGAGCAATCGCTTAAGGCACAGCTGAATCAGTTAGTTAAAGATGGTGATGTGATCTTGATGCAAGGTGCTGGGAGTATTGGTCAAATTGCTGTGAACCTGATGAAAGAATTGTGAGAGCAACATGAGTCCAACTGAGAATCCTTGCAATCTTGACGGTGAAATTCAGGGCACTTTGCTTTATAATGAGCCTTTTGCTGAATACACTACCTGGCGTGTAGGAGGTCCGATGGTTTCTCAAAAGCATGCAAATTTTATAATCAATCATCAAGGTTCAGCAACTGCAGCTGATATTGCAGCATTGATTCATTTGGTACAAACTAAAGTTCGTGAGCAGACAACGATTGAGTTGTTGCGCGAAGTTCATATAATCGGAGACCGTTAATGTCCAAGCTTCTCAACCTGGTTCTTCTGTATGGTGGAAAATCTGGAGAGCATGAAATCTCGTTGATTTCAGCTGCATCTGTTCTTGCACATTTAGATGCTGGAAAATATAACATTATTCCTATAGCAATGGATAAAGATGGATTATTTTATCTTCATCAATATCAGGATTTACTTGCTTATAAAGAAAAACTTCCAGTGGTAACGGAGCATGCCACCCCTTTAGCAGGTTTATTTATCAATGGTCGGTTTTCTGTTGATGCAGATGTAGTTTTTCCTGTAGTACATGGCCCTTTATATGAAGACGGTTGCTTGCAAGGAATGCTTGAATTATCAGGTGTTGCTTATGTCGGTTGTGATGTGCTTTCTTCATCCATTGGAATGGATAAAGACATGGCAAGACGCATAGTTTGTATCAATGGTTTAAAGTCAGCAAATTACAAGCTTTTGTCTTGGCACAGCACAGCATCTGAAAGACAACACTTTTGTCAGGAGGTTGCAGAAGAGTTTGGATGGCCATTATTTGTCAAACCTTGTGCTATGGGATCGAGTGTAGGTATCCATAAAGCAAAAAATATGGCTGAACTGCTCGTCGCTGTGGATGATGCTTTACGCTATGACGAAGAGATTTTAGTTGAATCATTTATTCCAGGACGAGAAATTGAGCTCTCAGTTCTGGAGAGTGTTGTCCCTTCGGGAGAACCAAGGGTCAGTATTGCTGGGGAAATACGTGTTAATCATCCCGATGGTTTTTATTCTTATTCAGCGAAATATTTAGAGAGCGGACAAACCGATCTGATTATACCTGCTCCGTTGAGTCAAACGTTGTATGAGCAATTAAAAAAGGCGGCTGCAGATATTTTTATCCGCTTAAAATGTAAGGGTATGGCACGCGTAGACTTTTTTGTGAATGACAAGGACGAGATCATTTATTTTAACGAAGTAAACACCTTACCTGGTTTTACTTCAATTAGTATGTATCCAAAGCTATGGCAGGCGAGTGGTTTATCCTATCCTGAATTATTGGATGAATTGATTCGTATTGCGATGGTACATCAACATTGCCGCCAACATTTAGTAACCAATTATTTGTGAGAGCCATGAATAAAAATAGGGACGTTGACTCTGGAAATTTGCGTTATATCTCTTGGTTATTGGTATTAAGTTTAAGTGCCGTGTTCTTAGCTTTTCGACTGGGTTATTACTATTTATCTGATGCGGAACGGTTTCCAATTACTACAATCAAAGTAGCTGCAAATTACGAGCATGTAACCCATAAAGAGCTGGAAGCGGTATTAGGAAAATATGTAGGCGCTAGTTTTTTTACTATATCAGTAAGTGGGTTACAGAAAGAGTTAAACCAAATGAACTGGATAGATACTGCAACCGTGGAGCGTGTTTGGCCAGATACATTGAAAATAAGGCTTGTTGAAAAAAAACCAGTTGCAATTTGGGATAATGCACTAATGACTGAGGACGGTAGATTATTTAATGAGGGGGCCGTTCCAGCGGGTTTAAACATCCCTCAATTAAAAGGACCTCTATCTCAACAAACAGAAGTCTTACAAGTTTACGAAAAATTGAGTAAGATATTATCAATGTATGGGGTAAACGCCACTGGACTGCATTTACGAGAAAACCAATCCTGGGTATTGCTTTTGAGCAATGATATAAAAATATATTTAGGAAAGAAAGAGTTAGAGGAACGATTGCTGCGTTTTTGTAAAGCATACCCTGCAGTGTTTGCTGAAAAAATTGAGCAATTGTCTAGCGTGGACCTGCGTTATCCACGTGGTATGGCAGTGCAGTGGAAACAACAAACGGAACGATAATGGCAAAAAAAATAGAAAAAGATATTATCACTGGATTGGACATTGGAACTTCAAAAATAATTGCATTAATTGGAGAAGTGACATCTGATGGCGCAATAGAAATTATTGGCATAGGTCGTCATCCTTCGCGTGGTCTAAAACGTGGGGTTGTGGTTGATATAGAGGCTACTGTAAATTCCATCCAACGCGCTGTTCAAGAAGCGGAACTTATGGCTGGATGTGAGGTGAGGACTGTTTATGCAGGTATTGCTGGTAGTCATATTCGCAGCCTAAATTCGCACGGAATTGTTGCTATTCGTGATAAAGAAGTATCACAAGCTGACGTCGAACGTGTGATTGATGCAGCTAAAGCCGTAGCGATACCTGCGGATCAAAAAATTCTACATGTCTTGCCTCAGGAATTTATTATCGATCATCAAGGCAGTATTCGCGAACCTATCGGTATGGCGGGAGTACGTCTTGAATCTCGTGTGCATATTGTTACTGGCTCTGTAAGTGCTGCACAAAATATTGTGAAATGTGTGCGTCGCTGTGGTTTAGAGGTGAATGATATTATTCTTGAACAATTGGCTTCCAGTCATGCAGTTTTAACTGAAGATGAAAAAGATTTGGGCGTTTGCCTGATTGATATTGGTGGTGGTACAACGGATATTGCAGTATTTTGCGAAGGAGCAATTCAACATACAGCCGTCATTCCTATCGCAGGGGATCAAGTGACTAATGACATCGCTATGGCTCTGCGCACGCCTACAAAAGCAGCTGAATCGATTAAATTGAATCACGCATGTGCATTAACAGAGTTAGCTAATCCAGATCATATGTTGGAAGTTGCCAGTGTTAATGACAGACCTGGAAGAAAAATATCAGCTAAAGCTTTATCCGATGTGGTTGCGGCACGGTATGAAGAACTATTTACCTTAGTCCGTAATGAATTGCGACGTAGTGGTTTTGAAGACAGAATGGCTGCTGGCATTGTTTTAACTGGTGGTGCTTCCAATGTTAAAGGCGGTATCGAGCTTGCAGAACTTTGTTTTGAGATGCCAGTAAGAAAAGGGTGTGCTCATTATGTTTCTGGATTGGCTGAAGCCACTGAAAATCCTTCATTTGCTACAGGAGTAGGTTTGTTGCTGCGAGGTTACCAACAACAATATGAGTCAAACTACAATGTACCTAAAATGAATGATAACACCCAAAGTTTGTGGGCACGTATGAAAGAATGGTTCCAGGGTAATTTTTAGGTTACAAATAACGTTTAAAACGAAAACCGGTAATTGATTATTTAAGGTTGTACTGCCGGTTTTTTGTAAAAGAATAGTAACCATTCACCCTATTTAAAACCAGGTGATTAGTTACAAAAGAATAAACATGTGAGGGGAGCAGGGTTATGTTTGAATTAATGGAAGGCCAACAGCATGGTAATAATGCAGTAATTAAGGTCGTTGGTGTTGGCGGCGGTGGGGGTAATGCTGTTGAACATATGGTTGCAGAAAATATTGATGGAGTAGAGTTTATTTGTGCTAATACCGATGCTCAAGCATTGAGAGGCTCAAATGCAAAAATACACATTCAATTAGGTGATGAGCTGACTAAAGGGTTAGGTGCTGGTGCCAACCCGCAAATAGGTCGCGAAGCAGCAGAAGAAGATAGAGATCATATTCGAGAAATTTTAAGTGGTGCAGATATGGTATTCATTACCGCAGGGATGGGTGGTGGAACCGGAACCGGTGCTGCCCCGGTTTTTGCAGAAATTGCCAAAGAATTAGGCATCTTAACTGTAGCTGTTGTCACTAAACCCTTCTCATTTGAAGGCAAACAAAGAGCATTGGCCGCTGAGGAAGGAATTCGTCGCTTAGCTGAACATGTTGATTCATTAATCACTATTCCTAACAATAAATTACTCAGTGTCTTAGGTAAGAACATTAGTTTACTCAACGCATTTAAAGCGGCAAATAATGTTTTACTTGGCGCGGTAAAAGGTATTTCTGATTTAATTACTCGTCCAGGTTTGATCAATGTGGATTTTGCTGACGTACGTACCGTGATGTCAGAAATGGGTATGGCTATGATGGGTACCGGAAGCGCTGTAGGTGAACAAAGAGCACGTCAAGCTGCTGAGGCCGCAATTGCTTCTCCTTTATTAGAAGATGTGAATTTTTCTGGTGCGCGTGGAATCCTAGTGAATATTACTGCTGGCTTGGATATGTCAATCGGTGAATTTGAGGAAGTTGGAGATGTAGTCAAAGAGTTTATTTCTGATGATGCCACTGTAGTAGTTGGAACAGTAATCGATCCTGAAATGACCGATGAAATGCGTGTTACCGTGATTGTGACTGGTTTGGGGGATGCAAGACAGCGTCATCAGCAAATGCAGCCACAACAATCTCATCGTGCACGTTTAATCGAAACAACACGTAGTGATGGTTCTTTGGACTATCAGCAACTAGATAGACCAGCGGTTGTGCGTAAAGCCCAATCAAGTATGTCTCCTGGGGTAAAACAACAAGGTGATAGTGTTCCCGATGTGGATTATCTTGATATTCCTGCGTTTTTACGTCGGCAAGAAGAGGCATAAACAATTTAACCCTTCATCTGGCGCAGTGCCGATGAAGGGAGTTTAAAGTCTTTAATACAAAAATAATTAGACTAAATATTAAAATATTGATAGGATCACGAAGTTTTGCGTGCAGAATAAAAAATTAAAAAGAATGATATTATGAGGAACAAGGTGAGCACTGAATGACAAATCAAAGAACTCCTAAAAAGGTGATCCAGGCAACTGGGGTAGGATTGCATTCCGGTGAAAAAGTGCTTTTAACCTTAAGACCTGCTCCTGTAAATACAGGCATAGTTTTTAGACGCGTAGATCTTTCACCTGTAGTGGAAATATTAGCATCTTATGAGAATGTTGGTGATACGATGTTATGTACCACCCTACATCAAGGACCAGTTAAAATTGCAACTGTGGAACATTTACTTTCCGCTTTAGCTGGTTTGGGAATCGACAATGCTTATATTGATGTCAATGCTCCTGAATTACCTATCATGGATGGTAGTGCTGCCCCTTTTGTTTTCCTGATTCAATCAGCAGGGATACGTGAACAAAATGCACCTAAAAAATACATACGTATTCTTAAGCCTATTCGCGTCGAAGACAATGGGAAATTCGTCCAGTTTTATCCGTATAATGGCTATAAGATTTCCTTCACTATTGATTTTGATCATCCGGCTTTTAATGATAAGCCACAAACAGTAAGTTTTGATTTTTCTACAACCTCTTATGTGAAAGAGGTATGCCGAGCACGTACATTTGGATTCCTTTCCGATTATGAGAAATTAAGGGAATGCGATTTAGCTAAAGGCGGAAGTTTAGATAATGCCGTTGTTGTTGATGACTATCGTGTTCTCAATGATGATGGACTTCGCTTTGAATCGGAATTTGTTTCTCATAAGGTATTGGATGCAATCGGTGACTTGTACCTGTTGGGTTCAAGTTTGATTGGTGCGTTTGAGGGCTACAAATCAGGCCATGAATTAAATAACAGACTATTACGTGAATTAATGGTAAGACAAGACGCCTGGGAATATACCTATTTTGATACGGAAGAATATCTTCCTAAAATGCATACTGAATTCTTTCCTGTCGAAGCCTAACAATGTAGCCTGGGTGGAGACCCAATCGAAACCCAGGTGAAACAGCAAGGGCTCAGCCCCTTATCAGAGAAGCTATATTTGGCATCATCTGCACTCAAATCCAACCGTTCGAGTAAACATTAACATGACGCTTGCTTTCGCAGAAAACAAAGCCACATAAAGACACATGATTATATCGTGCGACTCCTCTTCCTAGTTATGATTTTGCCTTCATCTGTGCTACATTTTATTCTCATTCTTAATGAATTAACATAAAGATTGGCAAAGGAGCGTTGCGGCATGAAACTTAATATGGGCCTTTTTACTTTTGCTTTGTTGTGCAGTTCATCAATATATCCTGTAGGCACAGAACCACAAAAAACTACGGCTGAAGAAGCACTTCATATAAATTGGTTGGATACTAATATTTCACCAGCACAGAATTTTTATTCTTATGCTGATGGTAACTGGCAAAAAAACAATCCAATTCCACCTGACTATTCAAGTTGGGGAAGCTTTAACATCATCAGTGAACGAGTCCAAAATATCATTCATCAAATGTTAATTAAAGCCTCAGAAAATACCAAAGCTAAACCTGGCAGCATAGAACAAAAAGTCGGTGATTTTTATTACAGTGGGATGGATGAACAGAGTATTAATCAATTGGGTATTAAACCCCTCCAGCCGGAGTTTGATCGCATTAACCAATTAAACAGTTTAACCGATCTGCAGAATGAAATAGCCCACTTGCATCAAATTGGTGTCGATGTGTTTTTCAATTTTGGAAGCATGCAAGATTTTAAAAACAGTGAAAAGATGATTGGGGCTGCTACACAAGGCGGGCTAGGCTTGCCTGATCGTGATTATTATTTAAAAGAAGATGCTAAGTTTAAACTCATTCGTGAAGCTTATGTCAACCACATTGCCAAGATGTTTGAATTATTGGGTGATGCTCCTGATAAAGCAGCAATGGAAGCCAATACAGTGATGAAATTAGAAACGCAAATGGCAAAGGTTTCTATGTCGCAAGTCGATCAACGTGATCCCCATGCGGTTTATCATATTATGGATAGAGCACAACTCAACAAAATAACCCCCGATTTTTCATGGCCCGCTTATTTTTCAACAATGGGCCAAGCTCAGATTAAAAGTATTAATCTAGCAATGCCAGAATTTTTTAAAGATATGAATACCCAATTGAAAACGGTTTCTCTGGATGATTGGAAAATTTATCTTCGTTGGCATTTAATTGATGCATTTGCTGCCTACTTATCAAAGCCTTTTGTCGATCAAAATTTTAAAATGGTCGCTGTTTTGACAGGTGCTGAGAAAATATTGCCTCGATGGAAAAGAGTTGTTAGTACAGAAAATAGTGCATTAGGTTTTGCTATAGGTAAAATGTATGTCGCTCGGTATTTTTCTCCGGAAGACAAGAAACAAGCTTTAGATATACTCAAAAATATTCGCGAGGTTTTACGTGAAGATATAAGTACCTTATCTTGGATGACCCCCGCTACTCGAAAAGCTGCATTGAAAAAACTCAATCTGATGGAAGAGCGTGTTGGCTATCCTACTAAATGGTGGGACTATTCCAAATTGGAAGTAAACAGAGGCCCATATGTATTGAATGTTATTAAAGCCAATGAGTTTTTAACTCAGCGTGATCTCAATAAAATTGGTAAACCTATAGATAGAACAGAGTGGGTAATGACACCACAAACTATTAATGCATATTATGACCCTTCAATGAATAATTTAAATATTCCGGCAGGAATTCTCCAGTCGCCATTTTTTGATCCTAAAGCACCTGCAGCAATAAATTATGGAGCAATTGGTTTTGTCATGGGACATGAAATGACCCATGGTTTTGACGATCAAGGGGCACAATTTGATGGTCATGGTAATTTAAAAAATTGGTGGACTCCGAGTGATTTAGAAAAATTCAAAAAGGCAACCCAATGCATTGTAAATCAATTTTCACAATATGTTGTGGATGACAATTTGCATGTACAAGGAAAACTGGTTGTAGGAGAGGCTACTGCTGATTTAGGAGGTATTACACTAGCCTATAGAGCTTTTAAGCATTCAAAAGATTATAAAAATGCGCCTACGATTGATGGTCTGACACCAGATCAACAGTTTTTCATCGCAACAGCACATGTATGGGCCATGAATATTCGTTCCCAACAACTACGTAATCAAGTAACTACGGATCCTCATCCACCCGCAAAATATAGAGTAAATGGAAGCTTGGCTAATATGCCTCAATTTCAGGAAGCCTTTCATATCCCCAATGATAGTCCAATGGTAAATAAAAATCGTTGTGTGATTTGGTAAATCTTAATATCGCTCATCCTGAGTTTTCAGGATGAGTGTAAACTGATGATTTAATTGAGCTTAGGAATTTGCAACAAGTAAGAAAAAAATAATTAAATTGCTTCCATTATGAACATTGGTTAGACTGTCTGCACCGTTTTTATTTGTAACTAATTGTGGAGATAATGATGACTCAAGAAGAAATGATCTGTCGCATTGTGCGTTATGTAACACAAAAACCAAGTACTAAGAAAGCGTGTTGTGGATGAGCCTTGTTGATTTATCGAATCTGCTTGAGTATAAAAATCAGGTAGTAGTAGATTATTTTTGCCATCATCATCCTGAGTTTTCTGAGCAAGAAGGTAAGGTCTTATTTAACGACTTAATCGCGTGGATGTGGTTGAATGCGCAAAGAGCAAAACAAGACAAGAAAACCTATCTTTTTGGCCCATTACTTATTCTTGATGAAGTATGGCATGCATTCATTCTTCATACACGAGATTATGCTGATTTTTCTCTGCGCTATTTTGGAACTTATTTTCACCATGATGTAGAACCTCCTGGTCAAGAACACATGATGGAAGAAGAAGAGTTAACTGATTATTTACACGACTGCTTTACATACCTTGGTTCAGAGTGGGTAGCCCGGCGTTTTGCAACAGCGCTCATGGAAACAACCCCTTAGATTTTTAGAGCCTTTGGTCAACGAAGCGGAGGCCGAGAACACTTTGACCTTCATTAACCCTGGGGTTCGCCTTGTTGCACCCAGGCTTATTATTCACTATCCGCTAAATGCAATAAAGCTTTTTGCAAAGGTTCATAATTACACTGTTGGCTTTCACTAATAATAATTTCTTTCGCTTTCTCAGATAATACATGTTTTGAAGTGGGTGTTGATTTTTCATATTGAGTGATTGATTCAATAACAGCTATTTTAATCGAAGAAAGTTGATACATGCCTCCTTCGGTGCGTAATTTATCACGCAATTCAGGAATAGCGTAACGTAATTGTGATGCCCAGGCCGCATCAGTAGTTGTTAATAGCAAACAACCTTTATTAAAACTCCCAACATGGCATGCATTTGCTAAGTCAACAGGAAGCATTTGCTTGACTTTATCGGAAAGTTCTTCTAATTGAACAGAGCGTTGGCATATGTCGGCAAGTTGTTTGTTAAGGCAACGGTTGATGGAGCGCATTTTTTATTTTTATGAAAAATATGGAGTAAACGTTAGTATATACTTCGAGCAAAGTATAGAATAGCAAATTTGAGTTAAATACAATATTATAATTTTTTAGTAGACCATTCAGTATTATAGGTGAATCAATGTTCGAGAAGCCATACGATAATAATGTTATTTTTTTTACCCGAATGCATTGGATAATATTTTTTTACCCATTTCTATGTTTATGTGCTGCTCTGGCAATTGTTTATTATGTAGAGGTAGATTTCATTCGTAAGCTTGGATATGGTTTGGCTGCTTTAGCCTTATTATGGGTTGGGATGACATGGATGACCTATTATTTTTCTTCCATTACCATCAAGCGAAATCAAGTGATTATTCGCACTGGAGTTATTGTAAGGCAAACGATCGATATCCCATTAAGCAAAATTGAAGCAATAGACATCCGCCAATCAATCTTGGGCAGCATTTTAAGTTATGGTATGGTTTGTATTACAGGTACTGGTGGTACGCGCCGCATCATTAATTTTTTACATAACCCATTGACTTGCAGACGTTATATCGAGCAACTTCTGGGTGAGATGCATCGAAATGATTAGTCTTAATTAGAGGTTTATTGATTTCAGACTATTTAAATTTATTTAAAAATAACGCCGGTATATTTTTAAATAGGTTCCATCATTTTCTAATTCAAGAAGATATTTGTTAATAGTAGCAATAAGCACATCATTATTTTTATTAGCCATAATACCATACCCGGCCCCCATTGGCTCGCCAACTGATTTCAAAAGGCCACTGCTATTAGCAGTCCAATATTCAACTGCACCACTATCAAGCAAAACGGCATCGACATGATTGTCATCCAGTGCTTCTAATACGTCTGCCAAAGTATCAAATTCCTCTACTTGAACGGTATCACCAAATTGGGAGGCAACCCAGGCTTTAAAAATGGTTCCCTTTTCTATGCCGACGGTTTTTCCCTGAATATCTCTAATCGTTTTAATTGGACTTGAGCCTTTCGTTGCATATTGTCCTCCACCTATAAGATAAGGGAGACTGAAAAGAAAAGCTTTTTGTCGATCTGGGGTAATCGCGATTGTTCCTACGGCTAAGTCAATCTGGTTGTCGCGCATTTCATTGAATAAATTATTGAAGGTAAAAATTTTGAAATGACAGTCAAGTTGTGCTCGTTGGCATATTTCCCTCATCAGATCAATTTCAAAGCCATAAAAATGAGCTTTATCTTTTACCGCGATTTGAAAAGGGGGGCCATAGTCTGATGTACCAATGAGAATTGATTGAGCAAACAGATGAAAAGAGCATAAAGAGCACACTAAAAATAATATAATAGGCATGAGATTTCCTTATCTATTTATTATTTATTTTAGTCTATACAGAAATTTAAAAAAGTTTTAATGAGTGATGAGGACCTGGCAGTTTTGACGCTACCAGGCTACCTCACTTTAAGGTTGATTATTAAATTTTCGCCAAAAGCTCTGCTTTAGTTTGCTCATCAACAAAAGCAGCGTCTATCGCCATACGAGTAATAGAATTCATTATCTCATCACTATAGCCGTAAGCGTTTTGTACTCGTTGGTACTCCTGACCTAATGTAGTGCTCATAAAGGGTGGATCATCTGAACTGATGCTGATTTTTATCCCTGCGTCATAAAACTTAGGAAAAGGATGTTCGTTCATATTCTTGAACAATCCCAAAAAGATATTACTTGTAGGACAAACTTCCAGAGTAATATCCCTATCTTTTACCATAGCCATGGTTTCTGGTGAATAAATTGAATTGACACCATGCCCTATGCGTTTTATCGGTAGATTTTCCATCGCTTCGACCATCCCGCTTGCAGGAGCAAATTCACCTGCATGGACTGTACATTGTAAACCGGCATCAGCAGCAATATGGTATGCCTTACTAAATAATTTAGGAGGGAACTTTGCTTCATCACCACCTAAACCAAATCCTGTGACACAGGGAAATTTATCTTTATGGGCTTGTTTGGCAACTCGTTCTACTGCATCAACACCAAAATGTCGAACAGCAGTAATTAAAATCCGTCCTATTATATTGAATTGTTCTTTAGCATCATCAATTGCTTGTTGAATCGCTGCTAAATGTTCTGCGGAAGGGATTTTACTGGCGAGTTCAGCATGATCAGGAGAATACATCATCTCTACATAGATTGCATCTTCTTGAGCACGAGCACGTAAGTAATCTAAAGTAATATCATAATAATCCTGAGGATATCGAATGACGGATGCAAGCGTATCATATACTTTTAAAAAATCGAGAAAATCTTTGGATAAATAGCTTTTCCCGTCAGGAGCGACTAGACCTTGGGGGAGTATTAATTTATTGCGTGCAGCCAGCTTTGCTGCTAATTCAGGAGTGATGGATCCTTCCAAGTGAACATGTAACTCTGCTTTTTTTACACTCATATTTCGCCTCTAATTCTTTTAAAGTAAGAATAATGGTAACTTAGATGAAAAAGCTATAAAATAGTTGGTTTAAATTAAAGTTATTTTGGATTAGTTATGAACTCAAACGATATCGATAAAGCATATGTAAGTCCTTATGACAAATTTTTATTTGAATTTGATGCAACTCATGATAAGTCCGCATCACAAATCAAAGAAATTAATAAGCACAAACGTATTTCTCTGATGCGTGATAATAAAGATTATAAGAATGAAAAAGGTGAAATTTGGGAAGAGTTTTAAGCTTATCATTTAGCCATACTGTCCCATAATAGGGATGTATCCTCAGTCCCGGATACGACTCGTTTAATCCGGGCTACAATGCTCCGTTTAGCGTCAACACCTCTTGGCGCAAAATTCTTAAAGCGACGCCATTGCTCGCCGTGACACATTCCGTACGTAGTGAGAAATCTTAATTGTGTGGAAAGAGCATCAATAGGATGCTCATTCCAGGAGAGCCATCATCGTAAACTCCTTAGGATGAGGGTTCTTATGAGGGAATAAATGAGATTTTAACCCAAGAAAAAATGCAATAATTTATAGGCTAATATCGTTAAAATAGACGCCGCAGGCAAAGTCAGAACCCATGACATGAAGATGTTGCGAATTACAATCAGATTTAAGGCTCCAATACCTCGTGCCAGGCCAACCCCAAGAACGGCCCCCACTAATGTCTGGGTTGCGGAAACGGGAATGCCTGTGCTTGTGGCAACGACAACGGTTGTTGCCGCTGAAAGAGTTGCTGCAAAGGCACGGCTGGGTGTAAGCGCCGTGATGGCACTACCTACGGTTTCAATTACTTTTCTTCCATACATCAGCAGGCCAGTAACCACACCAACGACACCTAACAATATAATCCATGCTGGATAATTATTGGCATTAAAAGTTTGATGTGAATCCATAACCAAACTATGGATGATTGAGAGGGGGCCTACGGCTAAGGCTACATCGTTGGAACCATGTGCGAAAGCCATTGCACATGCAGTCATTGCCATAAGGACAGCAAAATACTTTTCAACTTGGATGAAACGTTCTCTACGTCTTATTCTGTGATGTTCGGGAATACGTTTAATAAAGATCATCCCTATAATCGTAATAATGATGCTGGTTGCTAAGGTTACTGCTAGATTTTGTTTAAAATTCAGGTGAATATGGAAATGATTGAGTCCCTTAAATACCGTGATAAATGATAAAATGGAGCCGATAAGAAAAAGATAAATGGGAATATATAATTTTGCCTTAGTTAAAGGGTTACTTTTGACAAAAATAGTTTGTTGAATGCTGGTAAATAATATAAAAGCGGTGATTCCTGAAATCATGGGAGAAGTGATCCAGCTTATGGCGATGCGACTTACTTGATTCCAATGAATTGCTTGGGGTCCTAATACTATGGTGCCAAAACCGACCATGGAACCTACCAATGCATTGGTAATAGATACAGGGACCCCAAGATAACTCGCAAGATTCATCCATATAGTGCATGCCAATAAAACCCCCAACATCCCCTCAATAAGGATCAATGGTTGCCCTGAGAGTTGACTGGAATTAATAATCCCATCACGCATTGTTTCGGTAACGCCTGTCCCTCCTAAAAATGCGCCGGCGAATTCAAAAATTATGGCGATCAGCATCGCTTGTTTCACTGTAACTGCTTTTGAGCCCATAGTCGTGCTCATGACGTTGGCCAAATCATTAGCGCCAACACCCCAAGTCATCAAAAAACACAAAATGACCGCTATAACAAGATATATAATTGAATAATCCATAGAATTTGACTACCGAGCTATTAGAATTTGAAGGCGACTACCCACATGTTGGGCACCATCGGCTAAATCATCAATCCATTGGACCAGTTTATAGAGGAAAATTGCATCAATTGCAGATAATTCTTTTTCGATTTCAAAAATACGATGCCTAATATCTGCTAGACGTTCATCGCTGTCATGTTCAATCTCATAAAGCGTTAAGATCATTTCTTCTACAATCTTAACTTCTGAGCCCCTGAAACCTGTTTCCAACAATTCATCTAATTCATTGATTGCTTTACATGCCTGTTTTGATGCATCCAGGCAACGGCTTAAAAAAGGCATAAAAATAGGAATGAGTGTCTCTGGAATAAGCATTTGCCGACTGACAATCAGTGTTGCAATATCTTCCGCTTTATTCGCAATGAAATCCTGGGCGCTAAGTAGCTCAAGAAGATCAGTACGCGAAACAGGGAGGAACAGCCCAGTCGGTAAGTGGAGACGTAAATCTCTTTTAATTAAGTCAGCTTCTTTTTCGAGAGAAATTATTTTTTCTTTTATTTTATCAGCTGTTGTCCAATCTTTTTTTAGGACTGCTTCAAAAAATGGGTAGAGCTGCTTGGCGCATTGGTGTACTTTCCGCATGTGTTGTTCTATTGGCCTTATCGGTGAAGGACCAAACATATTAAATATGCTACCCATGATGTTCGCATCTCTTAAGCAAATTTTGGAGAAGTATACCCCAAACTTTTTCAGGAACAAAACAATTGAATTATGGTTCAAGTATTTTTTTACTTTGATTCATGAATTTTTCAAGAGAGCGAGTTGTGAATAGGCCCTAAAGCTAAAAATATTTTTATTTTATTCCATTGTTTTTCTATATTGGTCTACAATCAGATACTAGGGTTTACCATAATATATTTTGCCTTACATGAAATTCATGGATGACTATTAGGGACAAGGAGTTTGGGATGAAGCGATTTTGGTTAATCGGTTTATTATTGTTGGCAAATAATGTGTTTTCGCAGACGTTAATCACCAAGGTGATTGAACTGCATTATGTCCCTGTTCAAAAAGTGATTCAATTAGTGCAGCCCCTGTTGCAATCCGGAGAAAAAATAAGTGGTTCAGGGCAAACTTTAATAGTGCAGGTTTCTCCTCAGACACTAACCCAAATTAGAACCGTATTGCATCAAATTGATGTGGCCCCAGTAACATTTAAAATTTCTATTTATCAAGGGGACCCTAATTGGCTTAGTTCACAAAATCAAAACTCTGTAACCTATAGTTCGCAGTCTCCGGCTGAAGTGAAGCGTTCACAATCAGTTAAGGTAATGAGTGGTGAATCCGCGTTTGTCGCTACTGGAGAAGAAGTGCCAATCGTCACCTCTGTAGGTGCGGGATTTTTTACAGGCATTGCTTACGAGCAACATCAGATAAAAAATGGATTGCTGGTTCAACCGGTGATGCGTGGTTCAAAGGTCGAGTTAAAGGTGCGTCGAGTACGTGAACAACAAAATCCCGCAGGCGGACAGCAATTTGATAATCAAAATATAGATACAACTTTAATGGTCCCATTAAATAAGTGGGTTTCTTTAGGAACTCCTGAGGGAACAGAGGATACTGACTCTTCCTCTGTGTCTTATACCGCTGGAAGGCCTTTTTCTCAGCAAGCAACACTTTATGTAAAGGTTACAGTGGAGCATGATTTTTAAATGTGTTCGCATAAAAAATATACAATTGGTATATAATTAATATAAACGTAATAAATAAACTAACCCTTCGGGAGGGCTCATGGCAATTATAAGCTCGTTGGCTAATCATTTGCTGATCGCAATGCCTTCTCTAAATGATCCTAATTTTGAAAGAACAGTGATTTATGTTTGTGAACATCACGAACAAGGATCTGTAGGTTTAATTGTCAATCGCCCCATGCAATTTCCTCTTGCCATCGTTTTTGAGCAATTACATATCGAGCCAGTTCGTATGGAGCAAAGCAAAATGCCTTTAATGTTTGGTGGGCCAGTACAACCTGAAAGGGGATTTGTGATTCATAAACAATTTGGTGGGTGGCGATCCAGCTTGTTTTTACAAGATGAGGTGACGGTAACCACATCAAATGATATTATTCGTGCCATCGCAGAAGATAAAGGACCTAAAGATGTTTTAATTACTTTAGGTTATGCTGGATGGGTGGAAAATCAATTGGAAAAAGAAATTCTTGAAAATACTTGGTTGGTTTGTCCTTATCGCTCGGAGATTTTGTATGAGGTTCCCTTCGAAGATCGTTGGGAATATGCAGGGTCCACTTTAGGGATTAGAATGAGCCAACTCAGTTCAAATGTCGGCCATGCCTAGTCCTGTTTATTTGGGTTTTGATTTTGGTTATAAACGCATTGGTGTTGCAGTAGGTCAACAATTAACGTGCAGCGCCTCCCCTCTAGCGACTTTGAGTGCCCGATCCGGTGTGCCTGATTGGGGTTTGGTTGCCAAAGTCATTGCTGAGTGGTCCCCTCAAGCATTAATTGTAGGTATTCCTACCTGTATTGATGGCAGTGAATTATACACAACTTCCGCGGCGCGCCGATTTGCCAAGGAATTGCGTAAGCGATTTACTTTGCCGGTTCATTTAGTTGATGAACGGCTTTCAACGGTTGCGGCTAGGGAGCAATTGTTTGCACAAGGTGGATATCGTAAAATCAAACAATCTGAGGTAGATAGTATAGCGGCTTGTGTTATACTGGAACAATGGCTACAACACCCTGAATAGGGTCTGTTCGCATTCTACTATCATAGCCACATACAACCCAAGTCATCCCTGCTATGGTTGGGATGAATGAATTCATGGCTCAATCTAGCGAAGCGGGAACAGACCTCAGAGTCCTAGCGATTTAGTTAAAAAATAAGGTTTTTATGAATCATTTCTTAGAAATTAGTCAATTATCACGTCAACAAATTGAATCCATACTACAACGTGCCGTTTATTTCAAAAATCAGGATCATTATCCTTCATATGCACAATATACGGTTGCAAATTTATTTTATGAAAATAGTACGCGAACTCGGGTAAGTTTTGAATTAGCTGCAAAGCGTTTATCCATGCCGGTGATAAATCTAGACCTACACAGCTCTTCAGAAACTAAGGGAGAGACCATTGAGGATACCGTTCGCACCCTTGCAGCCATGGGGATTCAATATTTTGTAATTCGCCATCGTCAAAATGGCTTACAGCAAGATTTGGCCAGACAAATTGGGGATTTAGCCCATATAATTAATGCAGGTGATGGTACCCATGCACATCCAAGCCAAGCTTTGCTTGATATGATGACGATCCTTGAACGAAAACCGCGATTGGATCAATTAAAAATAGCAATACTAGGAAATATTAGGCACTCAAGGGTGGCAAATTCTTTTCAATGTATTTGCGCTCAACTGGGAGTGGGTGAGCTTGTCTTGGTTGCTCCCGAGATTTGGCAACCACAGACCGTGCATTATGGTCGAGTAACCCATAGTTTACGCGATGGATTAATTGATGCCGATGTAGTGATTTGTTTGCGTGTGCAACACGAACGTTTAGCAGAGTCCGATCATTTGGATCTTGATACTTATCGACGTGATTTTGCTCTAACTAAAGAAAATCTGACGTATGCTAAACCTGACGTGATGGTGATGCATCCGGGACCTATAAATCGAGGGATTGAAATAGACAGTGATGTTGCAGACGGGGCACATTCTTTTATACTGAACCAAGTTGCAAATGGCGTTTTTGTACGCATGGCAATTTTTGATGCATTAAGTCATCAAGCGTAATATTGAGCACTTCACAGGACAGTATAATTTTAATGGACCATCCAAGGATATAGCTGTCTCTTGGTCACAGAATAAGAGTCTTGGTGAAAAGTCAGATTTGAGTTCAAATAGGACTTTTCAATAGGATGTGCATCCGATTCAGAAGGATATACCCATGAGTGATCGCTATCAGCAGGTATGCATTTTAGTATTGCTGGGTTTTTACTGTTTGCTTTTCTATTTTATTTTTAAGCATTATCAACGAGTTGATTTCTCCTCTTTTTATTTATCGTCTCAGGCATTAATGCAAGGCGAAAATCCTTATAGAAATTTCTTTACTACGTTTTTGCCCGCTATAAAAATATTGCCTGCTAATTTAAATCCACCGTTTGTTTTGTGGGGATTTAGTTTTTTAACGCAATTAAGCTATTCCAAAGCATTACTTGTTTGGGTTAGCATTTCTTTCATTTTAGGCATAATTGGAGTAAGTATTAGCTTTTATTATGCGTTTTCGCATCGTTTTTTGCAGAAACATTATATCAATGTGTATCTTCTATATTTTGCATTTTTCCCCACACTAATGAATCTTGTGACTCAGCAATTTGGATGTATTTTATTGTTTTTTATTATGGGGGGGTATTATTTTTATTTAAATCATCGTGACTATCGTGCAGGTATATTCTGGGGCATTATCATTGCGATCAAATTATTTCCCGCTTTGTTATTTTTTTATGTTTTAAAACAAGATCGTAAACGAGTTTTTGCAATCATGTTGGTTACTTTATTAGTGGCTGCATGCCTTCCCCTCCTGACTCATGGCCCGGTGGTTTATGAGCAATATTTTAGAATGATGAGAGGGGTGTTTTGGTATGGGGATGATTGGAATGCCTCAATTTATGGGTTTATTTTTCGTCTATTGTTTGGGGGAGAGAAACTCCCTAACATGTTTTATTTGAAATTAGTAAATCTATGTTATGGTGTTTTATTTTTATTTTTGCTTCTATGCTATTGGCGAAAACTAGGTCCAAATCAAAAGGATCCGCTAAATCATCAACCCTTTTGTCTGACTTTAGCGATGATGTTATTTATGAGCCCTTTTGGATGGATGTATTATTTTCCAGTGTTAATTTTTCCCATGATTCTTATTTGGTTTGTGGCATTAGAAGAACAAGACATTTCGACAAAAACCATGTTGATGTGGTTCTTATGCCTATTTCTCATCAATTTTCCTATTGATTATGTAAACAGCCAAGAAATGTCTAATGTTTGGGTCCGAATCAGTTTTTTCTCCAGCCATTTTTATGGCTTATTGCTTCTATGTTATCTATTAAGCAAAAGAAAAAAAATCTATGGAAATAATGAGATCCAATTTGGTGAACCAATGCATTATTCAATATCAACTATGATCATTATTTTTGTCTTAGGGGTGTTCGTTCCGGTAATCTATTACCTCATACGTTTGCTCAATTTAACTTTTAATTTGGAATTAACCTAACTGCCTTTAAGAGTCCCCTCTCCGATCTGTGGGAGAGGGTTAGAGGAGAGGGTTCCTGAGTGAAAATCAATACCCTCATCCTCCCTGATGAGCACCTTCTCCCCACCAGGAGAAGGGAGCTTAACGACAAGCCTCTTTATCCAGGAGTGCGTAAGGCATGTCTAAAGGATAAAGCTTGTTGTAAATGCTCTAAGCATACCTGGCTGCTTGCGTGGATGTCAGCGATAGTTCGTGCAACTTTCAATAAACGATGATACCCCCGAGCAGACAGCTTGAGTTGCAGCATAGACTGTCGTAAAAAATCTTGTTCCTGAGAACCTAATGCACAAATTTTTTCACATGTATTTGCTCCTAAATAAGCATTAAGACAATCTTGTCGCTCCAACTGGATGGCTCGTACTTTAATAACCTGTTCTCGGATCAGATCACTTTGTTTATGAGGATTACTATTCGGGGTAACTAATTCCTCTTGAGTGAGTGCCTGGACGGAGATATGCATGTCAATACGATCCAGTAGCGGGGCTGAAATTTTGGCATGATATCGCTTGATGCGATCAGGACTACACAAACAGTTCGCCTGAGGATTGCCCCATTGTCCACATGGGCAGGGATTCATTGCAGCGATGAGCTGAAATTTCGCTGGGAATTCTATTTGTGCTGCCGCTCTTGAAATGCATATTGTTCCTGATTCGAGTGGTTGTCTTAAGGTTTCTAGGACTTTTCGATCAAATTCAGGTAACTCATCCAAAAACAAGACCCCATGATGTGCTAGAGAAATTTCTCCTGGTTTTGGGGGATTTCCTCCACCAACTAAGGATACGGGGGAGGCAGTATGATGGGGGGTGCGAAAAGGTGGGGAGCACCATTCACTGAAATCAGGTAATTTACCGCGTATGGAGTTAATTGCGATACATTCTAGGGCTTCTGCTTCAGATAAGGGAGGCAATAGAGTTCTGAATCGCCTGGCTAACATGGTTTTTCCGCTTCCAGGAGCACCATTGAGTAAAATACTGTGTCCCCCATATGCTGCAATTTCCATTGCTTTTTTCGCATGAAACTGACCTTTAATATCAGACCAATCGTCTGTATAGCGCATGGTGCATGATTCGGGTTTAGGGGGGAGGAAGTGTAATGAAGTTCCTTGACAAAGGTAGCTGCATACTTCACGCAAGTTATTTGCACTGTAGATGTTTTGATATCCGGTCAAGGAGGCTTCATGTGCATTAGCACTGGCGATAATCAGTGAGCTTTTTTCTTTGTTTGCCGCTAAGACAGCTGGAATAATAGCGGAAATGCCTCGAAGCTCACCACTTAAAGCAAGTTCAGCTATAAACTCATGGTCGGTTAATTGGTTTTGAGGAATTTGCTTGGAAGCTGCAAGAATACCAAGAGCGATTGGTAAATCAAAACCACTTCCTGTTTTAGGTAAATCAGCAGGCCCCAAATTGACGGTGATTTTTCGGCAGGGAAATTCAAACTGGCTATTAATAATCGCAGAACGGACTCGATCCTTGCTTTCTTTCACGGCGGTTTCAGCAAGACCTACGATTGTAAAACCAGGCAAACCATTCGATAAATGAACTTCTACTGACACAGGTTGTGCCAATATCCCCACAGTACTACGTGTTTTAGTAAACGCAAGATTCATTATTTATTCCTGTGATGTTGGACTAATTGTTCGACAAAATTTCCTATTAGAGCATAACCTGCATTTTTTCCTTTATTGCTTGGTTATCTCTATATTTTGACTGAAGTAAACTCTGTTTCTCGAATTTGGGATGTCGTACACAAAAACAAAGTTTACAGGCTTATATTATTGTCGGTGGAGCTTATGTTGCTATTACTTTTGTTCTTTATTAAGCTGAGTCATTAAAACATCGACTTGCTTTTGAAGGTGTTCTACTTTTTCTCGGGTTCGTGCCAGAACTTTGGTTTGTACATCAAACTCTTCACGAGTAATCAGATCCATATGCGCAAAAGCAGCTTGTAACACTTCTTTAAATTTTTGTTGGATGTCTTTTTCAATGTTTTGTAGACTTGGGGGAAGAGCAGCAAAAAGTTTTTTTGCTAAATCGTCAAATTGTTTGGGGTCGAACATAATCACTCCATGTTTGTTTTTGCAAAGAGTCTAACAAAAGTATTATCACAGCGGAATATATTATGAAAATGATTATGGCAATTATTAAGCCTTTTAAACTGGATGATGTACATGAAGCGCTAATGGAAATAGGAGTGCCAGGGATAACTATTTCAGAAACTCGAGGCTTTGGACGACAAAAAGGTCATACGGAGCTGTACCGAGGTGCTGAATATGTAGTTGATTTCCTTCCCAAGATTAAAATTGAATTGGCCTTACCTGATGATATGGTTGAATCTGCAATTGAAGCGATTTGTAAATCTGCGTATACCGGAAAAATTGGTGATGGCAAAATTTTCGTTTATGAGTTGCAGCAAGTGGTCCGCGTGCGTACTGGAGAAATTAATGCAGATGCTTTAACCTAGCCTCCCCCATACCAATAGATGGCACGTTGAGTAATCACTGCATTAAGCTGGATATCCCACGGCTCAGGTTCGATGGAATCGACACGTTGAAATTGGTAAGCCACACCAAATAAAGGACAATTTTCTTTACCTTTAAAGGTACGATCGTAATAACCAGCTCCCATACCAAGGCGATTACAACGTACATCAAAAGCAACTAATGGCACTAAGGCTAAGTCCAATTCTTCAACAGGAATCGATAAATCAGGATCAACAGCGGGTTCAGCAATCCCGTAACGATTTTTGTGGAAGGGGGTATCCGATGTTGCTGGTAAAAAAGAAAGAGTTAAATTTTCTTCATTAAGAACAGGAAAATAACAGATTTTTCCTTGTAAGAGTGCATTCTTCCAAAGTTCATCCACATCAATTTCACCGTTAATTGCAAAATAAAGTGCGATATTTTTGGCATTTCGATATTGCTCTAACAAGCGAATGCGATTGCATACTTGATTTGAAGATGCGGTACGATACGAAACAGATATCTTAGAGCGTATTTGTTTCATCGTATCTCTTAATGCCTTTTTGGCTTGATCGGTCATACAAGTATCGGTGTATTATTCTCTTTAAATTATCGATTCTTTATTGTAAAAATTCAAGGTATTGAAATCCTCTAAAAAATTTGTCACTCTGAAATCTTAGGAAATTGCTAATTTTTTCATAAAAAACTAGGCAAGGAAGAAAAAATAAGGTATATAAGCCGTCCTGGTTTTTTGTGATCCTTTGATATTAGGATCTGTTGACAATTTGACTGTCAACAGCCCCTAGATTCCAGGTACAGTATAACTCATTGAGAGAATGGTATGAGTGATTTATTTGAAGATGATGAAGATGCTGTTGTAGAAGTCGGAGAGGACTTCGTCGATGTTGATAGTGAGTTGGATGTTGAAGCCGAGGTTATAGAAGTGGTTCCTAATGGTTTGGACGCCCGTAGACGATTGGAAAATATGTTGGATGAAAAACGTTTGCGTGATGAGCTGGACGATTTTGGCGACTATTAACTTCCCTCGTCAATAAACACTCGTATCAGATTCAACTGCTTTTTCTAAAATAATAGGTTTAAGTAAGTAATGACACGAACACGAGTACTCACTGAAGGGGACAGCAATTTTGCGTTTCCAATTGATGATCGCATTTTTTTGGGCGAGGGTTTGTTTGAAACGCTTAAAGTGGAGAGTGCTAAGCCATGTTGTGCTTTTTTGCATTGGCAACGTTTAAATGATTCTGCACAAAAGCTGGGCATCCCCTTTGATCTTTCTTTTAAGCAGTGGCGAGAACATCTGCTTCATAAAATTAAATTCGATAATTTATATCATGGTGGTATTAAAGCAATTTTAAGTGGAGGCTCTGCACCTAGGGGCTTAGCCGCTCAAGGACAGATAAGCCAGCTTATATTCCAGACTTTTAACTATACCGTGGAAACCCATCCACTGCGATTGGTTAGCGTGCCGTGGTTAAGAGATGGAAGTAATCCGATATACCAAGTTAAATCGGTCAACTATTTAGAGGCTATTTTGGCCCGACGTCAAGCAAATGCTATAGGTGCTGATGAGGCGTTGTTTTTTAACTTGCAGCATCATGCAACGGAAACTACTTGTGCGAATTTATTTCTGATACAGGATAATTGCCTGCTGACTCCTCCTTTAACTGATGGCGTACTTCCAGGAGTTACCCGCTCAAGGATTTTGCAACTTTCTAAACAACAGGGCTTAATTTGTAGGGAAGTTTCTTTGACAAAAACCATGTTAAATGAAGCTGATGTTCTTTTTGCGACTAATTCCTTACAGGGGATACGTCCAATATGTTCCCTGGACGATTTTACATTTTCGGTAGAGCACCCATTACTTAATCAGTTATCTTCTGCTCTGAGTATTTGCGACGAAAGTAATTAAAATGCATGACCTTGATAATACACAACAGCACGATGATTAAACTTGCTATTAGGATTCCTTTATTTTTATAAAATGCTCCTTGTTTTAATAAAGCCTCCATTCCCGCATATCCAAAATAGGTGTAAACGATTTCAGCGGGTATAAGAAACAAAAAAGTAGTAATGAGATAAGGTCGGAATTTTATCGCAGTGATTCCTAAACCATAATTGACTAGATTAAAAGGAACAATCGGGAATAATCGCAGAATGGCAACAATCATCCACCCTCGTTGATCTACGGCGGAGATTAGTTTTTTTAGTCTTTTTCCTTTTCTTTGAGAAAACCAGTCATAAACGAGATGCCTGGTTATCAAAAAGGAAAAAGCAGCACCACTTGTTGCGCCTAATAAATTGAGGAGGGTGCCAAAAAAGGGTCCAAAAAGAGCCCCTCCTGCTAAAGTGATCACCATCGTGGGTAAGAACATAATTGTTGCAAAACAATATATAATTAAAAATAAAAGCGGTGCAAGCCAGCCTAGATGGTCAACCCAATTAATAATCTCACTTGAATATTTTTGAAAAGAAAAGGCAGTGGTAATTAGGAATACCAAGGCTAAAACAATAAAGATAGTCTTAGCAGGATGAATAATACGGAAATTCATAGGATTTGTTTTGGCTTCTGATAAATTTTTGTCAGTGAACGCACGTCTGCCCTTAGTAATCAAATGTATTAAGAAGTCTATTACACCTGGTTATACGTTGCAATCTTGAAAAAAAATGATTGATTGGGTATAACCAAATGCGAATTTTTTATAAGAGATACACTAACATGGAACAAGTTACTTGGAAGGAAAAACAAAAGCAGCGTGCCCGTAAGTGGATTAAAGCACTATTAGCACGTTGGTTTAAAGTAGAGTTACGTGGTAATTATCAACCCGAACCTAACTCAGTTATTGTTGCAAATAGAACTTCCACAATTGATTTGCTTTTGCTAGCAGCTTTTTTACCTGAGCAATTGACTGTCGCTTTTCCGCCACACTCATCAAGTAAACTTCGGATGAAGATGGTGAGGCTATTTGCTGATGTGATTACCATTGATTCTACCAATGCTTTTGCAGCAAGGGCGTTGATTAAAGCGATACGAGAGGGAAAGCGTTGTGTTATTTTTCCTCAAGGAATAGGCGTGCAGGAAGAGAGCTTGAAGGTTTTTGATGCTCCGGGAATGGTATTACAAAAAGCAGGATCATCAGTTATCCCAATACGTATTGATGGTGCTCAACACAGTATTTTCTCTTTAAGCAAAGACAAACACCTTATTCGCCTATTCCCCAAGATTATTTTGCATGTATTGCCAACACAATCCTATATGCAGGACAAAAATAAGCTTCTTGACAGAAATTCAGTGAGCACACGTTTGTTTCGTTTGATCAGTGAGTTAACTTTTGCAAACAGCTTCCAACCCATGTCAATGTTCGAGGCTCTTATTCAAGGAGCTGCTTTAGGAACAAAGAACAAGGCATTAATCGAAGATGCTAATCGTGCGCCCTTAACCCATAAGCAATTTCTTGCGCGTTGTTTTATTTTGGGTCGACAAATTAAAAAGCAGACCCAGGTTGGAGAACATGTAGGCGTCATGTTACCTACAACTATTGCGGGGATGGTAACCTTTTTTGCCTTGCATGCATATCGGCGTATCCCTGCGATGTTAAATTTTAGTCTTGGTCTCCACAGTTTGTTGGTTACCTGTAAGGTTGCAGAAGTAAAAACAATCTATACGGCAAGGCAATTCATCACCACAGCGAAACTGGAAGATTTGGTCGTGGGATTACAGAACGCAGGAATAAACGTTTTCTTTCTTGAAGATTTTAAGTCTTCGATTAATTTAGGTCATAAACTTTCTGGATTACTAAAGGGACGATTTCCTTCTCGAGCTTATCAACTCATTGGTGACCCGGTTTCTCCGGAAGATACAGGCGTGATATTATTTACGTCCGGTTCAGAAGGAATTCCCAAAGGAGTTGTTTTAACCCATTCGAATTTACAGGCGAATTGCGCCCAATTAACTTCGCGAGTAGACTTTTCTTTTCGGGATAAATTTTTTAATTCCTTACCTATCTTTCACTGTTTTGGATTAACTACCGGCTCAATTCTTCCTCTAATACATGGAATTAGTTGCTTTTATTATCCTTCTCCTTTGCATTATAAAATAATTCCGGGTTTGGTTTATCAAACCGGAGCTACTATCATGTTTGGAACTGATACTTTTTTAACAGGTTATGCTCGAGCTGCAGAACGACATGATTTTAGTAGCGTGCGTTACATTTTTGCTGGCGCTGAAAAAGTGAAGCCTGAAACCATTCGCCATTGGATAGATACTTTTGGTGTAAAAATTTATGAAGGCTACGGTGCTACAGAAGCCGCACCTGTAATTTCCATGAATTGTCCTCTAGCTTCTATCCCAGGGAGTGTCGGGATGTTATTACCATTTATGGAGAGTCGAATTCAACCTGTAGATGGTATTGCTGAAGGAGGGCGTTTAATAGTACGCGGTCCTAATGTAATGAAGGGCTATCTCTCTTCCGAAAAACCAGGAGCGCTTATCTCTTCAGCGGATGGATGGCATGATACTGGAGACATAGTCACGATGAATGACGAAGGATTTATTACCATTGCGGGTCGTGCAAAACGGTTTGCTAAGATCGCAGGTGAAATGGTCTCTCTTACTGCAGTAGAGGGCATTGCTTCGTCGATTTGGCCTGAATTATTACATGCTGCAGTAAGCAAGAAAAGTCCAAGAAAAGGAGAAGCAATTATTTTGTATAGCGAGGCAACCAATGCGGATAAAGCAAGTTTTGTGAAAAAAATACAAGAACTTGCTTATTCTGAATTACTTATCCCGCAACAGATTTTTCCAGGAAGCAAGATTCCTGTTCTGCCTTCAGGAAAAATTGACTATTTAACCATTGAAAAAGAACTGAAAGAAGAATTAGCTTAAATGTAGCTGAGTGTAGAGACAAAACTGGCATTAAGTAGAAGAAATCCCCTCTTCCACAAGTGGCAGAGGGGGTAGGGTTAGGGTTGATTAATCACAATCAATACCTCATTCGCCCTAATGGGCACCTTCTCCCCAGAGGGGAGAAGGGAATGACTTAAATGGGAGAGCTGCTGGTAACATTTTATTTCTTCAACACATAACTGCCTGGCGCATCGATTATAGGTTTTAATGGGAGTTTATTAAAATCAGGTGCAGGTATGAGTTTCCCAGAATGAGGTTTTAACCACGTCAACCATTCCGGCCACCACGAGCCAGGATGTTCTGTTGCTTGTTCCAGCCATTGCTCTGCATGAGCAGGGGCATGAGGGTTCACTTTATAGCCGTATTTTTTCGCCTCAGGTGCATTGATAATTCCTGCAATATGACCTGATCCTCCGAGAACAAAGCGTTTAGGGCCATTCATTATTTTAAAGCCTAAGTAGGTTGTTTTCCATGGTGCGATATGATCTTTTTCAGTGGAGAGGAAAAAGGTGGGGATGTCAATTGTGCTGATATCAATTGGGGTATGGTTAAGATGGATCTTACCTGGCTTGACCAAATCATTGTGCAGATACATCCACCTTAAATATTGAGAATGCATTGTTGCAGGCATATTGGTGGAATCAGAGTTCCAGTACAATATATCAAAAGGCACAGGGTTTTTACCACGCAGATAATTTTTAATAAAAAACGACCATATTAGGTCATTTGCTCGTAGTGAGTTAAAACTTGAAGCCATAAATTTTCCTGCAAGATATCCTTTGGACTTCATTTCATCTTCAAGTTTGGCAATTTGTTGTTCATCAATAAAAACGGCAATATCACCTGGCTCACTGAAATCAATCATTGACGCTAAAAAGGTGGCGCTACGAATGGAGTTATCTTGATGCGCCTTATTGTAAGCAAGTAGCATGCACAGAAGTGTGCCACCGATACAAAATCCCATAGTATTAACCTGCGCTACATTCAGTTGTTTTCGAATGATATGAATCGCAGTTGATGGCCCTTCATTTAAATAATCATACAAACTTTTATGAGAAAAATTGGAGTCTGGATTAACCCAAGAAATAATAAATACAGTAATTCCTTGTTTCACCAGCCAGCAAATCAGTGAGTTATGCGGGCTTAAATCCATAATATAATATTTGTTTATCCAGGGCGGGATAATAAGAAGAGGGATCGATTTTACTTTGGCTGTTTGCGGCGTATACTGGATAAGCTCCATCATGCTGTTGCGAAAGACTACTTTTCCAGGAGTTACAGCGATATTTTCACCCAGTTTAAATGCATCTGTATCCGTCATTTTTATCATGAGACGCGGGGACTCAACTTCCAAATCAGAGAGTAAATTATGCAAGCCATGTAATAAATTTTTACCGTGGCTTTTCAATGTCTCATCCATAAGCTGAGGATTGGTATGAACAAAATTAGCAGGAGACAATGCATCTAAATACTGCTTGGTAAAAAACTGCAGACGTTTTGCGGTGTTTTTGTCAGGGTATTCCAATTGTTCAAATAAAGAATTCATATGCTGACTGGCTAAAAGATAGTGCTGGGTTAACATATTAAAAAATGGATTATTGAGCCATTCCTCCTCGCGAAAACGAGGATCAGGAATAGGCATGGGAGTTCCTGTTAACCAATGTTGCATTTGAGATTGCGCTAAATTAATAGCATCCTGCCAGTATGCAAGTTGCATTTCCCAGATTTTTTCTGGATTCTGCAGCAGAATAGTCATCACATTTTGAAAATGTTCCGTGAGCTCAATATATTGATTGATAATTAATGAAAGTTGTAATGGCGTTTCCTTTATATCGGAAATAATTTGCAGGCTTTTTTCAGCGATTGCTTGTAATAACTCACCAAGTTCTTTGTCATGGGTCATCCTAACTCCTGTTAGACAAATCAACAGGAGTATATTTTGGTTTTTTTATTGGTATTTAGCAAGTTATTGTTTTGTTCATTTCATGGTCTTCTGCATTAATCAAGGAATTTACCACGCTCTAATTTTTCCTTCGTGCCAAAAATAACCACTTTTCTTTTTTGTATTGACCAGCTCATAGAGTTCTTGTGCTGTTTGAGATGGGTGTTTGGGAGCCATATTGGTGCCCATATCCGTTTTGACCCAACCAGGGTCAAAACTTGAAACCGTAATTTCAGGTAACCTTTCTGCTAAAAGTAAGGTATACATATTGAGACATGATTTGGACATTTTATAATGGGGTACCGAAGCGGAATCATTGGAACTAAAAGCCCCCCATCCTGAACTGAAAGATCCCCACGAAATTACCAAACACGGTTAAGCTCCTGTTCTATAATCTCTTGTAAGGTTCTAGGGTCAGGGGCTAAGGAACAGAGCTGATTATGCTCAATCATAAGCTTACCCAGGGTAAAATAAGAGAATATTTTCTTATCTTTGACCGTATTGGCTTGGAAGTATTGTTGTTTATTTTGACTATGTGCAATTACTCCAATAACCCAATAAGTAATTTGCACAATAGCAGCAAGAAGCATTTTTACTCCCCATCTATCTACTGAATGAGTACGCACATAACGTCCTGCTAGTCCGAATTGATGACTTTTAACATCTCTAAACGATTCTTCTATTTGCATTCTTTTAAAATAGAGATTGATAATATCAGTAGGCCCTACATCCAATGGTAAATTAGTAGCCAAAATCCATGGCTCTTTATTAGCTTGACTATAACTTCCATTAGACAGTGTCGAGGTGGTTTTTCCTCGTGATGTCTTTACCTTTCTTCCCTTAGGCTTACGATAGGTTGTAACCACCCTACAAGGTCTTGTATGCTCTTTGGTTAATAGAGCATGCTCATAATGTGTCGTTTTAGATTTAATATCAGGGATTAGTTCTTTAATGAGTTTCCATCCCAGTTCTTCGGATAATTGTACCGATTTAACTCCTCTTACACGACTTAGCCAATACCAGCCCAGCGCTTCTATTTCTTTAAACCATTCTTCATAAAAACCGGCATCCATGATTACGATTACTCGACGATTTTTGGGCAAACAAAGACTCAACTCTTTTAAAAAGTCCTTAGCTCGTCCTTTTGTTTCGGTATCTCTATACACTTCTCGATAAAGAGGAAGACTTCTACCTTTTAACGCTATTTCTGCACTGAGCATTTGAATTTCTCGGTCGTCTTTTAAGCAGCAAATATCTACAATCAAAGGTAAGGTTGTATCTTGCGAGATGTAAGTAAAAACAAAGCTTGATAACCCTTGATAAATGGAAAAAAGTTCATTATGCAGTGCCTTATTGCCTTCCAGCCTATCAACTTTCTTTATCTTATTTTTTAATTTTGCATCTCCAGGCAAGTTCCTCCCTAATTCACTTAATGAAAGGTTTTGGCTATGTCTTAAGCCTGATGCTACATCCATTACTGCATTCAATCGTGATATATGAATTTCAGGACATGATTCTGTAAGCGAATTATAAAGATAGGTTTCTACAGCTAACATTTTAATTTCCATGAGTCTTAATGACGCTCATTTGATCATGAGACGCTCTTTATTTCAACTCATAATTCGTGGGGATAGATCAGATCCTGAAGACATATTAATGATTTGAGCATTAGCATTTAAATGCGGAATGCATTGTTCCGTTAATTCAAGGGTGCCAAATACATTAATCGCAAAGGTTTCTTTTAACTGGCTGATGTTAATTTTTTTTTCGCGCCAATCTTCCAGCAAAACGGCAGCGTTGTTAATTAAGACATCAATTTTTGGTAATTGTTTGGCAAAGTGATTAATTTGTTCGGAATCCGATAAATTCAGCGGATAGATTTTTAGATTCTTGTGTTTCAGGGGAGTATGGCCATTCGTTGATGTGCCAATAACGTGCCAACCCTGTGCTAGGAAGATTTTAGCTGTTTCCAGTCCTATCCCTCGACTAATCCCTGTAATGATAACATTTTTCACTGTATTCTCCCTATGTTAGCCTGGGTGACGCGCAGTGGAGTGTATCCATGGATCTCCCCTCGCAACATCGTGCGACAGCGTGGAGATCCTTGTTACCCTCGTAATGATGAGGCGCTATGCTGCTTTCTTAATGCTTAAAATGACGGACGCCAGTGAAGACCATAATGAGCCCATGCTCTTCAGCACAAGCAATTATTTGTGAATCTCTGATTGATCCGCCTGGTTGAATAATAGCAGAAATACCTGCTTCTGCAGCAATCTCTATGGTATCGGGAAAAGGGATAAATGCATCAGAAGCCATGACTGCCCCATGAGTGTCAAATCCCATTTGTTCTGCTTGCCAAAGACCGATGCGGGCGCTCATAACGCGACTCGTTTGCCCCCCTCCCAATCCTATGGTGGCCGAATCCTTAGCATAAACAATGGCGTTGGACTTAACATGTTTTACAGCACGCCAGGCAAACATTAAATCATTCATTTGCTGTTCAGAGGGTTTATTTGGGGTCATGGTTTTTAATTCATAACTTCCTAGCGAGAGGGAATCATGTTCTTGAACAAGTAACCCGCCATCTATTTTTTTCATATTCAAGCGAAATGTTTCATCTTGTTTCCAAGTTCCAGTCAACAAGACACGAATATTTTCTTTGCTGGCAAGAACTTTTTTGGCCTCATTACTGACATCAGGTGCCACAATGACTTCTACAAATTGTTTTTCCAGAATGGTTTTTGCGGTATTGGCATCCAATGTTTGGTTAAAAGCAATAATGCCTCCATATGCTGATGTAGGATCACATTGAAAGGCCTTGAGATAAGCATGAAGTGGTGAATCCCCGATGGCTATGCCACATGGATTGGCGTGCTTGACAATAACACAGGTTGGTTTTTCGCACGCAAAAGATTTAACGCAATCTAATGCAGCATCGGCATCCAAAATATTGTTATAGGACAATTGCTTCCCTTGAATTAATTGTGCAGCGCCCAGAGAGCCCGATGCACTATTTTTATCAACATAAAAAGCAGCTTGTTGATGGGGATTTTCTCCATAGCGTAAGTCGGTTATTTTATTAAATTGACAAGTAAGGACTTCGGGAAAACCGCAGGGGGTGCAATTTTTATCTAAAGTGGTCAGATAATTTGTAATTGCTGCATCATAGGCTGCTGTGTGAGCGAAGGCTTTTTTAGCTAAGGTGAATCCCCAGTCAGAGGGAGTTTTTTGGGTATTTAAGTAGTGAATCAGTTCTGCATAATCCTCAGGTTTTACTACCACGAAGGTGTGGGCATGATTTTTTGCCGCGGAGCGAATCATAGCGGGGCCACCAATATCAATATTTTCTATAGCCTCATTGAAATTACAGTCAGGTTGGCTGATGGTTTGTTCAAAAGGGTATAAATTGATTACAAGTAAATCAATGGGCCTGATTGAATGTTCTCGAAGTGTCTTTGCATCTTTTTTCCCTCGTGCAAGTAAACCGGCATGAATAGCTGGGTGCAGTGTTTTAACTCGACCATCAAGCATTTCGGGAAAGCCTGTGCACTCACTGACATCGGTAACTGGCAATTCATTCTCTCTGAGTATTGCAGCGGTATTTCCTGTTGCAATAAGTTCCACACCTTGTTGGTGAAGTGCTTTCCCCAATTCAGCAATGCCGCGTTTATCGGAAACACTAAGCAGGGCTCTTTTGGGGTGAAAAGCGGAAAATGTATGTTCTTGGGCCATTATAATTTCCTTAATAATCGTAACCTGGAAAATCTCAGAATATGTTGTACCTCTTCACCGAAAACTCCGGCATTGTGCCTCATTTATGGATGTTGCCGTCTTCGCGGGAATGAAAAATAGTTATTTGGTAATTATCGTTCCAAACTATTTACTTCAACAAAGCCTTATAAGATCAACTACTTTTTTGTAGGCTTAAACGCCAATAATGACCACCCACTAAGATTTTCCTGACGAACTACGACAAATATTGAGGCATAGGTTTTAATCAGTTCAGGTGCCTGTTCTTCCAGTATTCCGGATACAATGAGCATCCCTTCAGGATTTAGTAGTTGTTGAAAACGTTCTTTTAGGGAAATTAATGGTGCCAATAAAATGTTAGCAATAATTAAATCTACAGGTTTAGATAGAGTATCAGGCATACCAATTGATAATTTACGCTCATCGAGTTCATTCGCTGAAGCGTTATTTTGGGTAGCTTGTAAGGCTTGCTGATCAATATCAACTGCATGTACTTCTGCGGCTCCCAATTTTAACGCAGCCAAAGTAAGTATTCCTGAACCACAACCGTAATCAATAACTTCCTTATTTTTCAAATCAGCCTGTTCCAACCAGGTTAAACATAAAGCCGTAGTAGGATGAGTTCCAGTACCAAAAGCCAGGCCTGGATCTAACATGAGATTGACGGCATGGGGTTCTGGTGGAGTAGACCAGGTGGGGCAGACCCATAAACGTTGGCCAAAACGTTGTGGTTTAAAATCATCCATCCAAGCCCTTTCCCAATCTTTGTCTTCCAAAACCTCTAGGGTGCATGCCAGCTCAGGGTGATTTTGCAGTAGGTGATCGCGAGTAAACTGCGCTTGGAAAACTTCTGAAAATAAGGCCTGAATAACGACTTCAGGCCATAACGGAGTTGTTCCTGGTTCAGGTTCAAGAACTGGATTATCATTTTTATCGGTGAGCATGATGGACAGCGCACCGAATTCTTCCAATTCATTGCTCAGCAATTCAATTTCTTGACTGGGACAATGTTCTATTTTTAATTGAAACCACACAGCATTAATCCTTCAACATTTTTTCCAAATAATGAATATTAGTACCACCAGCTATAAACGATTGATCATGGAAAATACGTTGATGTAACTCGATATTGGTTTTTATACCATCAATAATGATTTCATCGAGCGCATTTCGCATTCTTGCAATAGCTTCAGCACGAGTCTCCCCATAACTAATGAGCTTTCCTATCATCGAATCGTAATTTGGTGGAACTGTATAACTGCTGTAAATATGGGAATCAAAACGAATGCCTGGGCCACCGGGTTGGTGTAATAATTTAATTGTTCCTGGTGAAGGCATGAAGGTTTTGGCATCTTCTGCATTGATCCGACATTCAATTGCATGACCATGCAATTTGATGTCATCTTGCGTCAGAGTCATCGGTATGTCACTGGCAATTTTGATTTGTTCTTTAATCAAATCTACCCCAGTAATCATTTCCGTGACTGGATGCTCAACCTGAATCCGTGTATTCATTTCAATGAAGTAAAAACATCCATCTTGATACAGAAACTCAAAAGTTCCAGCGCCGCGATATTTCAGCTCTTGACATGCTTTGACTACTGAGTCACCAATTTTTTTTCTCAGTTCGGGGGTAATTCCGGGAGCAGGTGCTTCTTCCACTACTTTTTGGTGGCGTCTTTGCATAGAACAATCACGTTCACCTAAATGAATGGCTTTACCTTGACCATCTCCAAGTACTTGAAATTCAACATGACGAGGATTTTCAAGGAATTTTTCCATGTAAACAATAGGGTTATTAAATGCGGCTTTCGCTTCGCTGCGGGTAAGTGCAATCGAGCTAAGCAGGTTCGACTCGCTATGTACTACACGCATACCTCGTCCACCACCACCGCCAGCTGCCTTGATAATAACGGGATAGCCAATCTTGCGAGCAACTTCTAGATTCAATTGGTCATCATCAGACAAAGGGCCATCTGATCCAGGAACACAAGGAACTCCTGCAGCTTTCATCGCGTTAATGGCAGATACTTTGTCACCCATAAGACGAATGGTATCACCTCGAGGTCCGATAAATCGAAATCCACTTTGTTCCACGATTTCCGCAAAATCAGCATTTTCAGATAGAAAACCATAGCCAGGATGAATTGCCACAGCATCAGTAATTTCAGCAGCGGAAATAATTGCAGGAATATTGAGGTAACTCTTTTGTGCTGGAGCAGGGCCAATGCAAACGGTTTCATCAGCAAGACGAACATGCAATAAATCTTTATCGACGTCTGAATGTACGGCTACAGTCTGAATACCAAGCTCCTTACAGGCGCGTAAAATACGAAGAGCGATTTCACCTCTGTTGGCAATAACAATTTTACTGAGCATGAATGCCCCCTCTATTCTATAACAAACAGGACCTGATCGTATTCTACAGGCTCTCCATTAGCGACGAGTATATCTATAATTTTACCGGCGCGATCCGCTTCAATTTCATTAAACATTTTCATGGCTTCAACAATACATAACACATCACCTGCTTTAACTGTTTGGCCAATGGTTACGAAAGGAGGACTTTCTGGAGATGGAGAAGTGTACATGGTACCTACCATAGGAGAACGAATTTTATGACCTGGAGTCATGAGCATTGTTGTCTTACTTTCTTGATGCGAAGTGGCTGTAGGAACAGGCACGTTATTTATACTGGGTAGTGACTCCTGACGTGGTGCAGGTGTAGAAACGTAGTGAACTTGAGGCGCTTCTATTGCAGGCGCACTGCTGTGACGGCTTAGTCTAAGCGACTCCTCACCTTCTTTAATTTCAATTTCAGAAATGCCAGTTTCTTCTAGCAATTCGATTAATTTTCTGATCTTACGAATGTCCATTGTTTGATTCTCTTTCAATAATTGATGTTAATGCTAATGAGTATCCTTGCGCACCTAAACCACTGATAGTACCTTTTGCAATATCAGAAAAATAAGAATGGTGACGAAAAGGTTCTCGGGAATAAATATTACTGATATGTACTTCAATAAAAGGGATTGCCACAGCACATAAGGCATCCCTTAAGGCCACGCTGGTGTGTGTGAATCCTGCGGGATTAAAGATTATATAACTTACTTTGTCGATACTGGCTTGGTGAATTGCTTCAATTAATTCTGCTTCCGAATTGCTTTGATAACAGTTTAATGCAAAACCAGCTTGTGTTGCTTCTTTGATTAAACGCGAGTTGATGTGAGCTAATGTCGTGACTCCATAGACTGAAGGCTCTCGAGTTCCTAGGAGATTCAAATTTGGTCCGTGTAAAACCAGAATTTTTTTCATGTATTAGTTAGTATCAAGCAATTTCGGCAGATTTTGCCTGATCTTCCTAAAATTGTCTATATATCTCCGAGGATATCCACAAGTTCTCTGCTTTTTTTATATTTTTTTCTTTATGGTCTTCACGGTATTATTTGCGCACTTTATATCGGTCACCTAGACTTTTATACGAGATAATGAAATTATTTTAAAGATAGAACAGTTTTATCTTTAATTCCTCCTGGAAAAGGAATCGATAATGCAGGAAATGCGTGAGCAGCAGGAGGTACAAAAAGTACAACCTGTAATATATTTTATTATTTTTATGATGATGATATTGGTGCAAATCTCTATCGATCAATATGTTCCTTCATTACCTGCTATTACCAAATCCTTTAATAGTACTGAATCATCAATTCAATTTACCTTGTTTCTTTTTATGTTTGGACTTGGAATTTCTCATATTTTTTTTGGGCCTTTATCCGATAAAATTGGACGTAAAATGCCCTTGATTTATGGTATAGGAATAAGTGTTATAGGGGCTCTCTGCTGTTTACTTGCGCCTTCAGTTACCGTATTAACTTTGGGACGGTTTTTACAAGGTTTTGGCATTGGTTCTTGTAGTTCCGTAGGACGCTCTTTAATCCGTGATCTTTTTACTGGCCGGTATTTATCCAAAATTGGTTCTTATGTGGGTGTTGCAAGCACGCTTCTTTTAGTCGCTTCGCCTATTTGGGGTGGGTTTATTCAAGAACATTTTGGCTGGAGGGCTAATTTTTTATTTATTTTTATTTTAGGCCTTACATTTTGGGTTATTATTCTGTTGGTTTTGCCTGAGACCAATAAAAATCTTAATCCCAATGCGACAAAGATAAGAGTAATACTGCAAAATTATGGTGCTTTATTAAAATCAAAAATTTTTTTAGGTTATACCCTATGCGCCTGTTTTGCATGCGCAGGCTTAATTGCTTATCTGACTATTGCTCCTTTTTTATTTCAAAATGTATTAGGGCTAACTCCTTTAGAATATGGTCAGTTGTCCATTTTTATTGCTGGTGCTATCTGTCTCAGTGGAATAATTAACAGTCAATTGGTGATGGTTAAAGGTGTTTCTTACATGTTATTTATCGGTGTCTTTTTGATGATAAGTGGCGGTGGGATTATGCTCAGTTTTGCGCTTGCTGGAATCCTGAATGTTCTGACAATTATGATTCCTATCGCTTTATTTAGTATGGGGGCAGGGTTTACTTTTATTAACGCTTTTGCAGGAGTTTTTTACCCATTTCCACACATTGCGGGGACAGTAGCCGCCTTATATGTGAGTTTGCAAGATTTAACTGCCGCATTAACAAGTGGCTTTATTGCGGTAACCAAGATACAAGGTCAGCTCTCCTTGGCTTCGATATTACTCGTATTAGGATTAGGGGCTTTGGCTGCATGGTATTATCAAAATTCAATAACTCGGTAGAAATGCGTTGAATTATTAGTGCATGGGTGATAAAAAATTTTTCACCTATCTGGTCATTATTTTCCTATGAGTTTCATACCAAGCATCAAATAATAATTTAAAAAATGACAAAACTATGCTAGCTTGAATGAGTTTTAGAATTTATTAGTTTTGTTCGCAGGCGTAACTCACCCTTTAGGACCAGTCAAGTTTTTTCTATGAACTTGATTTTATGGATTAATTGGTTCAGATAGAGCTGAGTTGCTTTCAAGTTAGATTAAGTTGCAAATAAGGAGTGGGTTTCAATGCATCATAATTACTATTTATCTCCCCTGGCAGTCGCGCTGGCTTTAGGAATAGCATCTCCCGCGAGAGCTGCAGAACCGATGCCTTTACAAAAAGCATCTCTTGAGCAAGTAAAACAGAAGTTTTCTTTGACACAAGGTGTTGCCGTTGCAAAAGACAGTTTACGATTCGTTAGTGAGCATACTGACACCAATAAAGTGACGCATGTGCGTATGCAACAACAATATGTAGGATTTCCTGTATATGGCGGTTATGCAATTATGCACAGCATGCATACTGTAAAATCATTAGCTAATGCTCAGTCTAATGTAGCGATGAATGGTGTTGTTTATCAAGGCTTACAGACTGAATTAGGTCAACCCGATGCTTCTTTTGTGAGCAATGCTGATGCAGCATTACAACAATTTAAAGCAAAGTATGTAGGTAAAGATGTGAGTGACGAAAAAGTCATTCCTATGGTTTATATCGATGCTCAGCATAAAGCACATTGGGCGTATAAAGTGAGTGTACTTGTTGTCCATAAAGATAAAATACCAGAGCGTCCTACGGCAATTATTGATGCAAAAACTAAACAACCTTTTGTACAATGGAACGATATCAAAACTCAGAATCGAGATTCTGTAAGTGGATCCGGTTTTGGTGGAAATACTAAAACAGGTTTCATTCAATATGGTACTGATTTGCCCTATCTTGATTTAACTCGTGATGCTGAAAATGGACTCTGCTTTATGGAAAACGCAGATGTTAAAGTAATTGACATGGGCCATAAATACAGTTCAAGAAGTAGAGCAATGAAGTTTAATTGCCAAACTAACGATGCCAATATTTATCTCACCGGTTATAAGGGAGATGGTTACGATAGAGAAAATGGTGCTGCCTCTCCAACGAATGATGCATTGTACTCCGGTCATGTGATCCACCATATGTATCATGACTGGTATGATACCAACGCCTTGAGTAATGCGGATGGTTCGGCAATGCAATTAGTGATGCGAGTTCATTACGGTGAAGGTTATGAAAATGCATATTGGGATGGTCAGCAGATGACTTTTGGTGATGGCGATACCATGATGTATCCTTTAGTCTCTCTTGGCGTTGCTGCTCATGAAATTAGCCATGGTTTTACAGAACAACATTCTAACCTTGAATATTATGGCCAATCAGGCGGTATGAACGAAGCATTCTCTGATATGGCAGCTCAAGCAGCTGAATATTATTCTGTCAAGAAAAGCACCTGGCAAATAGGTGGCGAAATCATGAAAGAAGACAGCGGCTATGATGCATTACGTTACATGGACAAACCAAGTCGTGATGGTGAGTCGATTGATACTGCCGATGAATATTATGGTGGTTTGGATGTTCACTATTCCAGTGGAGTATACAACCATTTGTTTTACATTTTAGCAAATCAACCTAATTGGAATACCCGATTAGCATTCGATGTTATGGTGAAAGCCAACATGGATTACTGGACACCTTATTCTAGCTTTGATGAAGGTGGTGAGGGTCTGGTAAGTGCAATCAATGACTTGGTCGCTGCTGATCCTAACCATCAGACGTTTCCTGCGACTGCTTTATGCGATGTTAAAAAGTCATTAAATGAAGTTAAGATTGCTACCAATATGGATGGCTGTAATTAATTTGAGTTCGATATAAAAGGCATTTCAATGTCTTTTATATCGCGAAACGAAAATTAATGAATCTATAGAGTAATTTAAAATAGGTATGTAGATGTAGAAGTCCTAGTAATCATTTACTGGATTATAAAATCAGCCAGAAGCTTACTTATAACTTCTGGCTGTTCCATATGGATGTGATGTCCTCCATCCATTTTTTTAAGCGTGAGATTTTTTACTGTCTCAATACGGGTATTCATTATTTCAGTATCAAAAGCAAATCCTCTACTGGATAAAAGTAAATAAGTCTTCGCCGTAATTTCCTGTAAACAAGAAAGTATCTGCGTTTCTGTCATACGTAAAGGAGAACGTTCCAGTAAACGTTGATCATGTCGCCAATAAAATTTCCCCTTTTTTTCAATTAAGCTACGTTCACAAAGAATTTTTGCAATGTCTAAAGAGACATATCCTTTAAATGCACGGGCTAGAGCTGCGCTATTTATATGATCATAACCCTTTGATTTTTTGCTTTTTTGAACAAGAAAATGCGCATATTCTCTTAATTGTTGACATGCGGTTTCTGCTGGGTGGGAAAATGGCCCTAATCCTTCGATCAAACATAGAGAGAGAAATCGTTCTGGGACTACTCCTCCAACTAAACTTGCAAGACAAGCGCCCATGGAGTGTCCTAACAAATGTACTTTATCCAATTTAAGTGCATTGATTAGTTCAATAACAATAAAAATGCCATCAAAAAAATGATAGTGGCATCCTTTAGGAAGATGTGACGAGTGTCCGTGCCCTGGCAAATCAACGGCTACAAAATGAAAGTCATTTTCTAAGTATGGAGCAAGAGGGGCAAAACTATTGGCATTATCCAACCAGCCATGAAGCGCTAAGATAGTCGGTTTATCAGGGTTTCCCCAGATTTTGCAGGCTATAGAAAAACCTGGAATAGCGAGTGTGAGCATCTTCATTTTTATTTACTATTTTTTTAAATTTTTCTTAATAATTATTATATCTCTACTACAAACAGGAAGGCTATAATTCATTTTTGAATAAAATTTTTACCTCAGCTGCTTCAATCCTGAATCTTTGGATAAATTTTGAGATCCTTAATCCTTACACACTACAATTTTTTTATACATTGGTGATATGCTTAATACAGGAACTTGAAAAGAGTGAACTATGCAAAAAGAGGCACGTAGCGTTTCATTAATAACTTATAATATTCATAAGGGATTCGGAGTAGGGGCCGTGCGCTTTTTGCTTCCTAAAATGCGCGACGCAATTACCCACTTAAATCCTGATTTTGTTTTCTTACAAGAAGTTCAAGGTGAACATAGGAAACGACAAAAACGAATCAATGCTTGGCCAGATTCTCCACAATTTGAGTATATTGCTGAAAATATATGGCCTCACTATGTTTATGCAAAAAATGCGGTTTATGAATCAGGACATCATGGAAATGCAATTTTAAGCAAATATGCTTTTGAGCGCTTTGAGAATATTAATCTGACAAACATTCGTCGAGCCTCAAGAGGAATATTGCATGCACAACTTAAGCTGGAGCAAGTAACTGTTCATTTATTATGCGTACACCTAGGCCTTTTCAAGGCTGAGCGTATCGTGCAATGTAACACCTTAATGCAGCGTATTAAGGATGTAGTACCGCAAAATGAACCTTTGTTGATGGCGGGAGACTTCAACGATTGGCGCACGGTTATTTCCAAACCTCTTGCGGAACACTTAAATATAGAAGAAGCATTTGTGTCAGTGGAGGGGCAACATGCGCGTTCATTCCCCGCGATTAGACCGGCACTTTGCGTCGATCGTGTTTATTTTCGCGGGATGAACGTGCATGAAGTGGCCTGTTTGCATGGTAAGCCCTGGCGTATGCTGTCTGATCATTTGCCGTTATATGCACGTTTTGATTTGATTATTTGAAACGCCACTGGCTTATCTACGTCCGTTAGCCTTGCCCGAAAAATTCTTTGTGTCTCAGGGATTCCTTCCCATAAAATCGCTTGATTAATTTCATCCATAAATGAAATTTTAAAATGCATCATTCATGAGAGTTGTTATCACAAATCGTGTTTATGACTACCAAAAAGGCACGCGCTTTTCTGAATACGCATAGGTTTACTTAAATGGTGTATCAAGCCTAATCTGGCGATTCTTTATCATGCATTAAAATGCTGTAAACACCACAACAGTGTTTGATTTAAAGGAGCATTAAAAATAACAATAAGGGTAAAAAGAGTAAGTATGGCATAGCGATTTAAAAAATAAAGATAATTTTTAGATTTTTTGTCATCTATTAAGGGCTCAAAATCTGCAATCCAATTGCGAAGCGCAATGCAAATAGGTAAATAGAGCAAGACGATAATTTCGCCAAAAATACGTGGTTCTATAAAATTTCCAACCAGAAGCAACCCTACAAAATAAAAAGCTGCCACATAACGTAGTGGACGATAGGTTTGGGGAATGTAATCATAGAAACCAAACCAAAATAAAGGTAGTCCAGCAAAACAAAAACAAAACATAAATAAATTAAGATCAGCAAATAACCACTCTAAATTCATCTCAAAATGAGAATTAGGAGAATTATAAGCATTCCACTCTATAAGTTTTCCGGGTATCCCTCTTAGACTGATTAGAATAATTATTCGTGCAGTTATATAAGCACAAAAAGAAAATAATAGAGGTTTGAATGCTTCTCTGAGCTTTTGCCAATGCAGTGCAGGGATGAGCAATACCATTAAGATACTGCTTTCACGATTGAAAGTAGCTAAAAAAACCAAAGGAACAAAATACATCCATTGAGCTCTAAGACACCATAAAAAACCCAACGCTGTAAAAAATATGGCTGGTGTATCTGCAGGATAAAAAAAGGTTGCAGCTCGACCAACCGTAAATCGATAATTTATCACCAGAACTAATGGCAAAAGCAAAATAAATAACCAGCTGAGCAATTGGGCTTGGCGCGCATTAAATTCAAATCGTAATAACTGATATATCCCAAGATACATAAGACTGGTGAATAACCATTCCGCTAAAAAAAAGCAGGTACCTGGTTGTATCGGTAACAATGAAAATGGGTACACTAATAGCGGGATTAAAACACGTTGTGCGTAGGGAAAAGGTATTGAAAAGTTAAGGAGTTGCTCAAAAGTAGTCTCTATGAAAGGGCGCGTGAGCGTATAATGTAAAAAGGCATATCCTAATAATAAAGCAATTGTTATAAAACGGGATTTATAACGTAGAAAATCCTTATTCATTTTTATGCCTTAAAATTGCTTTTTCGATCTCACTGTGGAGTTAGCCCTCATTCCGTACCAGCGAGGGCTCTCCTACCCATTAACACGGCACTACGATATGATAATCCCTCACGTTTCTTGGGATGACGGCAGTTTTTTCATGCCGAAAAAACCCGGGTTCCGCTGTGCTTCACCCAGGCTACACCTATCATCGGGATTGATTTAATTACGCTGTAGGTAATCTTCTTTTCCCAGAAGATGATCACTCCATTTTAGGATTATATTCACCAACACAGGCTAAGCTATTTAAGCGGGCACGATTTAATAAAGCTTCTTGTGCCTTAGAGACATTTGCTTTATTTCCACCCCAAGCAGTTAAACAGTCTTCCTGTAACGCTCTTCCGAAAGAAAAGCTGAGTAGCCAGGGTTGATGGTCTATGCTATTAATGGCGTTTAGATTTGCTGTTGCTTGTTGTGGTGATTGGCCACCAGATAGGAAATTAATTGTTGGCACTGCAGCAGGTACATTATTACGGAATACACCAATAGTATAGTCAGCAACTTCGTCAGGCTCACTGAACGGGCTATGTGCTTTGCCGCAGGTTACCATGCTCGGTTTTAAAATAATATGCTCTAACTCAACTTGGTGGATAAATAAAGCATGAAATAATTCATGAAGAACAATTTCACAGACTTCTGCGCAATGTTCAATGCTGTGATCCCCATCCATTAATACTTCAGGCTCAACGATAGGAACAATACCTGCTTCTTGGCAAGCTGCAGCATAACGGGCTAGATTTTCTGCGCCTGTTTTTACCGCGGTTAAACTAGGAGCAAATTCAGATATTGAATAAACGTTGCGCCATTTGGCGAATTTTGCGCCTAATTTTTTAAAATGTTGTAAGCGCTCTGGCAACCCATCCAAACCTTGAGTTACTTTTTCGTTTTCCGTATTCGCCAAAGGAACTAATCCTTTATCTACTTTAATTCCTGGAACGATACCTTTGTCTGCAAATAACTTGGCAATAGGAGTTCCATGCTCATCGGTTTGGTTAAAGGTTTCTTCAAATAAAATGACCCCATTAACATATTGCTCTAAGTTGGGTGTAGTGGCTAACAGTAATCTATAATCTCTGCGATTTTCTTCTGTATTTTCGATACCAATAGAGGTAAAACGCTTGCCTATAGTTGAATTGCTTTCATCCGCAGCTAAAATTCCTTTACCTTGTTGCAGCATTAATTCCATAGTACTTGATAATTCTTCGTAACTCATAGTGTATTTGCTCCTGATTGTTATTAGGGCTTGTTTATGTCTTTACTATTCTGGTCAAATTGTCCAGATTTTCTGCGCGTCTTCTATGCTTACATACGGTGTGTATGCTTTGCTTCGGTGCTCGAAAAACAGGCCATTTTGGGCTCAAATTAGCGAAATGTAAACAGGCCCTATCTAGATATATATTTTTCACGAATAATATGTTGCATGGCAAAGCCTTGTTCTTTTAAAGAACTAAACGCCTCGTCAATCATGCTTGGATTTCCACATAAATAAACAACGTCACGTTGCGGGTTAAGATTAAGTGTAGGAAAAGCATGCTGTACATAACCACTGTACTCATTTTCATTGAGCTCATGCACTGGTTGTCTGCTTAAATAGGGTTTGAACATGACCTTAGCGTATTTCTGAGAAAAAGCACGAAACTCATTGGCATAAAGAATTTCTTCTCGTCGTTGAACTCCTTGTAGGATCACTACTTCCAATTCAGGATGTTGTTCCATAAGCGTGCCAAGCTCTTGAAGCATCGCTCGATAGGGCGTAATTCCAGTACTTGTAGCAACTAGGATAAATCGCCCTGGTATTTCATCTTTAATAATTAATCTACCATATGGACCACTAATCTGAATCGTATCACCAGGCTTCAAATTATAAAGAAACTGTGTGCCGGGCCCATTTTCAAAATAACCTGCTGCGATTTCAATTAGATTATCTTTTTTGGGCGTATTGGCTATACTATAACTACGTTTTAATGCTTTGCCTTGATGTTCAAAATGGACCGTAATAAATTGCCCGGCTAAATAATTAAAATGCGGAGATACTTCACAACTAAAAATGAAGTGTTTTACTTTAGGAGAGATCATAAAAGACTCTTTTAAAGTGATGGGAAATGTATTTATTTGCATGACGAATATCAACTTACTGTAGAAATCTGAGATTATAACTCTTAATTAGGATTAATAATAAGCAAAAAATTATGCATTACAAGTTTTAGCAGCGTATAATTAAATTATGAATACGCCAGATCTTATTGCAATTATAGGCAATTTAAGCCGTTCTTTATACCCTGTACAGCATTTAATTACTGGGGGGGCATATATTCTGGGTATTTTATTTTGTATGACTGCTATTGCCAAACTCAGAAAAATTGCTGATCACAGAGCCCAATCTTCATCACAAGAAAAGATGTATACTCCAATGATGTACTTATTAATGGGGGCTGCTCTGCTGTATTTGCCTTCTGTTCTGGATACTATGGCTAATACTACTTTTGGTGTAGGGAATGTTTTAACTTATACCTCATATAATTCTTCAAATATATTCAGCTCTATGGGCTTAGTCGTCCAAACTGCGGGAGTATTATGGTTTGTACGGGGGAGTGTGTTGGTAGCGCATTCGAGCCAACCGGGAACTCAGCATGGACCTAAAGGTTTGGCTTTTATAGTTGCTGGCATATTGGCGATGAATTTTGATAACACCATCGCTATGTTAAATTATATGATGAGTACTATGACGAGTTGGACTATGGCGGTTAAAACAAGCGCGGGATTTTAGATACCCTAATCTTCTTCTCCACAAATCCTAAGATTATTTGCTTTGGCAAAATCAATAATGGATTGATACAGCAATGGGCTTGTTTCTTTAAGTTTAGGATCAAGCAATACACATTGATATCCTTCGCTATTCACGCTTGGCCTTAATAGAGGAGAATAATGAATGCGGCTGTTTTTAAAGCTTGCCAATGAGCCACTCATCCGCTCTGCCCAGTCACTAGGACGAAAGGTTTTTCCTTGGGAGGTTATTCCTTCTATGATAATTGTTTTACTTTCAGGTGTAGCCATATCTTTATACAATATAAATACAGAGTGCTAAGTATAACATCATATGATGGAGGCTGTACGGAAATTTATTCATTTTGTAAAAATAAATTTGTGTTAAATTTGGTTTTCAAAATTAATTTTTATCCCTATTATGTCAACATATTCTATTTGTCATTTTTTTGAAGGTTATTAGGAATGGAAAAAGAAAGTCATTCTGGTATTTATTTGTTGCCTAATTTATTTACAACAGCCAGCTTATTTGCAGCATTTTATTCCCTTGTTGCCTCGATGAAAGGACAGTATGAAGCGTCCATTATTGCGATATTTATTGGCATGATTGCCGATGGACTGGATGGAAGAATTGCTCGCCTAACTCATACACAGACTGAATTTGGTGCTGAGTATGATAGTTTATCTGATATGGTTACCTTTGGCGTTGCGCCCTCATTGTTAGTCTATAATTTAATTTTGAGCCAATTAGGGAAAATAGGCTGGCTAGTGGCATTTGTTTATACAGCCGCCGTTGCTTTACGCTTAGCTCGTTTTAATACCCAGCTTGAAACCGCTGATAAACGATATTTTCAAGGGTTACCTTGTCCTCCTTCTGCAGCCGTAATGGCTTCTTTTTCTTGGTTATGCTATCAACATGACTGGAAAAATATGTTTGTTTCCATATTAGCTGCGATTTTATCATTAATTGCCTCAGGTTTAATGGTTTCCAACTTTCGCTATTACAGTTTTAAAGAAGTAGATTTTAAGGGCAAAGTTCCATTCCTTTACGTTTTAGTGATGATTATTTTATTTGTAGCTATTGCCGCTAATCCTTCATTGGTTTTATTTGTGGGTTTTACTCTTTATGCCTTATCTGGTTTATTTATGACGTTACTTGCGCTGCACAAAATGAGAAGGAAAAAATCCAAAGAAATGAAGCAGTAACTATGCCGTATACTTTGAGTTAATGCTAGCCCATGCCCGATTTGGGGTGGGATCTACAGTAAAAATGGGAGGCCTCACTTTAAAAAGCCTTTGATCGCATGAATACCTTGCACGCTTTTCTATAGGTTAACGTTCACTAGAATACGATAGGTGATTACGATTAAGCGCTCTATTATTCGATAGATAAGATGGTTAGAGGATTACTGTTGGGAATATGTAGCCTTTTAATTATTCACCTTCACCAAAATAATTATTAATTAATTGAGTTAAGGCTTCATTCATTTGCACTTCATCAGGACCATCAATTTCCAAGATGAGCTCGCTCCCTTTATTGGCTGCAAGCATCATGACACCCATAATGCTTTTCCCATTAACGGTTTGTGAATTGCTGGTCACATCGATTTGGCTTTGGAATCTTGCTGCGGTAGAAACAAATTTCGCTGAAGCGCGTGCATGTAAACCCAACTTATTAATTATTTTGATTTTAGTTTTAATCATAGCGTGACAAATGTTCCACGAATTAGGTTATAAGTGTAGCTAAGCGCAGCAAAGTTAAATCGAAGAAATTTAGGATTTGCTTTGCTGCCTATAAAGCTACTGTAAGATTTTATCTCTTAATCATGATGTAGAATTTTTTCTTTATGCTTGCTCAATTGACGCTCTAATTTATCAATCAAATTATCGATTGCGACATATAAATCATCAGATTCTGAGCTTGCATGCAGTTCACCTTTAGTGACATGAACAGTCGCTTCAGCAATTTGACGTAATTTTTCTACATTCAATACCACGTTGATGGATGTGATGTGATCAAAGTGACGCTCCAGCTTATCGAATTTTTCTTCGGTATATGCTCTGAGTGCAGGAGTAACATCAATATGATGTCCAGTGATGTTAATTTGCATAAAAATCTCCTCGTTACAATAGAACCATGGTGAAAATCATGATTCTAGGTGCTGTTTACAATTCTATTCTCTTGGCCATTTCGGCTCAATCTAGGGAATTGTAAACAAACCCTAATTAATTACAAATTATTTTTCGTTCATTAGATGGAGCAATGCCCATTGCTTCACGATATTTTGCTACGGTTCGTCTTGCTACTTTGATACCCTGCTCTTCCAATAATTGGGTGATTTTACTGTCACTTAATGGTTTTTTCCTATTCTCAGCAGAAATTAATTTTTTTATCACGGCACGAATGGCTGTAGAGGAACACTCATCGCCGGCATTTGTATTGACATGACTTGAGAAGAAGTATTTTAGTTCAAATACTCCTCGAGGAGTATGTATAAATTTTTGCGTGGTGACACGTGAAATGGTTGACTCATGCATATCCAGAGCCGAAGCAACATCATTAAGAATCAATGGCTTCATTGCTTCTTCACCATATTCTAAGAATCCTTGTTGGTATTGTATAATACAGGTGGCGACTTTAAGCAGTGTTTCTTGACGACTCTGGATACTCTTTAAAAACCAACGTGCTTCTTGTAGGTTATTTTTTAAAAATTGATTGTCTGCACTATTATCCGCTCGTTGAATTAGCGATGCATATTGGTTATTAATGCTTAAATGGGGGAGTACGCTTTGATTAAGTTGAACTTTCCATTTGTTGTTAACTTTTTTAACAGTTAAATCTGGAATAATGTATTCGGTAATGTCTTCATGAATTAAATTACCGGGTTTGGGGTTTAATCCTTGAATCGTTTTCAATACCTTATCAATTGTTTTTTCGGTAATCTGATGATTTTTCATTAGCTGTTTATAATTATGCTGGGCTAGCAATTCAATATCTTCTGAAATAATCTTTTTAGTCAATGCGAGGCTTTCTGCGTCTAAGGAAAGCTGCTCCAGCTGCACGAGTAGTGTCTCAGCGAGATTCACGGAAGCACAGCCTACGGGATCAAATAATTGCAAGCGATGGCGTACAGCTTCTATTTCATCTAAATCCAATGGATGGGTGTCGCTTGTAAGACTTGTATGTAATTCCGTAATGCTCATCGTTAGGAAACCATCACTATTTACTGCATCAATAATCGCAGTTGCTATGGCTCTGTCTACATCGCTCATGGGAGAAAGTTCAAGTTGCCATCTTAGATGATCTTGTAAGTTAGTGGTAGTACAATGCAAGTTGTCAAAATTATAATCATTGTCTTCAAAGGCAATTCGTTTGCCTGAGCTTTGATACAGTTCTGACCATTGAAAATCGTAGGATTCATCATTATTTTGCGGTTTTACTTCATTAGTTTCGAATTCTCCTTTATCTTCGTTTGGAGTTGCTTCAAGCATTGGATTTGATTCAACAATAAGTTGAATTTCTTGCTGTAAATCAATTGTTGATAATTGCAATAGTCTGATTGCTTGCTGTAACTGAGGCGTTAGTGTTAAGTGCTGTCCAATGCTTAGTTGCAATGATGGTTTCATTCAAATCCTCTTTGTATTCATTGCTATTTACTATCAGTTTAAACGATTCGTAAGGATAATCCAGTATCTACAGCGTTAATTTAGGCTTGAGTTTGAAAAATTATATTTTTACCAATGGTATTTTAGGGGAGTTCGATGCAATTAAATTTTTTATCCTTATAGCAATAAGGAATAAATTTTCAAATTTACTTTTTGTAAATAAAAGAAATAAACTATTTAAGAGATCAGTTAAGAAAAGCGCGTGACCTAAAAACAACATGAAGAGCCCCATAAGTTATGGGGCTTAAAACATTATTTTACTTTTTTCTCTTTGAAAAGAACGTGCTTACGTACTTTAGGATCGTACATCATAAGCTCCATTTTTTCAGGATGGTTTCTTGGGTTTTTAGTTGTAGTCTTATAGTATCCAGTTCCTGCTGTGGATTCCATTTTCACTTTAATCGTGACAGCTGCCATGGTTTATCCCCTTAAGTTATACTTTTTCGCCTTTAGCTCTGAGTTTATCCAGAACTGCTTTTATACCTAACTTGTCTACAATACGCATACCTTTGGTACTGAGCTTTAATGTGACAAATCGATTTTCTTCTTCAACCCAGAAACTGTGGTTCTGAATATTCGGCAGAAAGCGTCTTTTGGTTTTGTTGTTAGCGTGCGACACTTTATGACCAGTCATGGGTCGCTTGCCAGTTACCTGACATACTCTAGACATTGTGTTACTCCAAAATAGGTTTTAGTTTGCTTGTCTTTGTAAAATTCTGGGCATATAGCCGGATGTGAAATACAAGAGCGGTTTTATATCAAAAAAATGCATTAGTTGCAAGATTTTTGTAAGAACATATAATTCTCGCTTTGACAAAATGATGAGTGTGATTTATGCAACGCCGGATAAAAAGTTATGTTTTACGAGCAGGTCGGGTAAGTAATCGTCAGAGCCAGGGGCTTGAGCTTTGGCTTAAAGATTATGAACTTACTGTAGATGGGAATCCATGGAGTTTAGCTGAAGAATTTAACCGTAATGCGGATACAGTGGTTGAAATAGGTTTTGGTATGGGCGCCTCTTTGTTGGCCATGGCTAAAAATAATCCTGAAATTAATTATATAGGTGTAGAGGTTCATCTTGCGGGTGTGGGTAGTTTGGCTGCTGATTTACATGAACATCAATTATCTAATGTACGTATTGTGGCCCATGATGCTGTTGAAGTCTTTCGTACTCAATTGCTCGATGACTCACTTGCTGGGGTACAAATATTTTTCCCTGATCCCTGGCATAAAAAACGTCATCATAAAAGACGCTTAATTCAGAAAGAATTTATTCAATTAGTAACAAAAAAGTTGAAGCCAGGCGGGTTTATTCATTGTGCGACCGATTGGCAAGAATACGCAGAGCATATGCTGGATGTCTTATCTACAGAGCCTGCTTTGAACAATTCACAGCACGATGGAGGATATTCGCCCCGACCTTTATCAAGGCCACTTACAAAATTTGAACAGCGAGGAGAGCGTTTAGGACATGGAGTGTGGGATTTGATGTTTAACAAATTGCCTGAATCACCCTAATTTTAAATAAAAATTATATTCTCAGGCCTAATGACATTGTAGAAATTTTAACTATTCTTTTGATCTTCTATTGTCCAATGTGTAATATAAATCTGGAAGTAACACTACAGGGGACGTAACATGGAATTTATCATTGAAATAAATGCAGCTCTTAAATTAGGACTAGAAGGATTTAAAAAATTCATTGAAAAGAAGCTGCTCGACGATAAGAGTTATCTTGAGCATCCATTCTGGATGGCAGGTGGTGTTCAAATGACAGTTCTGAACTATTTGATTGAACAACACCAGAGAAAAAATGAAGATTCCGTTGATAAGGGAATCCCGGCCGATTTAACCGAGTTTATTGATTTGGTTCTCAGTAAAATCCGCGATAAAAATATTGGTCTGCCCTTGCATCAAGCAATTGCTGCCGGCAAAGTTCAGCTGGCTCTGCATCTTTTGGATGCTTATGAATTTGATGTTAATAAGCGCGATGAAGATGGGCGTACTTTATTGTCTTTAACATTACAAAATAAAAATCGTGAATTATTAACAAAAATTTTAGCGTGTAATCCTGAAGTGAATGCAACGACTCGCCTTAAAGAAGCCCGTATACCATTTCAACCTTTACATCAAGCCATAGCCTTAGATTTTGTTTCTGGAGTAGTTAATTTAATCAGAGCAGGAGCAGATTTTGCTAATCCTGTAGGAGTGAGAAAAGATACGCCTCTGATCTTAGCGGCACGAAAAGGTAAAATAAAGGCACTTGAAGGTTTATTGGATGAGGCTCCCATAGAAAGGTTGAAGTTGGAAGCGGAAAACATGCCTTATTCAGATGAGGAACGAGGCGATAATGCAATGGATGCGCTTTGTAAACGATTGTTCCGTGAGCAGGACAATAAGGATTTACTTAGAGGTGTGGCTATGTTGCTTTGTCGTGGAGCCGAACCACCACGAAACAAGGAACTGTGCCAATTATTAGCAAGCAAACGTAGTGATTTGCTCAAAGAAATCGATAGTTACATGGATAATAGGCCTGAATTAGTTGATTCTTTTGTAAACAGATGTCATGTGGCAGACAGTGCATTACATGACATAATTTATGTAGATCATTCTTGGGGAAGTACTTTAAGACAGCTTTTTGGTAAACCTAGTGATGCAGCTTTTGCAATAGAACGGTTAGTCACCCGCAAATACAGCCGTCGTGAAGAAGGGAGCATGGATAGCCCAGTATTACCAACGGCTGCTGCAGTACCCTTAAAAGGTGATGAACCTCCTTTTAAACTCTATGCGGAATTTGTCCGACGATATAATGAAGCATATGAGAACCAAAGAATGACCAATCCTTGGAGTACTATGCGTTGGTTGATTGCCGAAGGAAAATGTAATTGGGAAACAGTAAAACAATACGCTCGTCATCATCCCGGAACTAGGACTCAGATTATCTATGATGATATGTTTAAGACTTTGCCTAAAATGGAGATGCATGAGCCAATTGAAAATTCAACTGGAGGACTCCATCCAAGCAGTGAAGAATCGACTGCAGTATTTAATTCATAGCAATACGTTTCATTGGTAGTGGCTTTATTGAATAAATAGTTTGGATAATAGAATAATTGCCAAACGAACATTTGTCATTTCTGTGAAGGCAGGAGTCTATTGTCAAATGAGGCATAGGGCCCAATGGTTCGATTCCCGCTTTCGCGGTAATGACATACACCTCTTCAACAAGGTTTTGATGGAGTCGATGTAAAGCGACCCCCTACACGGGATGCTTATGAATGGACGTGGTATGTGCATTAAATTAAAATCAGTCTCAATCTGCGAGTTTTTTAAATAGTGATTATGAATATTAGCGTATTACTTTTAACTGTGATTTGTTTTATTGGGATGATTAGTCCAGGTCCAGATTTTATACTGGTTACAAAAAACGCTTTTTTATATACTAAACGTCAGGCTTTAGCCACTGCTTTTGGTATTGTTACTGGATGTTTCTTTCATGCTACTTATTGTATTTTAGGGTTGGCGTTTGTTATTACCCAGAGTATTGTTCTTTATACAACCATTAAATATGCGGGCGCATGCTATTTAATTTATCTGGGATTGAAAGGTTTAAAATCCAAACAATCCCTAAGTATGCATCAGGATGGCACTTCTTTGCACACTATAACTGTTTCCAAGGCTTATTTTGAAGGGGTTTTATGCAATGCTTTAAATCCAAAACTTGCAGTTTTTCTGCTGAGTTTGTTTACTCAATTTGTCTCCATTAACGCATCGATTGGCGATAAAGCTTTGGTTGCTGGGGTTTTTGTCGGTGAATCGTTTTTTTATTGGCCATTACTCGTTCTATTCCTGCAATCAAATAATATCCGAAAAATATTTACTAATTTTCAAACTGCTTTGACCCGCGTATTTGGTGGTTTATTGGTTTATGTGGGAATTCGTGTGATGTTGAGCGCAGACTAGGGGGCTTTTACAATGGTTGGCTTGAGCAAAAATGCAGCATTTTCGCTAAGATAGTAGAATTGTAAACAGCCCCTGGCTTTTTCAGAGGAATAATATGTCAAAAGCGGCTTTAGGACTAAAAAAAACAGAGTTAGATACCCCTTGTTTGATAATTGATAAAAATCTTCTGAAATCTAACTTGGAAACTATGAGGAAACATTCTATTGAAAACAGTATCCATATCAGACCTCATTGTAAAACACATAAGTGCTCTAAATTAGCTCGCTTACAGATAGAATACGGTGCAATAGGCGTATGCGTAGCAAAAATTTCAGAGGCTGAAGTTCTTATTCAAAATGGAATACCCAATATTCTGATTACTTCGCCAATTGTCACAAAGAATAAAATTGCCAGGCTTATTTCTTGTCTGGAAAAAGCGCCTTTTACATTGGTGGTTGTGGATAATAAAGAAAATATGATTGCCTTAAATGAAGCAGGTAAGCTCAATAAAAAAGTGATCAATGTGTTAGTCGATGTGGATCCTGGGATAGGGCGTACCGGAGTTAAACCAGAATTCGCTTTAAATTTTGCTTTAGAAATGAGGCAATTCCCTTGGTTAAATTTGATGGGAATTCAATGTTATGCGGGTAATTTACAGCATATACCCTCTTTTAGGGAACGAAAGAGCAACTCATTACGGACCATGTGTATGGCGAGTGATCTGGCAAAAAGCTTTCGGGAAATGGGTCTTAATTGTCCCATAGTCACAGGAAGTGGAACAGGAACTTATGATATTGATGTTGAAGCGACAGAAGTAACTGAGATTCAACCGGGTTCGTATACAGTTATGGATGTTCAATATGCAACGATTGGCTCGAAAAGTAATGAAAGACAGTTCAATACCTTTAAACCGGCAATGACTCTTTTAACCACAGTGATCAGTAACAACAGAACCGAACATGTTACTGTTGATGCAGGCACAAAATCCATTTATGTAGATCAACATAAGCCTCAAATTATTAGTCACCAGGGACTGGAATATGATTGGGGCGGATTTGGAGATGAGCATGGTAAAGTGACTGCGGTCAATGGCGCTCAATTACCTGATAACGGTGAGGTTTTAGAGCTCATTGTTCCTCATTGTGACCCAACTATTAATTTATTTGATCAATTTTTTATTACCGAAAATGATATTGTAGTTGATATTTGGGATATTGATCTTAGAGGAAAATGTCAGTAAAAATTAAATCCATGAAATACTCTCAACTGGCTAGACATACGTAGTTTATGGAAAAAACCAACCCTGCAGATTGAGCTAATTACAGCAGGAGAACTTGCTTAAACTTCATATACCCCATAGAATTCTAATTTTCTTAAAATTCTCCGGGAGAGTAGTACATGGGGTGGAATGAGCCAGATAAAGGCAAAGATCCCTGGAAGGGTAAAAATCAACCTCCAGATTTGGATGAGGCGCTGAAACGCGCTCATGACAAATTGAAGAAGTTTTTATTTGGAGGTTCTACTAAAATAGCTAATGAGCCTTCCAAAAAATCGAATGGTGGTCTAATCGCGCTTACTGTAGTTTTGGTTGCTTTTATTCTCTGGGTGTTGTCTGGTGTCTTTATTGTTGATCCCGCAGAACAAGCGGTGATTCTTCGTTTTGGTAAATATGTGGAAACAGTGGGTTCAGGACCACATTGGATACCAAGGATTATTTCTTCAAAAATTATCATGAATGTAGACCGAGTGTTGGATTATTCTTATTCTGCACAAATGTTAACCAGTGATGAAAATCTAGTTTCTGTATCTTTAGCGGTACAGTATCGCATTGGTGATTTGCAAGAATATTTATTTAATGTCGCTAATCCTGAGGAAAGTTTGCAACAAGCGACCTCCAGTGCGCTGAGACAAGTAGTAGGTACAACTACCTTGGATCAAATGATTACTGAGGGACGCGAAGTTTGGGGCAATCAAGTTCAAGAGACTTTGATAAAAACTCTGGATTTATATAAAACAGGTATTTTAATCGTTAATGTAGCACCACAGCCTGCCCGTGCTCCTGAAAGTGTACAAGATGCGTTTGACGATGCAATTAAAGCACAAGAAGATGAAAAACGCTTTAAAGAACAAGCCCTTGCTTATGCCGCGAAAGTAGTTCCAATAGCAGAAGGGAAGGCGAGTCGTATCCAACAAGAGGCTGAAGCCTATTCTAAACAGCTTGTATTGAATGCCCAAGGGGAGGTTTCTGAATTTTTAGCGTTACTTCCTCAATACACTGTTGCCCCAAAAGTTATGGCAGAACGCATGTATTTGGAAACAATGCAAAAAGTTATAAGCAAGAGCAGTACGATCATAGTAGACAGTAAATCAGGTAATTTGCTGTATCTTCCTTTAGATAAGTTATTTGGAACGTCATCTGGTTTTCCGACTGAGACCGCAAAAAATAACAAAGCGGAGAGTGATGAATCCAATGAGACAGAGAACTTGGTCGATGGTCGTGAGCTCACCAGACCTGTTTATCGACAAGGGAGAAATTAACAATGAAAACTACGGGTAGAACCCTTGGCATTTTGATCTTTTTACTACTTCTATTTTTAGTGACCAGTGTCTTTACGATAACTCAAGGTCAACAAGGAATTCTTTTACGTTTAGGCCGTTTGGTTAATGATGAGTTGACTGATAAGGTTAAAGTATTGAATCCTGGATTGCATTTTAAAGTACCATTTATCGAAAACGTACGTATTTTTGATACGCGTATTCAAACTATGGATATTAAGTCGACTCGTATTGTCACCAAAGAAAAAAAGGACGTAATGGTAGATTATTACGTCAAATGGCACATTACCGATTTGGCTCAATATTTTAAATCCACTGGTGGCAATGAATTTAAGGCAGAAACATTGCTGGAGCAACAATTAAATACATTATTACGTGCTCAGTTTGGTAAACGTACTATCCCTGAAGTCGTATCGGGTGGTCGTGATGATGTTATGGAATTATTGCGTAAAGCGGCTCAAAAACAAGCTGGTGGGTTAGGTATTAACGTGGTTGATGTACGTATTAAAGGAATTGAACTACCAGCCAATACCAGCAATGCGATTTATCAACGGATGCGGGCGGATATGCAAAAAATTGCGAATAAACACCGTGCTGATGGTCAAGCTGCTGCTGAAGAGATAAAAGCTAAGGCCGACGCTGATGTGATGGTCTTGTTAGCAAAAACCCGTAGTAATGCACAAAAAGTACGAGCGATTGGGAAAGCACAAGCGGCGTCGATCTATACAGATGCCTACAGTAAAAATAAGGATTTTTTTGCATTATATCGTAGCTTGCTTGCCTATGAAGGGAGCTTTAAAAGCAGAAAAGATATTTTGGTATTGGATCAAAGCAGTGCATTTTTTGATTATTTTAAGCAAGCTACACCAAAAAATGATGGTGTACCTGCTAAAAAGTAACTATAATGTTGGGTTTTGGTAACTATTCACCTCTATACCAAAATCTTGGAGAACACTACATAATTTGTGTCAGGTTGAGCAAAAAGTACTCTGGAATGGTAGGCATACTGACTACGTGAGCATTTTTTAGAATGCTTTTCATTTGAGATGTACGTATAGGGAATTGAGGCAACGGAGTGCAGTTACAAATTTTGTTGAAATTGAGTTCTCAGGTTCTCAATTTAGAGTAGCGAATAGCATTTTGTAAATTTAAGAGTTGATCATGGGTAAAAACGTTGTTGTTTTAGGAACACAGTGGGGCGATGAAGGCAAAGGTAAAATTGTCGATTTATTAACCCAAGATGCGCAGGTTGTTGTCCGCTATCAAGGCGGCCATAATGCAGGTCACACCTTAAAAATTAATGGAGTGAAAACTGTTCTACGTCTTATTCCCTCAGGTATGCTGAGACCCCATGTGACTTGTTATATTGCCAATGGAGTGGTTCTCTCACCCGATGCACTATTGGGAGAAATTAAAGAACTGGAACAAAGTGGGATTGATGTTCGTTCCCGCTTACGTATTAGTTTGGCTTGTCCACTGATTCTTCCTTGTCATGTTGCCATGGATAAAGCGCGTGAAACACATATGGGAAATTCAGCCATTGGAACTACTGGACGTGGAATAGGCCCCGCTTATGAGGATAAGATTGCCCGTCGTGCATTAAAAGTCAGTGACTTATTTCATCCTGATCGCTTTGCAACAAAATTAGCGGATCTTTTAAATTATTATAATTTTATTTTGACCCAATATTTCAAGCAACCTGCTGTAGCTTTTCAACCGTTATTAGACTCAGCGCTGCAATGGGCTGAAGAATTACGTCCTATGGTTTGTGACGTTTCTGCTTGCTTGCATGAGCATAGAGAGCGGGGCGATAATATTTTGTTTGAAGGAGCCCAAGGGGTTTATCTAGACATTGATCATGGCACATATCCTTTTGTGACTTCATCAAACACGTGTGTTGGTTCGGTAGTTAATGGCGCAGGATTTGGTCCAAAATACATTGACTATGTTTTAGGAATCACCAAAGCTTATACTACTCGTGTTGGGGGAGGGCCTTTCCCAACAGAACTCTTTGATGAGGTTGGTAAACAAATTGCTGAGCGTGGCCAGGAGTTTGGTGCTGTTACTGGAAGACCCAGACGCTGTGGTTGGTTTGATGCAGTTTTGTTAAAGCGTTCAATTGAGTTAAATAGTATCACGGGCTTATGCATCACAAAGCTAGATGTTTTGGATAAATTAGACGTGTTACGTATTGCTGTTGCCTATAAGGATGAAAAAGGTAATTTAATTTCTCGTCCTCCTCAAGCAGCTGCTGACTTCCAAGGTTTAGAGCCGGTTTATGAAGAAATGCCTGGCTGGCAAGAGTCTACTGCTGATGTCACGAATATGAGTGAATTGCCTGCCAATGCCCTTGCTTATTTAAAACGAATAGAGAATCTCCTCAATGTTCCAATTGATTTATTATCAACTGGACCTGAGCGCGATTCGACAATTATTTTACGTAATCCTTTTAAATCTTGATTTGAATTAGTTTTACAAAATACCTGGTAATAACCTTTTGCAAAAGTAAGTCGGGCCTTGGTCCGACCTTGCTTGCTTCGGTATTCATAGATATATTCAAAAAGAAATTATGGCTTAAAATTACTATGATGGATTGATCTATACTCTAAATATTCATATGGAGTTTAAGGGATTAAAGTATGTATAAATTAATTCTAAGTTTTTACATGGCTATTTTAAGCACCAATCTATTAGCTGGAACTTACGATGAGCAAATTCAACAGGCGATGAAGGAATGTGACATTGAAAGAAATATGGTCCAGTCATCGTTTCATGATAACGGTTCTGCTTGTGAAAGGGTGCAGGAATTAATTGAGCTGCAGAAGTCAGAAAACAATCAAAATCAAAATGTGAATGTTCATATAGAAGATGATAATGAATGAAGAGCTTTTTAAAGGTTTTGTTAGCAAACGTAGTAACTGTCTTAAATTTTTAATTCAAGACAGTTACTACGCTCCAGTGAAGCACTAAAATTTATTTTCAAATGCACGCAGTTTTTGTTCTAACTCCCATTGTAATTGGGCTTTCTCACTAGTTTTGATAAATTGTTGGCAACTTTTGCTCTCTAGGTCTTGGCAATCGTCAATGAATAGAGCCTTTTCAGGGGCAGACCATATGCTTTTACCCGGTAAAAATGAATAGGTGAGCGCATTCCTATTGATTTGTTTTAATGTGGGATAATCCAGCCCATGATTCAACGCAGCTTCTACGTATTGTTGCGTTAGATTGGTTCGCAATATTCCTTCATCATCCGTAGACAAGACAACTGGGACCTCATGTTTAAGATAAAAATTCAGCGGATGGTTTGAACCCGAGACTTTTAATATTTTTAGATTGCTGATGAGATTAATTTCTACTGGCTTATGATGTTTTGCCATGTAGTCTAAGGTACTCTTTGCATTACTTTCATGTGCAATATCTACTCCATGTCCAATTCTTTGGGCATGGCCAGTAAGGAGTGCATCTCGAATGTGGTAATCTAAATCTTCCGGGGTAACAATGTCTTGAGTTAATTCTCCAGCATGTAATGCAATATTAACTTGAGGGTATAGCTTGTGTAGGTATTGGTATATTTGCATTTGTTTGCGATAGTCCCGTAAAGAGATCATCCCGTCTTCAGGCTGTACTAAATTAACACCAACAAGAGCGCCCTTACTTCGTATGGATTGATCTACAGCTTCAAACGCATTAAGTGTTTGTGCAAACAAGTTATCTGGCGATTGTTCTCGCAGTGAATAGTATAAAAATTTAATTTTTATTTGGCAGGCTTTTTTTTCTGGATTGGTATCGCAACCTAGCTCGTGTCGTGCTTGTTTCAAAATACGATTTGATTCGACTACAGTGTAATTGACATTGTTTTGAAAGTCTTGGTTTTCCAAAAGAACCTTTCTTTTTTGGCTAAATGAAGCAGTGTTCTTGAGCTTATCACCAAAACTGACAGAATGGGCATTATCAGGTAAAATCATCACTTCCATATAGCGTTCATTTTGTAGTGCGGCGGTTTGCATGACTGATGCGAGGAGTTCGGGCTGATGATCTGCAACTATGGCATTGAACTTATAGAATGAGTTGAAAAAATGATCGTGGCCAGATTCCTTCCCTGGCACAAAATCTTTCATAGACCAGCTTCTTACAGTGCTTGCATAAAGTTCTGGATGATTAAACAAATCTTTTGTCTCTACACCTTTACAAACAGATGGATTTTTAATGGCCGTCCAATTGCTTGTATTCAAGCAATAATTATCTTTAGATGTCAGTTCCAACATGACTTCTGGGTAGGCGCCTCCAGATAAATGATAATGTAACTCTCCACCTTTAGGCATGTTTTTAAAGAATGTATATAAAGAATTCGGATCATTTTTTATTTGATCAAAATAGGATTGCACATTAGCTTGAGTAGCAGAGAAGAAAAACAGGCTGACCAGGAAGGAAGTTGATTTAATATAGTTCATTGTAATCTAAAAAATATCAGTTTGTGAAGATTATCGCATAATTATTATTAAATCCCAACCATTGTATTTAGATTCTTTTCATAGCAAAATGAATTTATTGTTCCTAGGAGCTATCAAATAAATTCTCACTCCAAGCTGCATTCTGCTTATCCGGAGGGAGGAAGTGAGAGGGGCAAGTAGGCGCTGCCATTATGTTACAAAGAATCCCCTCTCCCACTTGTGGCAGAGGGCAGGGCTGAGGGAAATCAATACCCTCATCCGCTCTAAAGGGCACCTTCTCCCCCGTGGGGAGAAGGGAAACTAATGGTAATGGGACAAGTAGGAAAGGGACTCAGCACTCCTTTGAAGGTAATAGCAATCGAGTCTAATCAATGAGGATGATGAATATGAAACTTTTTTTATCAAAATTGTATGCTATTTTAGGTGCTTTTTTCTTATCGCTAATGGCAGTAGGATTTTGTGAGGCTGCATCTGACCTCAGTAACTCTACTGATAAAACCAAAATGACAATCAATGTTGGTATTTATGCCCCTTTTTCTAACGAATCTGCTTTTATTGGCAGGAATATGTTGGGGGCAATGGAAATAGCCCGTGATCAATTAAACTCTTCTGACATTAATTACGAATTTTATACTTTAGATAAAATGCCAAATACTGCGAATGCAGCAAAAACCGTGCAAAAATTTATTGATGCACACCACATTAACGTATTGATAACTGAAGGTAAAGACAGCGGCGCTTTAATCGCACCTTTAGCAAAAAAAAATAAGCTCATTCATTTTTGTCTGACTGATGATTCAATCATTGCTGATGGAAAAAATAATTTCTTAGCCCAAAGTCCCAATCACAAACAAGCAGCTGTTTTGACTCACTCGGTGAAACCGGAGTTTATTGCTCAATTTAAACAGGAATATTTCAGTCACCCTGTGAGTGAAGCAGGGTATGCGTTTGATATATTTCATCTGATTCATCATAGTGCTCAGCTGGCAATGAAGACTCATTCTGATTTTTCATCGCAAGCGGTGGCAACACATCTTTTAGCTCTTGAATCAGGGACAGGGGTAATGGGCACATTTAACCTAGATAAAAAAGGCGTTTCTTATAAAAAGCAGATTCTTACCGCCTGAATAAAATTCGCCTCATTCCCGGTTGCGAGCAACCGGGCTATTCGCTTGCAACCTCTCTCACTTCATATCTTTAATCTTGCCTTAATATAGATAGCATAAAATTAGATCATAGTGTCGACATTCTTTTCAAGGAGAAGAGGAGGTTGTATGCAAAGTAAAGATGAGCTTCTGAAGCAAGTGGTTGCAAACACGCATCTGGGTAATAAAAAAGGCGTAATCTCAATTATCTTAGGTGAGCGTTTTGGATATCCTTTAGGGATGATAAGGAGTAGATCTTCTAAGCAACCGGTAGATTTCAATGTCTTGAGTTTAGGCATAACTGAAGGGAAAGAGCTTGGCTTTATTGATTTTGTATTTGATCATACGACGGGCTTTATTGGAATAACATTTAGTAAAAAACTCAATCCACACGGACACGATGGCATCGCTGATTCTCTGTATATTGCTGGTGCTTCAGGGAGCGACTCAAGACGAGCGACAATGGTCGGTGGCAAAATTGCATTTTTAAATAATATGTTTGTCAGCACAGAATGGAGTGGTCACTATGGTGCTGATCTGTGGAATGCAAGGATTATTGAACATTTTCAAAGCATTTTTTATTGGACTACAAAACAACCCATCCTGCACATTAACTGGAGGAATAGCGATCCGGAGCAAGAGAGAGCAGCTGGGGCTGTTGTACCAAGCGAACATGTTGAAAAGCAACACTCCAGATTGATGACTTTTGGATTGTTTTGCGTCAATAATCGTGCTACTGCTGATGGTGTTAAGGCCAACACACCATTGACAAATGACCTTTCTAAGACGGTTGTTTCCTATTTGCCGCCAAAATGATGTAACCAGGATTTATATAATAGGAGAATTGATTCTGCTTGAGGTAGTTTCATACTCGATTTCGAGCAACCAGGTTGTTCATTTAAGTAAAGAAGAGGAGCCTAGAAGGTTAGATTACAATCCAACTTCATGGCTCCTCTTTATCTCTTGCAATCTGATAATTATCTGTTAGCTAAAGCCATCCCTTCCAAGACAGTTAAAGCAGCATAAAGTTGATAGTCGTTATGCATTAACTCGTCTATTTGAGCTTTAGCGCTTTTCGCTTTATTTTCCTCACTATTCTTATTAATCAAGTGCCCGTTAAGATTGGCTTCACTAAATCCAGTAAGATCAGAAGGCTTGGCAGCGGTCTTAGGAATCTCCATCTCATTGACTACGATATCAGGCACAATACCCTTAGCTTGAATTGAGGTTCCAGAAGGAGTGTAATAAAGAGCAGTAGTTAATTTAATCCCCGTTTTGTCATCCAACGGTAATACGGTTTGTACAGAACCTTTACCGAAACTAGTTGTACCTAAAATAACGGCTCGTTTATTGTCTTTAAGCGCACCAGCTACAATTTCAGCGGCAGATGCAGAACCATTATTGATTAATACAACCATTGGTGCATTATGCAAAACATCGATACCTTTGGATAAGGCGGTAAAGTCTGAACCAGGTAAACGTCCCTTAGTTGAAACGATTGTTTCGGGTTTTCCTGATTTGTCTTTACCAAGGAAGGCATCAGAAACCTGAATGGCTGAATCAAGCAAGCCTCCTGGGTTGTTACGTAAATCCAGAACGAGACCTTTTAAGTTTCCGCCAGATTGTTGTTTTAGGCGATCAATGGCTTGTAGCATATCTTTTCCAGTTAATGCCTGAAATTGAGTTAAACGGATATAACCATAGCCTGGAGCGAGCAATTTACTTTGTACGCTCTTAATTTGAATCACTTCGCGTACTAAGTCAAAAGTAAGCGCTTTGTTAACTCCTTTGCGTAATACGGTCAACTGAATAGTACTTCCAGCTTTACCGCGCATTAAGTTGACTGCATCTTTAAGTGAGAGACCTTGAACGGACTCTTTACCCAATTTAATAATATAGTCTCCAGACTTAATGCCCGCTTTAAATGCCGGGGTATCCACCAGAGGAGTAACCACTTTAACAACCCCGTCTTCCATGGTCACCTCCAATCCTAACCCACCGAATTCACCGCTAGTTGATGTTTGCAGCTCTTTAAATTCTTCCTCATCCAGATAGCTGGAGTGGGGATCAAGACCATTGAGCATGCCACGAATGGCGTTATCAAAGAGTTCTTTATCATCGACCGGTTTAACGTAATATTTTTTAATCTCACCGATTGCATTGGAAAATCGTTGAACATCTTCTAAAGGAACTGCTTTAGAAGTGGCATTGGAGTTTGTAGAAGTATTTGTTTCATCATCTGCAAAGCCAGTCAGAGGTAACATAAGAGTAAAAGCGTACACTATCGCAAGCGTGCATGGATACAGTTTTCTTATCAACATAGCGATCTCCTCAGATGCAAGGCTACAACATAAGCCATCTTCTTTTATTATAATTATTGAAATGCAATTAAGGTGCCAGGGTTCACTTATGATAACCAATTAAGTGGTGGAATTGCCTTTCCCCTTAGTCTTATTTCAAAGTATAGACCGTTTTGTTTAATTCCGCCGCTATGACCAACACTTGCAATTTGTTCATTTTGTCGTACATACTGACCCTTGCTTTTGAATAGGGATTGATTGTGAGCATACAAGGTCATAAAACCCTGTCCGTGATCAATAATAATCAATAATCCATATCCCTTCAGCCAGTCGCTAAATACTACTTTTCCAGGATAAACGGCAGTAACTACGGCTCCTTCCTCGGCAAAAAATGTCACTCCTTGATTCATTTTGCGTAAGGATCGGCTCTGGCTCTGGACTGGACGCGGCAATTTTTTGCGCATTTGGCTAAATGGACTGCTCGTTTCATGAAACGGGTTGTCCTTTTGAGTAATGCTTTGTTGTGCCAATGACTTTAGCAAACGGGCCAAATTCTCTTTATTTTTCCGTACCTCTCTTAATCTGTTTTGTTTATCTTGAATTTCATGATTCAAAGATTGAATTAACGTCGTATGATAACTTTTATTTTGTTGCAGTTGTTCTTGATGCTTAGTAAGCTCCGTTTTAAGCTGCCTGTTCGCATTAAGTTCTTCACGAAGATTTTCTTTACTTTCACTTAAACGTGCACGAGTTTTATCAATTTTTTCAATCAAGAGTTGTCGTGACTTAACGATATATTGGTAATAGGTTAAAATCCGGCTGACCTTATTTGGATCATCTTGATTGAGCAGCAGTTTAAGGGATTGATACTCACCCATTTGATAGCGAGCACGCACGTGATTCGCTAATAATTGTTGTTGGGTTATAAGTTGTTGATTTAACTGATTTACTTGTTTTTGCAAGTCAGTAATTTTATTTTCTTTGTTCTTGATATCTTCTTGAATGGAGCGGAGTTTGCGAATCCCTTCACCGATCTGCTTTTCGGTCTCTGATAATTCTTTATTTAAAATACCGCGTTTGTCGTGTGCTGAGTTTAACGTTTTTTGGAGGCTGTTAATTTGAGCATCTAATTGTTTTAACTTATTTTGTGTTTGGAGTACGGTAGAAGATTCTGCATATACTCCAAAGCAAAACAACATACCAAAGAATAATCCACTCAAAGAGAGAGCACTCGATTGTTGATTAGTCCATCGAGTCGGTTTTAGTTTTTGCTTAACCGCTATCAAATGATAAAAAGGGGAATTTTTAGCATTTGAGTGACATAAGTCATGAGAAATTAAGTAATTCCGTTTATTCATGAGTATCTTTTTCTAACAATTGATGTCCTGTCATTTCCACTGGAGGAGTAATACCGAGCAAGGCCAACATGGTTGGTGCGATATCAATTAAGCTTCCTTCACTACGTGTAAAATGCCAATGTCCCCCTACATATACTAATGGCACAGGTTCACTGGTATGGGCAGTATGTGCTTGATGTGTCGTTTCGTCAAACATTTCTTCAGCATTCCCATGATCCGCCGTAATGAGTAGTTTACCCCCTTGTTGGGCTAGTGCATGCCACACTTTGCTCATGCATTGATCAAGGCATTCTATGGCATGAATTGTAGCCTGAAAATTCCCACTATGTCCTACCATGTCGGCATTAGCATAATTGCAAATAATGACGTCATAGGCTTGACTGTTAATTGCTTCGACCAAACATTCTGTTAATTCGGGGGCGCTCATTTCGGGTTGTAAATCATAGGTGGCGACTTTAGGAGAAGGAATGAGAATTCTCTCTTCATTCGAAAAAACATTTTCGTTCCCCCCATTGAAGAAAAAAGTTACATGCGCATATTTTTCTGTTTCTGCAATGCGTAATTGACTTAACCCGTGCTCTGCAAGAACTTCACCTAAGGTATGATTTAAAGGAATCGGTGGAAAAGCAGGGGAAGTCGGTAGATTTTTATCATATTGGGTCATGCTGACAAAATAGGATAGTTGCGGTTGCACCGTGCGGTTGAATTTTTTAAATGTTGGATCAATAAAAGCCGTAGTTAATTGTCGCGCCCTGTCTGCACGAAAGTTATAGAACAAAACCGCATCGCCATCTTCTATTGCTTTCTTTTCGCCTATAAGAGTAGGAGGTATGAACTCATCAGAAAGATTTTGTTGATAATAAGACTTGATTGCTGCTTCGGCATCTTGAAAATGATGTTGGCTGTGGCCTTGTGTTAATAAATTATAGACAGGTTCTATTCTTTCCCAACGATTGTCTCGGTCCATTGCATAATAGCGCCCACTAATCGAACAAATTTGAGCTACTGGATGTATTTTTAATTCCGTATTAAGTCGTTCTAAACTAGCTAAGGCACTTTGTGGCGGTGTATCCCGGCCATCTAAAAATAAGTGTAAATATACCGAAGTGAATTGTTTTTGTGCACATAAATCAAGTAAGGCAAATAAGTGTTGTTCGTGGCTGTGTACTCCTCCTGGAGAAAACAAACCCATAATATGCAATGACTTATTGTTTTTCTCTAGGGTGGTTATTACCTCACGAAAAATGGCGTTGTTGGCGAACGCTCCATTTTTTATGCTTTCGTTGATGCGAGTGAAGTCTTGTTGGATGACTCGCCCTGCACCTATATGCATATGTCCTACTTCGGAATTACCCATTTGCTCGTCAGGTAAACCAACAGCATATCCTGAAGCGTGCAAAAGAATATGGGGACAATTGTTCCACCATTCATCCCATTGTGGAGTATTGGCCTGGGCGATCGCATTATATTCATTATTTTTGTTATATCCCCAGCCGTCTAATATCATGAGCAACAAGGGTGTTTTTTTTTGCATGCAATTCTCCGTGGAACACAATCCCAATTGGGTGGAAAAATTATACCTTACTTAATTGGTATTTCGAAATTTATTCATGCAGTAAGGTTTTAAACTCTGGACCATTCATCGTACCCTTATCTTCGCGCTGAGTGATAAATTAATAATTTCTTAATAATAATGGTATAGAATGCGACCAGATTGATTTTTGATTGCTCAGATTAAGGCAGGCTAAATTTAATCTGGATAAGCAATACAAACCATGAGGAACGCTGCAACATGCCTATAAATTCAGGTCCTAAATTTTTCAAACTGAGTACAACTCAAGAAAACACAGCCTCATCTTCATCTCAAAATGTCCCCAAAGAAGGGAGTAATACTCGGCAATTGGCTGCTAAATTTTTAGATAAAGTAATTGATTATTCAAAATTAGATCTTAAGACCAGTCCTATTTTAATGAAACACTTGTTACATCTCTTAAAACTGGACGACCTAGAAACCAAAGATGAAGCATTTAATCTTTTCATAAAAAAACTGACCTCAGAAAGACTTGATTTGACGCAACTGATTAATGCATTTAAAGAATATGCATTGAATAATGAGGGAGTTTGCACTCTTTTAGCTTACATTGAAGACAATCAATTAATTTCCCAAGAGGAAATTAAACAAGCAGAGGATACTCTTCTCGTTCAGCTCCATCTATTGTGTCTGCTTGAATCCTTTGTTGCCACATTAAGCAATAGCAGCCAATTTGCTGAGGATACCTTTAAACATATTCTGAATCGGCGTAACAATCCATTTAATAAAGGTAATACCTGGACAAACTTTTTATTCGGCACCCCGTGGGATACCCCTTTATTTGAACGTTTGAAACTCATTTCCATTGAACCTGGCTTTTTGCAAATCCTTTTTCAACGCCAAATGAGCGATAAATTAAAAATAACCGAAGAGGATGTAAAACAATTTATCGAAAAATATCATTTATCCAGTTGGAATGCATCATCGATTATTGTCCCTAACACTGATGAACGCCCCATCTCAATTGCACCTATGGCCATTAATATAATTGAAGCATGTCGTACCGATGTGGTTAGCCTAAGATATGAAGAGCGTGGTGGCAAAGAGAACTCAAAGTCAGGATTAGGCTTAATTGGCTTGATGGAGCAATTAAATTATCGTACTGCAGCAACACACAAAAAGCATATTCTTCCTGAAGGGGTTGAGGAGCGTATGCAACATACAGATGACTATCCATTGATTCCAGGTTTAACAATTAATAGTGAACCAAAGGTGGTTTCCGAGTTTAAAATTGATAAATTTTGGCAAGATTTATATGTAAGCTGGAATGCGCGATTTGTTATTAGCAATATTGATTACAGTTTTCTTATATTTAAACTCATGGTGCCCTCAGTGCTAGGTGCGGAGGCGCATAATTTTAAAGAAACACGATTGCTTGCACTTTTTTTTATAGGTAATTTATATCTTAGTGTAGCGCCACAAAATAATTCGCTTTTTAAAATCGGATATCGGTTAAAAAATGCTGATGAAATATTGAAGCAATGGGGTGTTATAAACCAAGAGTGGGCATCCTTGCTGTTAAAGGAGCGTACCACCGATTCAGACGTCATGCCTGATAAGGCTTATGAAAAAATTATAGGTAACTATCCCACACTAAGTATGCTGAGACAGCTTACTCTATTCTCGCAAAATCCAGAGGCTTATCGAATGTTAGTAAAAGGAACCATGGCTGAACAAGAAGTTGATGAGCAAGAAAAGCCGAAAACAAGTAAACAAAAAGTTGATAAGCAACAAGAAACAAAAACAGGCAAACAAGGAGTTGAGGAACAAGAAAGAACCAGCTCCGGTAAAGAAGAGCGAGTGTTTCTAAAACCTCAATAAAACATCATGAAGCGGCATAGCTCATGTTTTAATTAACGATGTCACTTGAATATTTTTCGTTCATAAGCGCTAGTCTTCAGCTCAAAAAATGATAGGGTGAATGGTATAAATTAAATTTTTTGACATTTGTCTTGATACAATTTTTTTGAATGTCTATTGAGTCTCCTTGCTTCAGTAGTGACAATTTTGTATTAAAAAGGTTAGACTATGCACCATTTATTTAATTGGGAAGAGTAGTTTTGGAACAAAAAATTCCTCAGCATGTTGCCATTATTATGGATGGAAACGGTCGTTGGGCTGAAAGTAGGGGACTTCCGCGTATTGAAGGTCATAAAGCAGGTGTTGAGTCTGTGAAGAAAATGATTCGCTGCTGTATGACCAAGGGAATTCCTTGTCTTAGTTTATTTGCATTCAGCTCGGAGAATTGGTTTCGACCTGCTGAGGAAGTTAATTTTTTAATGGAATTATTCCTGGAGTCCTTAAGAAAGGAACTTGCTGAGTTAAATCAGCATGGAATCCGCATGCGATTTACGGGAGACCGTAGTTTGCTCTCACCGGTCTTGCAACAACAAATGCGGGAAGCAGAGCTTTTAACCGCGAATAATGAGCAATTAATTTTGAATGTAGTTGTTAATTATGGGGGTAAGTGGGACCTGGTAAACGCTGCAAAAAAGGTAGCCAAGGCAGTTTTAAATGGTGAATTGACAATAGAAGATATAAATGAAGTTAATTTTGCCCATTATGTGGATACAGAGGGATTACCTGACCCTGATTTATTTATTCGTACGAGTGGTGAGTTACGAATTAGTAATTTTTTCCTCTGGCAGCTTGCCTATACAGAGCTTTATTTTAGTGAGGTACATTGGCCAGATTTTGGTGAATATGAGCTTGAATTGGCTTTAGCTTCTTTTAATAAAAGGAAGAGAAGATTCGGGCAAATTTCTTAATTAACAATAGGGATATACATTTCATTAACTTGAGCCACATGGCCTGATTTTGGAACACAGAATCTGGTCATCCCTCGAAATGCTCAAATGACGGGAAGTGGGGGCATCCGAGTGCAGAAGGTCACTGGTTTGGCTGATATAGTAGAATTGTTAGACTCTAAATAATAAGGGCGACATTATGTTTTTCCAACGCTTAATTACAACACTGATTTTAGTGCCCTTGGTTTTATGGCTTATTTTTTATGGTAATCAGTGGCTTTTGGCAGGAATTGTTTTGCTTGTTTTTCTTGCGGCATGCAGAGAGTGTTGGCAATTAATACCATTGAACCATTGGAGTCTACAAGCCGGATTTGTTGTAATTATGCTTGTGGGGTTGTGGGCTTGTGGTGCTTTCTTTTATTATTGGGTGGATATTGGCTTAATTATTTGGTGTTTGAATGTACTTGCTATCCTCAGTTTTCCTGGCTCACAGAAATATTGGGGTTATCCTGCCGTCGTAGCGATTGTTTGTTTTTTACTTCTACCGCTATTCGCACAAAGCCTAATTCATTTATACAACTTGCCTAATGGCAAAGCACAGCTCGTTTATTTGCTGTTTTTAATTTGGGTTTCAGATACAGGGGCTTATCTTAGCGGAAAACTGATGGGTAAACATAAATTAATTCCTCAAGTCAGTCCTGGAAAATCTTGGGAGGGGGTTATTGGCGGCATTATTCTGTCTATGCTCATCGCTTGGATTGGGTATAGTTACTTTAAACCGGTTGCCGCGGTTCATTGGTTCGTTTTAGCCTTATGTACTATAATTATTGCAATCTTTGGTGATTTATTCATTAGTATATTAAAGCGTCGTTGCCATTTAAAAGATACAGGCGCTCTTATTCCGGGACATGGTGGTATTTTAGACCGTTTGGATAGTTTAATTGCAGCGTTGCCTGTGTTTTATTTTGGATTAACTTGGTAATAGTCGCAGGCGGCCCTATTGTCTGAGCTGTAAAAAATCGATATCAGGATGCTTTTCGCAAATGTGCATGGCAAGAAAGCACTTTTTACGTAGGTCTCGGAGAATTTGAATCGTAATTCTTGAGGATTACTTCATTTAGGATAGAACTATGCTTTCAACATTGCTGTATTTTCTTTTGGCGTTGGTCTTGTTAGTTACGGTACATGAGTATGGTCATTTTCAAGTGGCGCGTTGGTGTGGCGTTAAGGTTCTACGCTTTTCTTTTGGTTTTGGTCCTATCTTAGCGCGTTGGCGTGACAAAAAAGGAACAGAGTATGCCTGGTCGTTATTTCCTCTGGGTGGCTATGTCAAAATGCTTGATGAATCAGAGGGAGATGTAGACGAAAAAGAGCGTCATTTAGCCTTTAATAATCAATCTCTGTGGAAAAGAGCCGCAATCGTACTTGCAGGGCCTTTTTTCAATTTTATTTTTGCTTTTGTTGCGTTATGGTTCGTGTTGATTATTGGGATGCAATCATTAGCACCGATGATCGAATCAGTGAAACCTAATAGTATTGCGGCACATGCTGGATTAAATGCAAAGGAAGAAATTATTGCATTGAATCATACTAAGATAAACAGTTGGCGGGATTTCCAGTATGCGCTCATGCCCCTTGTTGGTTCTCAAGAGACAATTCAGTTAACAATAAAATCTTTGGTTAATGGAAAGGAACGGCAGGTATTTTTGCCTTTGACCAATTGGCAATTAGACAGCAAAAAGCCTGATCCGCTTGAAAGTCTTGGGATTCAACCGTTTATTCCTTCAATCCCCCCTATAGTGGGTGAGGTAGTCCCTAATTCTCCGGCGGCGAAAGCAGGGCTTGAGAATGGCGATAAAATATTAAGTGTTGATGGAAAACCTTTTGATGATTGGTTGTTTTTAGTGGATTACGTACAAACTCGTCCTAATCAACAATTAACTTTATCGCTTAAAAGAAACGGCAGTATACAAAATATTGTAGTACAAACTGGCAGTCAGGAAAATAAGGGTAAAATTGAAGGGTTTTTGGGAGTTCGCTCACAAAAAGTAAAATGGCCAGCACATTGGTTACGTTTAGAGAGAGAAGATCCTTTAACTGCCGTAGGTACTGCATTAAGACAAACGGTGCAACTAACTGGCACTACATTTACTTTAATGGGGCGGTTAGTTACGGGTAAATTGGGATTAAATAGTATTAGTGGGCCCGTGGGTATCGCTCAGGGGGCGGGTGATTCAGGGCGTAGCGGGTTAACAACCTATCTATTTTTTCTTGCTTTGGTCAGTATTAGCTTAGGTGCATTAAATTTATTACCTATTCCGATGCTGGATGGTGGTCACTTGATGTATTATCTTTTGGAAGCAATTCGACGTAAACCCATATCTGATGGCTTAAAATCAGCAGGAGCCTATTTAGGTTTATTGCTATTGGCAGCCCTGATGTTTATCGCGTTGTCTAATGATTTATCAAGACTTGCGGGATAATTTTCGAAAAACTTCGTAATGCTAGATTTCAGGTTGTCTTGATCGTTGCTCCTGAGACGAAAAAGGCATAGGTTAAATAGCATTTTGGGTTCCTTGGAATGATGAATCAAGCCATTAATCGCAAAGTATTGGCAAAGTCAGGGAACAAAAACTTGACAGTAGTTTCTACTTCCTATAAAAAGTGTTTCAATTTTCAGTGTACCAAATTTGAGAGTTAATAGTACACGTAGTACTGGGCGTAAAATAATAATGAAAAAAATCAGTAGTAAGTTTATATTAGGTGTTTGTTGTTCCTCGCTCATAGCCTGGTCTTCACAAACAATAGCAGCAGATACTTTCGTTGTTCGCGGTATTAAAGTGACAGGCTTGCAACGTGTTTCCACTGGAACAGTACTCAATTATATACCTGTCCAGGTTGGAGAAGAGATTGGCCCTGAATCAACTGCTGAGATTATTCGCACCCTTTATGATACCGGTTTTTTTCAGTCTGTTTCATTAGAGCGTCAAGGTAACACTTTGATTGTCAATGTGGTTGAAAGAGCCACTATAGGTTCTATTAGTGTTGTCGGGAATAAAGAAATTCCTAGTGACAAGATGAAAGACTTCCTTAAAGAGATGGGTTTAGTGAAAGGTCGTGTTTTCCAAACATCTACTTTGGAGCGTTTGGAAAAAGAATTGAAACAAGCCTATAACGCGAGAGGAAAATATAATGCGCGTATCGAAACCCGAGTTAGCCCTTTAACGGATAACCGGGTTGGTATCACCATTACTATTTCTGAGGGGCGTGTTTCCCGAATTAAACAAATCAAAATAATAGGTAATCACGATTTTACTACCAATGAATTATTACCTGAGTTTACTCTCTCCAAATCGGGTATCTTTACTTATTTTACTAAAAAAGATCAGTACTCTAAATCCGGTATGGATGCCTCTTTAGAAGCATTGCGTTCTTTTTACCTGGATAGAGGTTATTTGAAGTTTAAAATTATCTCCTCTCAAGTATTACTGTCGCCTGATAGAAAAGACGTTTATATCAATGTTCATATCGAAGAGGGGCCTCAATATCATTTTTCAGGCTATAAGGTAGTAGGGAAGCCGATCTTGCCTCCGGAGAAAATTAATTCCTTAATTCAAGTCAAAAAAGGTGCTGTTTTTTCACGTAAAAAAGTAACTGATTCGATTTCTGCTATTGGTTTGGCTTTAGGTGATATAGGTTATGGTTTCCCAGCAATTAATGCTGAACCACAGATAGACGAGAATAATAAAACCGTATTTATTGCCTTTATTGTACAGCCTGGCCGCCATGTTTATGTTCGTCGTATCAAGTTTCATGGCAATACCAAAACCAGTGATTATGTATTGCGAAGTGTCATTCGTCAGGATGAGGGGGGACTTTTATCGCTGCATAATATTAAAGAATCTGAACGGCAATTGCGCTTATTAGGTTATTTAAAAAATGTAGACGTAAAGACTAATCCTGTGCCCGAAGCAAATAACCAAGTGGATTTGGATGTTAACGTAGAAGAAGCGCCTTCAGCAGAAGCAAGTGCCTCCATTGGTTACGGTACGAATGGTTATCAATTGAATGCTTCAGTAAATCAACATAATTTTATGGGTACTGGACGTTCTATGGGGGCTGCATTTACTGCGAGCAAATGGGGACAGGACTATACAGTAAATTATTATAATCCTTTTTATACCGATACAGGTATAGGACGCGGCTTAAATCTTTATTATGCTCGCGTTGACCCGAGAAACCTTAATGTCAGTACTTACAACTCCAACCGTTTTGGTGGTGATGTGAACTATAGTATCCCGCTTGGGGAAACCAGTAGATGGCAATTGGGCTATGGATATCAAGATGTAGAAATCAAGAGTGTTGGCTATGTAGTGCCCATTCAGAACTTTGTGCAGATGTATGGAACCCATTTCCAGGAAATTCGTTTATCAACAGGTTGGAGTAGGAACAGCTATGATCAATTTCCTTATCCTACAAGAGGGATTAACCAACAAATTTCGGGGGTGGTCGCCTTACCTGCAACTTCAGATTCATTGTCTTACTTTAAAGGCTCTTATCAAGCGCGTATGTACCAACCTATAACAAGAGGATGGATTTTCTCCTTACAAGGTTTTGCAGGTTATGGAAATTCTTTTAACAATAAAGGATTGCCATTTTTTGAAAACTACTACGCAGGGGGTACAGCACAACCAGGCCAGGTACGTGGATATGACAGCTACTCTTTAGGACCATTGGATAATTACCGTAATTCTGTGGGGGGTAACTTATTACTCAGCGGAACGGCGGGAATTATATTGCCTTATCCTTTGAGTCGAGATAATGTGAGAACAACTGCCTTTGTGGATGCGGGTAACGTATTTGCGGTGAATACCTTACCTACTTTGACTGGTAAATATGAAGGTCCTATAAGATATTCAGCAGGTCTTTCACTTGAATGGCGCTCTCCATTTGGTCCGCTAGCATTTAGCTTGGCTAAGGCATTGAATCCTCAACCATTCGATCAAAAGCAATTCTTCCAATTTGCTCTATCTTCAGGATTTTAACTGATAATTTTCTTTCTTTTCTCCCTGAGCTGGGAGAAAAGATGGAGCATATTATTTGTTACAAAATTATCGAAAATCATGCTGTACATATCGCAACCTATTGCGAATTGTGCTAGCATCATGCTCTTTAAATTTGGGAGATTAGTTATGAAGCGGTTAGGTCTGGTCTTAGTGGCCTTTTTTTTCAGCATATTTGGCACAACTGCATTTGCTGATGCAGCAAAAATTGGTGTAGTTGATCTGCAAAAAATCATGCAGACTTCCAGTCAAATAAAAGAAATCCAAAAAAAATTAGAGAAAGAGTTTAAACCACGTCGCGATAAGCTTGTTGCTGTTGAAGCTGGCATTAAAGCGGACATGGAGAAATTTAAGCGTGATAGCGCGATTCTGAGTGCGGCTCAAAAGAAAGAAATGGAAAAGAAAATTGTAAGTGCACAACAACAATTTGAGCGTGATGGTCAGCAATATCAACAAGAATTAAGCACTGCAAATAATGAAGCAATGGAAGCATTGTATGCTAAAGTTCGTGCAGCAATTGCAAAAGTTGCTAAAGATGACAAGTACGATCTTATTGTACAAAAAGATGCAGCTCCTTTCAGTGCAACTACCCTCGATGTAACTGATAAAGTTGTAAAAGCAATTAATTAACCGGCGATGTAAAATTGCTGACGTTAGCGGAATTAGCTAATCATTTAGGTGGCGTGTGGCATGGAAATGCCAATCACGCCATTTTTTGTTATGCCTCCCTTGCTCGAGCTACATCTCAGGATGTTGCTTATTACGATAATTCGGCGTTACTCCCACTTCTGAGTACCACATTAGCTGGTGCGGTGCTGCTCAAATCAGAACATCGCCATTTATTTCCAGGAAACTGTATTGTTGTCGCACATCCTTCACAAGCAATGATACATGCTGCCCAGCTTTTATCAGCTCCACTGCCTGCAGTTTCCGGTATTGATCCTACGGCTATGGTTCATGAGTCTGCTCAATTAGGGCACGGCATATCAATAGGTCCTTATAGTGTAATTGGTGCTAATGCACAATTGTCTGATGGAGTGATCATTGGAGCGAATAGCGTTATTGAATCTTCCGTACGCATTGGTAAAAACAGTCAAATTGGGCATGAGGTAGTGATTCATTCAGGATGTCAGCTGGGTGCTCAAATAATCATCAATTCTGGCTGTGTCATTGGTGCTTCTCCATTTAATTATTTAAAACAACATGGACACTGGCAACAAGGCTTTAATGCAGGTGCTGTGGTTATCGAAAATCAAGTACATATAGGTTCGAATACCGTTATCGATCGTGGCTCATTAAGCGATACTTATTTGGGGGAAGGTGTTTGTATTGATAATTTGGTTCAGGTTGCGCATGACGTTTTGGTTGGTAAGAATACAATTATTGCAGGATGCGCGGCTATAGGTGCCTATGCGCAAATAGGAGCAGATTGTATCATCGGTGGTGCGAGTTGTATTGCCGCTCATGTTCACTTGGCGGATGACATAGTGATTACCGGAATGTCTACAGTCAGCAAATCGCTTGCCAAACCTGGAATTTATTCATCCGGTACTCTTGTACATGAACATCATCGCTGGCGCCGTAATGCGGCACGATTTCGACGATTGGATGATTATATGGTAAAGCTTGGCATCTTAGAGAAAAAATTGAGTAGTATTGAATAAGAAGAATAAGTTTTTAGCATTAACAATTGATTTGAACCTTCTAAATCAGGATAATGTTTTTCCTTTGGACTCCCTTTTGGGCCATACTAAGCGTACTTATTAAAGCGAGATTGCGTATGAGTGAACCTGTAGATATAAAACAGATTTTTAATATATTGCCGCACCGGTACCCCATGCTCATGGTAGACAGGGTGCTCGATTTTACACCATATGACTGTTTGACTGCTATAAAAAATGTCACCATGAATGAGAATTTCTTTTCTGGCCATTTCCCGGAAAATCCAATTATGCCAGGTGTATTAATGCTGGAGGCGTTAGCACAAGCGAGTGGACTTTTAGCAGGATTGTCTCAAACACCTGAAGAAAATTATGGTATTTTGCATTTTTTTGCAGGTATCGATAATGCAAAATTTAAACATGTGGTTACTCCTGGAGATCAGTTGCGCTTGGAAGTAAAGATATTAGCAAGAAAAAGAGAATTTTGGCGTGTGCATGGCGAAGCCTATGTGGGTGATAAACTGGCCTGTTCCGCGGATTTATTAAGTGCTGCAAAGGAAATTCAAAAGTGATAGATGAACGAGCAATAATTCACCCTTCTGCAAAGCTTGCAAAAGGGGTTTCAGTAGGTCCTGGTGCCGTAATCGGCGCTGATGTAGAAATAGGTGAGAATACCTGGATTGGTCCTTATGCACTCATTGAGGGCCCGACAACCATTGGGAAAAATAATAAAATTTTCCAGTTTGCTTCAGTAGGTGATGATCCCCAAGATATTACATATAAAGGTGAACCCACTCGTCTAGAAATTGGTGACGATAATATCATTCGCGAATACTGTATGATTAGTCGTGGAACCGTTAAAGGGGGAGGAGTTACCCGCATCGGCAATAATAACTTTTTTATGGCTTATTCGCATGTGGGGCATGATTGCATCATTGGTAATCAAATTATACTGGTTAGCTACGCTGCATTATCAGGGCATGTCACTGTCGGTGATTATGCAAATATAGGCGGATATGCCGCAGTCCATCAGTTTTGTCATGTAGGTGCCTATGCGTTTATTGCTAGAGCTTCTTATGTAGCTAAAGACGTACTTCCCTATCTCATGATTTCAGGGGATACAACTTCTGCTTGTGGCATTAATACCGTTGGATTGCGTCGACGAGGATTTTCATCTGAAGCAATTGATGGTTTACGACGTGCCTATAAAATAATTTTCCGCAAAGGATTAACGGTACAACAGGCTGTTGCTGAATTAGAATTAATGCAAAATGAATGCCCTGAAGTTGTTTTAATGATTGATGCATTAAATCAATCCACACGTGGAATTGTTCGATAAATTGATTAGAGTGATATCCTATGCTAGACATTCAATTATTGCGGGATGATCCGCAATTTGTTGCTTCCCAATTGCTAAAGCGGAGATTTAAGTTTGATGTTTCATCGTTTACTGCTTTAGAAGAAAAGCGTAAAGCGCTGCAGGTTGCCACACAAGCATTGCAAAATGAGCGCAATTTACGTTCTAAAGCGATTGGTGAAGCAAAGTCTCGTGGTGAAGACATTGAGCCAATGCGCGAGGAAATGGGCCGTCTTGCTAAGGAATTAGAAGAGAAGAAGGACGAACTGGATGATTTGCTCCAGCAAATTGAGGCAATTGCTCTAAGATTACCCAATATTCCTCATGAATCGGTTCCTGTTGGTGAAGATGAACAGCACAATCTAGAAATTAGACGCTGGGGTAAAGTGCCTACTTTTGATTTCCCCGTTAAGTCTCATGATGAATTAGGTGAGAACTTAAACCAAATGGATTTTGCTTTGGCTGCTAAACTGACTGGCAGTCGTTTTGTAGTTATGAAAAATCAACTGGCTCGATTACATCGTGCTTTAATTCAATTTATGTTGGACATACATACCCAACAACATGGTTATCAAGAAATTTATGTGCCTTACATTGTCAATGCAGACAGTCTAATGGGCACAGGGCAATTACCAAAATTTGAAGAGGACTTGTTTAAGTTAACTGGAGAGCATGGGTATTATTTGATCCCTACTGCAGAAATTCCGGTAACCAATACAGTTCGTGATGTGCTTTTAGAGGAACAGGTTTTGCCTATTCGTTATGCCTGTCATTCGCCTTGTTTTCGTAGTGAAGCGGGTTCTTACGGTAAGGATACCAAAGGGATGATCCGACAACATCAATTTGAAAAGGTTGAATTAGTTTGGATTACTAAACCTGAAGACTCATATGCTGCTTTAGAACAATTAGTAAACCATGCGGAAACCATTTTACAGCGTTTGGAGTTGCCTTATCGAGTGATCACTCTGTGCACGGGGGATATGGGACCTAGTTCAGCAAAGACTTATGATTTAGAAGTTTGGTTACCCAGTCAAAACACGTACCGAGAAATTTCATCCTGCTCGAATATGGAATCTTTCCAGGCAAGACGAATGAAAGCACGCTACAGACAGGGGCAAACACGGGAAATCGAATTAGTCCATACCCTGAATGGCTCAGGTCTTGCAGTAGGCAGAACATTGGTTGCATTGATGGAAAATTATCAAGATAAAGAAGGAAATATCCATATTCCAATGGCTTTAAGACCTTATTTAGGTGGTATTGAGTGTATTCGACGCGATGTGTGATTACTGAATAAAATAGTTGCCATGAGCTGCAGCTTTGGCTGCAGCAAAAATCAAGAATACCAGCTCTTTAATTGCCCACCCTAAGTTCCATGATCTGATTCGATACAATGTCGCTAGCCATGTGCTGATTATTTTGAGCTAAGGCTGAAAAGAAGGTGAGTCGTGGGTTATTAAAGAAGCTTTTTTTTCCGTCTATAGAGTGTTCTGAACTCTTTAATAAATCTAAAGTAGTGTCTATATCCCCTGCTAATGCATCATCGGTTATTTCTGAATGCCATTCGTTCTGTAATTCATGATGCTCAGGATTTAGTTCTTCTAGTTCACTTTGAATTTCTTTCGAAGCAGCACGCTCTTTCGTGTCGATTTCTGCTAATTCAAAAAATGAATGGCTGTATGGATTAAAAACAGAATGGTCTAAAACATCTGCATGAGCTTGCTCCAACAATTCAGATAGAAATCCAGCGGATCTTGGTTCTAGATCTTCCTTAGGATTAAGCTTGGTATGAAGGTGTGCTTTATCTTTTAATGCATGCTGATGAATCCCTGTGATTTCACGAAGTAAGATTTTGTTAATGAGTGACTTCATATTGGCGCTGCTTTGGATCTGTTTTAAAATGCTTCTTAAATAATCAATATTAACGGGATAGCTAGGGCCATTTTTCTTCATTTTCCTAGATTTTTGTGCACCAAATAAAGAATAAGGATTCCTTTTGTCACAGCGATTTTGGAGAGCATGATAGGCAGGCATTGTTCTTGCCAAGTTATGACCTAATGTTTTTTCCCTGAATTTTAAAAATAGCCAACGTTTTCTCTTTCTTTGTCTGGCTTTAAAATGTGCTTTTCTAATTAAAGCAAACAGAAGTCGTAATCTGGAAGTGAATGACGGAGTTATGAATAATTTATTAATGACATTAAATTGTCGGGTTACTGTTAGAAAAAACAATAGGTTATGTTTAAATAAAAATTTGAATTCTTGTTTTTTTTGCTCATTTTGATGCATTACATCAAATGGGTTAGGTGCTGCATTTATTTTTCTGAGCCACTCTAGATAAGATACTAATAAGGGATAAGCCGCCTCTGTTAATTGAAGGCGTTTAAAAAATCTATGCGAGTTTTGAATTGTTCTTTGTAAAGGCACATCCAGTGCTAATTGAATGGTATCCATATCACTCAATTCCTGTTCATCCAAGTTTTAAAAGTATAGTAGTTTTTGAAAAAAGTGCATTTATTTTGGGCGGTGTGATTTATTGATTGTCTTTCAGTGAGTTAAGTTAATCCTTTGACTTCCAGGAATATTTGCTTTTATGATGTTTTTATTTCTGTTGCGTATTTATTGGAAAAAAAGTTAGGTAGATAGGATTTTTTGAACAAAGCTTCCATTCAAAGGGAATATGATGCTGCTCGATACCTTGGATCTGGTGAACACCCTAGAAGATTATTTACTGCTATGGTTTTCTTTTCCTAAAAATAAACTATTTGCCCAAGTGACAACGGTAATGAATCAAAGACCACATATTCGAACTATGGATCTTTACCATTTTACCCCTAAAGGCTCATTGATTTTTGTAACTGCACCCGCTCACCCAAATGGATGAAAAAAAATTGCCTCTTTTTTGAGTGAAAACCTTTTGCAGTGTATTCGAGTATTTGGGGAAATAGAAAAAGAGGAAGTTATGGTGAAAAAAGGAAAATTTTATTGTTTGGCGATTCTCAACATTTTAACCATAATTTTTTCTCAGAATATAGGTGCAGCTTGTTCCCTCACTGATTCATCAGGCCAAACTATTGGACCAATGGAAGATATTTTAGGACGTTTACTTTTATCGGATGCACCATGTCCCCAAAATGTTTTTGCATTGCGCCAACTGCTCAAAAACTCAGGGTTAACATTGAAAACTACATTGGTTGCTAATCGTGGATTTCATAATCCAACTCTGGGAAGTTTTAGTTTATTTGAAATGGCTTTGGGGGCGTTAAAAATCAATGACGCTGATTGGCCCATTCAAGAGGGCGATTTTTTCTTCGGGCATTTTACAGCAATAGGACCAGTGGGAGACTTAATAGCGGATCAGAATCCAGAGAAAGATTCACTGATGATTGAAGCGTTTGCTTGGGATTCAAAGAAAGAAGTATTTAATTTCTATGAATTACGCGGTGATGGCTCCCAAGGGCAATGGTTCTATCGAGGAGATTCGTCTGATATTTTTGCCGATAATGAATTACTCCATCGCCAGCCCGATCCAAAGCACCCACAATTTGGTAATCGACTTCGTTGTTCAGGTTGTCATGGTGCTGGCGGACCGATTATGAAAGAACTGGATCAGCCTCATAATGATTGGTGGGAGCCTGTTAGACAACTGGATTTTGGTGGACACCATCCTGATGCCTCATTACAAGAGATTTTAGAAACATTGGTTCCTCCTGAGCAATTAGCTAAAAATGTTTTAATAGGACTGCAAAAATTGAATCAAAGTAAAAAATTGCTTTCATTACAAGAACAACTCCGTCCTTTATTTTGTCCTGTTGAATTAAATTTAATGTCCGATAGTTATCCCAATGGTAAACAACATACCGCAATAAATATTCCTGTAGAGTTTTTTCTTGACCCAAGATTTTTGCAAGTTAAAGGAAAGAAAACTATTAAGATTTCACGAACTTTATATCAAACCGCATTAAACGAGGTAGGTAGTCATTTTCCAGAAACTGATTTGAACGATGCAGATCACGCCTGGCTTACTCCAGTTAAGGCTAAATCCGATCAGTTAGCAATAGATAATCTCCTAAAAAATGGGATCATTGATTCGAAGTTTATGATGGATGTTTTAGACGTAGATATGACCAATCCAATATTTTCCTCAGCTCGTTGTAGGCTTTTGCGTTTACTTCCTAATGCAGCTACACCGGACTGGCTTGCGGTATTCAAGGAAAACCTCAATCAATCGTCCGACTGGGCGGCTAAAAAATTACTTAAAAACCTCATGTCTCAACAGCAAGATCCCGCTTTTTATGAGCAAAAAGCAAAGAAATATCTACAAGAATGCCAGTTAAAACTGCAAAATAGCAAAAACGTATTAATGGTGTATCGCTTATTGGCACAAAGACGAGCGGAGATTCGTGCCTCTGAAATCTCATTAAATCCTCGAGGGCAGATTTTGGAGCCTGGATTTCGCATTATCTTCCCTGAAAATAAAATAAACTCAACTCCTGAGCGATTAAAACTTACTTTAACCTGTGAGGTAATTGAAGACATTTGATTTATAGCAGTATCTCAATAAGCCTACCTCCTCGGATGCGCTTTAGGAGAGGAATAAAAATTAATAGATATTGAGACCTTAGCTGTTTCATAAGTAAAGAAAAAATTTATTGCCTTCCTGGTTTATCTGCTGGATTAACATCTCATTTAATTGTAACCTTCATACTTGTTTATAAGTTGTTTTTAAGTAGTTATGCTGCTTTAGCTTTAACCTGGTTTAGGAAAGAATATGGTTATTTATGAAGTAAATTTGGCCATTGATGGTGATGTTTATCCTCAATTTCAAATATGGCTAAAAAAGCATGTCAAAGAGATGCTACAGATTCCTGGATTCATTCAAGCAAGTGTTTTGAAACCCGAACATGAGGAAACTGTGGAGCAGGAACAATTAACAGTCCAATATCAATTAGAAAATAGAGATTTTCTAAATGTATATTTTGCTGAATTTGCACAAAAAATGCGTGAAGAAGGGCTTAATCTATTTCAAGATAAATTTTCCGCCCAAAGACGAATTTTCGAGGTTCAGACTAATTTCTTACATTAAAGAATTTGCATAGGCAGTATGTTTTCATATAGCCTTTTACAATGCAAAAATTATTGCACTTTGTCCTTCGGATAAATATAGGATATAGAATGAGACAGATGATTAAATTTGGATTTATATTGGGTTTGGCGGCAACGAGCAATGCTTTTTGTGCAGATCCTGTTCAAGGAGTTTATTTGGGATTACTGGGGCAACTAAGCTATGCGCCTAATACTAATCTTAGTGTGACACTTCCTGATGGAAATACTTACAATGGTTCAGTTAAGTTAAGTGTCATCGGTGGTGGAGGCGGTGCTTCTTTAGGCTATAAAATAAAAAATTTTCGATTAGAGGGTGAGTTTCTTTTTAATCTAAACAATTACGGTTCATTCAGTACAGGCTCTTGTACACTTATCAGTCCCGATGTTTTGGGTCCTAATGGGAGCTGCTCTGCTTTTGTTGAAGAAACCGGTCTAGGCTTTAATGGTTACACCGCAGGTATTTATGGACTTTTCAATACCTTTTATGATTTTTTGTCCAGCGATCCTAACGTCAACTTTGTTCCCTATCTGGGATTAGGTTTGGGGGGCGCTATTATTAAAAACCATGCTTTATTCCACAGTAATAACCAATGTATTTCTTTAGGTACTTGTTCACCGATTGTCTCGCAAACGGTGGATACCTCAAACAACGGCTTCGCAATACAAGGGATCGTTGGATTCAATTATTATCTTGACGACTTTACTACCCTTGGTCTTGATTTCCGATATCTTTCTACAGTCAATTTTAATAAGAATAATGCAAATACTTTGGTCACTACAACGAACTCAAATAGCAAGAATTATGGGATAGGTACCATTAATATCACCGCAAATTTTGCGCTTCAGAAAGCAGACTGATTGTTTTTCAGGTGCAGACTTTTCTGTGGCATGAACCATCAAGTTATATTGACTGCTAAATCATAAAATTTATAGAAAAAAAAAGCGATTCCTCTGTTTTATAGCTAGAATTAAAAAACAGAGGATTAATTTTTATCTTTAGGTGATACCTTCACGGTGATACGCCATCCCGAATGTGATGAGGGCTCTTCAGCTTGTGGGATGTGCACTCATGATGAAATGTGATGTCCATATCGGGAGAATCTTGGTGGTAAAACGTCTTAGAATGACGAGAGCTTTATGCAATTGGATTTAATTACCAATAGGTAGAATAAGGATTAGTTAATCCATCATTTTGATGTCAGGCATAATTTATTTACAGGAGTTCTTAAGTGATGCACAGTCTGATGAATCATTGTTTTCCCACATTCATATTTCTTTTTTATCTCATTATTTTTCTTTTGCTTAGCAAAGTAGTATTTCATTTTAAACGTAAGCTCACTAAGAACGCGGAAGACACAGCAATGGATATTGTCGGGAGTATCGGTGCTTTTTATAGTATTTTTTTAGGTTTTGTTATCTATATTTTATGGACTAATTATCAAAAAACGTATGAGCTTGTTAATACGGAAGCTTCCCAATTATATATTACCGCCCAAAGCGCTAAAGCTTTTCCTCCAGAGATTCAACAAAAAGTCATAACAAACTTAAGCTTATATATTTCATCTATTGTAAATGATGATCTAGTCGCTATGTCATTAGGGGAGGAAGGAAAAACAACGCAAGGAATAGGGGACAACTTGTATCGTATCTTGTTGCACTATCAACCTAAAGCTTCTGTTGCGAATTTTTACCAAAGTGCGGTTTCTGCATGGAATCAGGCGACTCAGTCTCGTGATTTTCGTTTGAATATGCTCAATCCAGCAATTCCTATTGCCTGGTATATTATTATTTTTTTAGGTGCTTTTTTTATAATTGGTATCTATTCTTTGGAGTCGAGTTTGCAGGGGCATCCTTTTCTGTATATTTTATGCATTTTTCTCGCCATTTACATGACTGCTATCACCGTTCTAAGTTTTCCATATTCGGGTTGGGTCAAGGTATCGGATGTACCCTTTAATCGACTGTATAAGACCTTAAATAATTTACCCATTCAATCCAGTATAAAAATTGGAGAGGGTGCAAAAAGCAATAATTTTTTGAGTTCATCATTTAATTGAGACGGAAATTTGGATTAATTCATTATAATTTAGGGAATAATCATGGCATTAGAATTTGATGTAATTGTTTTAGGTGGTGGCAAAGGAGGTAAAACTCTAGCTGTTGATCTAGCCAAAACTGGGCAACGGGTTGCCATGGTTGAAGACAACCAAATTGGTGGTACTTGCATCAATGTGGCGTGTATCCCTACAAAAACGCTCGTACAATCTGCAAAGATTGCACATTATTGCCGTTCAGCCTCAGATTATGGTCTTGAGGCTACTCTTGCACCCGTAGATTTTAAAGCAATTCGAGCGCGTAAAGATGCTGTCGTTCATGCAATGCGAGAGGCCAATTTAAAACAATTTTTGGATTCAGGAATGGATCTGATGTTGGGGCGTGGACACTTCATTGGGCCGAAGACAATTGAGGTTCTTTTGTCATCACCACGTGATGGTAAAAAAGTAGTGGAAATTACCGCGGACAAAATTTTTATTAATACCGGTGCCTTACCTTTTATACCGCCAATTCCAGGCCTCGACACAATAAAATATCATACCAATGACAGCCTAATGAATGTCAATAAAGTGCCGAAGCATTTGCTTATTGTTGGTGGTGGTTATATCGGTTTGGAGTTTGCTCAATTATTTCGACGATTGGGGGCAGAGGTTACAGTAATCGAGGCTGATAGTAAGTTTCTTGGTCGTGAAGATAGAGATATTGCGGAACAAGTTCTTAATACTTTAACTAAAGAAGGGATTCATTTTGCTCTTAATACTAAAATTAATAGTATTCGAGAAGAACATGGCGAAGTATTTGTTGATGTAAATCAGAATGGAGAGCCAACGTTGATTCGTGGGAGTGACGTACTCATTGCTGTGGGACGTACTGCGAATACGGCAGGATTAAATGTAGAGAAAGCAGGGGTTCAGCTTGATGAACGTGGATTTATTAAAGTAAATGATTATCTAGAGACTACAGCTAAAGGCATTTGGGCTTTAGGAGACGTAAAGGGTGGGGCTCAATTTACCCATTTATCTTTAGATGATTATCGGTTAGCAAAACATAATCTGCAACACCCTCAAAATAAGCATTCAGTTCAAGGACGACTTATTCCTTATACAGTATTTCTTGATCCAGAACTGGCTCGCATTGGTCTTACAGAAACTCAAGCGCTTGCTCAAGGCCATACTTTAAAAATAGCAAAAATTCCCGCTACGGTTATTCCCAGGGCGAAAACACAGGGGGAAACAACGGGTCTTTTAAAAGCGGTTATTGATGCAAAAACAGATCATATTTTAGGTGTATCCATCTTCTGTGCTGAGGCGGGTGAAATACTTGGGGTAATCCAATTGGCGATGGAGGTGGGTATGCCTTATCAGCAATTACGTGATGTAATGTTTGCCCATCCTACCCTTGTAGAGAGTATTAATCTTTGGTTTGCCACGGTGATAGAAAATCCCAGCCATTGAGTCTATGACGCGAGCGATGCATGCCCTGAAGCGGAGAGGAACCCCACGAAATAAGGGGAATAAAAAATAGGTTACAAAGCGTCAAAATGCCTCTTCTTGGCGCTTTTTGAGCAAAAATATCCTTCTGAATCCCCAGGCGTTTCCGCATTTTTTTAATAAAAATAGAGCAAATACTGTTCAATAAGATCTAATTTTGTAGAAAAAACACTAAAAAGTGTTGATTTTAATTTCATCTTATGTAAACCTTGCTCGACTATGAGTAGGAAATTAATTTACATAATAATCGGTATTAGTTGTCTTACATTCGGTTTGCTTGGATTGTCGCTTTATAAGAAAGCTAAGGTCCATGAGCAACCACTAACTCCGAAAAAGGTAGTTATTAAAACCGAAAAGGTAAAAAAAGGTACGACAAAAAATAATACCTCACATAAAAAGGCTGAAAAAATAGCACAACAAAGCGCTAAAAAAATAGCGCAGAGTGCTAAAACCATAGCGCATGCTACTAAAAAAATAGTGGTTGCTAAGAAAAGCGCCCGGCCTAAGGACACTACAAGAAAGGTTATTATGAAAAGCAGAAATATTGCTTTGACTAAAGTATCTTTCGATGAGTTGCCAGGTTGGGATACTGCTGATGTTAAAAAATCTTTATTAGCATTTCAGAAGTCGTGTGAGACGTTTTTGAAGCAATCACCATCTCATCCGATTAGTACCCAACACATCAAATTAAAAGCCCGTGATTGGCATCCAGCATGTAAGGCCGCTTTAGCCATGGATTCGGTTTCAGAAGATTCAGCAAAAGAGTTTTTTGAAAAATGGTTTCATCCTATTGAATTTGCGCAAAAAAAACCCGTCCATGGCTTATTTACAGGCTATTATATGCCTAAAATAAAAGGTACTTTAACAAAAAGTACTAAATACAATACGCCAATTTATGGGCTGCCAAAAGGTAAATATTCTACTTCCTATACTCGGGAGCAAATTGATAATGGCGCTCTTAAGAAAAAGGCACCTGTGATTGCATGGATCCATAGTCCTGCCGAGCGGCTCTTTTTAGAGATAGAAGGTTCAGGCGTGATTCAATTGCCTAATGGTGAAAATATCTATTTAGGATATGCAGGTGAAAATGGGGCTCCATACACCTCAATTGCCAAGGTGATGATTAATAAAGGGATTATGAGCCGGCATAATGCATCTAAAGCAGCGATTATTCGTTATTTGGAGAAACATCCTGAAAAAGCAAAAACGATTATTCAGAAAAATAAATCGTTCGTCTTTTTTGAAGATTTAAAAGAGCCCATGGCACTTGGCGCTCAAGGGATGGCTCTTACACCAGGCTATTCTTTAGCTGTGGATAAAAAATGGATTCCGCTGGGAGCTCCGTTGTGGTTGGATACCAAACGTCCTGATAAAGAAGATCAAGAGAATGAGAAACAATTCCAGCGCCTTATGATTGCCCAAGACACGGGTGGTGCAATTCGTGGGTTTATGCGTGGTGATATTTATTGGGGTTCAGGGAAGCTTGCAACATTTCTAGGCGAGCATATGAAAAATGAAGGTCATTATTGGCTCTTGCTTCCAAAAAATATTTTATCTCGGTTGGCTAAAAAATCACTTTAACTCCGTAATGCTTCTGAATGAATTATCAAACAGGTTAGTGCATCCTGGTTACAAAATACATGAGGGGGCATTGGTTATTGTCGAATAAATTGAAAGCAGAGTTGTTCCGATTGTCATGAAGCATGAAAGGATGGTAAATAGAAACCTTTTTGTAATATCTCATCACTCTAGAGGGTGAGATTTTTCTTACCTTCCGGGAGTGGTGGTGCAGAGTTAATGACATCCGTAATTAATAGCCGTTAATATATTATTTTTAGTTCAGCTTTTATTCGTTGGCATTGATCTTGAGATGTTTCTAATGTTGTTTGGGTCTTACGAACCGTTTGCGGTAAAATATTGAAAAATTTCATGCACGAAGTTCGCCATGAGGATTCATTATTATACTTTGCCAGGGTTAAATTTTCTTTATTTATATCCTTAGTGATTTCATCCAAAACATTGATAGCGCATATGAGTTTTTCATCAAGCTTTGCTTTCATTTCACCATAACTTTCTCTGACATAAGGGGCAATAAGGCCATTTTTCATGTCTTCAATTAAAGAGGTTAAATGAGCTAATTGTGATGAAAGGATCAAAAATTTTGCATCGGTTGACCCGTATTTAAGGACTAATCGCCCAGCAATTCGCTCAAAATCGTGTTTCATTTTTTCTGCAACAGAGAGAATAACTGCATATTTTTCTCTAAAACGCATAAATAATTTGCTTAAATGCTCTTCAGAATTGTAATTCCTAAAGTAATCGGTATTTAGATTAGGGATAGGGGCGAGTCGATGTTTGTCTTTGTTAAAATTCTCTGAAAAATTGGTGAATGTTTCTCCATTATTATCATCTACCTTATAATAGTTTTTAAGCCTCGATAAATATTTTACGGCAGGGTATGCCTCATTTTCAGATGGGTCGCAGATATAAGCCTCTTCACCCCATGTTGTGGGATCCAGGGGATTGCTACCAGCTTTTCTTCCGATTACTAGAAAGCAATGATCACCACCTTTTATATAAAAAACTTCTGCAGAAACATGAGGCTCATGATTAATAACATAATCTAAAGCAAGTAACGCATATTCATAACAATTTCCAACTGAGAATTTCTTACAAAGTTGAATACGTTGATAAAATTGTTGGGCATTACTATCAAATTCCAAAGAAAATTTAGGGTCCCGCATTGCCAAAATACGAAATTCAAACATCACCTCACTAATTGCTTTTTTTCGGATGTCACTATACATATTATTGGCAGGCTGAGTTGTCCCTTCCAAAATAATTTCTCTAGCATATTTTACAGCTTTTCCTGCGATATCTTTGTTAGTCATAGGGTATCTAAAAATATAAAAAGAATTGAATAATAATAAATAAAGGGAGTTAAGTAATTATTAAAATAGAACAAAAGCTGAAAACTAAAACATCGTGGACAAGGTTAATTTTTGTTCATTTTTGGCTATAATTTACAAAAGCATATAAAAAGGAGTTAATATGCTGTCCAAGTTAGAGAGTGCCATTAAAAAAGAACTCCCATCTTTAGTGTTCAGGCTGATCCCAGGCACGGATTTAATTCCTACCCGTAATACCCATGGCCCACGCCTAGAGTCTCTAAATACGGGAAATACTTTGCAATTAGGATATTACGGCCTTGTTAATTCGGAGGATATTGGTGGAAGGGAGGTGGAAAAATTATTACCTTGTCTGCAAGCAGAGCATCAAATTACTTCAATACTAGCGAATAATAGTGTTATAGATGATCCGGGTGCTGTATTAATCGCCAATTTCCTAAAAAATAATACTTCTCTTCGTGTTTTAGATATACACGCTAGTCAAATCAGTGAAGAAGGTTTACTTGTAATCATCGACGCCTTGAAATCAAATGATTCCTTAGAATATCTGAATATAAGAGCAAATAAGATTACCAATAAAGTATTAGAGAGCCTTTCACTGACGCTTCAACAGCACAATACTTGTTTAAAGCAAATTGAGCTGACGCAAAACAGCGATGACCTATCAGAAAAAGCTTTAGATCAAGGGCTACTCACGAAAATTTACGAGCAATTACCTATTAATTTCGAGACGAGAAAAAGAGAGGAGCAAGAAAGGCAAATAGCGTTACTAGCCATTGGGGCAGAATCGCAGAAAGGCGGCGAACTTGAAAAAAGGCTACCGAAGGAGGTGATTGGTATTATCTCCTCTTATTTTCGCCCTCCACCTCAATCAAAACCTGGTGGGCCGAAGGAAGATGCGTCACCTACGGTGGGACCTAAATAGTCATATAGGATAGGTGTACAGCCACAGAATTTCAGGCTCTGGCTTTGTCCTGGAAAATAATATCCCTAAAATGGTTTCTTAACTCAATTATTCGCCTATATCCTCACTCCAGAGCTTACTATTTTGAGTAATGAAATGCCGCTTCATGGTGATGCATTCTTTATTCTGTAAGGCCTCAAGTTTGACACCATGAGATGTTAATAGCGACTCTTCCCCCATAAAGGTTTGATTTTCTCCAATCACAACATAAGGGATTTTATAAAGAAGAATGGTTCCGCTGCACATGGCGCAAGGAAAAAGAGTGGTATATAAAATGGATTGCTCATCAACTTTAGCCTGCTGTCTACCTGCATTTTCGAATGCGTCCATTTCACCATATAAGATGGTGCTTCCTTTAGCGCTTCTTTAAGATAACGTTTATGGAGCACGGACATGGTTTATTCCTTTAAATCGGGTTTATATTTTTCATATATTAGGGCGTGTTGCCAATTTATCCCCACCGGCTACGTGCCGCGACGTGTTCGCGGCATCCAGGAAATGGTCAAGTTAAAGATGAACTTAATTCATTGCTCTAATCGATTGATGAATAAGAGCAAACTCATAATATATCGACTTCAATATCAAGTATAAAACGAGTTTGCAATGGCAAGACTGATGTTCCGTGATGAGCTATGGTCTAAGCTAAAGGAGATAATGCTACAACATCAGATATATGACAAACCTAATGTTCGTATGATGGTTGAGGCAATGTTATATCGCATGCGTGTAGGCTGCCCTTGGCGAGACCTACCTAAAGAGTTTGGATTTTGGAATTCTGCCTATCAACAATTCAATCGTTGGTCCTCAAAGAACAAGTTGATGATGATTTTCAAAGCGCTCATACAACATCCTGCTCTTGAATGGGAATTTATTGATGGCCGTATCGTTCGTGCCCATCAACATAGCTCAGGCGGCATAGGAAAGAAACATCAAGCAATAGGGAAATCCGTTGGTGGTAATACAACAAAAATTCATAGGGCAGTTGATGCTTGCGGCCTTCCGATTGAATTTCAATTGACTGGCGGAGAGGTACATGATGCTAAAGCAGCTTCAGGTCTCATTGAAACACTCCCTAAAGCTGATTACACCATTGCAGACAAAGGATATGATAGCGAGGAAATTCGAGATCAGATTAGGCAAAAATCATCTACTCCAATGATTCCTCGGAAGACGAACTCTAAAACTGGGAATGCTGATATTGATTGGGGTCTATACAAATATCGTCATCTAGTTGAAAACGTATTTGCGCGACTTAAACATTTTCGAGCTGTTGCCACAAGAGATGATAAATTGAAGAGAAATGATGCGTCAATGCTCGCAATGGCTTGTTCCTATATTTGGCTACCAATGTAATCCGTGAAATTTAGGTGATATCATCGCATTGAGTCCAACACTCTGATCAAAACAAGGAAGCCAAATGAAGTCATTTTATGTCTATATTATGGCAAGCAAGCGAAGTGGTACACTATACGCTGGTTCAACATCAGATTTAATTAAACGAGTATGGGAACATAAAAACAACCTGATTCCAGGATTTACAGCTAAGTACAATGTACATATTGGTTTATTATGAGGTTCATGAAACCTATATAGAAGCTGCTCGACGTGAAAAGCGATTCAAAAATTGGCCCAGGCAGTGGAAGTTACATTTGATTGAGAACCTAAATACAGAATGGCATGATCTTTATGAAGAAATTTGCCACTGATTAAGATCGGCTGGTTGCCGCGAACACGTCGCGGCACGTAGGCGGTGGGGATGAATTGTCAACACGCCCTATCAAATCGCATATAAAACACATTAAAAATAAAAATTTTACAGTAGCATTAAGAGCTAAATGATAACTTATAGTTACCTCGAGCTGTGTGGCAAAAAATATTCCTGACAACTGGCATGTGATATTTTAAATGTTCAATATTATCCCTGTTGATTTTTTTATCTAAGTACTTGTAAAATATTAGACTCAATGACGTTGTGATTTTGGGAATGAACGTCAGGAATGACTTCTGCTCTGTTAAAAAATCTTGCGAAAATATCCATTTTTGGTTTTATGCCCTGTTTGTATTTTGATAACTCAGGATCTGTTTCACAGGAGTTATTTTTGATTTTGTTCCCTTTGCCTTTTCCAGTTCCTACTTCAAATGCTTCTTTGTTTTTCTTTGCTTTCTCTGTATCTGCAATCATTATATCTTCAGTCGCACGAAGAAAAATCAATTCTGCTACTTCGTAGGGTATTTCGATCCCATTTATCTTTAGTAAATTATTGCATATATAGAAAAGATAATGGGCGTGTTTTTTTATTTCTAAACAGTATCTTATTAGTGCCACATCAGCAGCTACAGGCTGCTCTAGTCGCGTAATTACCTCCTTCTTTGTCATTTTATCTGTAATAAAAATATGGATCTTATCTGTAAAATTTTTAAGTTGTAACAGATTTTGGTCGCTCATAAGTTGATAAATTGGATAATTATCATAGATGCTTTGTCTGTCGGATTTCAATAACTGACATAAGAGAAGATATAACAAATAGAGCAAAATGAATGCGACAAACATCGTGCCTACACTTTCAGGAGCAATGTACACCATCAAAGCCTCTGAACAATATTCATCTTTCAATTGTATGCACTCAGTCGGATTCACATCCAAACTTTGACACACAACGTAAGTATTATCAATGCTGCCATTTAATTCATAGCAGGTAACACTACTACCGTCAGTGTCACTGAATACTACATTTTCCCAACGCTCTTCAAGCTGTGATTTTTTTATGATTCGAGTAATCAGATCATATAACAAATAGCTAAAGCCTATACTACAAGTCCCGCTTAAAAGAGTAGTAGTTGTTAACTTCATTCGATCAAATTTCGGATTGCTGTCTACGCTGTATAATTTAGCCTCCCTTTTAATAAAGTTGATACACTGATTTATATTTTTATGACGAGATTCCAGGTCGGATAATAAAATTTCATAATAGCAGCCTGCTTTTCTAAAAGATTCTATTTCAGGGTAATTAGGCTTAGGCTCCATTGGCGTTTGAATCTCTTTCTTCTTATCTTTCTCTTCATTTTCTCTGGTGACTAGGGGTTGAGCTTCAAGATCAAATTGCGCGCTCGTTTTTTTCTTTCCTTTAGAAAACAGTCCAAACATTTTTACGCCTTATTTTTAAAATATTAATTGGTACCTTTTTTGTATTTAATCGTATTGAGCTGATGTACTTTTTTTAGCGAAGCTATTGATAATAATCTATTTTCTAAAAAATTAAGATGATTCTCAATTTGATAGGCAGGCAATTCTATAGAAAATGAAATGCTAATGCGAGAAATTAATGTAGTTAAATTTTATATTGCAATGAACATGAAGCGCAGCAAGCGTAGTGGTGTTCAGTTCATGAAGCCACAGTACAATAGGATATCCCGCTTAAAACGCGTCCTCTTGAAACTGCAGCTGACAAGCACCTGAACAATTTACCTACTCCACCAGATCATGAGATTTTCTGCGACAAAACCGAATCTTCAGATGCAGGATCTGGTAAAGAAACAGATTGTATTTCCCCTTTTTGATTCTTAACTTGCTCCTTTTTCAGGGGCTTAAAAAACAATATTCTGGGTTGCGAATCAAATTTACTTAAAAGCGAATCTTCTTTCTTTTTTAAAGTGTTTTGCAAAATTTTTACTGAGGCAAAATTATTAGGATGTACTGTGGCAACAATCTCATCAGGTAGTCGCGATTCTCGATTCTCTGTAGACTGAGAGACAAGATATTGTATGTATTTTTTTCCAATTATGGCCATTTCTGTTCCATATCCTTTACCCCAACAGGTATGATCAATAATGTAACCTATTTCTGCAACATTCTTATGGCCACGACCTATGTTGTCATATCCTGGTGAAGGATAATAAATATTCAAACTTCCTATAAAAGTACTAGAGTTTAGATCATTAACAGAAAAAACACCGAATCTACCGCCTTCATTCCATTTATTTGTTTGCGTGGTGATAAAATTTTTTACGCTTTCTTCATTCCATGGATTTCCATCTCGGAACATTTGGACATTATTAACCTTGCCAAGGAGTAATTTATAGTGATGAGTTATTTCAGGCGTATCATATTGATTGAGGGAGCTAAAGGAGAGTCTTTCTGTTTTGATTGTAACGTAATTTTCTTCAATGGATATACTTATGCTACCAATTTTTTTTGACTCTATGGTGTCGGTCTTGCTCAACATGCGGGTCTCCACTTATGTACATTATTAAAATTAATTAGTTTTGCTTTTCTCTGTAGGATTGATGAAGTGTATAAGCTATTTTTTCCCTAATTCTTTCCATTGAACGTTCTATATGTTTGCCTGCCCAGGCAACTTATCTAATTTCTACAACTATCCTACTTTTTTGAAAAGGGTCGTTTCAGTAAATAAGATTTATTCGAGTTCCATTTTACATGAACAGTACCATTTTTGCATGGTGCTTGTTTTTGCCTTTTTATTGACTAAGGCGACTAAATTATTACAATGATGGCATCAATACTTTCGGAAAAAATCACATGCCAAGACAATATAACCAGCTACAAGATATTGATGTATCAAGGCAAAATCATAAAAATTCAATAGATGCGAGCGATAATTCTATGGAGATTGATGAAGAGCTGACATTAGAAAGTGACGAAGAGGAGGAGCCTCAACGAGAAAGTGAGGTCGCACTCTATACCTATTTGGAAGCAAATGAAATACAGTTTATTCCCTATGAATTCCATGATGAAACAAATGCAGTAGACCTGGTCATTGATTCCAGAGAGCAGGATCATCAGGATCCTGTAATATGGTATTGTTCTAGCAGACTTAAGTCATTGAAACAGCTTAATATGGATTGGGCAAGTACTATGGCAGCAGTCGCTCTGTTTGATAATAAAGAATTTTGGATGGAAAGTGCAGTGGCTGCTGGACGTTGTACCCGTTTATTATTGGGCGAAATGCAACCCGAGATGCATGTGTGCAAGGGGGAAACTATTTCGGAAGTCACTGGGATGTCTCGTATTTATAGATTATCAAAAGAAATACCGGGCTTTCGTACTTGGAATTCTTTTTGGCAAAATAGCAGGATTTTTCCCCTCAAAAAACCAATAGTAGGACTAACAGCCGTTTTTTTAATAAATTATTTTCTAGCTAATATTGATATGAATAACGACAACTATGGTGTGGTTGAGTTAGAGGATTATTGGCAAGCTGTGTCCATTGATCCTGAATGCTGTTTCAGTTATGAATTTTATACTGAGCAAAAAAGCAAAATTCATTCTTATATCCAGAGGTTGCCGGACATGCTCCCTGACGGATTATTTAATCAACAAGAGCTGTTTGATACTTTAGAAAAAATTATTTCCACCCCTTTATCGGCGTACCAGAAAATTTTTGATGAATCTTTTAGTCCAACATATAAGCGGCAAAAAGAACTCTACTTGTCGGTTATGGGAGTAAGGATCCAGAGATTTAAGGAAGTTTATGGTGAAATTCTAGAAGAGCCAGTGAAACATTATAAAAAGTTAGAAGAAACTTTTAACTGTAGCCGTGCACAGCAACGTGCGAATCAAAACTTTCTTGAAGCTATTTGTGATTATAAGCCGCAGCCTCAGAGTTTTTTCAGTAACAATCCATATGTGTTTTATTACAGTAAGACTCAGGATGAACAGGCCACAAAGCAACCGACTCCTTCCAACAGAGGTTGGTAACAAGCCAGCATGGAGCATTGCGAACCTCATCCATTGCCCCCTTTTTTTACCCTCGACCGTGATAAAAAAGGTTGGCTTGCTTTTTGAGCACCATAAAAACTGGAAGTGTGGATCCTAGATAAACTCGATAAGCTTGAATTGATCCTATTAAATATCTGATACTTTTAACTCAGATTGGTCTAAATGATGATCTTCATTTTGAAAATCGTAATCCTCTAAGCTGACATAGTTCCACGCATCGAGTATTTCTTGTCGCGCAACCTCCCAATCGGTACCTCCTTTATCTGAGCCTTGCCAAGACAGTGGCGTGAAATAGGGAGTTATTAAATGTTTAAACGAGAGGATTTCCGTTATGGTATTTCCCTCATGGCCATATCCACATTTTTCAATTTGCAATAGTTCATGATAGCTTTTGGCACGCGCCTCAAATGGAGAAAGTCCTATAGAGGCTTCATCGAAGAGCATATTTTTTTTCTTAGGTGTTATATACCCAATTAGATAAGGTCTGATAAATGTAGTGGCTTTTCTTTTACCTTCATTGGAGCCAGAACATCGAATAGTTCCATTTTCATGAACTAAATATAAACTCGATCCCCGTTCACTTTTTTGATCGTTGGTGATAAAAATTACCGGTTTATTGAGGGGGCCAGAAAAAAGATAAGAATAATTGAGGCATTGTTTCTCTTTCATGGAGTACTTACCGCCTAAATGGAAGCGAATTGTGCTCTAAACAATAATAAATGGCAACCCCTTTGCATGAGTTCTTCTTGGTTTATAGAGGGCGCTTTTTATTTTCGTCTGGGATAGGTGGTGAAGAATTAAAATACAGATAATTAATAGGACTAAAGAAACGGCAAGTGCAAGATAAAGAAGGATTTTTTGCGATAAGGATAAAGGTAGGATTAGTTCCTGTATTTATGTAAGTGGCCATAAGAATTGCTATAGCCAAAAATGCAAAAGCCCCAATTCACATTATTTCTCCCTATGATAAAACTTCCTCCTTATAGAGTAGTCTAAATTTGATTTAGAAAATGTTAACTTTTCAAAAAGTATTTTTTGAAGGAGCAATTTATGGGTTATCTTCTGATAACCCATAAAATTTAACTTGCTCTAGTTAAAAGCCCGAGTACATCGTACTCCTAACATGTAGTACTTAACACCAGTACTCTGAAAACTGGCTCCCCTGTCAAAGATTTGGGACCACGAGTTGAATTGTTTAAAGGTAGAGTCCTCAGTAGAGCTATTATAGCGGTTTGCAAGGCAGTTTGCACCCAGAGCGCAGGAAGTGCTTGGATTGGGAGCACCAGCGACACCAATTAAAGCGGGTAAATCATCGACGATGTTTTGCGTGCCAGTAACACAACCAGAACCATTGGATTCGGGACCCATCTCACAAATCGCCGGTAGATACCAGTCTGCATAACCATTAATTGTCTGCGCACAGAGTCCTGCAGCGTAATAGGTTAATGGGGTTGGTCCAGGAGTGGCTGTGAATTTCGGGGTTCCAAAATCGTTATAATGGGTTATGAATGTATTATAGAAGGTTAGCAGGTTGTCCGTATTACACTGACCATCGGCATTTCCCTGGCATGCTCTAAATGACGAAGCGGTAAATGGGTCCGTATTGGTATACGTCGCCGAAAAAGCGGTTTGAAACTCAGAAAAAGTGGGCGACGGACTCAATGGAGTAGACGTATTATCAACTCCAGGGATTACGTCGTAACTTACATCCTGGGGATCAAAGGGAGAAGTCCCATGACCTGTACCCCCATTTGAGCTATAAATAATGCCAGGAAGTACCGGTGCCTGATCGACTAAAGAAACCACCTTGCCACCAATGCTCTGAGATCTATTCGCCGTTTCTGCCATGGCAAAAATATATCCCCCTTGATAAATACAGCCATAACCCAGAACTTCTACATTCACTGAGGTTTGGAGTGCATTATTTGCAGTGACCGAGATCACGCCTGGTATTGGCGCAATTCCCGTAGTACATGCCGCATTGCCTGCTCCTGAGGTGGCTGTGGTGCCAGGGACTACGGTAATCGTGCACGAACCACCGGCTGGAAGAACAGTACCGTTGGTGCAGGCGGTGGAAGAGGTAGTGTCTACTGTAGTTCCCGCTGGCCATGTGGGATAACTAATGGATAATCCGGTTGTAGGAGCATCTCCGTTGTTGTTGATGGTAATCACTCGGGACTGTCCTGAAGGTTGTCCATTTAAGGTAAGCCCCTTGATGCTGAGTGCTAAATTCGCCGTACTCGCACTTAACTCTTGTGCCACAGTAATGGCTAAACTATCTGCTTTACTCGGGCTATAACACTCATTGGGATTAGGTGTCCCATCAGGATTAGCTTGACACAGAATAGGTCCTCCAGAGAGTCCGCTGGTAGGCAGTGCACTGCCGTTAATGGTTAATGACAGCTGGCAGGTGGGATTTGGAGAGCCTTTGGGACCAAGCAGACAAGGACCGTTTTGACTTACCCCTGTTTGTGGCTTGATAACCAGGTTATGAGGCTTTCGTGAATTATTGGTTACAGTGTACTGTACCTCAACAGTGGCTGTTGAGGCCACCGTTGCTGTAGGTGGATGATTGACATCTGGTGTAAAACTCCAGACAGGAATTCCTGCTTGTACGGCACTGATAAAACAACAAGTACTGAAACCGATGCCCAATTGTGGCATTAAAAGTGCTAATTTCATGATTGTGTCCTTATGCGATGTAGGTGAGGTTGAATAAAACACCATTGGTATAGAGATGATTTAGTGTCAGCCCGCTGTTTTCGGTTTGCTCCTCGGCACGGCCAAGACTGCTTTTACCCCAATCAGAAAATTCATAGCCCACCCCAACCTGCCAATGGGATGTTAATGCCTTTTGCACGCCAGCACCTACCGTATAGCTGAACGCTGTTTCAGTGTGGGATGCAAAATTGGGATTAGGCAGTGCTTCAAAAATCAAAGGTGTATTATGAAATGCATGGGCATCGTTGAAACCAACACCGATACTGCCACTTACCCATGGAATAAGCCAGTAGCCCATGTCGGCCAAGAGTTTACCTTTTACGGCTACATGAGTGTGCTGAATTTTATACTCATAGGTAAAATTATCAAACTCAGGGTCCGCATCATCCCATATATGCCCAGAAAGTTTTGCATTACTGGTTGCAGCAACGGCCACGCCCAATTGACCTTGCAGGGTTTGTGACAGCCACTTTTGCAGACCCAAAAAAACTTCACCATCGAATAAAGTGTTCGTGGATTTAGTCGCTGCGTAGGTCTTTTCTATATCGGGTGCCAGATAAAAGGTTTGCGTTTTGCCACCATCTTCCCAAACTGGACCTACACTGACCGTGCCTACCCAAGCCCAAGCAGGATGTTGCGTTATAGGCCCCATAGTGCCTGCGAGCGCACTACTGGTTGTAAGACTGGCTGATAACAGCAGTACAACAGAATTCTTATTCATTAGTTCTCCTATACTAAAAACGGTTCATAAAAAACAAGGGGGTAAGACAAGCAATCTCATATAACAAACTGGTTGATGTGTTAAAGTACACGACTTTTTTCAAACAGCAAAATAAATAAATCAGAAAAAAACCCAGAAAATGAATGGGGATGGAGGTAAGTTGAATCGAATGGATAGTCCAGTTGTTCATTAATCCCTAAAATAAGTTTCCAAGAGTAATGCTTACAAAAATTTTAAGCTGCAAACATGCCTAGGTCATCCTATCTTAATTGTTACAAAAATGCAAAAAATTCCTTTAATTTCAATGACTCAACTCCATTATTTTGCCCTGGTATTGTACGTGTTACTAGGGTTGATTTTGCTTATCCTGTTAACGTTCGCACTTCTGTTTCATGTTGTAAAACCAGGTTTAATTTCTATAATTTTTAATAAAGCTTTTATTTGGAGTAAGGCAATGAGTCGTTGTTCACTAGCATTTTTATTCACTTTAATTTCAATGGCCAATTTCGCCTTCAGTGATGAAGTCCCTGAGGTACCTAATAAAGCTCAAACCAATAATATTCTTGAGCAAACAAAACAAAAACTTGATCATGCGAATCAAATTGAGAAGGATAATTTAGAGAAAGGCATCCAACAAGGGGAGGGGCAATATGACAAAAATAATTGATACATTAGGGCCTATATTTTTGACAGAGCTTTTATTTAAATTCAAACGTTAGCATATCAAAGCAAGCCCAGTTCCAGTGACCATGGAGTACATCAATAAGTGGACAGAAGATATTTTAAAATGAGATATCTAAATAGCTGAATCATTGCCTGAGCGCCAGAGCAAGGATGTTACTTTTTTTAGATCCCAAAACAGGCACTCGCAAACTGCGTGCGACAATTTTTTGAATGTGAGTATTGTCGCTCTCGAAGCCTTTGCAGTTATTGGAAGTAATAACTCAAGGATTAGCTCCCTAATTAATTTTTTTGCTCTTGCATTCCAAAAGATAATGGATTGTGTGACTGAAACGTTAAATGTCACTTTATAATTTTGCCAGTTGGTTTCGCACTGATTTTTGCCGGAGTCAGGTTGTTAGTGATACGGGAGATAGCCCTATCTATTCGTCGTTGAAGCATGATTTCGACCATGACTGTTTCATTCGGATGAAGAATTTTGTGAATGTCAGCGAGCGAAGAATGAAAATCGAGTAACCTGTAATAGGCAAGGGCTTGGCTGCTGGCTTCAGGGTGTGCCTTAATTCGAAACCCCAGATTACCTTGCATTTTTGGCGTATTGATCCCGGCCTCCATGATATCGTAGTTAAGAAAATAGGTGAGTTTTCCCCGAGCACGCTGGTTTCGCTGGCGGTCTGCGAAGAAACCTACAGGAAGCGCATCCTCGCTATATTGGGGGCCAGCAGTGAGATAAAGATCATAATCGTCAAGATGATTGCCCCGGTCATCAATGAGTCGGAATATAATCATCGAGTAGCGATTGGTGATATACTCGCGCTTATAAATAAGTGTCTTCACAAGTTCTGTATGCTCATTTTTTTGCGTTTCTTCAGTAAGCTTATCGAGTTCTTTTGCCAATGTATTATAGGCGTCACGATTTTTTACTTGCAGGCATTTTAAGACCCATGTCGCCGTAGGATGAGTGGCAGCGTTGGCCATAGTAATACTGCGAATAACTCCCATATTTTTACCCGAATGCGAACATCCAGGAAGAACTCCGAAAGCCATTGGCCGTGCCCGTCTCATTTTGGCAACCACAAGACTTTCTCCATTATTTCCCTCTTGATGTAACTTTAATAGACTGTAATTCATATTTGCAGCAGCAACTCGTACCACTCCATCCGATCCGGCTTCGCCGGTGTAGGAATTAAGCGCATCATAAAGTTGGCGATCGATCTTCTGTCCTGTAAGCACAAAGCAATAGATACCATGAGCAGTGCAATCGTAATCAAGCCAACTTTCATTAAGTTGCCAGCTCATATCACTCCCAAGCTCAAGCCAATCAAGTACATGCTGTCCCGGTTCAATACCTTCAAAAAAGCTTTTTATACGACCTAGCCTGGATTTACCGAGTTGGGCAAGCGCAGAACCGTGGTTGGCGGGAGCCAACATGATAAGATGGCTCAAGGGGCATTTTGCAAGATTATTCTTAAAGTATAAATCCATCCATTTACGGACAACGGGGCCACCGGTAGAGTGAGTGATGCAAGCAAAACGCTCCCCTTTTTGCAGCTTATCCGCAATTTCATCGCCTATTGCATGATCGAATGCACGTGCTATATCATCGACTGTTACTGTATCGTTAAAGCTGATATAACGTCCAAGATAGATATTGCCCACTTGAATATCCAGCGTTCCATCTTTGCTCTGACGTTCAAGCCATTGAGGCAGCTCCCCATAAGTATTGGTATGTGTGACACTCCAACCATGGACAAAGATAACAATCATAACTCTCCTTAGCTTATTCACTCAACAAGGGGCAGGGCAGAATAAATCGATGGTATTGGATTATTTTACAATGAGTTAGCTAAGTCAAATTAAAACTTGATGTCCATTTGAAACCAAGACCTATACTTGAAGCAGTGTCCTATCAATAAGACGAGCAATGTCCTGAAATTGCTGGACTATACTCATTATATGGAGTTCAAGGAGGAGAAAAAAAATGCTTTCTATTCAGCTTACCCCTATTATTTCAATAATTGCTGGAGTTTTAATCCTGCTTTTACCACGACTATTAAATTATATTGTCGCTATTTACCTGATTATTGCTGGCATTGTAGGCTTGGGAGTTTTGCATTAAGAAAACTGATCCATAGCTGCATTAGATGAACACCTTTATCTTTAAGTTGTGGAGCAAACTACAAACCAAGACCTCTATTGGCTCTGGTAATTAGTGTTGTTTTCATAGGAACCTGCTTTGTATTTGAAATTTGCCGGGATCAGAAAAGCTCGCTTTTTAAAATTCCAATTGTTTCATATCTAAAAAGTAACTATTAAATCAATTCGTAGTATAGTCATATTCACTTATGAATGACTTTTAAGAGTCAACATAGAATACACATATAGAATTGTTTGCGCCTTTGCACTTCAGCAAAGGCTAAGGCGATGCAAAAAATTATATTTTAATCAGGAGAACTAGATGTGGATTAAGGACTTATTTATTGATATCCCTATACGAGATAATGCACCTGAAACCAGATTGCATATCCGTATAGTCTGTGAAAACGAAGCTAATCTCGACAAAATGCCCTACGTTTTTATGCTTCCTGGCGGCCCTGGTGCCAATTATTCTCACTACAAGGATTATGAATGCTTAAGTACAACAGGCAATATAGTATTCATTGATCCTAGAGGATGTGGATTAAGTGATAAGCAAAACCCTGCATTCTATACTATGGACAATTATATTCGGGATGTGGATGAAATTCGTAAATACCTCAATCTGGAAAAAATAGTTCTATTGGGTAAATCCTATGGAGCGATGTGCGCTCTAGGATATACTCTGGCCTATCCAAAATATGTTTCAAGTCTTATCCTGGCAGCTGGTTCTCCAAGCTTTAAAAACCTTGAAACAGCGCGTCTTAATGTGGAAAAAAGAGGATCTCTAGCTCAACAAAAAGCTTGTAAGCAATTATGGGAGGGGACCTTTAAAAGCGATGAAGAGCTGGATAATTTTTTTGATGTCATGGATTCTATGTATTCTTGGAGGAAAAGACATAATCTTCCTGTAAATCGACCAGCTCCGGATTATATTTTTGCACATGAGCCTTTAAACCAGGGTTTTGGTGGATTTTTACGTACATTTAATTATGAAGATTGCTTGCATGAAATAACCTGTAAAACGCTCATTTTGGTAGGCGAAGAAGACTGGATTACCGATAAGAAACATTCTGAATTCATGGCGAACAGAATTCCGGACAATCAATTTATCGTGTTTCCCAATGCAGATCATTCCATGGAATCTGATGTTCCAGAAGAATTCTTCTCAAGCATACAATCCTTTTTGAAAAGCCAATGTGAAAAAAGAAATTCGCATCATTTTTTTCAAAATGAGCACAAGGGAGAAAAAGCAAATTTGATTGTTGATGAAACAAAAAAATGTTCATTCGGCTAAAAATTAAAAGAGTTCATTTGCAAAGTAATGTTGGGTCTTTTTGAACCAACAAACCATTTTATCCCAATGCTCGATCTTATTGATGTCCTGGTGGATGCAACCAATCAGGTGGGTGGTTATTCAATAAATCCAATTCGATTTGTTGGTGTAACTTCTCCTGAGTAGTTTTAACTTGATGGATTGTCGATAGTTGAAAAGTTTACTTTGGTGAATTTAGCTTATAAATTTTTTATTTTTAATGGTCGGAGTGACAGGAATTGAACCTGCGACCCCTGCCTCCCGAAGGCAGTGCTCTACCAGGCTGAGCTACACTCCGTGTGAGAGTCGTACTATATAACATGGTTTGCATTGAATTCCTGGGTTCACTGTGCTGCACCCAGGCTTCTTAAATCAATAACTTCTTTGCAAAGCGAATTGAGCCAAATTAATTAGTGCTTCTTTATATTTTGAATCAGGTAGGATCACCAAAGAGGATAACGCTTTGTCAACTTCTTGGGCGGCGATGTTCTTGGTATATGCTATCGCTTTTGTTTCTTCCAGGGCCACAAGAATATCCGGTAAAAAATCCAAGCTGCCTTTTTTTAGGCTTTCTATAATTTGTTGTTTTTGGAGTTCGGTACCGTGCTGTAATGCATGAATTAAAGGCAAGGTAGCTTTTCCATCAGCTAAGTCGTCCCCTATATTTTTGCCAATAGTTTTGGCATCAGAGCAATAATCCAGAGCATCGTCTATAAGTTGAAATGCATTACCCAGATGCAGTCCATAGGCATAGAGGCTGTCTTGCATTTCCTTGGAGGCATTGCTGATTATCGGGCCTATACAGGCAGCAGCAGCAAATAAAAGCGCTGTTTTTGCTCGAATTACATCAAAGTATTCATCAAAGGTTAGCGTAGGATTATGACGGTTTGATAGCTGTTTTACTTCCCCACAGCTGATCTCAAGAGCTGTCTTGGCAAAAAGCTTGAGTACTTCTGGGTTACCAGAATCAACAATTAATTCGATGGATTGAGTAAAAAGATAATCACCCACTAAAATACTTGCTTTGCTACCCCAAATATCATTTGCCGTTTGCCGTCCTCTTCTTAAGGTGGATTCGTCGATGACATCATCGTGAAGCAGGGTGGCTGTATGGAAAAACTCCACCATAGCAGCCAGAGTAATATGCTCTCTACCTTGATAACCACAGGCATTACTTGCTAAAAGAACTAACAATGGACGCAGTCTTTTGCCGCCACTTTCTATTATATGGTGGGACATATCATCAATTAAACCGATTTGTGATTCGATTTTATTAATGATAAGCGCATTAACTGCATCAAAATCGTCACTAACCAGCGTGCGTATACTGTCAATCGACATTGTTTGTCCTCTACGATTCAATCAGCAAATGCTAAGGTTTGTGCATACGAATTGTCAAGTAAAAGTAGGTTTAACTTGCAAGTACTCTGCCCCAGGTCCGGCCAAAGCATACGATCTTTTCTTGAGTTATTCGCTGCACTCGAGCTTATACATTAAATCGAAAATGCATGACATCGCCATCGCAAACCACATAATCTTTACCTTCCAGACGTAATTTCCCTGCTTCTTTTGCACCTTGTTCACCTTTACAGGTGATAAATGCATCATAGGCAATGACTTCTGCGCGGATAAAGCCTTTTTCAAAGTCCGAATGGATAACGCCTGCTGCTTGTGGCGCAGTAGCTCCTTTAGGAATAGTCCATGCTCTTACTTCTTTGACGCCCGCAGTAAAATAAGTTTGCAAGCCTAATAACTCATAACCTGCACGAATCACGCGATGTAATCCGGGTTCACTTAAACCTAAGTCCTCCATGAATTCTTGGCGATCTGCTTCATCTAGTTCAACTAACTCTGCTTCAGTTGCAGCACATAGAGCAACAATGCTGGCTTTTTCTTGCAACGCTAAATTCCGAACTTGATCCAGTAAAGGATTGTTTTCATAACCGTTGTCATCGACATTTGCAATATAAAGCACGGGTTTTGCGGTAAGCAGAAAAAGTCGGCGCGCAATAGATTCTTCTTCAGCACTCAATTCTAGGGTGCGGACAGGATAGCCTGCATCAAGATGCGTCTTGATTTTTTCCAGGGTTTTCATCTCAAAAATTGCTTCTTTATTACCACTACGACTGTTTTTTCCTGCTTTCAATATGGCTTTTTCAAGAGTATCCATATCGGCTAAAGCCAGTTCTGTATTAATGACTTCTATGTCACTGAGTGGATGTACTTGACCTTCGACATGAACTACGTCGGTATTTTCAAAACAGCGTACTACATGGGCAATGGCGTCCGTTTCACGAATGTTAGCCAAAAACTGATTACCTAAACCCTCGCCTTTAGATGCTCCTTTGACAATACCAGCAATATCAACGAATTGCATGGTTGCTGGGAGTACTTGTTGTGGTTTGACTATGTCACTTAAAGCATCAAGACGGGGATCAGGAACAGTAACTATCCCAACATTGGGTTCTATTGTACAAAAAGGATAGTTTGCCGCTTCAATACCTGCTTTGGTGAGTGCGTTGAACAGTGTTGATTTACCAACATTGGGCAAGCCCACGATGCCACATTTAAATCCCATGTGTAGTTACCTCTATTATTAAAACGAATGTGAGTTCAAAATAGAACGTCATTCCCGTAAAAATGTGGGGCATTTTATACGGAGCCATTCTACATAATTCGGTTCAATCTAACAAAAGGTATCTTCTCAGATTGAACTCACCTTATATCTATACTAACTGCTACCCTTCATTAAGCTGCATTCAAATTCTAGCCAGAATTTTTTTGCATCATAGATAAGCAGTTTTTAAACATTCAATTGATTCATTGCCCTGGCTAAATCACCTGAGAATATTAAAGGCATTACTGCTACGCCTCTATCAATTGCATCATAAATTAACTGTCTGTCTTGTGCCGAGGGTTTGCTGAGCACAAATTGATGAACTAAATCTCTATGGCCAGGATGACCTATTCCTATTCGTAAGCGGTGAAATTCTGTGCTGCCTAATTGGGCTATTATATCTCTTAAACCATTATGACCACCATGGCCTCCACCTGTTTTAAGTTTAATGCGTCCTGGTGGTAAATCCAGTTCATCATGAACCACCAATATTTCTTCAGGTGAAATTCGGTAAAATTGACTAATAAGCCGGGTAGGTTGACCACTATGGTTCATGAACGATAGAGGCAAAACCAGCTTACCTGAGTGCTGATTTAATTCCAAATCAGTCAGTTCGGCCTGCATTTTTTTTTCCAGCTTAAAACAGGCACTATGGCGCTGAGCTAAGGCTGAGACTAACCATCCACCAGCATTATGTCGAGTATATTCATAAGCTGAACCTGGGTTACGCAAACCAATGATAAGTTTAATGGCCATGATATAGTTCTTGATAGGGGGTTGGTGCTTATGTAGCCTGGGTTATGATTCGCTTAACCAGGCTACATTTTACTACGTGTTACATTGATTCAAGCAAACTTGAATGATTACTCTTCGTCTTTTGCAGCATTAACAGTAGGTACCTCAGATGCTGAAACCTCTGTAGCTTCTGGTGCTTCTTCTTCTGTTGCGCTTGCTCGAGGCATGTGAATGCTCACAACAGGAGCGTCATGACTACCATCGGCAACATCAACAGTCAGTTGTACCCCTTTAGGCAATTTCAAGTGAGATAGGTGAACCACCTCATCCATTTGAACATTGGACATATCTACTGCGATAAACTCAGGTAAATCTTTTGCCTGACAACGAACTTCAACTTGAGTCATGGTATGGTTAATAATACCACCCGCTTTAATGCCAGGAGCTTTGTCTTCATTGATAAAATGAATTGGCACTAATTTAACCAGAATGTCGGTTTTAGAAACGCGTTGTAAATCCATGTGCATTACAAGTGGTTTGTAAGGATGACGTTGCAACGCTTTTAAAATAACATGTTCGACTTTGCCATCAACTGTAATATCAAAAACACTGGAATAGATACTTTCAGTTTCCAACGCCTTAACTACTTTATTGTGTTGAAAGTGAATTGACATTGGTTTTTTATCCCCGCCATAAATAACAGCAGGTACTTTATTTTCAAGACGACGTAGGCGGCGGCTCGCACCTTTCCCCATATCCGTTCTTGTTTGTGCTTCTAAAAGGATGTTTGACATTGTATACTCCAAAGTTATATAAGTGCCCTATTTAATTTAATCCGCGACCAGATTAAACACCGGATTATCAATTAAAAAATCCAGAAAGGGTGGCGAAGTATACAATATTTTAAAATGAACTTGAAGTCATAGGCATAATTTCATAGAATATGCGACTTTATTGAATTTGTGATAGCCAATCAGGCGAGTTGGAGAAAAATTATGTATGCGGTAATCAAAACTGGCGGTAAGCAATACACCGTGAAGGAAGGTGATGTGTTAAAAATTGAATTACTGCCTGAAGATGTTGGCAATGAAATACAATTTAAAGAAGTACTCATGTTGGCTGATGGCGATAAAATCGTGTGTGGTACTCCATTAGTTGCTAAGGCAACTGTGAAAGCTGAAGTGCTTGATCATGGCCGTCACAAGAAAGTCAAAATTATCAAGTTTCGTCGTCGTAAGCACCACATGAAACACATGGGGCACAGACAATATTATTCACAAGTTAAAATTACTGCGATAAGCAAGTAAGAGAGGATAGCAATGGCTCATAAGAAAGCAGGTGGTAGTACTCGTAACGGCCGCGACTCGAATCCCAAGTACCTTGGAGTGAAGCGTTATGGCGGTCAATTTGTTAATGCGGGTGAAATAATTGTAAGACAACGTGGCACACGTTTTCATCCAGGACCTGGTGTTGGTTGTGGTCGTGATCACACCTTGTTTGCCTTGGTTGAAGGTTTGGTACAATTTGTTGTCAAAGGTGAAAAAAATCGTAAGTATGTAACTATAGTCGCAGAACAAAAAGAAGAAGCTGCAAACTAATTAAGTTATATTACTATAGCCAGAATTCTGCTTAGAGTGGACTTGGTTTTTTATGGTGTGTTTCGGATTATCGATTTTACTTTATAATCCAAATTACATGCTATACCTAAATGCAATGTTATTAACCCCGGCAACGGGGTTTTTTTTTATTTCGAGGTTGGTCATGAAATTCGTTGATGAAGCGGTAATAAAAATAGAAGCAGGCCATGGTGGAAATGGTTGTCTTAGCTTCAGACGCGAAAAATTCATACCAAAGGGTGGCCCTGATGGTGGTGATGGGGGCGATGGCGGTAGTGTTTATTTCGAAGCAAGTACGGATTTAAATACCCTTGTTGATTTTCGTTATATGCGTCATTACAAGGCCGGTAATGGGCAGCAGGGTATGGGCGGCAATTGTACTGGAAAAAAAGGGGATGATTTAATAATAAAAGTACCTGTTGGTACTATGGTTTATGATGTGGATACTGGGGAATTGCTGGGTGATATTAAAGAGCCAGGCGTGCCGGTGTTAATTGCTCAAGGTGGATTTCATGGATTGGGGAATACACGCTATAAGAGTAGCGTGAATCGTTCTCCACGGCAGACTTCTCCTGGAAGTCCAGGGGAAGCACGACATTTACGACTCGAATTACGGGTTTTGGCGGATGTAGGTTTATTAGGCTTACCTAACGCAGGGAAATCAACTTTAATTCGCGCTGTCTCCAGTTCAAAAGCTAAAGTCGCTGATTATCCTTTTACCACACTACATCCCAGTTTAGGTGTAGTCAGTGTTTCTTCTCACAAGAGTTTTGTCATGGCTGATATTCCGGGGCTCATTGAAGGAGCATCTACAGGGGCCGGACTTGGTCATCGGTTCTTAAAGCATCTTTCGCGGACCTGTGTGTTACTTCATGTAATTGATGTTGCTCCTGTTGATGACAGTGATCCGGTTGCATCAGCTAAAACAATTATTCATGAATTGGCAGAATACAATCCAGAGCTATTACAAAAACCCCGATGGCTGGTATTGAACAAAATAGATATGTTGCCTGATGCAGCAAGTAGGGAAGAGCGAATAAAAACCATAGTTAAGGGTTTGAATTGGAAGGATAAAGTATTTGCTATTTCAGCAATCAGTGGTGAAGGAACACAACAGTTGTGTTATTCACTGATGCAGCTGATTGATGAGATGAAAGAGTCTGAAGCATAGCCACTCTGCAGCATGTTCGACTACTGAAGCAGTACGATAAGGTATATTATGGGTTTCATGACCTTTCTGCTCGTGATTGCTGTAGTCGATAATTAATTGTGTGGTTCCTCGTGTTGGTAGTTGTTGCCAGTATTCGGTTAAGCCAGTCAGATGAAAAAATAATTTATTTTTATGCAGACCACTAAAATCCAATAAATGATGGATATGAGGTCTAGTAAGCAATAATTGCAATAAACCACCCGTGGCTTCATCAATAATGGTTATTGGTTCATTAATGTGTAGGATTAATTCCCGTAAATTTTCAGAAGCTTTTTTATCTATGCCACTAATGATATGTGGTTCTAGGATAGGGTCAACAATAGCTTGTATTTGCTCGACACGATTAGGCATACAACGAACCTTGAATTCGATATAAGGTGATTCCCAGCGATAACCAGTTTGACAATCAATATCCTGCAGCGCATCTTCTAATTTTTGAGCAATTTCACTTTCTGCCAAGCCAAAAATTCGCCACTTAAGTATTTGTTTTTGACTGTGACTTGTTTGCTGTAGTATGGGTAATACATATTGATTAAACATAGGCAAACATTCTCGTGGAGGGCCAGGTAATAAAAAAAACTTTTTATTATTCCACGGGTAGTAACATCCTAAAGCACTACCCAGAGGATTGGGTAAAAGTTGGGCGTCTTTAGGAAAGAGGCTTTGTTGAATATTCCCTGGATTAAGATCAAGATTTGCATCACGAAGCCGGCTTTTTATATGTTCAAGAGCGATAGAGTGTTGAATTAACTCCTGGCCAGTAAATTGAGATAGGGCAAAGCGCGTCAGATCATCTGTGGTTGGCCCAAGCCCGCCAATGATAATTATAATGTCATGCTTCTGGGTCAAGAAGTGTAAACAGTTGATGATATCATCCTCTTTATCACTGCATGAAACATGGAAACCTAAAGACAAGCCTTCAGAGCTTAGCGCATGGGCTATATCACGCCCATTCGTATTTAAAGTATCACCATGAACTATTTCATCACCGGTTGCTAAAATGCCTAACGTCATTGCCTGTTTCCGAGTGTTAAGTATGAATTTGATTTTATAGCATAATTTGAAAAAACTGTAATAGTTGTTGACATTTATCCGCAAATTGCCTAATAACTAAAAAAGGTGGTTTTTTTTAAGATAACTATCCATAGAACTACCTAATTTTTACGATTTTTGTATGTGAGGAGAAATTATGGAATTTTCAAGCCGTTATGTAGCGCATGTACCTGACGCTCAAGGGTTTGTTAATTATTCGAAACAAGAACACTCTATTTGGAGTATTTTATTTGAAAGACAAATGAAATTATTGCCAGGAAGAGCTTGTGATGAATTTCTAACCGGATTAAAAGCGTTAGGCATTCAATCTGAGGCCATTCCACAAATTCCAGATCTAAATCAAAAACTTAAAGCAGAAACGGGTTGGCAAGTGTCTGCAGTCGCTGCGTTAATTTCTGCCCGCGAATTTTTTGAATTATTGGCAACAAAACATTTCCCCGTAGCTACATTTATTCGTAATGAAGAAGAATTGGATTATGTAAAAGAGCCTGATATTTTCCATGAAATTTTTGGTCATTGTCCTATGCTGACGGACAAGGTTTATGCAGAGTTTGTTTACGATTACGCTCAGAAAGTATTAACTTTTCCTGAGTCCGATTGGCCGTTACTGCAACGTATGTTTTGGTTTACTGTTGAGTTTGGCTTAATTTATAGCATGCAAGGTCTGAGAGCATATGGAGGTGGGATACTGTCCTCGATTAGTGAAACAGTATACAGCGTGGAAAGCGATATTCCGCTGCGAGTCATGTTTGATCCAATCGCTGCATTTCGCATGCCCTATCGTATTGACATGTTACAACCCGTTTATTTTGTAATTAATGACTACCAGGTTTTATACGATTTTGTTTCATCGGATATCGGTAAACTTATGGCTCGAACCCGAGAATTAGGGGAATTTCCGCCTCTGTTTAAGGTGGATCCGAATAATCCTAATATTCATATTCGAGCATGTTAAAGGTATATATATTGTAATGAGCAGCCAGTCTTGTTAACATCGAGCAACCTGTTTGTTCATTGGCTGTCTTAAGTCAAGGAGCATTATTTGATTAAAGTATTAATTGTTGATGACCATGCATTGGTTCGAATGGGGATTCGACGATTACTCGAAGATATGTCGGATGTAGAGGTAGTTGCTGATGCAGAAAGTGGTGAGCAAGCTTTGGCATTAGTAAAAAAACATTCCCCCGACGTGGTCCTTTTAGATATGAAAATGCCTGGAATTGATGGCTGGGAAGTAACGCGTCGTCTAAAAAAATCAAATCCGCACGTTAAGGTTATTGCTGTAACTGCAATGTGTTCTGATGTGTTGCCTACTCGAGTATTACAATTAGGCGCCATGGGCTATCTGACGAAAGAATCAGGTGCTGAAGAAATGGCGGCTGCGATACGTAAAGTTGCTAAAGGCGAGAGATATTTAAGTGCTGAGATTGCTCAGAAAATGGCGATCAATAGCTTGGAAGAAGTACAAGGCTCACCTTTCGATGTATTATCTGAACGCGAAATGCAAGTCATGTTAATGATTACTAGTGGTATGAATGTTCAGGAAATAAGTGACCGGCTATTCCTTAGTACCAAAACGATTAATGGGTATCGTTACCGTACATTTGAAAAATTAGGTATTAAAAATGATGTAGAGCTTACTTATTTGGCTCTAAAGCATGGAATTATAGAAAATCCCATCGATCTGGCGTCAGAAGATTAAAGGGCTTTTTAGCACCGATTAGCGCAGCATAGTCCGGGATTTCTGCATAAATACGGATTACTCATCTCGGATTGTGCTGTGCTAATCCGAGCTACAAAACTGCGTTCCAGAGCACGATTAATTACTGCTATTATTACATGAATATTTCTACTGAATTAGCGTTGTTCCTCACCAAGTTACCTAATGAACCCGGTGTTTATCGTATGTTGGATGAAGCAGGGAATCTTCTTTACGTAGGTAAAGCATCCAATTTGAAAAAACGAGTCACAAGCTATTTTAATAAACAAAATACAGGCATCAAAACACGTTCTTTGGTCAGTCAAATCGCCACTATAGAAATTTCGGTCACGCGCAGTGAAACAGAAGCTTTATTATTGGAAAGTAATCTGATTAAGACATTGAAACCAAAATACAATGTTTTGTTACGCGATGATAAATCCTACCCATACATCCATCTTTCCAATCATCCTGATTTTCCACGCATTGAAAGTTATCGTTCTAAGAAAAAACCTCTTTCAGGAGATTTTTTTGGTCCTTATCCCAGTAGTGCTGCGGTGAAGGAGACTATAGTAACAATTCAAAAAGTGTTTAAAATCCGCAATTGTCGAGACAGTTATTTTAATGCACGCTCAAGGCCTTGTTTGCAGTATCAGATCAAACGATGCACCGCTCCATGTGTCAATTATATAACGCCAGAAAATTACAAGCGATCGGTACAAGATGCCATGCGCTTTTTACAAGGGAAGTCCCAACTAATTCTTGATGAACTTGCTAAACGAATGAACAAAGCAGTAAGTGAATTGAATTTTGAAGAAGCAGCAATTTTGAGGGATCAGATTAAAAGTTTACGTTTAGTACAAGAACAACAGGGCGTGTTACAGTTACGAGGCGATGCAGATGCTATTGCCATTGAGGTAAGTCCCGGTTTTGCTTGTGTTCAGTGTGCGACGATTCGTGAAGGCCAAGTATTGGCGAGTCAGTGTTACTTCCCTTCGGTGCCCCCAAAAGGTTTAGACGATGAGCTCAGTATGGATGATTTATGGCAACAAACGTTTGATGCATTTGTAGGATTCTATTATTTAGATAGCCCTGAGAAAATCCCTGCGTTAATTATCACGAACCATGATTTAGTGGATCACCTATCATTGGAAGAAGCCTTATCACAACAACGAGGTAAGCAGTGTAAAATTCAAATAAATCCTCGCGGTATAAAATCCCGTTGGATGGATTTTGCACTAAATAATTTACGTGTTTCGGTAGCTGAATACGTGACAAAACATTCCACGATGAAATCTCGTTTTCATGAGTTAGAACAATTTTTAGGATTGAAAAAGCCTATCGAACGCATGGAATGTTTTGATATCAGCCACACCCAGGGTGAAGCAACTGTGGCATCGTGCGTTGTCTTTGATCATGAAGGTCCTAGTCCTAGCGAATATCGGCGATTTAACATTGAAGGAATTACTCCTGGAGATGACTATGCTGCAATGAAACAGGCCATTACTCGTCGCTTTAAACGGTTAGTAGAAATTCAATCATTGCCGGATGTATTAATTATTGATGGAGGAAAGGGGCAAGTCGCTGTCGCTGAGCAAGTATTACTCTCTTTAGGTATCTCGACAGTGATCTTATTGGGTGTTGCTAAAGGACCTTCGCGAAAGGCTGGATGGGAAAAGTTGATTTTAGTCCATGAGGCACGCGAATTGACTTTACCCGATGATTCCAAAGCCTTACATTTGCTTCAACATATCCGTGATGAAGCACATCGATTTGCTATTACGGCTCATCGTAAAAAAAGACAAAAAAAGAGACTGGATTCAACGCTTGAAGATATAGAAGGAGTCGGGGCAAAACGCAGACAAGCATTGCTTCATCGTTTTGGTGGGATACGAGAGCTTGCTAAGGCACCGATAGACGAAATTGCCAAAGTATCAGGGATTAGTGAACACTTGGCAAAACGTATTTTTCTTTTTTTTCATGGAGAAAAACGGTAATCAGGGGCTCGTCATCCCGAGTGCCTGACCCTTAGGCTATCATCAGTAGATCAGAATATTATTCATAACCCTAGCAAAAATCCTAATATTCGTACTAAACTAAAATTAGATATGCTCGAATAATAATTATAATAAATTGATATTTAAGCACAAATCTTGCATGTAAAAAAATAAAAGTAAGGTGAGAGGGGGGCATATGTATAAATTACTTTCAACTGCATTGATGATGTTTATGGTTGCTGTTGCGAATGCGGCTAACTTTTATGGCACTGGATTATGCGGTTACCCACAGTATGATTGCGTGAAGGTTGAGGCGGGACAAAGTTGGGAAACCTTATTTCCAGATGAAAAGCAACGCGATATCGTACAAAGAATCAATCGTACTTATAATCCTCTATGGACTGGCAAGATTATTGCGGTTCCAAAAAATCTAGCTTATCTCACCGTTTTTGACGTGTCCCCTTTTCCGCTAAAAATTTCAAACGAACATCAAAAGCAAATTATTGTTGATCAGGACAAATTGGCTTACGCAGCTTATGATGCTGAAGGGAATTTGGTGATATGGGGGCCCATTTCATCAGGAAGGGACAGGTGTCCGGATGCTAATCGTTCTTGCCGCACTTTAACTGGGATTTATCGCGTATTCAGTAAGGAAAATGAAAAATGCGTCTCTGACGTGTTTCCCATAGGTAAAGGTGGCGCGAAGATGCCTTTCTGTATGTTCTTCCATAAAGGCTTTGCATTACATGGTTCTCCAGACATCCCTGGTGTAAGAGCAAGTCATGGCTGTGTGCGAATGTTTACTCAGGATGCAAAATGGTTAAATGAAAACTTTGTTGAGTTATCCAGTGAACGAAATAATTTCAGGGGTACAACAGTTATTGTCCGTCCAATAAATGACAGTGAGTGAGAAAAATGATGAATACAATTAAAAAAATCACTTCGATTTCATTAATGTTTTTCTTAGGGTTAATGTCTACACACCTTGACGCAGCCAAATCTAAAAAAATTGATCCTAAAGAGGCGCAAGCCAAAGCAGAAAAAGAAGAGGCTCGATTTCCTATAGGATGCAGGCCCGTGGGGTATAAGGAAAGTTTAAAAGTATTGTCCCTTTACCCTGGAAAAGAGGGGGCATTACAATCCTTGTATTTCTTCTTTAACCAATTGCCACAAACGGTGAGTTTGTATCAAATGCGAGATGAAGACAGTCAATATACTACTCGATACAATCATACAATAGGTGGCCGTCAATGGGCGGCATTAGCCACAGGGGAGCCCTTAGTCAAATTTATTTGTACTTTGGGTGATGGTAAAACTTCCTATGGAAAAATTATTGATTGTGCTGATACGATAAAGGTATGTGAATACGTCAATGTAAAATTTGGTTTAAATAATAAAGGCAATTTTTGGATAGTCGATGGCACTACAAGAAATGGTGCCGTTAATGAGGTAGTGCATTACGGCATAATACCTGGGGTATAAATCTGAACACATAATGATAAAAATTCAGGTGAAATTGCTGTGCAAAGAGGGAGAATCTTCATGAAATCGCTAGTACCTTGGGTATGTTTATTCGTTGCATCAGCCAGCCAACATGCTTTTGCTGATGATTTTAGTGCCTATCGATTAGGGAACTATAATAAAGCGATAGAGCCTTTAATGAATCAATCAGGGAAAAATGCAGTTGCTGATTACTACTTGGGACGGATTTATCTTTATGGATATGGTCAACTTAAAAACAGTCAGTTGGCGATACGCTATTTTACCCAATCGGCACAAAAAGGCTATCTTCCTGCAATCCAACTTATGGCCAGATACAGTTTATTGCATGAAAAGGACTCACAACAAGCCTTTACATGGTTTAAAAAAGCGGCGGATGATGGTGATGTAGATGCCCAAATGTTTACGGCGGCGGCATACAGATATGGGGTTGGAGTCAAACGCAATGAGGATGCAGCAACTCGCTATTACATTAATGCGGCAAAAAATGGTAATTCCCTTGCCCAATTTACTTTAGCCAAGAATTTTATTGACAGTCGTAATGCATCAAATAAAAAATTAGGCCTTATCTGGTTAAATAAGGCAGTGGCCAATGGTAACCCTCAAGCAATAACTCGATTAGGGGAGTTATATCTTGAAGGGAAATTGGTTGATAAGGACGAAAAGAAAGGTGAAGAATTATTAAACCAAGCAGCAAGTCAAGGTTTTGCACCCGCAATGGTTGCTTTGGGTGAATTGGCTTTGCATCAAAACCAAAAAGAACAAGCCTTGAAATGGTTTAGTCAGGTAACGAAACAACAGAATGATGAGGCGTATTTGGATTTGGCTCATATTTATTTAGAACCCAAAAGCCCCATTTATGATCCAAAAACTGCGTTCATGTGGACCTTAAAAGCGGCTCAAGATGGTTTCCCACAAGGAAAACGTGAGTTAGCTGAAATGTACCAAAAAGGAATAGGCGTGGATGCCGATCCGAATTTGGCTAAGCAATGGCTAAATCAGGCGAATCAGGATGACAGTGCGAAAAATCAAGAGGCTGCTTTGGCGCAAGCGGCACTTTGGTTAAGTAATGGTACAACAGATAAATTGGAACAAACTGATTTTCAAATGAGGGGCATACTAAGTGCTTGGCATAATCCAACGGTATTAGGCGATTTCGCTTATAACCAGGCACCACGATTGAAAAAGATAATGCGTCAGTCTGTTTTTAAACCCCAATTTGAATTAGTCCAACCTAATGATGTTCCCATAACCAGTTACTATGATGCGATCTTGAATAAAACTCCTGGCTTCCAGGCGAATCAATGGACATACCCACTTTATCCTTTAGATCAGCAGTTATCTGCCTTAGAAAGAACAAATACTCCAATATTTGCGCAATTGAATCTTCCGGCACCTTATATTGATGCCAATTATTATGATTATGATGATTATTCACAAGCCAATATTATGGATTTATGGACTCAGGGCTGGCAAGCGCAACTTAATTATATGTCTGTATTTAATCATTTGTATTTTAGGGCGATATTAGGTGATGCCCAATCGCAATTTCAAATAGGACAAATGTTTCAATATGGTATTGGTGTGGCGCAAAGTGATTCGTCCGCAATTATTTTTTATCAAAATGCAGCTCAACAGCAACATTTAGGGGCCGAATACAATTTAGGGCTTTTATATTTACAACATGCCAAGGATAAACAAGGTTATCAGCTTGCATTAAATGATTTAACTGATGCCGCATTTAAAGGCAATAAAAAATCTCAATATGTATTGGCTCGAATTCTTTCACAAGGCATAACCGGTCCAGACGGTACTGTATACATTCAACCCAATCAAGAGCAAGCGATGTCTATGTTATATCTGGCTGCAGCCAATAATTATGGTCCTGCAGAATATGAGTTGGCAGATAGTTTGGCACGTCAAAATGATAATGGCTTAAGTGTGAATGTCAGAAAACACAAAATAGCTATGATTCGTCAATTGTATCAAGGTGCAGCTGATCGAGGAATTTCTCAAGCGTTATTGCCGCTCGCCTTTTATAATGCTATGGGTCAGGATAAACAAAGACAGGCACAAGCTTTTCGAGTTGCTAAGGATCAAGCAGCTACTGGTGATGAAAATGCTGCCTTGTTATTGGGCTTGCTTTATGATCGGGGAATTGGTGTACAAGCCGATCCAGGCCAAGCAATTAATTGGTATCAACAATCGGGTCAAAATGCAGTAAGTGATTTTATTTTGGGAACTTATGCTGCTGAAGGAAAAGGACTTGCTCAAGACAAGGAAAAAGGGATAGCGAAATTACAGCAATCTGTTGATGATAAATTCTCCTACGCAGATTTTAATATGTCTGTATTACGAAAACAAATCGGACAAGACTTTTTGCCTGATTTGATCAATTCATATAAATTAGGAAACAGTCATGCCGGAATCGTTTTAGCTGATTATTATTTAGCAGAAAACTCTGATCCGGAAAAAATGCAAGAAGCCAAACAAATTTATACCGGTTTGGCTGAAAAAGGTGATCAGTATGCCCAATTGAAATTGGCTTTTATGCTCGAAAAAGGATTAGGTTCGGAACCTAATCTGGCCGATGCGCAACGTTGGTATACTGCTTCTGCGGAACAAGGAAATCCTCTCGCACAGTATTTATTAGGTCAGTTTTATCAATTGGGTGAGAATGGAGAGCCTGATTATAACTTGGCGAAACAATGGTATGCGAAAGCAGCTACAGCACTGCCTGAGGCTTCTGTTGCCTTAGGTTTTATTGATGAAACAGTCAATGATAATTATGTGCAGGCATTAAAAAATTATGAACAAGCTGCTGCCAAAGGCAATGTTTTAGGGGTATACAATTTGGCGCTCATGTATTTATACGGTAAAGGAACTCCAGTTAATTATCAGAAAGCTAAAGATTTATTTGTTCAAGCAGCAACTCACCAAGTTCATGAGGCAATGAATCAATTAGGAGCAATTTATTTTAATGGTTTGGGACAAGCCCGTGATACTCAACAAGCTCTAGCTTGGTATAAAAAAGCAGCCGATTTAGGTAATGCGAATGCACTTTACCAGTTAGGATTATTCTCTGAAACGGGGGTTTCTACCAAGCTTGATTTCAATAACGCGCTCAAATATTACCAACAATCTGCAGACAAAGGTAATGAAAAAGCGATGTTGGCTTTAGCAAGAATGTATCATTACGGGTTAGGAGTTGAGAAAAACCCTAAAATGGCAGCAAGTCTTTATGAAAAATTGGCTGCACGTCAAAATGCATACGCACAATACCAATTAGGTACTTATTATCTCGAAGGTACTGCTGGTGAGCGTTCTATTACTAAAGGCAAGCAATTATTACAACAAGCCAGTGATAATGGCAGCATACAGGCTCGTAAACTCTTGCAAAGAATGGAAGCACAAACTCAGGCTCGTGTCAGTTTTATTGAGCCTGTACTGATGAATAAAGCACCGGTTACTGCAGAGCAAGCTGCTGATTTTATGTATCTGGAAGCATTAAATGAATGGAATCAAGGGGATGAAATCTTATCGCGTATGATTTTACAACGTTTAGTGACTCAATATCCCAATTTTGCACCAGCAAAACGTACTTTCGATCAATTAAATCAAGCACGAAGAGTCAGTATTTATGGTTAGTTAGTCAATTCCCCAAGTGAGGAAATCCTTCACTGCCATTAAAAAGCTCCTCTTCCAGCAGTGGGAGAGGGGGAGTAGGGGGGAGGTGTTTATTGTCGCAATACTCTCATCCGCCCTGACAGGCACCTTGATAATGATCTGATGCTCACCAGTTATCTATTCAACAAAGTCCATCGGAAGTAGCAGCGTATTCGTCAGATAAATTGGTTTTCATTGATGAAGCAAGTGTTGATAAATTTATTTCAAGAGAATAGGTGTGGAGTAAAAAGGGACGCAAGGATATTGGAGAAGTTTCTTGTAAATGCTTTGCCAGAGAGAGTTTTATTGATGGATTAAGGGCGAATGAGGTGGATGCTCCTCTTTGTTATAACGGAACTTGCGATACGGTTTATTTAATTTTTGGTTAGAGTATTGTTTATCCTCAACTCAGTTTGCGGTTTAAATTTTATTTTTTCACCCAACGTGATTGGGCAAGGTGAACAAAATGACAGAATATAACGGAACCGAACCCTATGAGCCCACCTAATATAACATGCGTCAAGCGTTCTGATGCAACGCTAGCTGAATGCGTGACTAACATCACTGTTGTTGCAACAAAGAAACAACGAAAAGAATATGCAATGACATAACGACGGAAGGCAACTAAAGTTAAGAAAATGCCACAAATGGCAAAGGTCAAAGCAAAAGGCGTGCTGGGAATAATAAATCCGAATAAAATACCTAAGGGAACACCTAGTGATACGCCAATAACACGTTGACTCAATTTTTGTGGCGTTGTCATTACATTACCAGTAACGACACTGGCAGTCCCCCAAATCATCCACTGTCCATTTTGCATCTGAAAATATTCAACCAGAAATGCTGAAATACAAACGGCGATTGCCATTGCAACCATGCTTTCAACATAAGGATTTTGCTCTCCAAGATCATTCAAACCGCCTAATCGCAATGGGTGATAATGAATCTTACGTTTTTTATAATATGCGCTTATTTCATCGAATTGGGCAAGCAATAACGTAGGAACTAATGCAATCAACAGATAGGGTAAAAATTGAGGAGCCTGATGTAACATCACTGTATGATTAGTCTCCGCAGCAAATTCTGTAGCAAGAATAATGGCAGGAATAAAAGTCCAACTCCCTAAAGGACGCAGCCTCTCGCCCTTTATCGTAACCAAAATTACTGTCGTAGCAGCGAGGGTGCAGGAGACAATATACAGCACTGGCATAAGCTGGGTTAAAAAAAGTAAGTAAAACATTACAACAATCATGCAACCATGAAGCAATACCCCTAATGCAGTAAGCTCAAGTCGTTCCTCTACAATAAGCGTTGATATAGTTAAAACAGAGGATTGAAGCCAAATCGAGTTATTGGTACTCAAATAGAGAAGGGCAAAGGGGAACAATACGATAATACCCCGCAGTAAAGACCCTATCTGAATTTCATCTTTTAATGCTTGTATCGTCTTGGAAATAACGTGCATTAGATCCCTTTGAGTTCATTTACTGTGACAATTTGCGCTATTTTTTCCATTAATTGGATAGAAAATTGATGTTCCTCCTGATTCGCCGCCGCACAAATGTCTTCAACAATACATACTTTATAATCACGATCATGAGCATCGCGAGCGGTGCTTTCTACTGCCCAGGAAGTACTGACTCCTCCCAGTATTACTCGTTCAATTTGGTTTGCTCGTAGCGCCGCATCAAGTGCAGTCCCATAAAATGCGCTCACTCTTGGTTTGACCATTATTAAACTATTGCCAATCAGTAATTCAGGATGAAACTCTGTTCCTTTAGAACCAAGTTTTAGAGCATCCAACACATGTACTTTACCAAAGATAGGCGAATGCTTTGGTTGTTCCGTATAATTTGCACTAAAACCCACTTTCACCATAATGGTTAACCAATTCTTTAATTTTGCAATTTCAAGAACTTTATTTACCTTTTTAATTATATCACGCTCTTGGGCATGCGCGGCTGAACGCGCTATTTTGCCTTGTGGATGCATAATATCAATAATATAGTCCAGACCTATAAATGCGGTACGCATCGTATTAACCTCCATCAAACACTCCTGAATATTAGTAAAGAAAGCACATTTTTTTGATTCCATAGAAACACTAAGTGTGCCTGATTTTATTTACTTGAATTTTCTTTAAAACAATTAGATTCTATTTATTAAACTTTTGTCATTTACGTTTCTTCATTGTTTCATATAAAAAATCAATTTTTTCATATTGTCCTTGCTGTATAAATCATTACTCAGAAATAATTTGATGAATTAAAAAAGTGATCGGGATCTTCCAAAGCAAAACGTCGAGTCATGTACAAGCTTATATTTCAAGTAATACTAATTTAGTTCAGGATAATAGAACATATCAATTGATTCACTCCAGAAAAGAGACCGATTTAGAAGGGACAATTTTTTATGCTATGGAAAGGGATACTGCATTCTTTTTTTAGTTTAGTATCGTATGAGCGCATCATCAGCACTGGCTTATGATGAACTGGTTGTGAATCTGGGGTATAGCAGTTTTTAGGATGGAAGTCCTCCTTGATTTAAATCCCATAGAGAAATTTTGGGCAAATCTCAAAAATAAAATTAGAAAAGCGATCCCTCATTTTGAAACTCTTTTGATCATGTCGTTAAATCGTTCATTTGAAAATCAAGTGGCTATAAAAGCCACGGATTTCAGTCGCTCCCCTTTTTATATGGGACAAATTCTTGCATCTTTTTAAATTTTTACTCAAAATATCCTTTGATTCATCTAGTTGTTTAACGGAATGTCTAACAAATAACAGGGGATGTTGCGATGAAATATACAGTAACTTTTTGCGTATTTGATCATACTGTAGGCGGTAATCCATTTTGGCATGGTTCTTTTTTTCTGTCCAAATTGAATGAAAGCAATCAGCTGCTGGAAGTCGTTGAAACCTGGGGTTTTTATGGTGTTACCAGTACGGGAGATAAAAGCAGTCGTTTTGAACAATTTAAAAGGAATTATCATTTGGATGTTGATCTCAAAGGCAATCACGGGATGCTGATCAATGAAGAAGTTCGCTACATGCATCTAGGTCATGGCTTATATGGAAAAACCTTTGAGCTGACGCAACAACAGTTCGAAGCGTTACAAAAGAAATGCACTACTGCAGTTGCAGAACAAGAGTCGGCTATTCGTGAAGTGGTAGGTGATGGCCAAAATTTCAAAGTAGATCCTCAAAGGCCAGGAAGAATTTACCGGGAAGAGGCTTATTCCAAACAAATTTTTGAAATCGAACAAACAAAGGCAAAAATAGAAGGCCGCCCATCCCGACTGAAACCTTTTGATTTTCATTTATCATTGGGTTTTTGGAAGATGCAATTTTTTGGATATGCATTTGGGTTCCCTGTACCCACCCTTGAAAATTCCAATACCTGTAAAACTAGGGCAGTTTCCCTTTTAGAAGGTATCCTTACCGAAGAACAGCTTGCTCCATTTAAGAGCTCATCACTACCTCGATTTATTCCTGGTTTAGAGCCTATTCTATTGCATAGCGAGGGTCCATTACGCACACATAAAAAAGCATCAGGTAAAGAGGTATTTTATCGAGATCAAAAACAAGATAAAGAAGTGAAATTATATTGGAGTGTGCCACCCCAACACTGTGATGTCTTATCAGAGGATAGTGTAGGCCTATTTAAAATCGATGAAGAATACTGTCAGGAAGTCAAACTTATCGTGAGCCGGTTACAGCGTTTGGAGTGGTTAATACGGAATGCCTTTTTACCGATACAAGATCCAGAAAAAGAAAAAGTGTTGCGGAAATATAAAGATGATTTAATTCAGCAAATTATTACCTGTTATAAAGCGTTTGCCGTTATTGAGCCTAAAAAGGAAACGAAAAAATCAGGTTGGCAAGGCTTCGCTCTTTCCTTATTTTCCTTACCCAAAAGTAGCGAGGAAAAAAAATTACAAGATAAAATTCATCAAGCTAATATGTTGTTCAACTCACTTTATATGGCAATAGTAGATCAATGGACAATTGATTTTGAGTCTTTATTTGAGGAGGTTAAGGGGAGCGAGCTTAAAAAGAGAAAGGATGAGGTGGATTACAATGATCCTGAGGCGTTAGTATCTTATTTATCAATAGAAGATAAGAAAAATATATGTAAGATAATAGGACGAAATTATTTAGAAAATGACGAGGACACTCGTTTGACTGTCAGCTCAATTGCATAATTGTTATTAAAGTGTAACTGTTCTGAATTTAAAAACAGTTACACTGAATCCTCATTGAAACAATAAAATCGCGTAGTTCAATAAACTTTCTTGTATATAAATTCATATGGTATCATAATAAAAATTAATGCTGTATATTTTTAGGCCATATTTACATGGGTGATCCTCAAGATCTATTCCGATCAGATTTTTTAACTATCCCATTAGATAAGTATCAAGGTGACCACTCGCCCGTGCTTGTGAAAGATGATCTAAGGTGGTTGATTGCTCAGCTTTATCATTTTGTAGCGGAGTCTCCTAATTCTAACGTTCTACTCGAAAGTAATTTTTCCTACTGGCTAACTTACGCACTTCAATGTGCTGTAAATACCTATGATGCTGAAGCGGCACAACAAGTTTGTTCTCTTTTTTACCAGTTGGGAAAAGATTCAAATAGTTTAATGTTAATCTTTGAGCAAACGCTTAGTGGAACATTTGCAGGACAAACTGTTGCTTATGCGTGGATGGACAATCTCTTTTCCGCAACTTATGACCCCAGAAATACCTCAGTGGTCATAGCCATTAATTATATTTTTAGTCAGTTACTAGCGGAAAAGGGTGACGGATTTTCTGATCTGATGACAAAAAACATCAAAGAAGGGAGTGAGAAGGGAAAAAACGCAATTCTCGTACTGGCTCGTGCTTTGGCAAATGTTGCTGAGGTTTCTGAAAGTCAGCCTACAGCTGAATTAATTGCCAATTTATTGAGAAGTTTCGTTAAAAAATCTCCGCTTATTCTAAGCACTTCCCTGACTCAAGAAATATCATATGGTTCTTTCAAGGGAAAAAGCGGCGTCTATGTTTTGGTCGGCACCATTAAGAACGCGGTAGAGAATCAACCCAAGCTAACACCACTGATTGGTGATATTTTGATTGATTTGAATGGAATTATGCCTAAAGAGTTAAGCGATGCCTTATGCAAGACTCATGAACAAGGTCCTTATAAAGGGAAAAATGCTCTGCACATTATTCTCCTTTCACTTATTTCCGCTGCCTACCTCAGTAAAAACTCAGAAGCGGTAAGCGTTTTAATGCATATAGTGCATCAAGTGTGGAAGAGCAATATAGATGGCAAAGTTACTTTATCATTATTGCACCCCATTGAAACTGGGGAGCATGCTAATATAAACGGAGTTATGATGCTCGTACGAGCCATGCGCGCTGCAATCGATCATCAACATCAAGGAGCCCTATTTACTGATTTTTTAATTGATTTTATACAGAGTGACCCTAAAAAGTTAGGTGATGCTTTTACACAACATGCACCTGCAAGTACTATAGGCGATTATACTGTTTCACCTTTAGTACTTTTAATAAATACACTTCAAAAAGTTAAAAATGTAACTCTGAAAACAGGCCTGCGTAATGTCATCAATAAGTTAGCTCATTCTAAATCAGCAGTTGCAATGCTGCTGTCTTTAACTGACGATACGAAATTAATTTTTATTGAAGAGTTAGCTCAAGTTTATTCTCTTAATCATAAACAGGTAACCTGGCTTACTCAAACTAATGGTCAGCAACTCAAAGCAAGCTCCGCTACACTGGATTCTTGTTTTTTTTTGGAAAAAAATAACTGGGGTAGGGGCCAACATTTTTTTGTAGCACCCTCTGTTTCTATGGATGAAGAAAAAGCAGAGCTTCAAGATAAAGAGGATCGGTGTCTACAGGACGATGAGAGGAGAAATGGTATGGGTTGTAGCAATCCTTAAGTTATATTCTTATCAATTTAAGTTCTATACCTAACTTGCTGTTTATTAAGTGGAAAATAGATCTGTGTCTATCAATTATAAATACAATTAACGATTGCTTGTATTTTGGTCACAAGTTAAAATGCGGGCTCAATCTGGAGTTTTTTTGTATTTATAATTGATGGTGGTTCATTATGCCAAACCCTTTTTTTGTTTTTTTAAAAAAAAAACATACCGTCCCCAAAGTGACTTCATATACAGATACGGAACAAACTAAGGAACTTCAACTCCTTGTTGCATCAGGTAATAAAGCCCAATACAGAAAGAGAGAAAAAGACTTTAATGAAGAAGGCTTTAAATTCAGATTGACCAAGGGCATAGTCTATGAAATTAGGGATGAGGGTGAAAAAATTGAAGTCAAAGTGGCAGTCCAGGTTAAAGCATTTACTTTAACGTGGTACTTTTGGACTACTGATGGACTGGACCAGTTCCCTCAGGAATTTAGAGATAAATTATTTAATGCTGCGTCAAAAGTTCAAAGAGAAGAGGTGGAGGGGGGATGCGACTTATATCTCAGAGGCAGCGACGAGCTCCACGGCAAATTAATGCATCATCTTAAAGCTGAATTTTGGCAAAATCATAATCATTATCGATTAAAAGATAATAAGTCTTATACACCAATAGAGTTTAATCAACACCTGTTTGGTCTTGCCTCAACGGAAATTTACCAAGAATTTTTTGAAGAAGGTGAAGTTGAAGCGATTTGTGAGCAATTTGCACAATTTTATAAAAAATGGATGGCAAAGGAGGGCAGTGGACCTTCACTTGAGGAGGAATACTTTAATGATCCTGCACAAAAATTAGATCTAGAAGATGTGATTGAGCTGGAGTTATTTGCGCATCAACAAGAACCTTGTCGAATTAATCTGTCTGAATTAAAAGTAGATTATGAAAAAGCAAGAAAGGAAATAGAGCGGATTGTTAGAGAGGGTCTAACTACGGAAAAACTAGGTGTCTTATTAGAGAAAGTTGATCACGAATATAATGAGCTTGTGGAGTTTAGAAAGATAGGTGGAAGCAGAGGACTTACTCCTGAAATACCTGATTCGAGTAAAATTAAAGGAAGTCGATACCAAGTGAGTCCAGGTCGGGATGATAAGCTTAAAAAGGAGCTACCAGATGTTCCAAAGTGGGCGTATAGTGTTCAAGCTGCTGTGGAAAAAGCAAAAGCATTTATTATTGATGATGCAAAAAAAAGATTAGCTATTCCAAAAAAGGTTATTACAGACAGTGTGAGTTTAATTGAAGCACATGAGGTAGGAATGGCAGATCAGGGTGATAACGGAGCAAAAACAGAAGAAAGGGAGGTGTTACCTCATGAGACAGAACCTAGCAAAGCAAAGTTAGGTGCAGCATTTGGAAAATCTATTTACGCTTCGTTTCTTAATATTTTGCAAAAAGAAAATGAAAGCGTAAAAAAGAGTAAGGCAGTCTCTATAACAGAGGCACAGGCGGCATTTAGACCTTAAGCTCAGCCTAATCAATTGAGGAAATAGAAATGGGTAGACTTTTTCAAGATAAAAGGAAGGATGTTAACCGAATTATTGGAAATTTTGTTGCAGCCGAAGCAAGATCTGGAGATTTTTTTAATAAATTGAATGCGCTTCAAAATGAACTTTATACGGTAAAAACAAAACAAGAGTTTGATATTGTTGTTCAAAAATTAATTAATGAGGAAAAAAATGTTCATCAATTTTTGTCTGAACTCATAACTGGAGCAGATCAAGAGATCTTGTCAAAAGTGATGGTGCAATTGGCCTCACAACCTAATCTTAAACACGTCATTATCCTGTTCAATTATACATCGCTTGTAGCACAAAGTGTTGCCGACAAAAATGAATCATTAAGCATGCAAGAATCATTAGTTGGTTTATCCGACGAACAAAGAACAGCCTTATTACTTTTCATTACGAAATTAAAAGAGCTTAAACCGATTGCAGCATTACTTGTGAACCAGGAAGAAGTATTTAAAGCGCTTCTTCAGCAAACGAATTCATTGGATGATCTTGATCAAATAGAAACTGAAATTGAAAATAAAAATCGACTCCTTGATGGTGCCCTAGAACGATTATTACCTTATCCTAAAGATGAACTCGTGGCAGGTCAAATCATTAACATTTTGAAAGCCAATAGGCATCTGCTGAAAGTATTGCAATCATTTGATTTACATGAAACATTAATGGACGACATATTAAATGCAAGAGCAAGAATTCTCACACATACTGACTCTTATGCGAGCGCTCAACCAGTTTGTTAGCGAAAGTTTATATTTTTCTTAATGAATTTTGCCCTGGTTTATTTGGTAAGTCCTGGTGAAGTAGTCGACTTGAATAAAGGAACAATCTCATAGCCTATCTTGAATGCATACTTAATTCGATGTTTAAAAGAGACATCACCATCCTTTAGGATGATTATGTAGAACAAGGAAAGGAAGGTCGAACTGGCATGGCCAGTTCGATGCGAGCCAATTAAAGGATTAAGCAGCCATTGATTTAACACGAGCTACTAAGCGACTTTTAATACGAGCAGCTTTATTCTTATGAATTAAACCCTTACCAGCTGCTTTATCAATAACTGGTTGTGCTTTGGTGTAGGCAGCATGAGCGGCTTCTTTATCACCTGATTCAACAGCTTTAATCACATTTTTAATGTAAGTGCGGAACATAGAACGTGCACTGGCGTTGTGTTGACGTAATTTTACGTTTTGGCGAGCACGTTTGATCGCTGATTTAATATTTGCCACTTAAAAATCTCCACTCATTCAGACGGTACAAAAGATGGTGATCATGCACAATGAGTCAGAATTTGTCAATAGACTTCTTTGTTTCTAAAGTAGAAATTGATTCTCTCTATTGCGATATGTCTTATTTTTATGCATAATCAATTGATCAATATGGAACCAATGCCGCTAGGAATTATGTCTTAAAGTCTTATACCTTATATTTAGGTTATGAAAATTAATTCATTTAGGTATATCATAAGGTATCTTATTTCATGCATAAAAATTATGTCAGCAACAGAAACAGAAATTATGGTACCTAAACGCCAGAGTTTGCTACGCTCAACGACCTTGGTTTCAGTCATGACCTTCATTTCACGTATTGTCGGTTTTATACGTGATATGGTTCTTGCCAATTTTTTTGGTGCTCAAGCAGGGATGGATGCTTTTTTTGTGGCGTTTCGTATCCCTAATTTTATGCGCCGTCTTTTTGCAGAAGGAGCTTTTGCGCAAGCTTTCGTTCCTGTACTTGCTGAATATCAAAAAACACGCTCTCCGAATGATGTGCGTGTTTTCATTGCACGCATTGCCGGATATCTGGGTTCAATTCTGAGTGTTGTTACCTTAATCGGAATATTTGCCGCACCCGTGATAATCTTTTTATTTGCCCCTGGCTTTAGCCATGACAGCAGCCGTGCTGTATTGGCAACAGAAATGTTGCGTATTACTTTTCCATTCTTGATGTTGGTTTCGCTAACAGCCATGGCTGGAGCGGTATTAAATACCTATGGTTATTTCGCCATTCCTGCATTTACGCCCGTATTATTAAATATCTGTATGATTCTTGCTGCGTTTTATTTATGTCCTCATTTGCCAAGACCTGTTGTAGGATTGGCTTGGGGAGTGCTGATTGCCGGTATTGCGCAATTGCTTTTTCAAATCCCTTTTTTGCATCAACGCAATTTATTGGTAAAGCCTAGATTAGTGAGAAATGATGAGGGGGTTAATAAAGTTCTAAAGCTCATGATCCCCGCTTTATTTGGTGTTTCTATTGCTCAACTTAATTTAATGGTCGACAGTATTTTTGCATCCTTTTTAAAAGTTGGTAGTGTGTCTTGGTTGTATTACACCGATCGTCTCACTGATTTCCCATTAGGTGTTTTTGGCGTGGCTATTGCAACAGTGATTCTCCCACATTTATCTCGGAGGCATGCGGAACAAAGTATCAGCCAGTTTTCAAGTGCGTTGGATTGGGGACTGCGTTCTATTTTACTCATAGGAGTGCCTGCAGGTCTGGGGTTGTGTTTATTTGCTTTACCTCTGATCTCAAGTTGTTTTGCTTATGGCAAATTTACTGCTTATGATGTGATGCAGACACAAAAAAGTTTAATTACTCTTGGAGCCGGTGTCCCTGCTTTTATGATGGTAAAAGTATTGGCTTCAGGGTTTTATGCACGACAAGATATCAGTACCCCAGTTAAAGTGGGTGCAATTTCGATGGTGGTTAATACCTTATTATGTTCTGTATTTGTTTGGCACTTTGCTCATGCGGGTTTGACGTTAGCTTCGGCATTAGCAGGTTATGTCAATTGCGGCACTTTGTTAATCCTACTGATTAAACGTGGCGTGTTCAAACCTTCCCCTGGATGGTTAAAATACTGTATGCAATTACTCTTAGCCAATGCAGCCATTAGCCTCTATTTAATTTTAATGAGTGGAACAGTCAGCTATTGGCTTGGGTTTTCTCCAGTAATGCGTTTAGGCATATTATCCGCTCACGTAGGTGTTACTGTGATAATATATCTTTTAGTTTTGGGATTAACCGGACTCAGACCCGCTCATTTTCGTGGCCAAGTGAAGGAATAAAAAAATGCAAGCAAGATTATTTTATGAGACTGAGAGTGATAGAGCTATTCCCCTTTATTTGATGTCACAAGATCAATGGGAAGAAGGGATGAGCCTGTTTACACCTGCAGAACAAAATTGTCTTGCTTTGCATCAATTCCAAGGAAAAATAGGCGACTCTTGTTTTATTCAGAATGCAGATGGATTAATCGATAAAGCGTATATTGGTACAGGAGATGGAAATCAGGTTCAGGCTTTAGCTAATGCAGCACTAGTACTCCCACCGAATATTTATCAAGTACAAGGAAGATGTTCTCAGGAAGCAACAATGAATTGGGCTTTGGCACAATATCGTTTTGATGCCTATAAAAAACAAGAAATAAAACCTCGTATTCTAATAGTTCACCCAGATGATTGGAATGCTCTTTTGGCCTTAACCCAAGCGCAATTTTTAGTGAGGGATTTGATAAATAAACCGACTAATGATTTAGGCCCCAAAGAGTTAGCTGAAGTAGTGGAGCAATTAGCAAAAGCACATGAAGGGCAATTTAAACAATGGGTTGGCGATGAATTACTAAAAGATAATTTCCCAGCAATCCATGCCGTTGGGCGTGCTTCCAAATCAGCACCTCGCTTGTTGTCCTTAACTTGGGGGGATGAGAAAAACCCTCGTATTACACTGGTTGGAAAAGGAGTTTGTTTTGACAGTGGGGGGTTGGACATAAAATCCGCTTCGGGTATGCGATTAATGAAAAAAGATATGGGGGGCGCAGCCCATGTAATCGGCCTGGCGCAATGGATTATGACTCGTAATTTACCCGTGCGCTTGCAAATGCTTGTACCTGCGGTAGAAAACGCTATAGGACCAGATGCATTTAGACCAGGTGATGTCTTAACCATGCGTAACGGCTTAACCGTAGAGATTCATAATACAGATGCCGAAGGACGTTTAGTTTTAGCTGATGCTTTAGTCAAAGCATGCGAAGAGCAGCCTGAATTACTGATTGATTTTGCTACGTTAACAGGAGCTGCAAGGGTTGCAGTCGGTACCGAAATTGCGGCCTTATTTACCAATAAGGATCAATTGGCTGCCGAAGTGACGGCAGCATCATATCAAGCAGCTGATCCTGTCTGGAGATTACCTTTATTTGCTGCATACGAAGAGCTGCTTCGTTCAAATGTGGCTGACTTGGCTAACTCCAGTGATCATCCTTATGCTGGCGCTATTGTAGCTGGATTATTTCTTCAACGTTTCGTGTCCAAATCCATACCCTGGATGCATTTTGATATTATGGCTTGGAACTTAGGGAGTAAACCAGGCAAACCTGAAGGTGGTGAAGCGATGGGATTGCGTACGGTTGCAGAATATTTGTTACGTGTTTATGGATAGGATAGTTGTCTTGTTCCATGCAACAAGACATTGATCATTCCAATAAGGAGATTTTATGTTAGTGACGTTTCATACAGATGCTTACGAAGATATTACTTATTTTGCAGATGTAGCTAAAAGTTTGCTTTCTTTAATGGGGCATAGTGGTACGGTTCCAGGAGCGATTAAAGCAGAAAATCTTCCTGAGGCTTTGGAAAAGTTACAGTCTGGGCTTAGCAAAGAAAAGAAAATTGCTGAGGAAGATGAAGAAAATGAACCTAAAATAAGCTTAGCAAAGCGCGCTATTCCCTTAATAAGTTTGCTGCAAGCTGCGATAAAAAAAGATAAAGATGTGCTTTGGGATTAATGGTCTTTATGATTGTTATAGCCTGGTTGTAAGCAACCAGGTTGTGCTGATCTAAACTACCTCACTTCAATCTGATGCGTATGTAATTCGCAACCTTTCGCTCTATAGTCCCTATAATGGGTGCGACTCTGTTCTTTATCCGCTTCTGCGTTAATTACGATTTCCATAACGCGCTTAAATTTCCGGTAAAAATCAGGAACATGACTCGAAAGATTCAATAAAATATCATTAAAACCTCTTGGCTCACCTTCATAACCAATTTGTATTGGGGGCGGTGGTTCTGGACCTTCACCTTGTAGGTTATGGGGGATAAAACTGTCTTCTTTGAAAGTCCATAAGAGCTCATCCAATAACTCAGCATCCTGTTTGTTATTGCATAAGACATAAACTTTATGCCCCTTAGCATAAGCTTTTTCCAAAAGACGACAAGCAACCAACCAACGTGCATGGTTCTGGTCGCTCGCTAATAAGTAAAAATCAACGCGAATTAATGGCATGGCGTATTATTTGAGTTAATAAAGGAACAGGTCTTCCCGTAGCATTACGATTTTTACCGAAAACCCAGGCTGTACCGGCAATGTCTAAATGGGCCCAACGATACTTTTCTGTAAAGCGAGACAGGAAACACGCGGCTGTAACACTACTTGCAGTACGATCAAAATTTGCATTGATCATATCGGCTAGAGGACTATCAAGCGCATCTTGATACTCATCATCCAAGGGCATACGCCAGACACGATCATTGCTGTCTTTAGCGGCTTTTTCGATGAGCTGTGCTAATTCTTCATCTTGGGTCATAAAACCGGATGCTACTGTTCCCAATGCAACAATAATGCCACCGGTAAGGGTTGCAACATCGATGACGAATTCGGGTTGATACCGCTCTGCATAAGTTAGCGCATCTGCTAATACGAGGCGACCTTCGGCATCAGTATTGATAATTTCAACAGTTTGTCCTGACATGCTGGTGACAATATCGCCTGATTTAACGGAAGTACCACTTACCATATTTTCAGCACTGGCAATCAAGCCGATTACATGAATGGGAAGCTTCAGCAACGCACATGCTTTTAGAGCACCTAATACACTAGCAGCCCCTGACATATCATATTTCATTTCGTCCATAGCATTGGCAGGCTTGATGGATAAACCACCTGAATCGAAAGTAATTCCTTTGCCTACTAGAATAATTGGGGGGGTATTTTCTGCCCCTTTGTAATGTATGTCTATAAGTCTTGGTGGCTGTGCTGAACCTTGAGCGACTGCCAATAAAGTTTCCATGCCCATTTGACGCATTTCTTCTGGCCCCATCACTTTGCAACTCATTTCCTGTGCAAATTCTTTGCATAACTGGATTGCTTGTTCGCCTAAATAAGTGGGGGTACAGATATTAGCTGGCATGTTCGCAAGATTACGTGTTAATTCCACACCCGCAGCGATTGCGTGGCCTAATTTTAATCCCTCATCACTGGCATTGGGTAAATAAAAGGTTACAGAGTCTAATTGATGGGCTTTTGCCTTTTTCTTTTTAAAATCCAGTAATTGATACCGCTGATTATCCATTTGAATAATCATTTGCTCCAATTGCCAGTCTGCGGAATATTGGCTTATTTGCGGGAGGCATATTGTTGCACTCCGAACACGATGCTTGATTAATGCTACAGTAATCTCAGTGGTTCTTTTTTTTAGTTGCGAAGCGCTGAATTTAGCTTGCTCGCCGCAGTGAATGATTAATAATGTCCCATGCAGATTATGATGCCATTGTATATCACCAGCTTCAGACGTTTTCTGAATCAGCTTGCTAATTAGGCCGTGGTTTTCTTTATCCAAAGCCTGAGCAAAATCAGATAAATCCGTATCAGAAAATACGCCAAGTACAAGACATTCGCTGGTTGATAACGTGGGGTTTTGTGTTAATTGATATTTCATTTTTTATTATCCTAATGTCTCGTGCCGCCTGAAGTATGGTGAAAACCGCCATCATTAATAGCGAGGGATTTCCTCGCCAGAGTTTCGTTTTCCGATGGAGATCTCGCTGTCTCGGATACCGCTATGCTTCACCTAGGTTACAATTTACTTGCAGTTTACCTAAACTAAGTTTGGTTTTAAACAGGCATTTTACACTCTGTTAAGGGTTTTGTAGGTACAACAATTTGAACATTTATGCCTTTAATTGTTGGACTATTTAGCGCTTTTTCAAGATAGTCAATTAATGGTACTTCAACTACTTTGCCATATTCTGACGAAGCTTGCCGAAAATACAATTGTCCATCATGTCTAATTGCAAAACCTAAATGTGAAATATTTAATGCAGTGCCAATTTTTTGGCTTAGATCCCAGTTTGGTCTTACAATTTCAATGATTGCACCATGAGGAATTTGCGCAAATAAATACATATCGGGTTTATTATGTTTGGGAAATAAGGCAGTAAAGGGAAGGTAAGGGACTTTTTCTGAAGTCACTTCTAATCGAGCGCCTTTCTTTTTCAATTCATCTAATCGCGCTTCTTCTTTTCCTTTATCCGCATCCTCTAGTCTAATTGTTTCAACCGTTTTATAGGCATACCAATTAGGTTTATTAATCACTGCCTCAGCGATTTGGGCGACTGGTTGATTATTTTTATCTTTAATCGTTAAGGTAATGTCTTTAAGTAGTCCGCTTTGCTGATTGTTTTGATTCCAATCTAAGCCTTGAAAATGATTTCGTTGTAGATAAGAAACGAGGCCATTTTTATAACGCATATTTTTTATGCATTGTTGAAACGAGGTTAGTGAATTGGCTAAAGCTAAAGACAGAACCGTGTTGACATAGGTATCGCAATCGAATGAGTCAACACGGTATTTAGGAAACTGATCATAGCGCGCTTTGGGACCTTCTCCTAAAGAACCAAGTAAATAAGGGATACCCAAAAATTGGCTACTAAACCAATCTATTCTATCAGGCATTGAAGTATTCGGCATGCTGCGTAGTCTATGGTATAGTTCTTCTATTGAGGAGTTAGCCTGTTTCTCAGTAGTATTTGAGTCAAAAGCATAACTTAAAAAAGAAATGAGGAAGCAGGTTACAAAAATCAAATGTTTTAAGGGAGTAAGTGTGCACTTCATCAGTTTTTTCTGTCTAAAGCCAAATAATGACTACATCTTAACCTGTTCCGGAGTATGGAGGCAAGAATGCTCAATATAATCTGGTTAGGAATGATACTGATTTCTGTAGTAGTTGGGGTGATTGAAGGACGGATTGATGAGGTTGCTCGTGCTGTTACTGACTCAGCCAAACTTGGTTTTGAAATTGCTCTTGGTTTGGCAGGAATCATGTCTCTTTGGCTTGGAATTATGTCTATAGCGACCGAATCAGGACTAGTGACTTTATTAGGTAAACTTCTCAAACCGATTTTAAGACGGCTGTTTCCGGATATTCCTACAGAGCATCCCGCAATGGGGGCGATCACTATGAATATTGCTGCAAATATGTTGGGACTTGCCAATGCAGCAACTCCATTTGGATTGCAAGCGATGAAAGAGCTGCAAACACTGAACCAGCATGCAAAAATTGCAACCAACTCCATGTGTACTTTTCTAGCAATTAATACTTCAAGTGTGCAATTAATTCCTGCTACCGCAATTGCATATTTAGCGGCAAATGGTAGCACTAATCCAAGTAGTGTCATTATCAGTTCTTTAATCGCCACTATCGTTTCTACTTTAGTTGCCATTATTGCCGTAAAGCAATTAGCGAAATTACCCATGTTTCGTGTTGGAAGGAAAGACAGCCTATGAGTGGATTCGCTAATCAGTTGTCTAATTGGATGCTTTTAATTTTTATTGTGGGTATTCCTTTATACGCTGCAATAAAAAAAATTAACGTTTTTGATGCATTTATCGTAGGCGCCAAACAAGGATTTGATACGATTTTGAGCATTGTTCCTTATTTAATCGCGATGATAGTAGCTATTGGGATGCTGCGTGCTTCAGGATTTTTTGGTTTAATGGCCAATCTGCTGGCTCCTCTTCTTGTCATGATTGGTATGCCTCCCGAAGTATTGCCCTTGGCTTTAATTCGACCTTTTTCAGGAAGTGCTTCAACAGGAATGATGGCCGAATTGATTCATCAGTATGGTGGAGACTCGTTTATCGCCAAAGTTGCTGCCACGATGATGGGAAGTACAGAAACAACATTTTATGTGATTGCTGTTTATTTTGGCTCTATAGGAGTTCGCCGAACACGACATGCCATTCCAGCAGGCTTATTAGCAGATCTTGCTGGAATCATTGCCTCTGTGCTCGTTTGCCGTTATTTATTTGGGTGATTTTACAGAGTCACTCAATAGAAAATTGCATTAAAAACTATCCAATTCTTGTTTTTTTCTTGCCTTTGTTTTTACCTTTACTGGCGTAATTTGTTTTTTCGAGTGATTTCAAACGTGCAAACACACTCCGCACTTTCGCTTTAAATTGGGCCATTTCTCGCGCAGGAACAGGAGACGCTGTAGGCAGGTAGGTTGTTGTTGGATTTCTTGGTTGGTTATGAACATGAAGCTCATAATGGCAATGAGGACCTGTAGCCAGACCTGTTTGACCTACATAGCCAATTACTTGACCGCGTTTAATTCTGCTGCCTTTGGACAAGCCTTTGGCAAATCGAAGCATGTGTCCATATAGCGTACTGAAGGTTTTATCATGTTTGACTTCAATCATATTCCCGTAGCCATTGTGTCTACCAATATTGGTAATGACCCCATCACCAACTGATTGAATTGGTGTTCCAATAGGCGCTGCGAGATCAATGCCTTTATGTGCTCTCTTATAATGCAATATCGGATGGTATCTTGAAGAGGTAAAGGTTGAGCTTATATGACTGAACTTAATCGGATACCGTGAAAATGCTTTTTTAAAACTGTCGCCTTTAGGAGTATAGTAATCACGGTTACCATTTCTACTTATATGTCGTACCGCTTGCGCAGTTTTGCCTTGATTGGTATAGCTTACAGCAACAATATCACCAATGCCTACCATTTTGTTTTCTACATAAAAGCTGTCATAGGCAATGGAGAAGCGATCGCCACTACGAATAGAACGTGAGAAATCGATTTCCTTGCGTAATATCGTAGTCATTTGTTGAATTAATTTCCTAGGGATCCCTAAGCGTTGAGCAGTAGCGTATAACGAGCCTGATACCACACCTGTTACGTAACGCTCTTCGGTTTTTACTTTTTTAGAGTCTACTTTCGTTTTATAAACTGCTCCATCCCTATAAACAGTTAATGTTTGAATGTTATTCATTGGAATAACTAATTTTTCTAATTTATTTTTATTAATTAAAAATTTTAGTTCCTGACTCGGTTTTATTGCTGTAAGTGCTTTTGCATAAGGATTTTTTTGCATCACCAAATGTAAATTTTGTGCCGTTAATCCAAGACGCTTAAATATAGTTGCCATAGAGTCACCGGATCTAGGCCTAATAGTTTGCCATTCGTTGTCTTTAACAATGTTTTTGATAGGTTTAACTGTTTTGACAACATTCTCAACAACCGTTTTAGCGCTTTGTTTGGCAAGTTCAGGTTTAGACTCATCAACTATTTCTTCTTCATTTTGATATGCGTTTTCTTGATAAGTTTCGTCTTGGTACTCTTCGGATTCATCCCCATCGAGATCAGGTAAGCTAAGGGTTTGAGTTTTGGGACCTTGATATGAGTTATGCGAAAATTTTTTTACAAGAAAATAGGGGAGTGAAAAAGCAATAATTAAGGCAAAACCCATTAATACCTTAGATGGCTTAGATTTTTTATTTTTATTCGTTTTTCGTTTTTCGATATATATATAAGGTTTCTTATCCATCGTTTGCCTATACATTGCCATCCGGAACTATGCTATTGTCTGCATTTATTAATTTTTCGGGTGACAAATTATTTTTAAATCACCTTTTAGGTATGGCAGGAAATTGCCAACCGGGCTAAGATACTCGGTGTGAGAAGATAGGTCAATCATTTATAAAGGTTTTGATGTCATGATAGTTGAAGATTCAGTATGTTCCGAACTAGTAAGAGGCTGCGAAGAGGTACTTCCGCAGCAGGAATTGGAAAAAAAATTACAAAAAGGAACTACCTTAAAAATAAAAGCAGGTTTTGATCCAACTGCACCTGATTTGCATTTAGGACATACTGTATTACTTAATAAGTTAAGACAATTCCAACAATATGGCCATGAGGTCATTTTTTTAATTGGTGATTTTACGGCGATGATAGGCGACCCAACGGGGAAAAATGTTACCCGCCTGCCTCTTAGCCAAGAAACGGTATTGGAAAATGCAAAAACATATCAAGAGCAAGTTTTTAAAATTTTAGATCCTCTTAAAACAAAAGTGGCATTTAACTCCCAATGGCTTGCCCAATTTAGTGCTGTAGATTTAATCCGCTTAGCTGCGACACACACGGTTGCCCGTATGCTGGAGCGAGATGATTTTAACAAACGCTATACTACAGGACAGCCCATTGCGATTCATGAGTTCTTGTATCCTCTCCTTCAGGGTTATGACTCAGTAGCACTCAAAGCAGATGTTGAGCTTGGTGGATCAGATCAGAAATTTAACTTATTAATGGGGCGTGAATTACAAAAGCATTATGGTCTTGAACCACAAGTTGTGATGATGACTCCATTAATAGAAGGCTTGGATGGTGTGAAAAAAATGTCTAAGTCTCTTGATAACTATATTGGTATTAATGAGCCGGCAGCCGATATGTTTGGTAAAATTATGTCGGTATCTGATGAGCTCATGTGGCGTTATATTGATTTGCTTAGCTTTAAAACAGGAAATGAAATAAAGGCTTTAAAGAGTTCTGTAGCGCAAGGCGCAAATCCCAGGGACATAAAAATTGATTTTGCTAAAGAAATTGTGACGCGTTTCCATGATCAATCACAAGCGGAACAGGCTCACAAAGAATTTATAGAACGTTTTCAGAAAGGTATTATTCCAGAAGATTTAGAAGAGCAAACCATTAAATTGCAAGAGCCACTTTCTTTGGCCCAACTATTAAAGCAAATGAATTTAACTCAAAGTACCTCAGAAGCAATTCGTTTAGTGAAGCAAGGTGCGGTTAAAATCAATGGCGATAAGGTCGAGGATCCCGCTCTGGCATTGCCTGCTGGTCAGGTCTATATAATACAAGTTGGCAAGCGTAGAATTGCCAAGCTGCATTTACAATAAACAGAGTGTCATCATTTTTTTTAAAAAAATGA
>NZ_JAPHOQ010000060.1 GCF_026191355.1 Legionella sheltonii
AGTGGGGAAAATATGGATGAATATAAATTAGGATTCAGTGGTTGGGGTGTTAATACTTCCGGTTGAGAAAACATCAATTTCAGTAGCTCTTCCATGATTGTAGCGGGTAATTCATTAGAGCTGTTATCAGTGATCTCTTTTTGCCTTTTAGGCGCTTTTTGCTGATAGAATTCTTCTTTCCCTATTTCCATTATCCCATCTACCTCTAGGCTTCTCGGCCCATCTAATTGGACTTGTTCTATTGCGCTTGCTTTTCTTTTGAGAGAAATATTTTCATCTTTAGATTTCATGGTGGTCTATTATTAGCAAGTAAAGAACAAAATTTTAACATCTATTTATTAAACGAGTCAGAGGGTCAGGCCTTGAATTGTGAATTTTCAATTAGAAGTTGATTCATAATTCAAGGCCTG
>NZ_JAPHOQ010000061.1 GCF_026191355.1 Legionella sheltonii
TGACCTATCCCCTAAATTAGTACCACTTCTTTGATGAGATTCATTATCCTATGCCACCTTTCTTGCGTATTCAACAGGAGGCATATAATTTAGAGAGCTATGAGGTCGAACATTATTGTAGTGTTTACGCCATTGTTCAATCTCAAATCGTGCTTCCTCCATTGTTCGAAACCAGTGCTGATTAAGGCATTCATTTCTGAATTTCCCGTTTAAGCTCTCAACAAACGCATTTTGAGTTGGTTTTCCTGGTTGAATAAACCCTAAAGTGACATTCGTTTCTTTGCTCCAGAAAAACATCGCTTTACTAGTAAATTCTGTACCATTATCACAAATCACTTTAACAGGCTTATTTCTTTGC
>NZ_JAPHOQ010000062.1 GCF_026191355.1 Legionella sheltonii
CAGCTTAAACGAAAGATTAATGAATATATTAAAAAATACAATCGATTGCCTCTGCCAATCAAGAGTAATGGTGTGTCGATTTTTTAATTACAATTTGTTTTGCGGCAATTGAATAAATTTCTAAATTGCCGCAAAACATCAAAGGGCACTGATTCATGTTGAGAGAAAAAATTAACATTTATTGTTGTTCAGTTCACCATTTGGCATAACAGTGCACTCAATACTTTTGATTTGTTTCAGTTGTTCTTGGGTCAAATTTGCCCCTATCAAAATAGAGCTGCGTATGATTACATTATTCAAATTCGCATTTGTAAAGTTTACCCCCGAAAAATTGGCTTGATCCAAATCAG
>NZ_JAPHOQ010000063.1 GCF_026191355.1 Legionella sheltonii
TAATCATCTATTTTGGGTTCGTACCCTGATAAGGGCTTTAAATGGCGACTGATACCAAGCCAATTTTCCACGTCAGTAAGTACAGAGACGATATCCGTCAACGGCATTTTTGATGCTACCAATTTTGAAAATTTTTCTTGTTGCTGACTCACTTTCTTACTGATAGCTCGCTTTAATACTGGCTCACCGTTGATAATGTTCAAATATTCATTATCGACAAAATTTTGATTCACCTTTTCAGCGGCTTGCTGATGCTCTTCCTTTAGTTCTTTTACAAATAGCCTAGGGTCGTCAGACTTACCTATCAGCTCAGCATAAGGT
>NZ_JAPHOQ010000007.1 GCF_026191355.1 Legionella sheltonii
CTCTTTTTTTGAAAAAAATGAATTATAAATACGCTTCATTCCATAGATGAACATATATTAATGTAGTAGTGAATTTTCAAATCTCAAGCGTCATTGAGAATTATTTTCTAGCAAGACTGGCTATCCTTAATTTTTTTTGTTAATCTTCGCGATTCAACTATGGTGGCTCTATTGGTCCCTTCGCGGCGATAGATCGTGAACCCCGTCAGGCCCGGAAGGGAGCAGCGGTAACGATTGATTCGAGCGCCGAGGTGTGGCTCTTAGAGCTACCGCCCAACTTGTGAAAACATGTATGAGCTATCTGGCACTTGCCCGTAAATGGCGACCACGCACATTTTCCCAACTGGTTGGCCAAGACCACATAAATAAGGCATTAATTAATGCGCTGAATCTGCAGCGATTACATCATGCCTATCTCTTTACTGGCACTCGCGGAGTAGGCAAGACGAGTATTGCCCGTATTTTAGCTAAATCACTGAATTGCGAGAAAGGAATCAGCTCTGAACCCTGTTTGCAATGCAACATCTGCAATGCAATTGAACAGGGCCGATTTATTGACTTAATCGAAATTGATGGTGCATCCAAAACTCGCGTCGAAGACACGCGTGACTTATTAGATAACGTACAATATGCACCTGCTATTGGTCGTTTTAAAATTTATTTAATTGATGAAGTGCATATGCTCTCTCAGCATAGTTTTAACGCCCTTCTAAAAACACTCGAAGAACCACCAGCACATGTTAAATTCATTTTAGCGACAACTGATCCTCAAAAACTACCAGTGACTGTCTTATCTCGTTGTCTGCAATTTAATCTAAAGCACTTAGCTACGGAATTAATCAGTCAACATTTGCAGTTGATTCTTAAAGAGGAACAATTTGATTTTGAAATTCAAGCTGTAGATATATTAGCTCAAGCGGCACGCGGCAGTATGCGAGACGCCTTAAGTCTTTTGGATCAAGCCATTACCGGCTGTGATACTCAATTAACAGCCCATGATATCAAAATGATATTAGGCTATACCCAAAGCGATTATGCACTGCTACTGCTGCACGCTTTAGCGGAACAAAATGCCGCCAGTGTTTTAAAAATTAGCCAGCAGATCGCCATTGAAGGCGGTCATTTTCAGTATGTTCTGGATGAGCTGCTTAACTATCTTCACCAAATAGCTATCTACCAAATGATTGGTGATAATAATCCCTTAATTAAGCCTCCTTCAGAAGTGATAACTCTAGCACAACACATTTCAGCTGAGGACATCCAACTTTTTTATCAAATTGGGCTTAAGGGACGCGAAGAAATACATCTCGCCCCCACTTTAGTCATTGGCTTTAATATGACCATGCTACGCATGCTAACTTTCAGACCCGCTCCTAAGGAAGCGTTTCCACCTTTGGCGTCCTATACAAATATTTTGCCGCCCCCACAAAATTCATTGTCACAAACGCAAGTTTCAGTGAATGTTCCAGAGACAGAAACTCAGAACCTAGCCAATAATGGTGTTGCTTCCGATGTTCAAGATGTTCAAGAAGAAAAGGAAAACACGCCACAGCAGACGAATCATGAAGATAAAGATTGGGCCCATATTATCCCTCATCTGAAACTTACTGGTTTAGCACTCAATGCGGCAGAGAATGCGGAATTAATTGCAAAGGATGGACGAGAAATCACGTTACGTGTGGCCAAAGGACATCAGTCCTTATTTACTCCAACGGTGTTCTCACGCCTTGAAGCAGCTCTAGGTCAATATTACCAGAATCCGATAAAAATTATTTTAAACAGTGATGAGTCGGTGCAAGCCTCTCCTGCTCAGCAGAAAGAGCAAGCAGCCCAACAAAAACAGCACAAAGCAGAAATAGCATTGAGCAATGATCCGATGTTCCAGCAACTTCAGCAAGAATTTTCAGCGGAACTGGTCAAAAATTCTATTGTCCCGCTAAAAGATGACTTATAATATAATGAATTTTTAAACCTAAATATATGAGGCCTTAATAATGGATATGAATCAAAATCTTGGCAACCTGATGAAAGAAGCGCAAAAAATGCAACAACGTATGCAAGAAGCGCAACAACAACTAAGTCAATTAGTAGTCACTGGTGAAGCTGGTGGTGGTATGGTTGTTATTAAAATGAATGGCCGACATGATGCTACCGAAGTGAAAATCAAACCTACAATGATGGAAGAAGATGTAGAAATGTTGGAAGATTTAGTTGCTGCCGCAATTAATGATGCCGTACGAAAAATTGAAAAAGCATCTAAAGAAAAAATCAGTCAATTAACCGCGGGTCTCAATATTCCAACTGACCTAATGGGTGAAGGCGATAAGGAATAATCCTAACGATGGATATGCTAAACCGCCTGGTAGAAGCGCTACGCTGTCTGCCAGGCGTAGGTCCCAAATCAGCACAGCGTATGGTGTTTCATTTACTCCAGCATCAAAGACAGAGAGGGTTACACCTTGCCTCATGTCTAGAGCAAGCGATGAACAACATTCATCATTGTGAACGCTGTGCTAATTATACAGAACAAACAGTTTGTACTCTCTGCCAAAATCCAAATCGGGATTCCTCCTTACTTTGTGTCGTAGAAAGCCCAGCTGATGTATCTGCTATAGAACAAAGCAACGCGTTTCAAGGGAAGTACTTCGTTCTCATGGGAAAAATATCTCCACTTGATGGATTAGGACCAGAAGACATTGGATTACCCCGACTTAAAAACCTTATCATCCAAGAACAAGTTAAAGAAGTGATATTGGCGTTAAGCCCCAGTATAGAAGGACAAACGACCATTCATTTTATTCACCAGCTTTTGCATAATCTGCCAATCAATATTACTCAATTGGCGCATGGTATTCCTTCTGGTGGAGAATTAGAGTTTTTAGATGGCAACACCATAGGGAACGCCCTTCGCAACAGAGCAATAATTCATGTTTAAAACAGTATTCCGCAGTAAATATCTTCTTATACTAATGCTTCTCATATCAGGGTTAGCAAATGCATCTTTTTATAAAAATTTATGGCCAAAATGGGAAGTAAATAACCCTTTATCAAACGAAGTGATTTCTCATAAACTTTGGCAAGATTTTCTAAATCGTCGTATTGTTACCAATGAAGAAAATATCAATCTGGTTGATTATGCCCACATGACTCAAACAGACTTAAATTTACTTAAGGACTATTTAAAGAGCATGTCTGAAGTAAATATTGATAATTACAATCGCGATGAACAATTGGCGTATTGGATTAATGTATACAATGCTCTTACGGTGCAAATTATAGCTAATTATTATCCAGTTACTTCAATCCAAGAAATTAATATTTCACCCGGATTATTCAGTATAGGCCCCTGGGGAGCTAATCTAATCACGGTAAAAGACACTTCTTTAACTTTAGATGATATTAATAACCGCATCATCAGAGCGATTTGGAATGATCCTCGCACTCATTATACCTTAAGTAATGGCACGATTGGCGCACCTAATCTTAGTAGAAAAATCTATCAAGGAAAAATGCTTGAAGAACAATTAAATCAAGCTGCCTCAAATTACATTAACTCACTTAGAGGAGTTAATGTAATTGAAGGAAAACTCATTATCTCTAAATTATACGATTGGTATGAAGAGGATTTTGGTGGAAGCAAACAAGATATCATTTTTCATTTAGTACAATTCGCTAAAGAACCTTTACTAAGCCAACTTAAACACATAAACACCATTGACAGTTACATTTATAATTGGCATATAAACAGCCCTTCTCATGATCTGGAATAGATAGACTCACGCCATCTCGAGTATCACAGGGATCTCCCTCCAAACGTTTCGCTACTGAGAGAAGATTACTCGTTATACTTGGGATAAAGCTGATGTTCAACACGCTAAAATCAAATCATTTTGGTCAATCTTACCCAGTGCAAATAGCTCTAAAAATCGCAATAAAAATTACTTTAAACTAAGAAAAACAAGAGTATACTCGCCTATTTATCATGAGGAGCTCATGTTACGCACGATCTATTTTAAGCAGCCATATTTTTAAGCTCCCGCCATGCAAGCTGATTTGCTCTAAGGATCAATCTGTACTTAATGGCAAAATGATTTAATTGAGTTTTTATCTTCAACAATTCCAGCTTGCAGTATGCAATAATAGAAGCATAAATATGATTACACTGAGTTTTAACGGTTCGAGTGGGCGACTTGGTTAAGCTTGCATTTTGCTTAATTGATTTGTGATACTCTTCAATCCGCCACCGTTTCTGGTACACTTCATAAAGACGTTCGGCACTACTTGGCATGTCATTAGAAACAAGATAGAGAATTCCTGTTGAACCGTTTTCGTTTTTGAACACTTTTTTCAGGAGCCTCACGGGGAAGTCTAGGCCTTTAAGCCAGACTGTGGGCTACATCCTCTTCTAATTCTAAAGCTCTTACTTGTTGGTACCGTCCGTTTTTGGCCTCGTTTTCAGATAAAGCTAACGTGCGGTTAGATTTAATCCCAATGATAAACGATTTTTGAAGGTCTTTATGGATGTGAACCATATTGGCCTTCGAGCCAAACCAGTTGTCTGCAAGCACATAATCAAACATCACTTTATTGGTAATGGCCTGAGTAATCAGGTTTTGAAATAATTGATTTTTGGTAACCGATGATTTTCTTCTGGCTTGTTTGGTTTTAATATCACAATAGGCAACATCTTTTTTAATCACCTCATACCCTATGGGTACACTGAAGTCAGCATAGCGAACCATGCATGACAAGATGTTGATTCCTTTGAGCACGCTCCCTTTAGCATGAGAGTAATGCCAACAATTAATTTCATTCTCATCCGTGTAGGGTTTCTCTTCGATGGAGTCATCCAGTATTAAGACACCACCAACCGTTTCTTGCGACCTCACTGGCTTTTTTACATAGCGCCAAAGGATTTTGAATCAAAAGACTCAAAACGAAGAAATCGAGTCACCTTGTCATACGCAAATGCTCCATCAACCAAATCAGATAATCCGGTGGCTGTCGCATATTTGTTCTGACAAATTAAATAATCACTATAAAGATCAAGCATATCCATTTAACTTCCTCCCTAAAATAAGGACGAAATTCTAATGCTTTTTATTCAAACTACAAGGTCATGTGCGTAACATGAGTGAGGAGGTGAAAAAATGAATCGTGGTGGATTTTCATGGAAAAGATTGGTTGGCATCTCGGCCCTTAAAGCTAAAATTTCACGAAAAATTGGTATTCCACTGACTCAATCAGGTAGGGAAAGAAAGCTAGGCGCTTTAATCATTAAATATTTGCGTTCATTTCTTTTAGAAGCAAAGAAAAAATAATCAAGCGAATTAATCCTCTAGACCTGTGAAGCCTTTTCAAGATTGAGATAAAATGATGTGGCCTTAGAGCACCGATACACAGTACATAAAGTATTCGAATATCGGTACTTAAATCGCCTCATTTGCTAAAATATTAGCGTTGCCAACAGGCTTCAATTAATCAGAACATTCAATAGATTGAAATAATTGTTCGATCACATTATCTGGAGTGATGGGAGTTTGTTGATAAATTCTTATTACTCTAAACACTGCATCGCGATTACGATCACCTACATCGATGTTTCGATTAGCTAAATCATACGTATAAGTTGCAGCAAGCAAATGTCTATTTTTTAATTCGATTCGTAATGCTTCCAGAACACAGCATAAAGCATCAAATACTTTCAGCACCGTAATTCTTTCTTCTGTGTTTAGAATGGGTAACCAGTCGAATGCACTGCCTTGTACGATTTTATAAAAAGTATAAAGCAAACAGCAAGTATCCTCATTAGCAAAATAACCGTATAAATCCAAACATTCTGCAGAAGAACATTGATGGTACAAAACCACCATTTTTTCTCGAAAAATAACGGCACGTTGTTCTTGTTCTATAACTTCGGATAATAGACTTTGCTGTAGCATCATCACGGCATCGATTAAACGATTTGGATTAAATGAGAATTTATAGGCCCGCTTAAGATCATGTAACCAATCACTAGCCTCAGTTTTTTCCTGACTTAGGCTCACATTTACTCTAAGTTTTTTAACAGCCGCCTGTATCAGTTGCCTGTGCTCTTCATTGATCTCGATGAGGATATCTTGAGGAGGTTCTTCATTATGTAAGAAATAATCAACAGTTGGAGTTAAATCATTTTTTAAGGCAACTCTATATAATTGTTGTTGTATTGATTCAATGTAATGATGCAATACCCCTAAACGCATTTGCACCGAAATGAGCTTTTCCGGATGTATTACATCAGTAAATAATTTATCCGGGTAGAACTTGTAGAAGAAAATGGCATTAACCAAAGCAGCAAACTCTGGATTAGAAAAATATTCCAATACCATCTGTAGTTTCTCAACATTCCACTCATCAAATAGAGTAGTCCAAGTAACCAGCACCTCATCATTTTTATTCAAAAAATCAACCAGTCCTTCCATCCACAAATTAAATTGTCGCTTCGAGAATAATTGATGTGCTTCTTGCGACTGAGGATGGACTTGTTTCCGGGCCTGTTCTACAACAAACCAATTTGAAAATGGAGCACTTTTATGATTCATCCTCTCTCCTTGAGCGATGTCTTCAGATAATGTATTTTCTTAGCAGGGGAAAATGTAATGCTCTATTCCTCTCAGGAAATATTTTATAATAGAACCGACTTACAGCAGCATAGAAAATCGATGGGCTTTCAGCTACTTTTTCTAGGATAATATCGAAAATAATTGCAAGTCTATATTAATCTTGACAAAATTATAGCGAATAGTGCTTAAAAAATCGGGAATAAATTAATGCCGCAACCCAGTTATCTATTATTTATTGATAACGATCCTGTGAGTGAGGATCTCAAAAAATACTTTGCTCAATTTAATATAAATATCGTGCAGCAACATCAATTAACTCCCATTCAAAACGGGTTAGGGAAAGTTGTTGCCATTTTAATTAGCTGGTCTATTTTAAAAAATAGACCGCAGGCAATTCATCAATTTTATACAGATTATCCAGTACCTTTATTGATTATTAATGATACACCAGATGAGGAAGCCTGCATCAAAGTACTCGAAGCTGGGGCAGATGATTTTATTGTAAAGCCACTATTACCAAGAGAACTTCATGCACGCGTTAGTGCAATTAATCGACGGGTGTTACGTGCACAACAACAATCGGATCATGAGAAAGAGGTTCTTGTTTTTGCCAATTGGCGGCTTTATCCTGCATCCAGGCAAGTGTTCAGTAATGCGAATGAAGAATTATCATTAAGCGCTGGGGAATATGATTTGCTACTTACTTTTGTGCAACAACCCCAACGAATTTTGGATCGCGAACTCCTCCTGCAGATCACGAAAAACAGTGATTTAAATCCTTTTGATCGCAGAATTGATGTGCAAATAAGCAGGCTTCGCCAAAAGATAGAAGTTGATGCAAAAAAACCCGCCTTAATCAAAACCATTCGCAATGGAGGGTATATGTTCACAGCACAAGTAGTTACCTTAAAACAAAGTGATGAAATATAGCAGGTTAACACATCCGCTGAATTACTTTTAAATATATTGTATATATTTTATACTTAGTATACACGGATTGTGAGGTGCTGCAATGGAGAGTACACAAGAGCCCATTGATTATAAGTCTATTTTTGAGTCTGCTCCTGGACTCTATCTTGTTTTAGATAGAGATTTTAAGATTATTGCTGCCAGCAATAATTATCTGCACGCCACTATGGTAACTAGAGAACAAATTATTGGGAAAAATATATTTGAAGTGTTTCCAGATAATCCAGAAGATCCTCTGGCAACTGGAGTTAGTAATTTAAACGATTCATTAAATAGAGTGTTAAAAAATAAAACTCATGACACCATGGCAATCCAAAAATACGATATTCGCCGCCCTACCGAACAAGGCGGAGGATATGAAGAACGTTATTGGAGTCCGATAAATCTACCCGTTTTCGATAGCCATAAGAAAATTAAATATATTATTCATCGAGTCGAAGACGTCACAGAATACATTCAGCTAAAAAAAACTCGCTATGATCAACTAAAAGCAATGGAAGCGTTGCGTACCCGTGCCGGGGAAATGGAGATTGAAATTTATCAACGAGCGCAAGAAATTCAAGTCATTAACAAAAAATTACAAGTTGCTAATTACAATTTAGCATCGCTTGATCAACTAAAAACACAATTTTTTGCGAATATTAGTCATGAATTACGTACCCCACTCATGCTAATTTTGGGCCCCATAGATACTTTGTTACGAGATAAAACTTTAGCGCCATCACAAGTCAAAAAAATACAATTAATGAAACAGAATGCACTTCTCTTATTAAAACATGTAAATGATTTATTAGATATTGCAAAATTTGATTCGGGTAGATTACAAATTAATTATTACAACATTGATTTTGTCCACCTTATTAAAAGGATTCTCTCTTTATTTGAGGCAGATATTGAAGCAAAAGGGTTGCATCTTTCTTATTCTCTACCCCGCAAATTATACATTCAAATCGATTATGAAAAAATTGAGCGTGTGATTATCAACTTGCTCTCCAATGCGATAAAATTTAGTCCATTTCATGGCACCATTAATCTGAAGCTCGATAAAATAAATGCGAATGCGGAGTTTTCCATTGAAGATAATGGCCCAGGGATTCCTTCAGAATATAGAGAAGCGATTTTTGAACGTTTCTTTCAAATGGAGGAAAGCATGGGGCATTCTGAAGGTACCGGATTGGGGCTAGCAATTGTAAAAAATTTTATCGAATTGCATCAGGGCAAAATTAAAGTGCAGCAATCAAAATTAGGTGGTGCGCTTTTTATCATGCAAATCCCGTTAAATGCTCCAGCAGATCAATTGGTGCATAGTGAACAAACCATGCACAAAACCATTGAAATCCCTCGCATTGTAAGCCAACGTAAAATAGTGACGAAGCAGCTTAATAGAGAAAATCATGCAAATCTACCTCTTGTTTTAGTAGTAGAAGATAATTTGACTATGAATGAATTTGTGTGTGAACTGTTAAGCAAAGAGTATCGTATCGCCAGTGCGCGAGATGGTAAAGAAGGTTTGGGTAAGGCGATCAATTTACATCCTCAAGTAATCATTAGCGATATCATGATGCCCAATATGAACGGAATAGAAATGGTCCATGCAATAAGAGAGCATTCGTCACTCCTGTCTACCCCTATTATGATTGTAACGGCGAAAGCAGACGATGAGCTTTGTGTGCGTATGCTTCAAGAGGGTGCTCAAGATTATATGATTAAACCCTTCTCTACTGAAGAGTTTAAAGCAAGAGTTGCCAATTTAATTTTAGTCAAACATGCAGAAGATGAATTGGAGCGTTTTGTTTATTTAGCCGCGCATGATTTAAAATCACCCTTACCAGCAATCGAACATTTAGTTTCTTGGATTGAGGAAGATGTAGGCAATCAATTAACTTCCCAATCTCGAAAATATCTAACCTTCTTACGAAAGCGTGCTTATCGCATGTCTAATTTATTAGACGGGCTATTAAAATATACACAAGCGGGAACCATGCACTCAAAAGTTGAAAAAATTAATTTTCCCGAATTAGTAAACTCTGTCGCGCATAAAGTAGAAGCTGCAAATGACTTTAATATTTGTTGTGAGCATTGTGATTTTACGGTCGTGGCAGAAAAAAAACTATTACAAGAAGTAATATATGAACTGATTGATAACGGTGTAAAACACCACCATCTTCAAAAAGGGCACATTCAAGTGGGTGTTGCAGAAAAAAATGATTATTATGAGTTTTTTGTCGCCGATGATGGGCCTGGCATTGAGCGCGCATATCAAGATCGGATTTTCCAACTTTTTCAAACCCTGCAACCCCGTGATGTTTTAGAAAGCTGTGGGGTTGGGCTTAGCATTGCTAAGAAAATTGTTGAAGCTCAAGGAGGAAATATCGGTGTCAAATCAGATAAAAATCAAGGAGCAATATTTCATTTTACTTGGCCTAAACAAATAGGAGGTGCGGCGTGACTCATAGAATAGCAGTCCCCCATATCTTGGTTGTTGATGATGATGAAATTGATCGCATCTATGTAGAAAGAGAACTTGGCAAATTAAATTTGCCCCTTACATTGCAAATAGCACGAAATGGGATTGAAGCCTTAGATATCTTAACGAAGGATAATACTGAAACCCAAGTACTGCCTGCGATCATTGTTTTAGATTTAATGATGCCTAAAATGAATGGTTTAGAATTTTTGCAATCTTTTCGCGCCCATGCAAAATTTAATAGTATACGAATTTTTGTTCTTACCACCTCAAATAACAACAAAGATAAGATCGCGACAGAGCATTTTAATATTGATGGATATTTTATCAAGGATACACAATTTAAAGAATTTCTTAATCAGTGTAAAAATGTATTGGAACACTTACGAAAATAACTGCACTCAACCACGATCACCTCATCCCTAGAAGATTGTGAAGAAGAAGAAGAAGAAGAAGAATACCCTTATTTTATCATCATACTCATACCTAATCTCAATCCTGCATCGGCTCGGAACAGCATTCAATGGATGAGGCCATTATTTACGCTTTTTGCTCATTTTAAATACTTTTACACTTTTAATCGTATTATCGCCTACTTTTAATATTTCCATACGATAGTTTTCTATAGCCAAACATGAATCAGCTGGAGGAATATATCCAAGATGTTCTACGATTAAACCACTTAAGGTTTTAGGTCCTATCAAAGGTAAGTGCCATCCCATTAAACGATTTAAATGACGTAATGTAAGACCGGCATCGACAATAACTGAGCCATCACTTTGGGGCGTAATCCCTCGACTTAATGCAGCGACATCCGTGGTAAACTCGCCTACGATTTCTTCAAGTATATCCTCCATAGTGACTAGACCCTGAATATTTCCATATTCATCCACAACAAAAGAACTACGTCTTTTCATTTTCCTGAAATTTAAAATCTGAAGGTTCAGAGGGGTTGCTTCAGGAATATAGTATGGTTTATCAGCCGCATTCAATAGGCTATCAAGATCCAACTCATTCTCAATTGCCAAATTAAGAACATCACGTACATGAATCATGCCGACCAAATCATCTATCGAATCTCGGTATAAGGGCAAGCGGGTATGCTTAGCTGTTTCTAATTGATATAGAATTTCCGACCAAGGCTCCTCTATGTCAATGCCTACGATATCTGATTTAGGAATCATAATATCTTCGACTGTCGCTTGTTCCAGATCCAGAAGGCTGATTAACATACTTTTGTGCTCAACAGGTAGCAAACCTCCTGCTTCATGGACTACGGAACGTAATTCTTCGCCCGTCAATGATTCTTTTTGGATTTTATCGATTGAGACTCGAAATAAACGTAAAACTCCGTTGGACATAAAGCTGGTTATATATACCAGCGGCGCAAGAATCCATTGTAAAATTTGCAAGGGTAACGAAGTAGCAAATGCAACTTGCTGTGGATAAATTGCGGCAAATGTTTTGGGGATCATTTCAGCAAATACTAAAATCACCAGGGTTAAAAAGGCAGTAGCTATGGCAATTCCCGCATCACCATAAATATGTTGGCCGATCAATGTTGCTATTGTTGAAGCAAGAATATTAGCCAAGGTATTACCGATTAACACCACACTCAATAATCGATCAGGTCGAGAGAGTATTTGATTCACTCTTATTGCCTGTTTGTTTTCTTTCTTGACCAAATGTTTTAACTTATAGCGGTTTATCGACATCATACCGATTTCAGTGCCTGAAAAAAAAGCAGCCAAAAAAACTAAAAGAAGAAGTATGATGAACAATGTAGAAAGATGGTATGCCACCGAATTTCCTTAAGCTTTTATCACCCGGAATAAAGTACCATATGGTTTCAAAGAAAGCGAGATAGAGCAAGCAACAAGAGTGATGGAATAACCTAAGTCAGTGTTGGTCTTTGAAGGCGTTAAAAAATTTTTAACGCCTTCAGGTACTGCGCTTTATACTCGACACCTTGTGTAAAAAGTTTTTGCGCCCATTCCTCAAAATTTGACTTGTTGTTCATTACGTTTAGCCATTTGTACATAATATCACCATTTTCTTGGAGGCGGGGATCCATCTCTAATCAGACAACTGGGCCAATTCAGTGATGGATTCCTGCCTTCGCCGGAATGACAATATCTAGACTATACGGCATCACAGGCAATAGATTTTTCGTAAAAGGAAAAAACAATTACCTATTTTTTCTCTTTATCGTTAAAACGATCCACACTAGCCATAATTTCTTCATAAGCGGCTTCAGGACCAACCCAGCCATTCAGTTTAACCCATTTGCCCTCTTCTAGATCTTTATAATGGCTAAAAAAGTGCTCTAAGGAGTTTAATAAATGCTGTGGAATGTCTTCATGAGTTTTGATTGCTTCATAAATTTTAGTAAGTTTGTTTGTCGGAACAGCTAAAATTTTAGCGTCCACACCAGACTCATCAGTCATTTTTAACATTCCAACTGGTCGACATGGAATTACTGAGCCACCGACTAGAGGCACTGGAGTTACAACGAGGACATCAACAGGATCTCCATCTTCCGATAAGGTGTTAGGAACATAGCCATAATTGACAGGATAGAACATTGGTGTTGATAAAAAGCGGTCAACGAATAAAACCCCAGACTCTTTATTCACTTCATATTTTACAGGTTCACTGTGCATAGGGATTTCAATAATTACATTAATTTCTTTTGGCAAATCACGACCACTGCTAATCTTCATTAAACTCATTTATCCATCTCCCCTCTTGTCGAAGTAAAAATAACTCAGCATTAATTTTGCTTGAAATAAAAGCATAAAATATGTCTTATTAGCGCACTTACTATAAAAGCAATTCTCCTCATACAAAGCGATTTTCATTTTAAAAATGATCATTGCCCACATGTAGAATGACGCTATAAAGCGGCTATTATGCGAAAAAACACATTAAAAGGCAAAGAGAAGCTGTCGCATTATAAGTAATGCAATGTATAATAGCCCTTTTAATTCAAATGAGATTGCCTATGAATTGCTTGTTTTGCAAAATTGCACAAGGTGCAATCCCTGCATCAGTAGTTTATGAAGATAATGAGATAATGGCTTTTCATGATCTCAACCCGCAAGCTCCTAAACATCTGCTGATTATTCCAAAGCAACATATTGCTACACTGAATGAAGCCAGCGATGTGAACCAGGCCCTGTTGGGAAAAATGATTTTAGGGGCAAAAAAAATTGCTCAAACTGAAGGAATAAGTGACGCAGGATATCGATTAGTTTTCAATATTAATCCCGACGGTGGCCAAACAGTATATCATATTCATTTACATTTACTGGGCGGACGTCATATGACTTGGCCCCCAGGCTAGGAATTCACTATGGAAAAACTATATAAAGAACTGCTAACACAATTAGGTGAAGATATAACTCGGCAAGGATTGGTTGACACGCCTGCGCGTGCAGCCAATGCTATCCGTTATTTGACCAAAGGCTATCACGAAAATCTAGATGACATCATCAATGATGCACTTTTTGATTCGGACATGAACGAAATGGTTATCGTGAAGGATATAGAAATGTATTCAATGTGCGAACACCATTTACTCCCATTCCTTGGCAAATGCCATGTGGGATATATTCCTGACGGCAAAGTAATCGGATTATCAAAAATGGCACGCATCGTTGATTACTACGCTCGACGCTTGCAAATTCAGGAGCGCTTAACCACCGAAATTGCAAAATGCCTGGAATCAATTACTGGTGCACGAGGTGTGGCGGTAGTTATTGAAGCAAAGCATCTGTGCATGATGATGCGGGGTGTTGAAAAGCAAAACTCAGTAATGACCACTTCGGTGATGCTAGGTGAAATGCGTAATAACCCAACAAGTCGTGCTGAATTCTTAACTTTGACCCAAAGCAAGTAATCCTGCTTAAATTTCATGTCGAACATTATTCCAGCGGTAAGCATTTACGGAAGATGCTGTACCCTGAGAATATGCGCATTATTATAAAATATGATGCTAAAAGCAGGAGCCCCTTCATCGAAAACGTCTCAGGATAATGGAAGTGTCTAAGATTAAATATTGACCTGCAATTGGATTTGATGCGGAATGTCTCCTAACGGCACAGCACTCTCTTCAATGAAATCAAGCTCTCCAACATCAAGATGTCAGAGAGCTTAACAATCAAAGTTTACTCTTCTTCGCCTACACGATCACTTACACTGGACACATCTTGATGTACTTCCTCAAGATGCTCCGCTGCAGCTGGTGTAGCTGGAGCGTCTGTTGCTCCTTCTGCTTGCGGCTTATCTTTCCACTCAAGCTTCACACGACCTTGTTTATCGATACCAGCAACAAAGACTTCAATTTCTTGGCCTTCTTGCAGTACAGATTCAACTTTTTGTGATCGATCACTGCAGATTTGAGAAATATGGAGTAAACCGTCTTTTCCAGGTAAAAGATTGATAAAAGCACCAAAATCAACAATCTTACTTACCTTACCCTGATAAGTATGACCAACCTCGATTTCGGCAATTAATGCTTTAATTTGCTTTTGTGCCTCTTCCAATGCATTCATATCCGGAGAAAATAATTGAACTACACCTGTATCATCGATATCTATAGAAACACCAGTGCTATCAATCAATCCTTTAATTGTTGCCCCGCCTTTACCAATAATAGTTCGAATCTTGTCTTCAGCAACTTTCATGGTAGTAATTCGAGGTGCATGTTGCGATAATTCTTCTCTATGCTCTGCTAATGCATTATTCATGACACCAAGAATATGCAGGCGACCAGCTAAAGCTTGATCCAGGGCTTGCTCCATAATTTCACTGGTTATTCCGTGGATTTTAATGTCCATTTGTAATGCTGTAATTCCCTGCTCTGTTCCAGCAACTTTAAAATCCATATCACCTAAATGGTCTTCATCACCTAATATATCCGTTAATACAGCGTAGCGGTCACCCTCTTTAATCAAACCCATTGCTACTCCAGCAACAGGGGCTTTCAATGGAACGCCTGCATCCATCAACGCAAGGCTGGTACCACACACTGTAGCCATTGAGCTGGAACCGTTAGATTCAGTGATTTCAGAGACAACTCTTAATACATAAGGAAATTCATTTGCTTCTGGTAATACCGCCATAATAGCTCGTTTGGCTAAACGACCATGCCCAATTTCTCTACGTTTCGGGCTGCCAACCATACCAGTCTCGCCTACTGAATAGGGAGGGAAATTGTAATGCAGCATAAAGCGATCTTTTGTTTCTCCAATAATATTATCGAGAAGTTGTGCATCACGTTCATTTCCTAAAGTAGCAACAACAATCGCTTGTGTTTCGCCGCGAGTAAATAAAACGGAGCCATGTGTTCTTTCCAAAAGTTTTGTACGAATCGCAATCGGACGAACTGTGTTATGATCACGTCCATCAATTCGTGGCTCGCCATCAAGAATTCGATTGCGCACAGTGGCACGTTCTATTTCAACAAACATAGAACCAATAACATCTGCCTTTAACTCATCATTTTCAGCTTGCAGGGCTGCGATTGTTTGATCTTTTAATTCACCCAAACGTTGGTAGCGCTCTTGTTTGTCTCTAATCAAGTATGCTGCCTCAACATCCTGTTTAACCATATCAGCAACTCGTTGTTGCAAATGAGTATCCACTTCTGGTGGGGTCCATTCCCAACGGGCTTTACCACCTTGCGCTGCCAGTTCTTCGATTGCCTTGATTACGTTCTTCATCATTTCATGACCGAACATAATCGCGCCACGCATAATGTCTTCGCTTAATTCTTTTGCTTCTGACTCTACCATCAAAATAGCATCTTTAGTTCCGGCAACAACTAAATCCAGTCTGGATTGCTCTAAGTCTTTACGACTCGGATTCAATAGGTAAATCCCATCCTTATAACCCACACGTGCAGCGCCAATTGGCCCATTAAAAGGTACGCCAGAAAGTGCTAATGCTGCAGAAGAGGCAACCATTGCCACAATATCTGCTGAAACTTCAGGATTTAAAGAAAGCACTGTCGCGATGACTTGGACTTCGTTACAAAAACCATCAGGGAATAAAGGTCGAATGGGGCGATCGATCAATCGTGAAATTAATGTCTCATTATCAGAAGGCCTACCTTCTCGTTTGTTAAATCCGCCGGGTATTTTACCAACAGCATAAAATTTTTCTTGATAATTTACGGTCAGAGGAAAAAAATCATTTCCTTCCGCACCTTCTTTTTTACCAACTACCGTAGCTAATACTTGGGTGCCATTCATACTGGCTAATACTGCTCCATCAGCTTGTCGCGCAATTTCACCTGTTTCCAATATAAGAGTGTGGTCTCCAAATGCTATTTCTTTTGTAAACTTAGCCACGTAATCTTCCTCATTAAGTAATTATAACGAAAAAAAGGCGCAGAAAATTGCGCCTTTATTTAAAGTATTTTTTAAAAAGTACATTTCTAAAGAAATGTGTTTGCTCATCAATCAATAAGAATCTCTCAGTTCCAAACTTTGGATTAATGTTTGATAGCGAGCTTCATCGTTTCGCTTTAAATATTTTAACAGCTTACGACGCTTATTAACGAGTTCTTGTAGTCCACGACGAGAATGGAAATCTTTTTTGTGCTCTTTAAAATGGTCAGTTAAATATTTAATGCGGCTTGTAATGATAGAAACCTGAACTTCAGGCGAACCAGTATCTTTATCGGAACGCTTGTATTCTTTAACGATTGCTGCTTTATCCGCGCTGCTTAGCGACATTATACACTCCCGGAACTACTAAGTATTCATTTAAAGGCGAACATTCTACCAAGGCATGTCCAACGAAACAAGTACTGAAAATTATTTTTGTGCAAAAAATTTCATATTTAACTGCGATTGTTTCTTTTATCACGTGATTACGACTAAAAAGAAAGCAATCGTTTCGCTTTAATATCACCTTGTGTATTTCGTTCACCTAACCCAATAAATTGTGCATTCTCATCATAAAGACGTACACAATCAGCTTCTCCAACATCTATTTTATTTATTACTGTTCTGCCTTGACGGATAGTAACGACCTCGTCATCCAAAAGAGTTACTTGCTGTAAATGTTTTACTGCGATATCCATAGGAATTAAGCAATCCATTCTTTCGGACACAGACATTGCCTCTAATGCATCGAGTGAGTACATGGGCATATGATCTAAGCCTGATGTATAAACTCTATGTAATCGAGTCACATGAGCCCCTACACCTAAAACGTCACCTATATCCTCAACTAAGTTACGAATATAAGTTCCTTTGCTACAAGTCACTGTTAAGGAGAAGTGAACTCCATCGAAAGCAGTAAGCTGTAAGTTACTAATCAGGATCTCTCGTGCTTTCCTCTCAATATTGATCCCTTCTCGAGCCAAACGATAAAGAGGGGTCCCATTGTGTTTTAAAGCGGAAAACATCGAAGGAATCTGCTTTATATGTCCCGTGTGTTGCTCCAGTACATCCAATAATTGCGCTTCAGAAATAGTAAATGCATCCACACGCGCAGTCATTACTCCTGTAGCATCAGCAGTATTCGTTTTAACACCCAGTAGTCCCGTAGTTTGGTAACATTTATCTGCATCAAGTAAAAACTGACATACTTTCGTCGCTTCACCGAAACAAAGTGGTAACATACCGGTAGCTAATGGATCTAAACTTCCCGTATGCCCTGCTTTTTGTGCCCCTAGCAGCCTTTTTGCTTTCTGTAAGGCAGCATTAGAGGTCATCCCTTCCGGTTTGTTCAGCAATAAAATTCCATCTATTGCTAAAGATTTATTCGCTTTCATTATCTTCTGAAGTCGGCGGATTTACTTCATCAATGAGTCGACTTAAACGTTGCCCGTACTCTATTGATTCATCATATACAAAATGCAATTGAGGAACTGTGCGCAAGGTAATACTTCGTGCTAAAGCACTGCGCAAATAACTGGCAGCAGCATTTAAAATAGCTGTAACCATTTTTTTATCATCATTAAGCACGGTAAAATATACTTTGGCATGCCCTAAATCAGCAGCCACTTTGACTGCTGATATAGTCACAAATCCGGTTAAGCGCGGATCTTTTACTTCCATAGGTATTATCTGAGCTAGCTTCCGCTGAATCATCTCAGCGACACGATCTGTACGTTTAAAATTATGACCCATTTTTATAAATCACGCTTAATTTCTACTGTTTCATATACTTCTATTAGATCGCCTGGTTTTACATCATTGTAATTTTTGACGCCAATACCACATTCAAACCCTTGACGGACTTCAACCACATCATCTTTAAATCTTCTCAGTGATTCCAAAGTCCCCTCATAGATGACCACGTTAGCACGTAGTACACGAATAGGATTATTACGCTTAATAACACCTTCAACGACCATACAACCTGCAATTGCACCAATTTTTGGTGATTTAAACACATCTCGAACTTCGGCAATACCAATAATTTCTTCTTTAAATTGTGGCGCAAGCATGCCTGTCAAAGCACCCTTGATCTGATCAACGATATCGTAAATAACACTGTAATAATGCAGCGGCACTGATTCATGCTCTGCCAATTTCTTCGCACTGCTATCGGCTCTGACATTAAAACCAACTAGAAGCGCATTAGAGGCTATAGCTAAATGTACATCCGATTCAGTGATACCGCCTACACCACTTGAAATAACTTCAACTTTAACTTCATCAGTAGATAATTTCACTAAAGCATCTGAAATTGCTTCAAGGGAACCTTGAACATCCGCTTTAAGCACTACATTTAGAACCTTAGATTCTCCGGCAGCCATGTTTTCCATGATGCCTTCAATGGTTGATTTTTGGCGTCTGGCAAGTTTTACATCACGGAATTTACCTTGACGGAATAAAGCCACTTCCCGTGCTTTTTTCTCGTCGGGAACAACAACCGCTTCATCTCCAGCGTGAGGAATTGCTGATAGACCAAGAACTTCTACTGGAATTGATGGGCCAGCAGTATCAACCATATCCCCATTATCACCAACAAGAGCCCGCACTCGACCATACTGAAAACCAGCAAGTAAAATATCCCCTTTGTGTAAGGTTCCACTTTGTACCAACACTGTTGCTACGGGTCCTCTACCCTTATCCAAGCGTGATTCAATGACTACGCCTTTAGCGGCACCATCAGTAACCGCGGTCAACTCTAAAACTTCCGATTGCAATAATATTGCATCAAGTAACTCATCAATACCCATACCTGATTTGGCTGAGATGTTGATAAACATCGTATCACCACCCCATGCTTCTGGAATTACTTCATGCACAGTTAATTCATTCATGACGCGATCAGGATCAGCATCTGGTTTATCCATTTTATTAATGGCAACGATGATCGGTACCTTGGCCGCTTTCGCATGTTGAATCGCTTCTACTGTTTGTGGCTTAACGCCATCATCGGCAGCTACGATCAAGATAACGATATCTGTGACTTTTGCTCCTCGAGCTCTCATTGCCGTAAATGCAGCATGGCCTGGGGTGTCTAAGAAAGTAATATCCCCTTTAGGCGTGCTCACATGGTAAGCACCAATATGTTGGGTAATACCACCGGCTTCACCAATAGCAACTTTCGTCCGACGGATATAATCCAGTAAAGAGGTTTTACCATGGTCCACATGTCCCATAATTGTAACTACTGGGGCTCTGGATTCGGTACGACTCCCCTTAGTAATCGACTCTCCTAGACCGACTTCAATTGCATCCTCTTTAATTACATGCGCCTTATGTCCCATCTCTTCAACAACAATGACTGCTGTTTCTTGATCAATAACCTGGTTTATGGTTGCCATTGCCCCAAGGGACATCATTATCTTAATGACTTCGGCAGCTTTTACAGACATTCTTTTTGCCAGCTCAGCTACAGTAACGGTTTCTGGGATTAAAACTTCTCTTACTACAGGTGCTGTAGGCAAAGCAAAGCCATGCTTTAATGACTCTTCGGCCTCTCTGAGTTTGTCTGATTTCTCAATACCCTTACGCTTTTTAAATTTACTACGTCCGCCGCGTCTATGTCCTTCTTGCTCTTCATCATCTCGTTCATAAGATGCTTGATATTTTGGTTTTTTCTTAACTTTTCTAAAATCTGATGCCTCTGATTCGGGGCCTTGATCAATATGCTTCTTTTTCGATTGTTTTTCTAATCGATGTTCTTCTTTGACTGCTATCGCTTCAATATCTTCAGGAGCAGTTGTATTTTCAACAGATTCTGTAGCCAAGGTTTCCAAGAGATTATCAGTATTTTCTTCCTGTGGCTTTGCTTCCGACTCAAGCTCTTCCTGCATCTGCACCGGGGTCTCCGTAGCTTCAACAGATTGGTCAACTGCCTCAGCAGGAGCTTCAGATAAAACCTCTGGCGCAACTTCAGCTGGATGCTGTTCGGTAGCGATTTGATTTTCTTCAGGTAAAACCTCGGGTTCTTCAACCTCATGCTGCTCTATGACTGGAGCTCGCTTTACAAATACTTTTTTCTTACGAACTTCAACATTTACAGTTTTTCCACTATGAGCATCATGGCCAACCGTGACTTGGGATAAACTTTTTCGTCGTAAAGTAATTCTTTCAGGTGAAGCATTCACGTCACGCAGCGAAGCCCTCTTCAAATGATTGAGTAGGATTCGCTTTTGCTCTTCATTCACAGTCTGTTGGTCATCGGTAAAAGATAACCCTGCTTCCTGTAACTGGTTCAATAAGCGTTCAACCGGAATACCAACGACTTGAGCTAATTGTTTAACCGTCACATCCGCCATATTTTGATCCCCTTTCAGCAGTTCTATTCATCTTCAAAGACAGAGCTGCATAATTGCACTACATTAATTTATAATAAATCCATAGTCTCATAAAAACCATGGTTCTCTGGCCTTCATAATTAAAGCTCCGGCCTTTTCTTCTGTTATCCCATCAATTTCTAACAACTCATCTACAGATTGCTCCGCTAAATCTTCCATAGAGGTAATTCCCTTCGCAGCTAATTTATTAGCTAGCTCTTCAGTCATGCCTTCCATTGAGAGTAGTGATTCATCAGGTGAACCAGATAGCTCTTTACCCGAAGAAAGAGCCATAGTGAGTAATTTATCGTTTGCTCGATTTCTTAGTTCTTCAACAATTTCTTCATCGAATTCATCAATTGCAAGCAACTCTTCCTTAGGAACATAAGCGATTTCCTCAAGCGAAGAAAAGCCATGTGCTACTAATAATGTAGCAATTTCTTCATCAATTTCCAGTGCAGTTGTAAATAACTTCACTATTTTACTGGACTCTTCCAAATTCTTATTTTCAAATTCGTCCGTAGTCATTACATTCAAAGTCCATCCCGTTAATTGGCTTGCCAATCGAACGTTTTGACCATTGCGACCAATTGCCTGGGATAATTGATCTTTTTCTACAGCTAAATCCATTGTATGAGTGTCTTCATCAACAACAATTGAAGAAATCTCTGCTGGAGCCATCGCATTAATGACTAATTGCGCAGGATTGTCATCCCATAAAATAATGTCTACACGCTCACCACCGAGTTCACTAGAAACAGCTTGAACACGTGCCCCACGCATACCAACACAGGCGCCTACAGGGTCAATCCGTCCGTCGTTAGTTTTTACTGCAATCTTTGCCCGGTTTCCTGGATCACGAGCAGCCGCTTTAACCTCAATAACGTTCTCACCAATTTCGGGTACTTCGATCCGGAAAAGCTCAATAAGCATTTCATTACGAGTACGGCTTACAAATAACTGCGGACCTCGCGCTTGCGGGGTTATCTCATATAAATAAGCACGCACTCTATCATTCGGACGGAACATTTCATGAGGAAGCATCTCCGTGCGAGGTAAAAAAGCCTCTGCTTTACCACCTAAGTCAATGATAATATTATCTCGTGTTACTTTTTTAACAGTACCATAAATCAACTGGCCTAATTTGCTTCTAAATTGGTCAATGACGAGCTCACGCTCAGCTTCTCTAACCTTTTGCATGATCACTTGGCGGGCAGCCTGAGCTTCAATTCTGCCAAATTCAATTGAAGGGATCGATTCTTCGATACGATCTCCAATTTTTGCTGTCGGATTACGTTCTTTTGCTTGTTCGAGAGTTAATTGGCGGTCAGTGTGTTCTAACTCATCATCATTCACTACATCCCAATACCGAAACGTTTCATAGTCACCTGTACGAGGATCTAGTTTAATTCGCACGCCTATATCTAAACCAAAGATCTTGCGAGTTGCAGACTCCAGTGCGGCCTGAATGGCAAGTATAATTACATCTTTACTTACACCTCTTTCGTTTGATAACGCCTCTGCAACTAGTAACAATTCTTTGCTCATTGTTCGCCTCTCTATACTGTCAAACTTGCTTTCACAATATTTGAAAAAAGTAATTCTTGATCTTCGTTATTTACATTAAGTACCAAAGAACTCTCAGATACTGAGACAATAGTACCTGTAAATTTACGCTTACCATCAACTGGTTTAAAAGTTTTTACTTGTATTTCATTCCCTATATAACGTTGATATTGCCAACTTTTAAATAGAGGTCTTGGAATACCAGGTGATGATACTTCCAAGCTGTAATTCCCAGGAATTGGATCTTCAACATCAAGCAAAGCACTAACTTGATGACTCACCGCTTCACAGTCATCAATTCCTATTCCATCGGCCTTATCAATGTATATACGCAATAAAGAATGCTTACCTTGCGAAAGATATTCACATCCCCAAAGTTCATAGCCCATATCATTGATTGCAGGCTCTAATATTTGTTCCAATTCATCTTGTATCATAGTATTAACAAACCAAAAAAGGGTACATGCCTAATACAAATACAATATAGTAACCTAAGTTCAGGGAAGGACTTAACTCTAGAAAGTGATTGCTGATAAAACTATGTTTCCGAGTACGGCCTTGACTTTACTGGGCTACTACTATTTTTTTAGTGCAGTTACAAATTATACATAATAAAAAACCCCATAAATGGGGTTCTTAATAAGTGGTAGCGGGGGCAGGATTTGAACCTACGACCTTCGGGTTATGAGCCCGACGAGCTACCAGGCTGCTCCACCCCGCGTCAACTGATGGCAAGTATACTTAGAGTCGGTACGCTTAGCAAGTACTTTCGTACAGATTACAAATAAATATTGTTCTGCATTACAAAAAATGGGTTTTTTCTAATGCAGAAGCGGAATATTTACTTTTAGGAACCAAAAGCATTGATACACGCGACAATTAGTGTGCCTGGAAAAATACCTAGATAAAGAAGTGACAAGCAATTTAAAGAAAATACTAAAGTATTCCCTTTATTCATAATAACTGGTTCAACTTGTGTTGGTTTGTCAAAATACATGATTTTAACAATTCGTAAATAATAATAAGCACCAATTACTGTAAAGAATAAACCTACTACTGCAATCCAGGTCATTTGTGCATCGACCAATGCTTTAAGTACAAGTAATTTAGCAAAAAAACCAACAGTGGGAGGAACTCCTGCCAAAGAAAACAAAATGATTAACATCATAAATGCTAACCATGGGCTTCTTTTGTTGAGACCTTTCAAATCATCAACGTTATCAATTTCCATTCCTTGACTAGACATTAAAACAATCAAGCCAAAAGATGCTGCTGAAGTTATTGCATAGATCAAAATATAATACAGGGCGGCAGAATACCCTGCGGCAGTGGCGGCTAAAATACCAAACAAAGCATATCCCATATGTGAAATCGCTGAATAGGCTAGCAGCCGTTTAATACTGTTCTGTACCACCGCAAATAAATTCCCTAAGCCAGTTGAAAGCAGTGTCATGACCAATAAGATTTGTTGCCATTGCGTGCTGACATCCACTAGGCCAATAGTTAATAATCTAAAAGTCATACCTACAGCAGCAATTTTGGGAGCAGCACTGATGAATAAGGTAACTGACGTCGGTGCTCCCTGATATACATCTGGAACCCACATATGAAAGGGAACTGCCGCTAATTTAAATGCAATTCCAGATAGGATAAACACTAGAGCAAAAACAACTAAGGTACTCTGCTGTTGCCAATTCGCGGCAATTGCATTAGCAACCTCCATTAAATCAAGTTTTCCAGTCGCACCATAAATTAGGGAAATACCATATAAAAGCATTGCAGATGCAATTGAGCCCATAACAAAGTACTTCATTGCGGCTTCAGAAGCATCACTATCAGTTCGACGAATGGCAGTCATAGCATATAAAGGCAATGACAATAATTCCAAACCAAGGAAAATAGTCAACAGAGAATGTGCCGAAACAAGAAGCATCATCCCTAAAGTAGAAAACATTCCCAAAATATAGTAATCCCCTGAAGGCATTTGACGCTCATCGATATAATTTTTTGAATAGATAAAGCTCAATAATACCGTCAGATAGATAAAGACTTTCATTAAATTGGCAACGTCATCACTAATAAACAGACCATGAAGAGTAATGACTTTATACATGCCGATATAAAGGAAGCTAACAACAGCACCTAAAACCAAGCCAATACACGATATAATATAGGCTATTGATTTATACCGATGCCGTAAAAATAAATCAGCAAGCAGCGCAACACACGCTGCAACTAACACGATCATTTCCGGAAGGGCTACATGGATATTTTCAAGTAATGCTGTCATATTGATTAACCTTGATTACAATTTTGATTGACTTGCTAATGCTAGAGTATGGCTTACTGTTTGATGTATGTACTCTAACAATGGCTTAGGATAAACCCCCATAGCGATAACCATCAAAGCAAGTAGAACGTAAGCACTTAACTCAAAGCCCGAGAGGTCTTTTAATGCAGCAACCTTTTCATTTGCTACGGGACCAAAAATGACTCGTTTATACATCCAAAGATTATAGCCGGCTGCAGTAATTAGAGTCGTAGCAGCCCAAAATGTAATCCAAAAACCGGCCTTCATGGACCCTAAAATCACCATGAACTCACCAACAAAACCCGAGGTTCCTGGCAAACCGGCATTTGCCATACAAAACAACATAAAGAAAGAGGCAAACATTGGCATGGTATTCACTATTCCGCCCATATCTGCCAGGCGGCGAGTATGCATGCGGTCATAAATATAACCTACACCGGCAAACAGTGCGCTTGAGACAAAGGCATGGGAGATCATGACTACTATCGCACCTTCTAATATCAGGCCCGCAGCACTCAACCCTGTTTGCTTGGCTATAGCAAAGATAGCAAAAGAGCCCAATGTTACAAATCCCATATGCGAAATAGAGGAGTAGGCAATCAGCCGCTTCATATCCTTTTGAATAATTGCGACTAGCGCAATGTAGACAATTGCAATTAAAGACAAGGCAATCATGACCCCTGCATAGCGACTGCATGCGTCAGGAACTATTGGTAATGAAAAACGAATAAATCCATAAGCACCGAGCTTTAATAAAATTGCTGCCAGTACTACTGAACCGCCTGCAGGGGCTTCGGTATGTGCATCCGGTAACCAGGTGTGAACTGGGAACATTGGGATTTTAATTGCAAAACCAAGAAAAAAGGCAATGAAAATCAGTGTTTGTGCCGTCATTCCTAATTTAATCGAATAGAGTGCTTCGATATTAAACGTGCCGGCTATATAGCCCATATACAAAAAGCTAGCCAACATAAGCACTGACCCTAAGAAGGTATACAAGAAAAATTTTATGGCAGCATAAACTCGGTTATCTGACCCCCATATTCCAATAATGAGGTACATAGGAATAAGCGTTGCTTCCCAGAAGACATAGAATAAAATTGCATCTAAAGCCGAGAAAACACCGACTAATAAACCTTGCATAATTAAAAATGCAGCTAAATATTGTGCCACCCTATTGGTAATACTTTCCCAGGTCGCCAAGATCACCACTAAATTGGTAAAAATACTCAGCACGATTAAGAGTAAAGACATCCCATCAATACCTAAGCTATAGCTGATCCCTAAGGTAGGCATCCATTGAAATTCCTCCAGATATTGCATTCCCAATACTTTGGGATCAAAACCTGCAACCAGGGGGATACAAAGCAGCAAACAAAGTATTACAGTAAATAATGCCAAATAACGGGAAATATTCGGGCTCCGATCATCTCCAGCGAGAAGAACAAAAACACCGCCTATTACTGGCAACCAAATTAGTAAATTGAGCAAATAATGCATACCTTCACCCTATATTCAGCCGAGTATTAACCAGCATAAAAATCCAAGCAATCCAAAAACCATTACTGCTGCATAATGATACAGATAACCACTTTGTATAGCGCGACCTTTAGCTGAAAACCATCTAACCAGTCGACTGCTGCCGTTAACAAACATTCCATCGATGAGCTTTTGATCACCCAGACTGTAAAATACAGTTCCTATACCCTTAGAACCTTTCACAAAGAATAAGTTGTTAAATGCATCAAATCCATATTTATTAACAAGTATCTTATAAATGAGTGAAAATTTGCGTGCCAGATAACCTGGGATTGAGGGAACAGCAATATAACAAATCCATGCAACAGCAATCCCCGCTAAAGTTATCCAAAGGGTAAGTGAATAAACCGAATGCAACATACTTTCAAAAGGAGAAGTCACTTCATGAGCAAGCTCAGCCAAAACATTATGTTCAGGAAGAACAAACAAAGATGAACCTAAAATTGTCGGATTATCGTATAGCATAGGCATATACAGCACGTAACCCAAGATTATTGAAGGAATAGCAAGAAGAACGAGCGGCAACCATACGACCCATGGTGATTCATGAACATGACTCAAGGTATGCTCATCCATTCGTGGTTTACCATGGAAGGTCATAAATAGAGATCTAAAGGTATACAATGCGGTTACGCCGGCTCCAATAAGTACACAGAAATAGGCATAGCCACTTCCAGGTATATGGGATAACTGTGCTGCTTCGATAATAGTATCTTTTGAATAAAACCCTGCCAATGGCGGCAACGCACAGAGTGCCAGTGATCCGATCACATAGGTTAAGTATGTGATCGGCATTTTGTTCCATAAGCCGCCCATTTTTCGCATATCTTGTTCATGGTGCATGCCAATAATTACTGAACCTGCACCAAGGAATAAGAGCGCTTTAAAACATGCATGAGTGAGAAGGTGAAACATTCCTGCACTATATGCAGAGGCACCCATTCCAACCATCATATAACCTAACTGAGATAAGGTTGAATAAGCCACCACTCGCTTAATATCATTCATTACCAATGCTAAAATGCCTGTAAACAGTGCACCCGTGGCACCAATCACCAAGACCACGCTTAACGCAGTAGTAGAAAATTCAATTAACGGTGAAATACGCGCAATCATAAATACGCCTGCGGTAACCATGGTTGCAGCGTGAATCAGTGCGGAAATAGGTGTTGGACCTTCCATTGACTCAGGTAACCATACATGCAGAGGTACTTGTGCAGACTTACCCATAGCACCCACATATAAAGCCAAACAAATCACGGTCACTAAAGACCAAGGATGTCCATGAAATAACTCGATGCTTTGGCTTGATAAGTAACTTACGCTTTTAAACACCGTTTCATAATCGACGCTACCGGTATATGCGAAAACCAACGCAATACCTATTAGAAAACCGAAATCACCAACTCGGTTTACAATAAATGCTTTGAGGCTACCTTCAATTGCTGACTCCTTTTGATACCAGAAGCCGATAAGGAGGTATGAAACAAGACCTACACCTTCCCAGCCAAAGAACAATTGCAAAAAGTTATTTGCGCTGACCAGCATAAGCATCATAAAGGTAAATAGAGAGATGTAACTAAAAAAGCGTTGGTATCCGTCATCATCTGCCATATAGCCAATACTGTAGATATGCACCAGCAACGAGACAAAATTAACAGTCACCAGCATAACAACACTTAGGGGGTCAATCAAAAAACCTATGTTAAATTCAAAAGGAAGGATTAAGCCACCGCTGGCCCAATGATAAAGAACTGTGTTTTCAGTTGGAACGGCACCAGAAAACAGTTGCCAAGCAACATACAGCGATACGACAAAAGAAATGGTGACACCAAGAATAGTAGCACTATGGGCCCCGACGCGTCCTATTTGATTACGGAGAAAGCCAGCAATTATGGAGCCTGCCAAGGGAGCTAAAACAATTATTAAACAAAGTTGTTGGATACTCACAATGTTAACCTTTTAAATGATTCATCTTATCTACGTCAATATTGCCTCTATTTCTATAAAGCAACATCACTATCGCCAATCCTATTGCTGCTTCTGCAGCAGCAACTGTTAAAATGAAAAAGACAAAAACCTGACCACTAATCTCACTATAATAATGAGAAAATGCAATAAAATTAGTATTCACTGCAAGTAACATTAATTCGATACATACCAGCAATAAGATGATGTTCCTACGATTCATCATTATGCCAATAAGACCAAACCCGAATAAAATCGCACCTAAAATTAGGTAATTATTAACCGGTATCATATAGAATTCCCCAACATTATTTTTCTGCTTTCATATTAATTAATTCAACCCGTTCATTTCGACTTGTCAGAATCTGTTGTTTCACATTCTGTCTCTTCGACTTTCTCGGACCTCTATGCACCAGGGTAATTGCAGAAATAATTGCAATAAGCAACAATGCAGCGGCAATCTCAAAAGCCAGTAAATAATCGGTGTACAAAACCATACCTAAGGCTTCGGTATTTGATAATGGCTGTCCTGCAGGATTGTTTTGTGCCACATCAAAAAACTGGGTACTTATGGGCGCTTGGTTTTGTGTTTCAACATTCGACTTAAATGTACCTGCAGGTATAGATACCATTAAAAGACCTGTTAATAACGCAACCAGAATCAAGCCAAAGGGTAAATAACGTTTGTAATGGTTTTTAATTACTTCAATATCAATATTGAGCATCATGACCACGAAGAGAAACAGTGTCATCACTGCCCCCACATAAACCAGTACCAGAATCAAGGCAAGAAATTCTGCTTCTGCAAGTATCCATAAAATGGCACTGGCAAAAAAAGTAAGTACAAGGAATAAAACACTACGCACAGGGTTGTCTTGTATGATCACCATAAAGGCAGCACCGACTGCTATAGCCGCAAAAATATAAAAGATAATTGGAACTAATAATTCATGCATACTGTACCCCGTTATCGGTATTTTTCGTCAGCAGCTCGATCTGCTGCAAGTCTTGGCTCCAGCAAATCACCAAGCGCCAAGAGCTTTTCCTTAGTCATAATATTCTGACCACGTTCGCTAATATGGTAGTGAAGTACCGGTGTAACTACTATGGAATCTACAGGGCAAGATTCTTCACATAAACCACAATTAATGCATTTAAAGACATCGATATCATATCTCGTAGTTCGTCGAGACCCATCTTCACGAGGTTCTGCTTCGATAGTAATTGCCAATGCAGGACAAACAGCTTCACATAATTTGCAGGCGATACAGCGCTCTTCCCCATTAGGATAGCGGCGTAGAGCTAGCGCTCCTCTAAAGCGAGGAGATATGGGTGTTTGCTCTTCAGGGAATTGAACTGTGGTCTTTTTCTTAAAGAAATATTTACCAGTTAATTTTAAACCCTGCAATAATTCTATTAAAAGAAAACTGCGTACGTAGTATTTAATATATTGATATGCTTTTTTCATCGGCTTCTCTATTAACCATTAAAACCAAGGTTTAACATGTGTAACCACCATTAGCGCAGTTACAATAATCCAAACAATGGTGACCGGAATGAGTACTTTCCAACCTAAGCGCATAAGTTGGTCATAACGATAACGAGGAAAAGTAGCTCTTATCCATAAATACACATATAGGAAAAAGCTCACTTTTACGAGTAACCAAACAAAGCCAGGTACAACAAAAAATATATTTTCTAAGAAGGGAATTCCTTCAAAAGGTGACATCCATCCACCCATAAACATAATGCTGAGCAGTACAGAGACAAGAATCATGCTTGCGTATTCTGACAAGAAGAATAGTGCGAATCCTATCCCTGAATACTCGACATGGAAACCAGCAACGATTTCAGATTCGCCTTCTGCCAGATCGAAAGGCGCTCTATTGGTTTCAGCAATTCCAGCAATCCAGAATACAAAAAATAATGGAAGAAGAGGAATAAACCACCAGTGTAAAATTCCACCTCTTTGTGAATTAACAATATCTGTGAAATTCATGCTTCCGGCAGCTAATAGTACGCCCACTAAAGCAAAACCCATAGCAATTTCATAAGAAACAGTTTGCGCTGTACTCCTTAAAGCACCAAACATTGCATACTTCGAGTTGGATGCCCAACCTGCGATCAGAACACCGTACACCCCCAGTGAACTCATAGCAAAAACGTAAAGTACCCCTGCATTAATATTGGCGAGAACCATACCTTCTTGAAAAGGAACCACCGCCCAACCAGCCAAAGCCGGAACCAATGCGAATAAGGGTGCGGCAATAAAAAGATATTTATTGGAACGGGTAGGGATAATAATTTCTTTAGTGATTAATTTAATTAAATCCGCAATGGGTTGGAGCAACCCCCTTAACCCAACACGATTCGGTCCTATACGTGTTTGTATATACCCAATAACCTTACGCTCTGCGTATATTAAATATGCAACACATAGTAGCAAAGGTACTACGATTACTAATATTTTAATGATGACCCAAATTAATATGCTAATATCTTGCAGCATTTTCTTACCTGCCTAGCGCTTAATAGTTATTGCAGCAAATGAATGACCCAAATCTACTGTTTCAGGCATCGCGTTTGCTACCCATACAACATCTGCCGCAATGCGTTCATCACGTTTTAGCGGCAATGTTATCTCAATATCTCCCTGAGATACAGTAGCAACATCTTCTAATTTCAATCGATCTGCTGTTAGAGGATTGATGCGTATGCATGCTTGCTCAGCAGCTGCGCATAATTGCAGTTCTTTACTATTTCTGACAATTGCATCGCTGCGATAGAGTGGCCACTCTCCTACTCGAACTAACGATTGATTCATCATAGGTAGGCTCTCAGGATAATATGGTTTATATTCTTGCTCCATTGTGATTGCAACACTATTTTTAATTTCAGACAAAATATCTTCTGTTGACAAATAATCAAAGCCATCACAATGCAATAAATTACCTAATACTCTCAATATCTTCCATGCTGGTCTTGACTCGCCATACGGAGTCAAGGCTCCCTTGACAGTTTGCCAAGTATTATCAACATTAATGTAGGTGCCTGAGGTTTCAGCATAAGGAGCCATCGGTAAAATAACATCCGCATAGTCATGCATTGATTCATGATTGTAAGCAGACATTAATACGACAAACTCGGAAGCAAGCATCGATTGTCTTGCACCATAAGGATTAGCAAAATCAAACCCTGGCTCTACTCCCATTAGAAAATATCCTTTAAGTTTGGCATTTAACGCAGCCTGTACATCCATGCCTGGAGTGGAATCAGCCTTACCAGCAGTTGTACGATGCGGAACCATACCCGCCATCCAAGCACCAGCTGTATTGGCACCATGAGTAAGCCGGAGCACTTTGGCACCGCTTAATTTTTCAATATGGGAAATTAAAGTACGCAGTAGCGCAGCTTCAGGGTGATTTTCACAGAGGGCACCCGTAATTAAGCACGCTTTATCGTTTTTCAATGCTTTGGCAACTTTTTGAGTTGCCTTGTCTGGTTCAAGGCCTATTAATAATTTTTGTACTGGCGAGGGTAGCGTCTTGAGATCATCAGTAAGCGCTAAAGCAAGCTTGGCAAGTTGCATTGGCATTTCTAATGGTGAGACAATGAAACGCTCGCTTAGATCGAAACGATATTCAAAATCTACTGGGTTTATGGCATAAATGTCGGCACCATTACGATAAGCCTTACGCACCCTTACCCCTGCAAGCGGGACTTCACGATCAATATTACATCCAATCAATACAATCGTATTTTGTTGTTCTACTTCTGCATAAGTCAATGAACTTTTTGGAGTCGTTGCCTGAGTTTCTTGATCTCTAAAATCTACTTGTTGCAACCGGTGATCTAAATTATGAACACCTATTGCACGCATTAATTTTTGAAGCAAGTACAGTTCTTCTAATGTAGAAGAGCTTGATGCAAATGCTGCCACTTGTTCTGGGCCATTTTGTTTTATGACTCGTGCTATGCCCTCTGCTGCAAATTTTAAAGCAGTTTCCCAATCTACGATTTCCCATTGGCCATTACGTTTAATTTGTGGCTGGCTTGCTCTTAATGAACTCGTTAATCCAAGGTAGCTAAATCGGTCGCGATCGGATAACCATGTTTCATTAATTACTTCATTCTCTTTAGGAACAACTCGCATTAACTGATTGCGGCGTGTATGTATATAGATATTAGAACCCAGGCAGTCATGGGGCGCGACACCGTCATGCTGGGTGAGTTCCCAAGCTCTCGCTGTAAAACGATATGGTTTTGACGTTAAAGCGCCTACCGGGCACAAATCGATAATATTGCCAGAGACTTCTGATTTCATGCTGTGCTGGACATAAGTTCCAATTTGCATGTGTTCGCCACGACCGGTTGCACCCAACTCTCTTAATCCCGCAATTTCCTCGCCAAAACGAACACAACGAGTACAATGGATGCAGCGAGTCATTTCTGTTGAAATCAGCTCACCTAAATTATCATCATCTACTGAACGCTTTGTTTCAGTATATTCTGATGCATCCGCACCATATCCCATAGATACATCTTGCAGCTCGCACTCACCGCCTTGATCGCAAATAGGACAATCCAATGGGTGATTAATCAGGAGAAATTCCATAACCACTTTTTGAGAATGTAAGGCTTCTTTTGATTTAGTAAACACCTTCATTCCGTCAGTAATTGGAGTAGCACAGGCAGGAACTGGCTTGCGGCCATTTTCTACTTCAACTAGGCACATGCGGCAGTTTGCAGCCACAGATAATTTTTTATGATAACAAAAACGTGGAATATGAATGCCTGCTTCATCGGCAACTTCAATAATCATTTTACCGTTTTCTGCTTCAAATGTTTTACCGTCGATTTCAATAGTAGTAGTCATGGTCAAACCTTTTAATTATGCTGCGACAATTGAGCGTTTATGCTTAACGAAATATTCAAATTCATCGCGGAAATGCTTAACAAAACTTTGTACAGGCCAAGCAGCTGCCTCACCTAATGCACAAATAGTGCGTCCTTCGATATTATTCGCAACATTGATTAATTTCTCTACATCTCTAGGTTCTCCATGACCTTCTTTAATACGATGTAATAATCGGACTAACCAGCCGGTACCTTCGCGGCACGGTGTGCATTGACCGCAAGACTCATCCATATAGAATTCAGAAATGCGATATAAGGCGTCAACCATACAGGTTGTTTCATCCATAATTATTACAGCACCTGAACCTAGGCCTGAGCCTGCTTTTTGAATGCTGTCATAATCCATATCGAGTTCCATCATGACATCACCAGGTAAAACACGCATAGAGGTACCGCCAGGAATTACTGCTTTAATTTTTCGGCCTTTTATAACGCCACCAGCCAACTCAAGCAGTGTTTTAAATGGTGTTCCCAAAGGAATTTCATAATTACCAGGTTTATTAACATGGCCACTCACACTAAAACACTTAGTGCCGCCATTATTTGGCTTACCTAATTTTAGAAACCACTCACCGCCTTTTTCCATAATCACCGGTACAGAGGCAAAAGTTTCTGTATTATTAATCGTTGTAGGTTTGCCATATAAACCATAATTCGCTGGAAATGGCGGTTTAAATCTTGGCTGACCTTTTTTTCCTTCTAAAGAGTTGAGCAGTGCCGTTTCTTCCCCGCAGATATACGCACCGGCTCCCAAATGATTGTACAAATCAAAATCAATACCCGAACCTAAAATATTCTTACCGAGTAGACCGGCTGCATAAGCTTCTTTTAATGCAGCTTCTGTACGCTCATAAGGCAACCAGAATTCGCCGCGAATGTAGTTATAGCCGATAGTGGAACCCATGGTATATCCGGCTATTGCCATTCCTTCGATGAGTTGGTGTGGATTTAAGGTGAGTATTTCTCGGTCCTTACATGTACCTGGCTCACCTTCGTCGGAATTACAGACTACATATTTTTGCACAGGAGTGTTACGGTTCATAAAACTCCATTTTAATCCTGTAGGGAATCCGGCACCGCCTCGTCCACGCAAAGCAGAAGTTTTTAATTCATCAATAATCGATTGTGGAGAAGTTTGCTCTTTTAATATTTTTCTCCATGCGCTGTATCCGCCAACACTTTCATAAGCAGATAGTGTCCAGGGCTCTGGTAGATGAAATGTTCGATAACAAACTTGATTTAGTTCAACCACGGCAACCACCTCTATCTTTTTATTGGTATTGTTCCAATACTTTATCTATAGATTCAGGAGTCAGATTCTCATGATAATCCTTGTCCACTTGCATCATTGGTGCGTTAACACAAGCACCTAAGCATTCAACAGATCTTAAGGTAAAGCGCCCATCATCTGTTGTTTGACCTAATTTAATGCCTAATTTTTTTTCTAAATGCTCAACAACTGCAGCTGAGTCACGCAGCATACATGAAATATTTGTACAAACATTAATTGAATGTCTGCCGACTTGTTTGAGTTCATACATCGTATAGAAACTGGCAACCTCGTAAACAGCAATAGGCGGCATATCAAGATAATCAGCTACAGCATCCATTAGTTCGGTGCTTAGGTGGCCATGTTCTTCTTGGACGATTCTCAATGCGCTCATTACCGCAGATTGCTTTTGATCCTGTGGATATTTTGCTACCCAATGATCTATGTCCTTTATTCTTTGAGCTGACACCAATTGATTTAATATTTTTGCTGAATTATCAGACATTTCTAAAAACCTTTTTAAATTGTAATTTTCTGGGACATCTTTTAACAATTATCAAAAATGATATCCCACAAATTAACGATCGATTTCACCAAATACTATATCCTGGCTCGCCAAAATTGCGACACCATCAGCGATCATATGTCCTCTTGTCATCGCATCGTAGCTGGACAGATGCGCAAATCCAGGAGCACGAATTTTCATTCTATAGGGTTTATTAGCACCATCAGATACCATATAAATACCAAATTCACCTTTAGGTGCCTCAACAGCGCTATACACTTCTCCAGCTGGCAAACAAAAACCTTCAGTAAACAGTTTAAAGTGATGGATTAAGGCTTCCATATCTTCTTTCATTTCAACGCGGCGCGGCGGGGTAATCTTATGATCATCAATGCGAACCGGACCGGGATTTGCTTCAAGCCATTCAATACATTGTCTCACGATGCGATTAGACTGCCTTAACTCTTCTACGCGAACTAAATAACGATCATAGCAGTCACCAGTTTTACCTACTGGAATATCAAAATCCACACGATCATATACAGCATAACTCTGTTTCTTGCGTAGATCCCATGCAATTCCAGAACCACGAAGCATTGGGCCAGTAAAACCCCATTGCAAGGCTTCTTCCGGGGAAACAATACCGATATCTACAGTACGTTGTTTCCATATTCTATTGTCAGTTAACAAGGTTTCATATTCATCAACACAATGAGAAAAACGCTCAGTAAATGCCCATAGAAAATCAAGCAAAGTTCCGCTTCGATCTTCATTTAGTTTTTCAATTTCACGATCATTATGCCATCTTGATGCTTTATATTGAGGCATGGTGTCTGGCAGATCACGAGCAACGCCGCCAGGTCGATAATATTTAGCATGCATACGAGCCCCTGATACGGCTTCATAGCAATCAAAAAGGTCTTCGCGCTCCCTGAAACAATACAAAAATACAGTCATTGCTCCAATATCTAATGCAATAGCACCTAACCATAACAGGTGATTCAAAATTCGGGTTATTTCATCAAACATGGTACGAATGTATTGAGCACGAAGTGGGGCCTCAATACCTAAAAGCTTCTCTATAGCTCGTACGTAGGCGTGCTCATTACACATCATAGACACATAATCCAATCGGTCCATGTAACCAATAGATTGAAGATAAGGCTTTGTCTCTGCCAATTTTTCTGTTGCTCTATGAAGTAATCCTATATGTGGGTCTGCGCGAACAATCGTCTCTCCTTCAAGTTCAAGAACCAAGCGCAATACACCATGTGCTGCTGGATGTTGTGGACCAAAGTTTAGAGTGTAATTCTTCAATTCAATCATTTTTTGCCCCTTTTATCACCAATATACCGGTTATCTTCGCGGATAACCTTGGGCACCAAAATTCTGGGCTCGATATCTACAGGCTCATAGATAACTTTTTCGAGTTTTGCGTCATAGCGCATTTCAACATGACCACTAAGTGGGAAATCTTTACGGAATGGGTGTCCGATAAATCCATAATCAGTCAAAATGCGTCTTAAATCAGGATGTCCTTCAAACAAAATACCAAATAAGTCATAAGCTTCACGCTCAAACCAATTCGCGCCTTTCCACAAATGATGTACAGAAGGAACAATTAAATGAGACTCATCTACAAATACTTTAACGCGTAAACGATGATTTTTTTTGGTTGAAAGTAAATGGTAAACTACTGCAAAACGGGGTCTATCCAAAGTATACGCTTTAGCTTCTTGGCGTTCCACGCCTCGAGAGAAACCACTTTCTGTAGCTGATTCTGTTTCCCAATCATATTCACCATAGAGCAGGTAATCTACAGCACAAAGATCGATAAGTTGATCAAAAGAAAATGCGTCGAGATCACGCAATTCCAACATCATTGCTTTTAAATTTGATATACCACACTCAATAGTTACTTCATCATAAGCTACAGTAATATCATTAATATGGCTTGATAGTTCACTTTTGAGTTGTTCAACCAAAGAATCATTTTTTGTCATCTATTTGCACCTTTGATGATCTTAAGCTTCTAAGACTTTTTTATGCCTGATTTTGTTCTGCAATTGAATAATCCCATACAGCAATGCTTCCGCAGTTGGAGGACAACCTGGCACGTATACATCTACTGGGACAATACGATCACACCCTCGAACTACCGAGTAAGAGTAATGATAATATCCTCCACCGTTCGCACAAGAACCCATAGAAATAACCCATCGAGGGTCGGGCATTTGATCATACACTTTACGTAAAGCAGGAGCCATTTTATTGCATAAGGTACCGGCAACTATCATTACATCGGATTGACGTGGACTGGGACGGAAAATAATTCCGAATCGATCCAGGTCATAACGTGCCGCACCAACGTGCATCATTTCTACTGCACAACATGCTAATCCAAAAGTCATAGGCCACATAGAACCACTACGTGCCCATCCGAGAAGTTTCTCGACTGAAGTCGTTACAAAGCCACTTTTTTGCAATTCTGCAACCGCCATAGCTAGCCTCTAAGCAGATAAATATTAATAAAAAATCACCTCTGACTGCTTCTTCTTGTTCGAAGTTGCGTTCAGAAGTGAATTTGGAACCTGTTTACAACGCTAGTGTCTTGGTCATCATCCATCGATTTTTAAATACGCTTCTATTTATTCAAAAATCAGGCAATAGGCTCAATCTAGCGTATTGTCAACAAGCTCTACTCCGCACTCTTATTATCTATTCCCACTCGAGTGCGCCTCGTTTCCATTCATAAATAAAACCAATAACCAATAATCCTAAAAATAACATCATTCCAGCAAAACCAAACCAGCCAATTTTGCGTAAAACTAAGGCCCATGGAAAGAAAAATGCTGTTTCCAAATCAAAAATAATAAATAAAATGGCTACAAGATAAAAACGAACATCAAATGGAATGTGTGAATTTTCAAAAGCTCCAAATCCACATTCATAGGGAGAATTCTTGGCACTATCAGGCTTATGCTTTGAAAATAAGGCGCCTGCCCCAATCATTGCGATACCTAATGCCAATCCGACAATTATGAAAATGAGAACAGGTAAATATTGAGATAGCATTTTTTCACCTTGCACGGATTAAAATGGTGCCGAAGGCCGGACTCGAACCGGCACGGCTTTCGCCACCGCCCCCTCAAGACGGCGTGTCTACCAATTCCACCACTTCGGCATATTCTTTTTTGGACTGTTTACAGTTCTACTTCTTGACCTATCTGCCTTAATTTCTGCACTTCACTATCCTAAAATCAAGTCTTTTAAGTCCAGCCAGCCTAACGTGAACAAGCTCCATTAATTCTATTTTAACTCTTGGGGTACGCTCTTCAGCGTAACTCAAAGAATCTTATTTATTCTTTTTACTGTTATCTACTGGCACTGGAATTGAATTCGCAGGTGCACTAGTTTGCTGAGGAATTACTTGTTGCTCTGTTTTTTGATATTGTACAGACACCAAGTAAGATAACAATAAACTGGTGACAAAAAAGGTCAATGCCAAGCCACCTGTTAACTTGAATAAAAACCCACCTGTTCCTTGGCTTCCAAATAATGTATTTGAAGCCCCAGATCCAAAAGCTGCACCGATATCAGCGCCTTTGCCATGTTGGATAAGAACCAAGCCTATTAAAACCACAGCAACGATTACATGAATCATTAATATCAATTGATACATTTCACAATTTCCACAAACTGTTTCGCGTTCAACGATGCACCGCCTACCAAACCACCATCTACATCTGGCATGGTAAATAATGCCCTGGCATTGTTTTCATTTACACTACCTCCATAGAGAAGTGATAAACGTTCGGCATCGCTATGATTAATCTCTGCAACCCGTCTTCTAATAAACTGATGTACTTCCTGCGCTTGTTCCGGTGATGCAGTTTTTCCTGTGCCTATCGCCCAAACGGGTTCATAAGCTATAACACAATCACGAAAGCAATTTTTATCGTGTTCGCTTATTGCGAGCAATTGCTTGGCAATTACTTGCTCTGTTTGTCCTGCTTCACGTTCTTTTAGCGTTTCACCGACGCAAAGAACCGGTATCATACCATGTTCTTTTACATGGTGGAATTTTTGCGCTACAAAATTTTCATCCTCGTGAAAACAGTGTCTTCTCTCAGAATGTCCAACCAATACATAGCGACAGTTGAAATCCTTTAGCATAGGTGCTGATATCTCCCCAGTATACGCCCCAAAATCTTTTGGATAGATATTCTGGGCACCTATTTCAATTTTACAATCAGCAAGTATATCTCGAACCTTCGGGATATAAATAGCTGGTGGCATGACAATAACTTGGACATCATTAATAGAATTAAGTAATTCTCTAAGCTCTTTACTTAGTTGAATCACCTGCTGCAGCTGACCATTCATCTTCCAGTTGCCAGCAACTATCTTATGTCTCATCTATGCCCCCACGCTTTCAATTCCGGACTATACCCAAAGTCATTGCTGATGTGTAGCCCTAAAGCGATTTTTTTATTTAAAGCTTTGGTAGATAAAAAGCCTATCCGATCATTTTTATTACTGAAAAACCAAATTTCTCTCAATTTGGCTTATATCCTCACAGAGCTTTTGTGCATGCTGTTTTACTATAGATTCATTCATGCCTTCTACCATAACACGTAATAAGGGCTCGGTACCTGAGGGCCTGAGTAGCACTCTTCCTTCACCATTTAGGCTTGACTCTAAGGCCCTAACTACTTCAATCACTTGCGTATGTTCTGCAAGTAAGGTGGCGTAATTGGTTTTTAAATTTACTAAGCTTTGCGGTAATAAATTAATCCCTTCAATGAGCTGCTGCAGGGATTTCCCCTGTTTTACCATAATAGAAAGTACTTGTAAGGCCGCCACGATCCCATCGCCTGTGGTGGTTTTATCCAAACAAACGATATGACCCGATGTTTCACCACCAATTTTCCAATCCTTTTCTCGCAAAGCCTCTAACACATATCGGTCGCCGACCCGTGTTCTTACGAAAGGAATACCTAAACTTTTAATCGCGATTTCTAGGCCATAGTTGCTCATTTGAGTACCAACTACACCGCCATTTAAGACACCACGCTGATGCCTATCTTTAGCAATAATATAAAGGATCTGATCTCCGTCAAGTAAACGACCATTAGCGTCGATTAATACCACACGATCCCCATCGCCATCTAAGCCAATGCCAATATCTGCACCCGTGCTCACAACTTTTTGCCTTAAAAGCTCGGGAGACGTTGAGCCGCAATCTTCATTGATATTAAAACCATCAGGACGATTGCCAATGGAAATAACTTGCGCACCAAGCTCTGAAAAAACATTAGGTGCAATGTGATAGGTCGCCCCATTTGCACAATCAACTACAATTTTTAAACCAGAAAGTCTTGTTAATGATGGAATAGTGGATTTGCAAAATTCGATGTAACGTCCGCTTGCATCGTTTATTCGCGTTGCCTTACCTAAATTTTGTGAGGGTACTGTCTGCATTTTCTTTTCGAGTTCTGCTTCAATTGCCAACTCAACACTATCGGGTAGTTTACCCCCCTCTGAAGAAAAAAACTTGATTCCATTATCTTCAAAAAGGTTATGAGATGCACTGATCACAATCCCTGCATTGGCTCTAAGTGTTTGAGTCAGATAAGCGATAGCAGGCGTTGGCATAGGCCCTAATAAAGCAACATCGACGCCAGCAGCTGAGAGTCCTGCTTCTAAAGCAGACTCTAACATGTAACCTGATACCCTTGTATCTTTTCCAATAACTACTTTTTTGCGATGACCATTAGCCAGTACGCGGCCAACCGCCCAGCCTAATTTCAACACAAATTCAGGGTTAATATTGGATAAACCCACATGCCCCCGTATCCCATCAGTACCAAAATATTTACGTTGACTCATCCTTAACCACCTTCTTATTAAGAATTTATAGCTCGCGTGAGCTGCTAAACGTCCGCCTTACCAATCATGGTGATCATATGCAACGCTTGATTTGTTTCATCTACATCATGCGTTCTTATGATACTCGCACCTTTCAATGCTGCATAAACTGCGACCGCTATACTTCCTATCAACCGCTCACCCACCTCTTTAGCAAGTACTGCCCCAATTGTGCTTTTACGTGAAACCCCTAAAAGCAGCGGCATTGCAAATGTTGCAAAGCTATCAAGATTTTTGACTAAGAGCAAATTATCTTGTACTTGTTTTCCAAATCCAAAGCCTGGATCTAGGATTATATTTCTTTTTTTGATCCCCACACGCTCACACTCAGCAATACGTTCTGAAAAAAACTGCGTCACTTCTGTAAGCACACCATGTGGATAATAGGGCTGGTGTTGCATATTGTGAGGCTCTCCTTGCATGTGCATCAAGCAAACTGGAACTGCAAGTTTCGCAGCCATTTCAAGCGCTCCTTGACTACGTAAAGCATAAACATCATTAATTAGGTTAGCGCCCGCGGATACTGCAGCCTCCATTACTTCGGGTTTATTTGTATCAATTGAGATGCAAACATCTGAATGAGCACGGATTTGTTCGATAACAGGAATAACACGCTTTAATTCAGCATCTATTGGAACAGACTGCGCTCCAGGTCGAGTAGATTGTCCCCCAATATCAATTAAATCAGCTCCCTGGCTAATTAAGTGAAATGCATGCTCACAAGCCCTGCCCATGGATAAAAATTTGCCTCCATCAGAAAAAGAGTCTGGAGTGACATTTAATATACCCATAATAAGTGGTTTTTCTGGGGAATTTTTTAAAATAGGTTGGCGTTCAAGCCAACCTGAAAATTGCTTTATGTTCACCTGCTTCTCTCACTAATAGTATCAGTGCTCTTCAGCAGGATTTACAATGACTTCATGCTCTGATGGTTTTTCTGGCGAGTTATTTACCACTTCGGCACCATCTAAAGGTTTTGATGAACCCCAATCTTCCGGAGGAGAAGGCTCTTTACCGGACATAATCTCTTGTATTTGCTTGAAGTCTATAGTTTCGTATTTAATTAGGCTTTGAGCCATTAAGTGCAATTTATCCATATTCGAAACCAGAATTTCCTTGGCACGCTTATAATTTCTATCAATGATTGCACGTACTTCATCATCAATTTGTTGCGCCGTTCTATCTGACATTTCCTTATGTTTATTCATTGAGCGACCTAAAAATACTTCTTCTTCTTCTTCGCCAAAAGTAAGCGGCCCCAAAGTTGATAAGCCCCAAGTTGTGACCATTTTACGCGCGATTTCAGTGGAACGCATAATGTCATTCGATGCACCGGTGGTCACGCTATCCACACCAAAGATAAGCTCTTCTGCAATTCGGCCACCAAATAAACTGGATAATTGGCTTTCCAGACGTCGTTTACTGTGACTGTATCTATCTTGTTCTGGTAAGAACATCGTCACACCCAGAGCACGGCCTCGTGGAATTATAGAGACTTTATAAACAGGATCATGCTCTGGGACACTTAAACCTACAATCGCATGACCTGCTTCATGGTAAGCAGTCAATTTTTTCTCATTATCATCCATCACCATAGAGCGCCGTTCAGCCCCCATCATGATTTTATCTTTTGCTTTATCCAGCTCTATCATGCTGACTTTACGTTTATTAGCACGAGCGGCAAATAAAGCGGCTTCGTTCACAAGATTGGCTAAATCTGCTCCTGAGAATCCTGGAGTACCTCGAGCAATCGCCATAATATCGACATTGCCATCAACTGGAACCTTTTGCAAATGCACTCTTAATATTTGTTCCCGACCTCGAATATCCGGTAAAGGAACTACAACCTGGCGATCAAAGCGGCCTGGACGTAATAATGCAGGGTCCAAAACATCCGGACGGTTTGTTGCTGCAACAACAATAACCCCTTCACTGCCTTCAAAACCATCCATCTCAACCAGCAATTGGTTTAGCGTTTGTTCACGTTCATCATGACCTCCGCCAAGACCAGCACCACGGTGGCGGCCTACGGCATCAATTTCATCAATGAAAATTATGCAGGGCGCGTGTTTTTTAGCTTGTTCAAACATATCACGAACACGAGATGCACCCACACCAACAAACATTTCAACAAAATCAGAACCTGAAATGGTAAAGAATGGTACCTTAGCTTCACCAGCAACAGCTCGGGCTAAAAGAGTTTTACCAGTTCCAGGAGAACCAACTAATAATACACCGCGCGGAATACGTCCACCCAGATTTTGGAATTTGGTCGGGTCGCGTAAAAAATCAACTAACTCTTTCACTTCTTCTTTCGCTTCGTCGACTCCAGCTACATCCGCAAAAGTTACTTTAACTTGATCTTCACCAAGCAAGCGTGCACGTGAACGGCCAAAAGACATTGCCCCTCGGCCACCCCCGCCTTGCATCTGGCGCATGAAAAAAACCCATACCCCAATTAAAAGCAGCATAGGGAACCAGTTGATGAATAAATGGAGAAGGAAGCTTTCTTGTTGCTTTTCTTGGCCACTTACATCGACTTTGCTTTTCAATAATTCACCAAGCAAAGCGTTATCTTGCATCGGCATGTATGTAACAAAACGTTTGTTATTTTTCGTCATCCCTTTGATGATTTTATCATCCTCAATGGTGACTGAGTTAACCATACCTTGATCGACTTCTTTCAAAAACTGGCTGTAAGAGAGTTTCTCAGCGACCGAGTTTCGAGGGCCGAAATTACTGAAAACTGAAACAAGCACAATTGCTATAATCAGCCATAAAAATAAATTCTTAACCATGTCGTTCAAAGTATTAACCTCGTTAGTGACGTACAGCTTTATTTTATGATCGAATTCCTTTAGATCATAAAGTTACTATAAATTGTATCCCTTTGCCAGCAAATAGGTTTCTTTTGAGCGAGCTCGCGAAGCTGAAGGCTTCCGAATCACGACTTTCTCAAAAGAAGCTCTCGCCTGTTTTACTAAATCATCAAAGCCAACTCCATGAAAGATTTTAATAAGCATGGACCCACCAGGCTTTAACATTTTTTCCGCAAAATCAAAAGCCAGTTCCACCAAATACATGGCCCGGGGAATATCAATTGCTGCGGAGCCACTCATATTTGGGGCCATATCTGATAATAACAAGTCAACACTGCGCTCTGGAATTAGATCCATCAGTTTTTGCAACACTTCATCTTCTCGAAAATCACCGAGAATAACATCGACATCAGGTAAAGCATCCATAGGCAATATATCCAAAGCGACGATGCGGCCGCGTCCTTGTAACCGTTCAGATACATACTGAGTCCACCCTCCAGGGGCCGCCCCTAGATCAACTACAGTCATCCCAGGTTTAAGCAAAGACTCTTTCTCGTCTACCTCTTTTAATTTGTATACTGCACGGCTACGATAGCCTTCTGCTTGTGCTTTTTTTACATAAACATCATCAAAGTGCTCTTGCAACCACCGTTTACTGCTTTTCGTACGCTTCATAAATTTATTTATGAGTATCAGTTAAATCTATGATACTGAATTTCACTACCTTTTCCCAGCAAAACGTGCAATAATTTGCCATTTTATCAATCAACCTCCAAAATAATTGAATTATTGGAGGGTATTAAGGAAACGTTACAGTGGATACTGCACTCAAAAAAGCGCTTAAAGCCCAAGCACATCACTTAAAACCTGTCGTACTTCTTGGAGCCAAAGGATTAACTGAAGCAGTGATTGCAGAAACAGATGTTGCATTGCTTTCGCACGAATTAATTAAGGTAAAAATTAACGGCGCAGAAAAAGAAGACCGACTGATTATGGCCGGTGAGCTATGCCAGCAACTGCATGCAGAACTGATACAAATTATAGGTAATACCGTGATTATGTACCGTAAAAATGAAGAGAAACATAAGTGACAGAACTGCGAGTATTGTATACACTAGATTATTGTTTAGCAAAACACATATTCCCTTCAAAATCCAATCCCTAAATTAATTGTGAAAGGTGCGGGCAAATAAGGGTTATTAAATTATCGTATGGCCTATGATATTAAAATACATTCCAAATGCTCTGACTTTATTACGTCTCCTATTAATTGGGCCTTTTATATTTTATTTATACCATCATGAGTACACGATTGCTTTTTATTTATTTATATTTGCTGGATTAAGTGATGGTTTGGATGGCTTTTTAGCCCGAAGTTTTAACTGGCAAAGTTTTTTTGGTTCGTTCATTGATCCGCTCGCTGATAAATTATTAATTGCCACCAGCTTCATCTCTTTAGCCTTAATTGGCGTTTTGCCTTGGTGGCTAGTCATTTTAGTTTTCTTCAGAGATTTGACAATTTCCTTAGGGGTCCTGGCTTGGTATCAATTTATTCGCCGCAAACTGGACTTTCAACCCACATTACTCAGTAAGATTAATACAGCATTACAATTAACGCTTGTTACCTCGTGTTTATTTGAATTAGCTTATTTTGAATTTCCTCCCTACCTCCTTAATGTCTTGATCCTATTAACGACGTTTACTACAGCCATTACATATATTGATTATATCTGGACATGGGGCAGAAAAGCTTGGCCCAAAAAAGAACCATCATAATGAATAAGCAATTAGCACTGGCTATAAAATTAAATGATGAATCAACCCTGGCTGATTTCAATTGGGGTTCGAATAAACTCCTGCAGCAACAATTGCATAACATGCTCACGCATAGAGAAGATCGGTTGCTTTATCTGTGGGGCAATAAAGGTAGTGGAAAAACTCACTTATTGCAGGCATGTTGTCAAGCCGTTAATTCCACTCAAACCGCCATCTATCTCCCTTTGACTCTTCTTAAAGAATGGGGACCGCAAACCATAGAAGGTGTGGAAGAACAAGAATTAATCTGTATCGATGATATAGACATGATTGCCAAAAATCCTGAATGGGAAGAAGCTTTATTCCATTTATACAATAAAATCAAAGATATGGAAAAAAGTACTTTAATCATTTCGGGAAATCAATCACCAACCACAATCCCCATCCAGTTAGCTGACTTACGCTCTAGATTAAGCTGGGGGTTGGTCATCCAGTTAATGGAATTAAACGATGAAGATAAAATTAATACCTTAAAACTGCATGCTTTAAAACGCGGATTTGATTTACCCAATAGTGTAGGGCAATTCCTCCTGAATCGGTGTTCGCGAAACATGCATGATTTGCAAAATTTGCTTAATCGTTTGGATGATGCCTCACTTGCCGCGCAACGAAAAATAACCATTCCTTTTGTAAAAGATATCTTAAATATATAACTTCAAAAAGCAGACTAAATTCTAATGAGTGGATTGCTTGAACCGAATGTCAACAAGCTCTAGATGCAAAAACACAGGGTCTCATCTAAATTTTCCTGCTCACTGAAATTAGACGGTAATAAATCCGGAGATTTAAGGAAGGAATAATAATTAGTGCTTGCTGTTATTTTAATGGCTGCCCGTTCCACCGTAGGCTCATCCTCGCTAACGCCAACACGGTCCCCTAACTGAGCCAGTCTATTTGCTAATCTGGATGCGTTAATTATTTTTTTCTCTAAATTGGCGAGCTTTTTTGTTTCCTTTATTATCAAATCCTGATCACATAATTTCTGCACATTTTCTTCATTCAGGCCAAACCAGCTGCTCATTAACTTATTTAGTCCAGGACGCTCAACATACCAATAAAGACTTAATGCGGCTATTCCAACTAGAGTACTAAAAATAATTACCGGCCAAAAAGTCTGAATTATTGAAGTGACAAAGAGACTGGATATGAAAAGTGCTACTGATTGGCCTGCAAAAAAACCGCCGCCCAAAAAAAGGACTGCGGACGCTCCTGAAATTAGAGTCTTGGCCATTTGCATGTCATCACTATGAAGCGCCTGATCAAATTGCTTACTGGCCTCTGTCAGCGATTTAAAACGTGTTTGCAACATGGATATTATTTTTTCTAATTGTTGTAAATCACTTGGAGACAACTCTGAAAAATCGTATCTCTCGATTTTTTTTCTGATGGATTTAATCAACTGCAATTGCGACAAGTAGGCATCTAATAATTTATAAGCTTCGCTAAGCTTAACTCCCAAGGCATTTGATACTTTGACTAAATCAAACCCACAAAAAACGATTACAGAAAGAAATGAAAATACAAATCCAGCAGCAAGAATCACTGACGAGGACAACTCGAAAACGCTCAACATGGTAACGATACCATCAAATCCCTGACAAGCAGCGACCAAAATACCTGCCGCGGTAAGTAATGCAAACTTGATTTTGTCTGTCACCGACTCGTCTTTATCTTCTTTGGGCAATTTGATGTCATCCCCTTTCATAGCTGCAAATAAATCGTTCAACAGCTCCTTTCTTAGGGAGACCATAATAAATTCGATTTTTTGTTGCTCTGCTTTTGACTTATTGGAATGACTTAATTGTTCTTTTTTTAACCAGCTTATCAACGTGGTCAGATCAACAGACGACGTAATAGAAGGAAGTTCATCGCGTTGGACACCAGATGCTAACCAATACTTCCTTATCAATTTTTGAGAACGTAGGCCAATTAAGATGTTCATTTCTTTCTCATTATCGCAGTTGGGTGAAGACAAACTCAGTGCTTTAAAAAATCTTGTCTACGTCCCGTGCCTTGTTCCCATGAGCCAGTGATGTTGAATTATTCTTGGATTCCGAGGACTGGCCACAGAACGTAGAAGTGGAATAAGCTTAACGATCCTCAGTTTAATGGCAGTAAACGATAGCCCCAGGGTCTAATATGGAATCTGGACGTTACCACGCTTCACCTCGATTACAATTTTTCAACTTTATTACCTAGTACTGCACAATAGTACAATAGAATCCATCCATATGAACACAGTTTATCCAATTTATCTTAAAAACTCCTTGATAAATATGGGGTTCTCAGCAATAAGATTGCAAATTATACAACTTTTTTGATTAACATATGAGCATGCAGCATAATTAATGTACGAACATTGACTAAGGAAGCGAACATGAAAAAACTTGTTATCGCAGCACTAGTGTTTGTACCTTCACTCCTATTAAGTGGTTGTTATGTTTCCACTTATCCCGGAGGCTACTATTATTCTGGCTATTATCCAAGTTACTACTCAAGCTACTATTATCCAAGTGGTGGTTACTACTATTCTGGCTGGGGTCATCGAGGAAACTGGGGTTATTGGGGTGGTCGTGGCTGGTATGGTGGTCACGGTTGGCACGGTGGTGGCTGGCATGGCGGCTGGCATGGTTGGCACGGCGGCCACGGCCACTGGAGATAATATTAAATCAGTTAACCTAAATTCGCGAGTGAATTTAGGTTAACATTATTCTGCCAAATTGGGACCTTGATTAAAATCATGGTGCTAGTCTGTAATTATTTGTTCATGAAATGACTCAACTCATGGTTCTACCATAAAGCACTTAGACACAGAGAACTCTACTTGTTGTGCTTCTTGGTGTAAGTCTGTCTTTTTCACCGCAATATAGCGACTTAATCGCGGCGATAATAACCACATCAGCAACGCAATAATTAAGGTGACAAGACCAATATAGGCAAATACATGGGTATAAATCATCAATGAGTCTACCCCAGGTTTAATGTGTTCGGGAAGTGCTGTGTAAGAAGCGACGGTAGCGCCAATAAATCCTGCTATCGCGGAAGTTAAAAACCACATCCCCATCACAAAACCGACGATTTGCGTGGGTACTAATTCTGCAACCATCGCGACACCCAGTGCAGATACCAGCAATTCACCAAGACTTTGAAACAAATAACTTATGATTAACCACCAAGAAGAAACCATGCCCTGGTCTGTATAAAAATAACGTGCAAAAAAGAGCATTAAAAAGCTCACCCCGCACATGGTCATCCCTAAAGAAAATTTATAAGGAATAGAAAACTGGATGCCTTTCTTATTGAGCAGATCATAAAAATAGGCCAAAACAGGACTCATTAATACAATCCAGATGGGATTTAATGCCTGAAAACTTTGTGCATCAATAGTGATACCAAAGAAAACGGGGATTACATTATGTACTGCAAATAAATTTAACGAAGTTGGCATCTGTTGATATAAAGTAAAGAATATGATTGCTTCCAACATCAAGGCCAAGGCGACCAGCATGCGTCTCCGGACAATTTTACTTTCTTTACGAGTCATAAAAAGATAATAAGCAATGACCGCAATGGTAATAAACCAAAATAAATTTTTAGCCAGCATCACATGTTGTAATAAATAAGCAGAACAGTCAGTAAGAATGAATATCCCAATTAATATCATCAGCCATTGAGAAAAGGATATTTTCCGTTTGTCAGCATCTGTATTGATGTGCTCAATAAATTGACGTTGCAGCCAATAGTTAGCCAATCCAATTAACAAACCGATTGCACTCATCAAATAAGCATAGGAATAGCCATAGCGACTCGCTATGGCTGGGCCTGCAAATAACGCAATCATACTGCCTAAGTTGATGGCCATATAGTATAGGGTAAAGCCGCCATGCAAGCGGGGATCATTTTCTTGATAACACTTTGCCAGCAAATTCGATGGATTTGCTTTAAATAAGCCATTGCCAACACAAATTAGACCCAGCGCAAAGAAAACATGGGCTTTATCAGTAATCGCTAAAGAAAAATAACCTGCAGCCAAAACAATAAGACCAAGAACGATGGTGCGCTTGGTACCTAATAGCCTATCGCCCAAATAGCCGCCGACAACCACCATACCGTAAACTAATGCTGAATAAGCACCGAACGTATAATAAGAAATCGTATCGCTGTAACCCAAGTAACGAATAAAAAATAAAGTCAAAATCCCTTGTACAGTATAAAACCCAAACCGCTCCCATAACTCCAACATAAAAATCATGTGGAATGCACGAGGTTGCTCGCGAAGTATATTCACCATGAGTTTTCTTCCTTTGAGGGGTATGTTTTTAAATTAAAGGAGTTTTTAATTTTTTGCAATGCGCTTTAGTCTAAAAAAATAGATAAACAAAAATACATCAATGTAATGGTTATCGGTTGAAAAAGTTAAGACAAGCCATTCATATTGGGTTGATACCCACTGATGATTGAAGGGTCAGCAGCGTTCTTTCTAGTCTGAAATAGTGGTGCTGTACTCGTTAATGAATAATCGATATCTCGGGGCGGCGCTATTTTTAAAATATCATGTGCATTTTCTTTGCTGCCCCAAAAACGCTCTAACATCACATCCGTTGAAAGTTCATGATCAAGGTCATACGTATCAGCGTGCTCACTTTTTGCTGCATTGGAGTTGAACGTACTAGGAATCCATCCACTTATAAATTGCGACAACGGTATTGCCAAACGAACCACAACAAAGGCAAGTGAAATAGCGGATACTGCGGTTAGTATTCCTAAACCTGCTAGCGGGGAAAATAGAGAGACAATCAAACCAATCAAGCCCAGTGCAGATAAACTAAAAGCAACGCTTTTAGTCATTACTTGCATCAAATTGGCATTCTCTAGTTTATTATTTAAATCGAATTCTTTTAACTTAAGTTCAAGTAAGTGTTTTTTTTGTGCCGCAAAAGCTTCTTGAAGCACTCCAATTTCAGTACATAGCGAAATCAACTCAGACTTAGTACCCACTTCTTTTAATGCAATTGTCAATCCGACTGCCTTCCTCTGAATCTCTTCCATTTCAATTTCAGCACTGGCAAGCAATTTTCTAATTGCCCTTATTTCTTTACTTACTTGATAGTATTCATGAAGGGTCTTCGCCAATAAAAACAAACTCAAAGCTAAGGAGATTGAAACTGTTGTAAAGGCAATGCCTACGGCTATGGCAGGGACAGCAATCGACGTGATGGCCAGGGCAAACAATACCCCAGAAATAAACCACTTCGCATTATTCTCCCGGGTTACCGGAATTTTTGTATTGAGCAGATAACAGGAAAGATAAATAAAAGGAATAAGTAGAAAATCTAATACAGCTACAATAATTGAGCCGGCACTCAATCCGCTAGTCAGTGATTCTGTAGGTGGAATATTCTGAAAGGTTCTAGCGGAAGAACCAATCTGCATCATTGCTTTGCTTGAATCACCTGTAGCTTTGATAATCTGTGAGATCAATACTACTTTTTTTGAGACTTTGTCAGAGTCGAACTTAGAAATCGAAAGTTCTGCATCATAATCGATTGAGCGCTGTATCTCCTTAAGAATTACAGCTGCTTCATGTATCGTATTCGCAATCTCAGACTCTATCATGATTAGTAATAGCTCATTTTGATGAAAAGATATAATATCCGATTTCGCTGCACTTGTGTAAATTTTTTTCACACTAAAAATGAGAACTTGCTAATCTGGCGTAAGTTCAACTATATTTCAGATAGATACTAAATAAATGCGATAAAAATAATCATTATGTCTAAAAAAGCCCTTTATTTGGCAGGTGGCGGCGCTCGAGGCGCCTATCAAGCAGGTGTTTTGAAAGCAATTGGTCATATTTTACAAGTAAAAACATTACCTTTTGAAATGGTGAGTGGGGTTAGCGTCGGGAGTATGAATGCGGCAGTACTTGCAGAAAACGCCGATGACTTCCCAACTGCACTTGATAAACTGGAAACCATTTGGAGTGAAATTCATTGCCAACAAGTATACCGAGCCAGTAATTTAGCATTAAGCAAATCTGTTGTGCGCAATATGAGCACAATGATGATTAAACAACGACAGGCGGCTCATCTTCTGGACACGACGCCACTGAGAGAAATGATTGCTGATGGACTTGATTTCAACAAGATCGCGCAAAATATAAATAATGGATACCTCGATACTTTAGAAATAATCAGTAACTGTTATGAGACACGTCAAACTGTTTCTTTTTATGAACACAACCGTCCTGAGTTCGTAGACTGGAATTATCCACGACATGGCAGCAAACGGGTTAGTTTCCAGGCAGAACATATTTTAGCATCCAGTGCCTTGCCTTTATTTTTTCCCACAGTTTTGCTTGATGGCTTTCATTATGGAGATGGGAGTGTAGGCTTGGCGGCCCCTCTTCGTGGCTCCATTCGTTTCGAAGTAGATAAAATTCTAATTGTAGGAACTCGAGCACTGCCTGCATTTGTTGAACAAGAAAATTTACGCAATCATGACGACATCCCCTTTTCTCATATTTTTGGAAACATGTTAAATGCGCTTTTTTTGGATAATCTTGACCGTGACATTGAAATGGTCAATCGCATGAACGAAATTGCCATGCTGCTTTCTATATGGAAAAAGCGCCGCTCCCCATGGCGTCCGATTACCACATTGCATTTACGTCCTAGTAAAGACCTTGCTCCTTTAGCACAAGCACACTTTAAAGCATTACCGACATTGCTTCGGTATCTTCTCAATTTCTTAGGAGAAAAAAAACATTCCGGCGATCTTTTAAGTTTTGTGCTGTTTGAACGAGACTACACACGAGAATTGCTTGAGCTAGGATTCCAAGATACGATTAATAATGCCAAAGAAGTTATTGCCTTTTTTGAGTAACTTGCTCTAGGGCCCCGGGTTACGGCTTCATCTAACCCAGGCCACACATGTATCACAGCTGAGTTGATGTACGTAAAAGCGTCAGGACCTCTTTGGTTTCAGGCATAATCTTATGCCAAATAAAAAAAGCCTCTGCAGCCTGTTCAACCAACATTCCTAAACCATCTGCCGCATCACAATTAAGTGATCTAGCGTATTGAACAAAAGCAGTTGTGCTGTGTTGTTTGTAGGACAAATCATAACAAAATGGCTTGGCTGACATGCACTCATCAGGTAAAGCTATAAATTCCCCGGCCAAACTCGCGGAAGTTGCGTTAATCACTATATCAAAGTGCCCTTTAATCTCATTAAAACCCACACATTTTGTTTGTGGAAAAGCTCGTTGAAATTCTTCCGCCTTAGCTAAGCTACGATTGGCAATAATCAGTTCCTTAGGACTATTTTCCAATAAGGGATGCACTATCCCACGTGAAGCCCCTCCAGCACCTAATATCAAGATACGCTTGCCTTCCACAGAAATATAATGATTCAGATCACGAATAAGCCCAATACCATCGGTATTATCTGCATGCAATTGGTTGCCTTCCATCCATAAGGTATTCGCTGCTCCAGCTTGATTACAACGAAAACTACGCTGCATCGCCATTTCAAAAGCTCGTTGTTTGAAAGGTAAAGTAATATTGAGTCCCTTACCCTCTTGAGCAAAAAAATCAGATACTAACCGTTCAAAGGATGGGTCATCGGCCTTAATCTTTTCATAAGTCAGTTGTATGTTCACTTGTTTAGCAAAACATTGATGAATAACCGGAGATAAACTATGTGCAATAGGATTACCAATAACTGCAAAACGTTGAGACACCTTATCCTCCTATTATGGTTCAATGGAGATACCAAGCTATTGTAGCCTGGTTCGAAGCCGTATTGATTTTGGGATAGGAAATGAAGCTTCTAGCCTGGGTTACGGCTTCGCATAACTCAGGCTCTAGCACCAATCGGTTTGCTAGCCTACCAGCAAACTTTTAGAAACGACCTCCGCTAAATCACGTGATAACTCCAGCTTTGCCAACTGTTGCAGTTGCTCTCGCATCAGCTCTTGTCTGGATTGGTCATAACGTTTCCAGCGCGTAAATGGATTGGCTAAACGGGCGGCAATTTGTGGGTTAATTTTATCCAGCGTCACTAACATTTCAGTTAGAAAACGATAGCCACTTCCATCTAAGGCATGAAAGTTTCGGGGATTTCCCATACAAAATGCGCCGATCAATGCGCGGACTTTATTTGGATTCTTAATACAAAAAGCAGAATGTTTGAGTAACACCTTTACATGGGTTAATGTTTCGGGGAGCTCACTCATCGCTTGAATGGCAAACCATTTATCCAATACCAGATCATTTTTAGACCATTGCTTATAAAAATCTTCAATGACCTGTTCACGCAACCCTTGATTCGTGGAATTAACCAATAAAGCAAAACTGGCGATTTGATCAGTCATAGTTTGTGCGGCGATAAACTGCTGCTCACACCGTTCTAAAGTAGCAGCTTCTTTAGCTTTCATCATGAGCCATAAACACACATTACGCAATTTTCTTCGCCCATAAGCAAGGCCATTCATGCGATGATCTTCAATTTGCCACAACTGTTGGTAGAGTGATTGGACTGTTTCATATAAATACCATCCTAATTGCTGATGGAAAAAATCACGAACATTTTCCACGGCACTCACATCCAGACTATCTAATTGCGTAGCAACATCCTCAAAACCAGGGGGAGTGAGTAATTCTGCCCGTAAATCAGCATCCAGAGAATCATCAAGCAATACATGCTGCAAAGCAGAAATTAAAGCAGCAGGAATTTTCCATGTGTTAGCGGGTTGCGTCAAACATTCTTTTATGCAGTTTAGAATCAGATTTTGCGCTGCATCCCACTTGGCAAACCCATCCGTTTCATAACGTAATAAAAAGAGTAACTCGTCTTGACTCAAATCCTGTTTTAATTTAATCGGCGCAGAAAATTCACGTAATAATGAAATGACGGGTTTTTCCTTCAAGTCTGTAAAAGTAAAACTTTGTTCTTTTTCCTTTAATTCCAAAATATCTTTATCGACTGGTATCTGATGACCATGAGCATCAAATAGTGCAAACCGAATGGGGATATGAAATGGTTTTTTATCGTGGCACTCAGGAGTTGGCGGGCAATTTTGTTGCATCTTGAGGGTAAGCTGTCCTTGTGCATATTCACTGCTCACAAGTACTTCTGGGGTTCCCGCTTGACTATACCATCGTTTAAACTGAGTTAATTCAATGTGATTGGCATCTTCCATCGCCGCAACAAAATCATCAATAGTGACTGCCTGACCATCGTGACGCTTAAAATATAAATCCATACCCCGTCGAAAACCGTCTTTTCCAAGTAATGTATGTTGCATACGAATAACTTCAGCACCTTTATTATAAACGGTTGCGGTATAAAAATTATTGATTTCTTGATAAGACTCTGGTCGGACAGGATGTGCCATAGCACTTGCATCCTCAGGAAATTGCGCACTTCGTAACGCCCTAACATCCATAATTCGGTTAACATCTCGGGAATTCATATCTCGAGAAAACTCCTGATCACGAAAAACAGTTAAGCCTTCTTTCAAACTTAACTGAAACCAATCGCGGCAGGTGACCCGATTGCCGGTCCAATTATGGAAATATTCATGGGCAACAACCCCTTCAACATCAGCGAAATCCTGATCCGTAGCGGTATCGGGTCGGGCGAGAATGTATTTAGAATTAAAAATATTTAATCCTTTGTTCTCCATCGCCCCCATATTAAAATCGCTGACTGCGACAATCATAAAAATATCGAGGTCATATTCACGACCATAGACCTCTTCATCCCAGCGCATGGATTTTTTCAATGATTCCATCGCGTGCATGCACTTATCTTCATTTCCTGGCTCAACATAAATACGTAAATCAATGGTACGCCCAGAGCTGGTCACGAATTTATCGCATATCCAAGCTAAATCACCTGCAACTAAAGCAAACAAATAGGATGGTTTTTTAAAGGGATCCTGCCAAATCACCCAATGACGCCCATCCGCAGTCGCCCCGGTGTCGATCAAATTTCCATTAGATAATAAAATTGGATACTGCTTTTTATCCGCTGAAATACGCGTTGTATAAGTCGTAAGTACATCTGGACGGTCAAGAAAATAAGTAATGCGGCGAAACCCCTCTGCCTCACATTGGGTACAAAACAAATGATTGGAACGATAAAGTCCAGATAATTGGGTGTTGTTTTGTGGGTAAATACGCGTGACTGTCTTTAATGTAAACTCATCCGGACAATTTTCAATAATGAGTGCATCAGGTTGCAGGACATAGTTGGAAGGCTCCAGTTTTTGACCATTCATATGCACACTAACCAATTCCAGCTCATCACCATATAAGTGCAAAGGACCTTCATGTTGTCGAATTAATTTAAGTTCATTACTGACTAAAGCATGATCATCATAGAGGTCAAAATTTAAATTTACAGTCTCAATTGCAAAAAAAGGGGGCTGGTAGTTTTTTAAATAAACGGTCGTGTCAGGCATGATTAGTACATCCTTTGAAAAAAGCGATTAAGTTTATTGAGTTATATAACAATTTTCTTAGTTTAGCCTATAATGATTATAAAGGGGTAACTTCTTAGGTCAATCTTTATAAGTATTACGAAGTTAGCTGAAAATTTCACTTATTGCTTTTACCAATAAAATGCAATAAATGTAAAGAAACACAAGATATCCTTCATAAGGATAAAAGGGGATGGCATATGAATACTCAAGACTTTTTAACCAGCTATACCAAACGCTTTGTAGATAACAAAGAAGAAGAGATGAGTTTGGAGGAATACCTGGAATTGTGTAAAAATGACCCGTCTGCTTATGCCAATCCAGCGGAGCGCTTGCTCATGGCTATAGGCGAGCCTGAAATGATTGATACACGTCATGATCCTATTTTATCACGAATTTTTTCCAATAAAATCATTCCTCGATATACGGTATTCCAAGATTTTTATGGTATGGAAGAACCGATAGAGCAAATTGTCGGTTTCCTAAAACACGCCGCTCAAGGCCTGGAAGAAACCAAACAAGTACTTTATCTTTTAGGACCTGTAGGAGGCGGTAAATCGTCTATTGCTGAAAAATTAAAAGATTTAATGGAGAAAATCCCTTTCTATGCCATTAAAGGTTCGCCGGTTTTTGAATCGCCATTGTCTTTATTTAATCCAACTGAAGATGCCGAGTTACTCCAAGAACGTTTTGGCATTCCTTCTCGATACTTGCGTTACTTGATGTCGCCTTGGGCAGTTAAAAGATTACATGAATTCAATGGGGATATTAGCCAATTTAGAGTCGTTAAAGTCAGACCTTCTCGTTTAAAACAAATCGCTGTATCCAAAACAGAGCCTGGTGATGAAAACAATCAGGACATTTCATCTTTGGTCGGTAAAGTTGATATTCGTAAATTAGAAAACTTTTCCCAAGACGATGCGGATGCATACAGCTACTCTGGTGGACTGTGTCGCGCAAACCGTGGTCTTTTAGAATTTGTCGAGATGTTCAAAGCACCAATCAAAGTATTGCATCCCTTATTAACGGCAACGCAGGAAGGCAATTACAATGCGACTGAAGGTTTATCTTCCATTCCATTCGAGGGAATTATTTTAGCGCATTCGAATGAATCTGAATGGCAATCATTTAGAAACAATAAAAACAATGAAGCATTTATAGATCGTATTAATATAGTGAAAGTGCCTTATTGTCTCCGGGTTTCTGAAGAAATTAAAATTTATCAAAAACTTATTGATAACAGCTCGCTAACTCATGCTCAATGCGCTCCAGGGACTTTGGACATGTTAGCGCAATTTTCAGTCTTAACCCGCTTAAAAGAGCCACAAAACTCCAGCATTTATTCTAAAATGCGTGTGTACAATGGAGAAAGCTTAAAAGATACTGATCCCAAAGCAAAATCATATCAAGAATATCGTGATTTTGCCGGCGTTGATGAAGGAATGAGTGGGGTATCCACTCGCTTTGCTTTCAAAATTCTTTCCAAGGTGTTCAATTTTGATCACAGTGAAGTTGCTGCAAACCCTGTCCATTTAATGTATGTATTAGAACGCCAAATTGAGCAAGAACAATTTCCCCAGGAAGTACAGGAGTCTTACTTAGGTTTCATCAAAGAATATTTGGCACCCAAGTATGTCGAATTTATTGGTAAGGAAATTCAAACAGCCTATTTAGAATCCTATTCTGAATACGGACAAAATATCTTTGACCGTTACATCACCTATGCTGATTTCTGGATTCAAGATCAGGATTATCGAGATCCTGATACCGGAGAAATATTTGACCGTGCTTTATTAAATCAAGAACTTGAAAAAATAGAAAAACCCGCAGGAATATCTAATCCGAAAGATTTTCGTAATGAAGTCGTAAACTTTGTTTTACGTGCTCGTGCCAATAATCGTGGTAAGAACCCAGTGTGGAATAGTTATGAAAAATTAAGATCCGTCATTGAGAAAAAGATGTTTACCAATACTGAGGATTTATTACCAGTAATTTCCTTCAATGCCAAAGCATCTGAAGATGATAAGAAAAAACATGAAGAGTTTATTTCTCGAATGATTGATAAAGGGTATACACGCAAACAAGTACGCTTGCTTTGTGAATGGTATTTGCGAGTACGTAAGTCACAATAATAAAACACTTTCACTCCCATGAGAGAAAGCCAAGGGTACTGCCATTTGTAGTTGGGGATCTACGTGATGACGCTTACTTGAGTAGGCTCTTTCCCTTACTCAACTACAAATAGGTGCAAGATAAAAGATTATTTGGGGCTAAATTATGTCGCAATTGATTGATAGACGACAAAATGCAGGGAAAAAGAGTACGGTTAATCGCCAACGCTTTCTTCGTCGTTATAAAAATCAGATCAAACGAGCCGTCTCCGATGCTGTGGGCAAACGAAGTATCACCGAAATTGATCAAGGTGAGCAAATAACGATTCCAGCCAAAGATATTTCTGAGCCTATATTTCACCGGGGCCAAGGTGGACATATAGAACGAGTGCTCCCAGGAAATGATAATTTTATTACTGGCGATAGAATTAGAAGACCCAGTGGCAGCTCGGGTAGTGGCGGAGATGGTTCTAATGCCAGCGACAGTGGTGAAGGCGAAGATAATTTTGTTTTTGAATTGTCTCGGGAGGAATTTCTCGATCTGTACTTTGAAGATCTGGAATTACCCGATTTAATTAAGAAAGAATTGGCCCGCGTTAGCACCTTCAAAACAGTACGGGCAGGTGTAACCACCAGCGGTATTCCGAACAATATTAATGTGCTTCGCTCAATGAAACAAGCAACTGGGCGCCGAGTTGCCTTAGCCTCACCATATAAAAGACAATTAAAAGAAGCGATAGAAGAATTAGAGCAACTGCAAGCACAACCCATTCAAGACACTGAACTCCTGAAAGACCTGCACAAAAAAATTGAATTCCTGAAGAGGAAAATACAAACCGTGCCGTTTATCGATACCATCGACCTCCGCTATAACTTTCGGGTTCGTGTGCCTTCACCATCCACTCAAGCCGTCATGTTTTGTGTTATGGATGTATCCGGCTCCATGGATGAAGCGAAAAAAGACATCGCAAAACGCTTTTTTATTCTGCTTTACATGTTCCTTACCAAAAATTATGAAAAAATAGAATTGGTATTTATCCGGCACCATACATCCGCTAAAGAAGTGAATGAAGAAGAGTTTTTTTATTCTCGCGAAACAGGAGGCACTGTAGTTTCCAGCGCCTTGGAGCTTTTGAGTACGATTATTGAGACACGTTATCCTCCAGAGGCTTGGAATATTTATGTAGCCCAAGCATCGGATGGGGATAATTGGAATGCAGATTCCCCCTATTGCCAGGAATTACTGCAAGATAAAATTATGCCTTTATTACAATATTTTGCATACATAGAAATCATGCCACGCCATCATCAAAGTTTATGGGAAGTCTATCAACTGGTGAAAGAGTGCTACCCTAATTTTGCTATGGAGAACATTGATACGGTCGCAGACATCTATCCCGTATTTCATGAGCTATTTAAAAGGAAAACTGCATGAAAAAGAAGAAGCCATTATCCACTGGTGCAGAATGGACCTTTGAATTAATTCAAGACTACGATCGCGAAATTGCGCGCATTGCTAAAGATTTTAAGTTGGATACCTATCCCAATCAAATAGAAGTGATTACTGCTGAGCAAATGATGGATGCGTACGCTTCCGTAGGCATGCCTATTGGTTATCATCATTGGTCTTTTGGCAAACATTTTGTCGGTGTTGAAAAAAGTTATAAACGGGGGCAAATGGGTTTGGCCTATGAACTGGTGATTAATTCAAATCCATGTATTTCTTATCTCATGGAAGAAAATACTATGGCCATGCAAGCTTTAGTGATTGCTCATGCTTGTTATGGCCATAACTCTTTTTTTAAAAATAATTATTTGTTTAAGATGTGGACCTCTGCAGATGCGATCATTGATTATTTAGTATTTGCACGAAAATACATCAGTGATTGCGAACAACGCTATGGCATCAATGAAGTGGAAGCAATTCTGGATGCCTGTCATGCACTGATGAACTATGGTGTGGATCGTTACAAGCACCCTGCTCCTTTATCCATACAGGAAGAAAAAATTCGCCAACAAAACCGCGAAATTTACATGCAATCCCAAGTCAATGAATTATGGCGAACTATCCCACAAAGTAGACAAGTCGCCGAAGAGACAAAGAAAAAACGCTTCCCTGAAGAACCACAAGAAAATATTTTATATTTTATTGAAAAAAATGCGCCCTTGTTAGAACCATGGCAAAGAGAGATCGTGCGTATCGTACGCAAGATGGCCCAATATTTTTATCCACAAGGCCAAACCAAGGTGATGAATGAAGGATGGGCCTGCTTTTGGCATTATACCATTTTACACGCACTGTATGATGAAGGGTTGGTTACCGATGAGTTTATGTTGGAAATCTTACAAAGCCATACCAACGTCATAATGCAACCGTCTTATAATAGTCCTTATTATAGTGGCATTAATCCCTACACTTTGGGATATCATATGATGCAGGACATCAAACGGATTTGTGAAAATCCTACAGAAGAGGATAAAGCATGGTTCCCTTATTTAGCCAATACCGATTGGCTAAGCAGCCTGGATAACGCCATGCGCCATTTCAAGGATGAAAGTTTTATTGCCCAATATTTATCACCTAAATTAATTCGCGATTTAAAATTATTTCATATCGTAGATGATGATCGCAGCCCGGATTTGTATGTTAATGCAATTCATAATGAGATAGGGTATCAAAAAATAAGAGAAGCATTATCACGGCAATACAATTTAGGTTACTTAGAACCTGATATTCAAGTTTATTCTGTTGACTTGCAAGGTGATCGCTCAATGACCTTACGATACACTCAGCAAAACAGAGTGCCTTTAGGTAATACTACCGTGGATGTGCTGAAGCATCTTTATTCCTTATGGAAATTTCCCATCGTTTTGCAAGCAGTCAACCCGGAAAATGAGATCACTGAAGAATATCATTGTCCACCATTGGCTAATGCACCAATTTAAACAGACAACAAATCCTTCGTGCCAAGCTAGTCATCCCGAACAAAGCGAGGGATCTCAGGGGTGCGGCATATACGTTATGGACAAATACTTACCCTATTGAGGAGCCCCTTCGTCCTAAGCTCCTCTGGATGACATGCTTTTGAAGCTCCTGGGCTATTACATCTGTAAATAGGACGTGGATGGCTGCTCTTCAGTAGCCTGAACATCCTCACTTGCCAGTTTCGAGAGTTTAGACAATTCATCTTGCCTTTGAACATCATGAACATAGTCCAGTAAACATTGCAGGCAATGTTGCGATGTAGGTCCACGCACTTTGTTCTGGGCAGATTCTAACTCCTCTTCTGCGGCTTTGAAATTGGGGGGAGTCTCATTTAATGCCTCAGTAACTTTGTCTAACGCTTTATCTATATTTATTTTATTATGACTACCCATTCTATACTTAGAAAACCATTGTCCTTTGATGTGCACAGCATAGGCTTCTTTTACACCTATAACAGCTTCTTTCAGGGTATTCAAATCCCTCTGCACTTTATCGGTTCCCCCTATTTCCAGATTCTTTACTGAATCAGGGAGAACTTCTCTCATCGCCCTCAAAGGATGAGCCGCAAGCGTATTTTTATCTGTACGAAAAGAATAGGTGTTTCCATAATATTGTCTAACGGGCTGAATAAAATAGCGTTGCGTCGAGGTTCGACTAACTGTGTCACTTTCCAGCCTATAGTTACAAAATTGATTAAAAACAGACGCGGAAGAACTGCTATACAACCTTCGACCGTGAAATGAATCGACAGGTGCGGTATTAAACGTTCGAACATGTAAACGCCTTGATTTTTTCAAGTCTGAATCTTCGTCATACGCTCGAGCTCCTACATATTGAGCCAAGTGTCCTCCTAGAGAATGTCCTACCAGGATTATTTCTCTGTTTGGATATTTTTCTTTTGTTTTTGTATAAAATGAAAAAGCCTCTTCCTGTAATTTTTTTCCTACGGTACCTGTCAACATTAAATTCATATTAGCAAACACATCTCTCATAGAATCCGTCCCTCTAAAAGAAATGATAATAGGTGATTCGTTATCTTTTGGTTCAAGACGAACTGCAGTTAAGCCATTAGAATTTTTTACCTGGGCATTTGTTTTAACAGCTATTTCATAGCCTGATTCAGCAATATCATCTGTTAATTGCTTGGTAGAGACATACCCCTCACGAGGCTCTTCCCGCAAATCATTATTTTCCCCCACAACACGATAAACAAGATGTGCAGCGCTGAGTAATAATCCAAGATTACATTTGGGCATAGCAAATTCCTAAATACATACGGTCATTAGTTTGCTGGACAAAATGAAAGCCAACTGTTTTTTATATATTCTATCACAATAATATTATTAATATATTAAGCGTTAGGCAAGTTTGTGGTTGGCTTTTTTAGGTGTGTAACGCGTTGAAGGGATTTAGACTGCTGCCTCTTGAGCCAAGATGTGCTCAAGAGGCAGGGGCTTGGAAAATTGCCATCTGAAAATCCAGGTTACGGCTTCGCCTAACCCAGACTACAAAAATACTTAATTAGTTTTAACTTCTTCAGGAATTTCAGTACTCGCATACACCTTAATAGCCCCCTCCAGATAAGGATCCAGATTAAGCACAGCCCCGAAGGCTTTAGCGGCTACTTCATTTGTATAGAGATACCAATCACTAAGATCATCAGAATAATATTGAACAATCATCGGCTTAAAGAGTGCAAATGCAGCCTCATCGAAGTATCTTGTGCCAACGCCTGCTCTCACAAAATATGTGTTCACTTTGAGTGCTTGATTAAGCAACTCCGCAGCTTCATCTGGAGAACTGGGGACATTTGCTTCGACAGGCACAGAATCAGATGAATAAACCTTTACAGTAACTGCTAATTTATCCCCATATTCATGAACACGATTGATGAAAGAGGCTAATGCATGTGCTTTATCCTCATTACAAACAGTGACTTTGATTTCCATTTCAAGCCCATCACCAGTTAAATCACTCACCTTAACACATGGATCAGCATTTAAGGTCGCACTTAACTGATTATTTAATAGGTACCAGGGAGGAAGAAGCTTACCCGCACTTGCGGCGAACGTCATACTGCTTAATATAATACCCAGAAATAGCCCTAGTTTATTTACTGCTCGATTCATCATTACATCTCACATGTTATTAAAGAAAACAACCACCTCTATGCATTTATCTGTTTCTCAATCACTGCTGCCTACACCCCTCAACTTGTTCGTGGGTCTCATATTTAACACAGCATTCGGATCCCGCGGACAAGCCGCGGGACGCCGGAACAAAGTTACTCAGAAGCCATTTCAATAGCAAAAGCCAAGGCTAATTTAGAGAAATTAGTCATGTGCTCAAGGCTTAATCGGTCCATAGTATCTTGTGAACTATGAATGTAAGGATTGTGGTCTTCAAAATTAGACTCACAGGGGAACGCGGCTGGAATTCCCACCTCATCCCAAGAAGCATGGTCGCTGCAACCATAACCACATTCTGAATAAGCAACTGGAACCTGAACATAGGTGCTAATTAATTCGGCCACAAAATTGCTTAAGCTCTGGTCGGTGTAATCGGTAAATACCCACATGGTTGGATCTTTAGGATTTACACGATAGCCGGTCATATCAAACTGAATCGCGGCTTTTACTGGGATGGAGTTATCCATAAAGTGTTCGACGACATATTGGGAGCCTACTAAACCTCGTTCCTCAGCAGCATACCAAATAATGTAAATCGGACGTTTAAAGTTGGTATTTGACGATAATAAAACCCGTGTCATTTCCATAATTGATGAGGAACCACTTCCATCATCTCCAGCACCTGGCATACGACCATCAAGTGTATCCATATGGGCACCAATCACCACAGCAGGCGCATTGATGTCTTTACCGATGACCGTCACTAAGGAGGGTTGCTTATAATAACTGCCTGTTTTCACGAAAAATGAGCTTGTATCGGTGCGACCACTCGCTTCAGCCATATCATCAAAGGTTTTTTTCAACCATTTTGCTGCATCGACGCCCGTATCCTTGGTCGCTGAACGGTTATGAAATGAAGTCAGGCGTATTAAAGTATTCCAGATATTAGACGGCAGCACATTCTGTAATGCTGCATTAACTTCATCTTGATGTTTGATTTCATAAACAGTGCTTGATGGTTGCGCTACTTTAATGGTTTTTTTCTGGAGGATTCTTTGTGCGGATTGCTTTTTTGCCGGCAGTAAAGAACCGATGATGTGGTGGCTTACATTCACAAAACGGCCACAATTTGCTTGATCGGCCAGATGAGTTAGCGCATTTACATCAGCTGCAGAAATATCAATAATCTTAAATTGTTTATTTTCTGCCAAGACTTCATAAGGAGTAGTAATTTTTGCTGCAAGACATTGAGGGACTTGCAACTGTTCATGAACAGGGGGTTTTGCTGCTGAAACAGCGGTACTAGCAAGCACCGATCCCACCGCAATATAAGTCATCCATTGATTCAAACGCATTTCTACTCCTAGGTTAAATTAAATTCTGAAAGGTGATTTTATCGTAAAAATCCACTTTACCTAAATTCCGCAGTTGGATCTACTGTTTAATTTACGTTTTCTTCAATAAAAAAATAACCACATGACTTATTTTTAATCTTTTCGCTATTGATAATCATTTTCATTTGAGATACAGTTTTAAGCCCAATCCATTAGCTGAGCAAATAAATGGCAGTAAATAAAAAAAAGTTGAAAAAAATTCCTCGTTACCTTGCTCTGGGTTCCCTTACTGTAGGAGCTAGTTTAATTCTTGGCTTTTTAAGTTTTGGAGGGATGTATGCATTATATCCTGCTTTATTTTTAGCATTTGCTACTTTTGGCCTTTCAGTAGCCTATGAGGGTGAAATATATTTACAAAATATTAAAGGGGCTTTTAAAAAGTTATTTAAACAAAATTACTTAGAGAATCACTTGGCCAAAGAATATTTGCTGGAGCATTTCCCTCAACATCTTGATTCTAAGGAAACCCCTCAATTTTTCAGAGATTATGATATCCAACTCAAACTGCTCAGTGAGTTTAATCATAAACCACTCAATAAAGAGAGCAGAAAACGCAAAAAACAAATAGAAAAAACACTCGCGGATATGGAAAAATGGTTCGCCTTGCAATTATTTACAACCAAAGAAAAGAAAAAACAATCGGCTTACACTGAAGAATTAAGTCAATGGCTTAAAGACCATGAACAAAATGAATGGCAAGCACGTTTACAAAAACGCCAGTCCACATTTCAGATTGTTAGAGGGTTTAGTCTTCTCGCTGCAACATTTATGGGACTTGGTAGCACCTACCTCATTGTTGAAGCCTTTAGCGTGATTCCTTTGATAGCCGCCATCCCCTTTGCTTTTTGGCCCATTTTCATTGTGCCCATGGCTATTGTTGCTGGGGCTGCTTATGGAATGTTGATTTATAATACAGTTACCGATCTCATTAACAATGATACCCTCAGCAAATGGTATACTCGACTTCGCAATGATTTGAACCAAGGCCTAACAGTTCGTAATCTATTTATGACTGCCATGGCTGTTCTTTTAGTAAGCTTAGCCATTGCACTTACTGTTTGTACCGCAGGTACCTGGTGGACTGTAGCGACCAGTGCACGTCCTTTATTTGAGTGGATGAAAAGAATGCCCAGTTTTGTTATGGGCGTGATTAATCCCATCATTACTGGATTATCCGCTATATTTTTTAACATACAAAACTCATTAGAATCCCTGGAAATGGTCTATGAGGCCACCGCTCCAGATGCAGATACGGATGCCAAAAAAAATACCAATATATTCCAGCGCACATACCAGGGAATCGCTGATGTATTCGCCCAGGTATGGAATACTGAGAATTGGTTGCAGCTACTTAACCCATTCCGCCTCCTATTAAAATTAACGATTACACCACTACGCATCCTGCTTTTTCTGGGGCATTTAGTGAGTGTTGCACTCACTTCAGATCGCATGCCCGGGGTGCCTCAAATAGTGTCTGCACTTGTAGCAATTATCTGTGAGGGCTTCGAAGATGCTCATTATTTTGTTGGCGTGAATCAAAAAGCAAAAACATTATTGGAAGAGCGTCTAGGTTCTGAAGCAGACCATCAAAACGCAGATATTCCAACTTTTCTGCTCAAAGTTCTGGCTTCACCTTTGTATTTTCTCGCCGCAGGTTGGGATTGTTTGGCAAGTAAAATGAATCCTTCCGTCTCTGGTGATGCCCCCTCGCAACCCAAGATACTTACTCTGGCAGAAGCATTGAATAAACAATTAGGTATTGAAAAAGAAGTAGAAGTCAAATTAGCCCAAGATGTAGAACGTCCATCGGCAGAATGGCAGACTGAACATACTGTTTCTCTGATTGAAAAATATCAAAGAAAGCATTTAGATACGGTTTGGCTTGGCGATGAAATTGCTGGAGAGAAAAAAGCAGCACTCGAGAACTTGAAAACAGAAATTCGCCAAACAAATGGTTCCTCATTAGCGAGCGTACTTGCGAAGGCAAAAATGAATCCTGTTTATAATCAACATCGATTATTTGCGCTACAAGAAGATGAGCTCACTGCAACACAAGAATTTATTGCAGACTTACCAGAGCGCGTTAATGCAATTTAATGCATTTTCTTTCTTTAAAAATCCCTATCAACTCAATTGGTAGGGTTGGGAATTTGAGTCACATTCCTTACTTTCATTTTTTTATTCTACAAAACAACTCACTGGATTTTCTATAGGGACGACGGCAACTCGAACTGAATTATCCTATTCAATCGAGGAAAACAAAGGCATCAAAATCTTAGATGTCAGTTAAACCCACAATTTAATTTGGCTATAAAGCAAATGACTTGTGTTCTTATATAAGTAATAATGCACTAAAATTGAGATCCTTCAATTCATTGTCTAAGTCATTTATACACTATGAATTGAATATGATGTTGTTAGCTCAAATAAGCTTTTGGAGGAATCTGTTGCAAAAAATTCTACCTCACAGTATCGCTTTATTTTTTCTATTTATTGGTATTTGCTGTGCACAACAACGTGACATTGTAATTACCATTGATGATTTGCCTCTAGTTGATGCGCCCCCCCAGGCCATTGAACAGATGGTCCATAGCCTTGTGAAACATAAAGTTCCTGCAATCGCGTTTATCATTGGCAACCGAGTCAACCAAGAAACCGTAGCGCAATTTAAACTGTTTCAACAAAATGGATTAGAGTTGGGAAATCATACTTATTCCCATTTGAATTTAAAGCATGTTTCTTGCGAAAAATACATTGATGATTTGATTAAAGCAGATGTAATTCTAACCCATTATATGTCAAAGCCTAAATACTTTCGTTACCCATACCTTTCTGAAGGTAAATTGTGGCGGAAAAGTGTTATTCGTCACTATCTCAATGAGAATCATTATATTGTTGCCCCAGTCACAATTGACAGTAGAGACTTTGAGTTTAACGTAGAATTAGTTACACGCCTGAAACAAAATCCATCTGCCTCGATAACTGATTTTAAAACACGTTATCTTGAATATGTTTGGAAACGAACATTAACTGCTGAAAAAAATACTCCTGGAAAACAAGTCTTACTTATCCATGCAAATTTACTAAACAGTTATTTTTTAGATGACTTATTGCATATGTTTGAAGAGCATGGCTATCATTTTATTTCACTAGGTGACGCATTAAAACCGTAATAATATAGGGCTTAAGTCCACTAGAAAAGGCCCATCCTTAGCTTAGAAAATGCCATGCCATGAGCCGACTCGCTGACAATTTGTGCTGTGTTGCCATTTCATTAGGCCTATAACCATGTCGAACTGTCATGGTTATAGGCCCATCGGGGATGGATAACGCAGCGGGCACTTTAACCAAGGCGTAATTTTGCATCACCGAGAATATGTAGCATATCTATCGCAACGGTGGCACCTACTAAAGCAGTTGTTTGAGCTACATCATAGGGCGGAGATACCTCAACAACATCCCCGCCAACCATGTTCAATCCCACTAGGCCCCATAAAATTTCTCGCTGCATTGCAGAGGATAATCCACCGGGCATGGGAGTTCCTGTACCAGGGGTGAATGCAGGATCCATGCAATCCACATCAAGGCTTATATAACATTTTCGATCGCCAACTATTCTTTTTATTTGTTCTACTACACCTTGGCTCTCCATTTGGAAACATTGATTTGCAGTAATTACATGTAATTTGGGGGTTTCTGGAACACTGGTACGAATGCCAATTTGAACAGAAGACTCAGGATCGATAAGTCCCTCTTTAGCTGCGTAATAAAACATGCTTCCATGAGTCAAATGAGGCATTTGAACTGTATCGGTATGTGCATCAAAATGGATTAATGATAGCTTTCCATGCTGACCTGCCAGCGCTTTTATAGCGGGATAAGCAACTAAGTGATCACCCCCCAATCCCAAGGCAAAAATACCGTGTGAGCACAGTTCACTGATAGCGGCTTCAACGTTTTCCAACATATGATTAATTTGACCAGGATAAAAGCCAATATCCCCATAATCAATAATTTTAAATTTTTCATTTAATCGATAGGTATGGGGCCAACAAGTCCCAAGTATACTTAGATAGCATGAAAGATCTCGAATGCTTCGAGGTCCAAATCGTGCACCTGAGCGATTGAAAGTACTTAAATCAAAGGGGACTCCATAAACGGCAAGATCTACACCTTGGAGATTTCGTGTGTACTCCGATCTGAAGAATGTAGTAATGCCTTCATAGGGTACTGATTTCGTTAGTATCGGTTTCTGTGACGCAGGATCATTATTTGACATAATCAACTCATTCCATGTTGTTTGATAGGGGAAGTGCTTATAAATAGACTACGTACTAAATTATAGACCAAATAGAACTGGATATCGCCAGAGGATGATAACTAATAACCAGTCATTTTTAAGAATATAATCCACTATAAACTATTGACCTGATCCCATAATTCATCAGTGATTTGCCGGCATTTTCTTGTGTTGCTCACCAGTGCCTAAACGCTATTTGGCTGAGTCTAGTTGGTTTATGTCATTCATCATAAAGCCAGCTGTTCACATCATTGGCCTTTAGGCAAATAACAGCCCATATCATGCGCGCCTGCTTGTCAAAAACCCAGCATGGATGCTTACAAAAAGAGTTGGCATCGAAATCAAATCAAATCAATTTCTGCTAAGTCACATCAGTTGTAGTTACAAACTCTTTTATTTATGTCAAGATTCTTTCAGTGAAAACTCCCTAGTAAGTACTTAATGCTGAGAAAGTAGCTATGCGAAAAAACTGAATGGGACCAACTACTTTTTAACTCAACTTATAGTTTATGGATTAACTGATGATGATAAAATATTTAAGGGATATAGTCGTTGCGTTTGCATTGATGGGGTGTCACAACGTTTACTCTGGAGGGAGTACGTTTTTTAATGTTTCTGCAACAGGGATTCCAGCCCAAGTGAATCTTACCCTATGCTTAAACGGAAAAAGAGCTGTTTCGTGTCAAAATTATAATGTTTCAGCCTTAACATTAAGTATTCTTACAACCATACCCAATCATACTTATCCACAAGCTGGGATCAAAATAAATACACCAGGCTATGCGCTCTCAGGTTGTCAATTGCAAGGCAATGGATATTGCCTCTTTTCGGTGAGTAACACCAAAGCAGCAATTATTCCGCTGACACCGCCGACATGCCAGGCGGATGTAATTGCTTTTACGCCAACAGTAACCCAAGTTAACAATCCTATTGGTAATACCCCAAACCCCTCACAGCAATTTACAATCAGTATGACCATGTGTAATTCGCAAGGAAAGCCAATTATTCCCAGCGAGAGCAACCCAATCCATGTGGATGTTTATGGTGCACCAGACGGAGTGATTGCGCCAACATCAACAACGACAAGCACTGGATCAGTAACTTTTGCCTACAGTGGCCAAGCATTTCCGAACAACATTTCGATCAATGCTTGGATTAGTGATAGTACCAATAATGGTGCCGCGCTTGGAGTAACCCAGGTGCTAAAACAAAATACGCCACCGTGTACTTATGGCAGTACAAGTTATCAAGTACCATTAGTACAAACACTACCGAATGCCTTACAGATAATGGCTGATGTAGGCTACAATGTGACGTCGGCAACAGATACTCTTACTCATTTCACGATTGATACGGGCTCTTTGGGAGTTATTGTTCCGAGCGATGAGCTTCCTAGAAATCCTAGCGTAATCGGCCCAGGGGCACCGGGTGTTAAATATTATGATAGCAGTGGCAATACTTATTCAGGAAATTACTACCTTGCACCGGTAAGAGTAAAAACAGCCAATGGAACAGTGCAAACTTACCCTATTATGGTTCTTGGAATTGACAAAGCCTACTGTAGTGGCCCCACCACCAGGTCGTGCTATTCAAACCCACCCTTGCCCGATCTGCATTACCTGGGTGTTGGTTTTAACCGAAACAGTACTACCGCTGGAGATTTATTTAACTCGCCTACGGCTAATGCTTTTCTTCATTTAACCAATGCACAAAATGGAACCAATCTAAGTCCAGGTTATTACCTCACCCCAAATGATGGTATGACCGCTACAGGATTAGCTCTGGGAATTACTACCAATAATCAATACAATGTGGTCCAATTAACACCTAACCCAAGCGTGCCGGGAGACTTTTATCCTCAGGCCGGGTGTTACAGTTTTCCCAACTCTCCGCTGCCCAATCAGTTCTGTGGCACAGCGCTTCTCGATGTCGGCATTGACTCGATGTTCATAGACTTGCCCAAAGCCCAATGGCCAGCAGGAACTTATAACTCAAGAGATGAGGTGCCTGCAGGAATAAATATGGCGATTTTAATGGGGGCATTAACTACACCAGCAATGCAATACCATTTTAGCGCAGTTGACGGTAATCCCCCGAGCAATAGTGCAACTCCTACTGTAGTGCAATGGATTGATAGTACAACGAGCGGCCAAATCTTCGTGAATACCGGTCGACGACCATTGTACCTTTACGACTATTTCTACAACGGCCAGTGTGGGCAGGTGGGCTTTAAACAGTTACCATAAATTTGGGGACGCACGAAAATAAATGTGTGCAAAAAGAAATGAAAATTCCGAAGACTCACGCCGATCTGCAGAGAATACCCCTGAACACGTATTTCTGCAAACGGAGCAACATCTTCGGAATATCATTGAACATGCCCCCACCGGCATTGTAACTATGTCTATTAACGGGGAGCTATTGCAAGTTAACCCCGCTTACTGTGAGATTACTGGTTATTTCAAGGAAGAGTTAGAAGGCATGAATTATAGAGTATTGAGCTTGGATGATGATCTCGCAGTAGATAACTATAATGTGCAGCAATTACTTGAAGGAAAAATTAACTCCTATAGGCTTGAAAAACGTTACCTCCGAAAAGATAGTAAAATTATATGGGTACAAGTCACTCGCTCACTCCTAAGAGATGATTCCACGAATAATCCACTTTATTTTATTGCCCAAGTAGAAGACATTACCTTGCGTAAAGAGGCTGAAAATACCCTAAAAACCAATGAAGCTTATCTCAGAAACATAGTCGAGCATGCGCCAGCAGGGATTGTCACTATCTCACTTGATGGTCAATTATTAGATATTAATCCTGCTTATTGCAGAATTACGGGTTACGATAAAGACGAGCTTGAACGGATGAATTATAAACAGCTCACTTATGTTGAAGATTTTTCAATTGATGCATTAAAAGTACACGAATTGCTGGCTGGCAAAATTGCTTCTTATCAACTTGAAAAACGTTACGTACGTAGAGATGAAACGATTATTTGGGTATTGGCAATTCGCTCACTTGTTCGTGATAGTGACACAGATGACCCGTTATATTTTATTGCGCAAGTTGTAGATATTACTGAGCGCAAAAAAGCAGAGCACATGCTAAGAGAAAGTGAAGCACGACTCCGCTCCATTATGGACAACGCACCAATAGGTATGGCTATCCAATCGTTAGATGGTCAATTTTTACAAGTAAACCGTGCACTTTGTGAGCTCACCGGCTATAAAAAGGAAGCGTTAGAAAAATTAAGCCTGGATGATATTGTCTATCCTGATGACTTAGTAAACGAGAGTAATCCAATACAGCGCCTGATTGAAGGCAAAGATCGTTATTATCAAATTGAAAAACGCATCCGTAACAATGGGAGCTTTGCCTGGGTAGAAATTACCCGATCTATTTTGCGCAATACCCAAACGGGTGCCCCATTATATTTTATTGTTCAAGTAGAAGACATCAATGAACAGATACTAAACAGGGAGAAAATTCGCTATCTCGCTTATCATGATATCTTAACGGGTTTACCCAACCGTCAGCTTTTGTATGAACAATTAATAAAGACACTTGCCCTTGCTAAACGGTATGAGCGCATTTTTGCGATTCTGTTTATTGATCTTGATAAGTTCAAAAATATTAATGATACATTTGGTCATGATGTAGGCGATAATCTGCTTAAAGAAGTGACATCAAGATTAAATAAATCCTTTCGTGCTAGTGATCTGCTTGCACGTACAGGAGGCGATGAGTTCATTCTGGTGCTCACAGAAATCAAAGCACCTCAAGACGCAGGGATTGTTGCGGAGAAAACCCTGGAAATCATCAGAAAGCCCATCATTATTTGCAACCAATCCATGCAAATTGGAGCCAGTATTGGCATTGTTACCTATCCTAAACATGGGCATGATATTACTGAGTTAATGAAAAAAGCGGATAGTGCAATGTATACCGCTAAATATGCGGGTGGAAATCAATATCATTTTTATTAAAAATTATTAATTGACTTATTGCAGCCAGGGATCTGCGACGCTATCCCCAGGCGACAAGGCAGATCGATTTAATTACTCTGTAGTAATAATTCCTTAGCATGAGAACGCGTTTGCTCTGTTATGGTCAAGCCTCCCAACATACGCGCAATTTCATCAACTTTTTCAGCAGACTGTAACAAGGAAATCCTGGTAAAGGTTTCTTTATTATCGCTTCGCTTTTCAACCATAAAATGGTTATGCGCTGAGGCGGCAACCTGTGGTTGGTGTGTGACACAAAACACTTGTAACCGTTCACCTAATTTACGAAGCATCTGACCTACTAGGGCGGCTGTAGCACCACCAATACCTACATCCACTTCATCAAACAATAAAGTAGGTGTTGTCCCCTGTTGGGCAGTAATCATTTGTATGGACAAGCTAATTCGAGAAAGTTCACCGCCTGAAGCTACTTTACTGAGCGAATCGAGTTCCATACCCGGATTAGTGCATACTTTATATTCCACTTTATCCATGCCATGAACCTGCATTTTTTCTAGTGGAGTAATTTCGATTTCTACCCAGCCTTTAGGCATACCAAGCTGCTGAATGCTGCCTGTAATTTCCTTAGCCAATTTTTTTGCTTGTCCTTGCCGCTCTTTTCTTAATTTAAGGGCAGCTTCTTCATAGGCGGCAACCAGCTGACGATGTTCTATTTTTAATTGGGCCAATCTGCTCTCGCTGTCTTGCAAAGTATCTAGCTCTTTTTGCAAGTTCGATGCATGCTCATGAAGTTGGCTGCTATCAATATGATATTTACGAGCGAGCTGGTGGAGTACACTCATCCGCGTTTCTATTTCATGTAACCGTTCAGGATCCAGATGGACACGATCCACAAATTGCTGCATTTCATCGATTGCTTCTTCGCATTGAATCAATGCACCATTAATTAATTCAAATGTATTTTTAATCGGTGCTTGTTCTGTTGGTAATTGACTTAGGAGCTGCAGAATCTGATTTAAGCCAGTACAAAGGTTAGGCTCATCTTCGGAATTCAATAATCCATGTATTTGCTGACTTTTTTGCAAATACTCTTTAGCGTGATGCAGCATTTGATGTTCTTGATACAACGTTTCAATTTCATTTTCATGCAAATTCAACGCAGATAATTCTTCAATTTGGAATTGTAATAATGCAATCCTATCCGCTTGCTGCTCCTGCCCCTGCAATACATCAATTTCTTGCTGAATTTTTTGACATTGTTTATAGAGCCGAGCCACCTCTTCCAGCAAGAGCTGGTTCTTGCCATATTGATCTAACTGTTGACGATGTGTTGTATGATGCATCAATGTTTGATGCTGGTGTTGTCCGTGAATATGGACCAGTTTTTCACTTAACTCTTTTACCTTTTGTAATGGAAAAGGTTGGCCGTTAATATAAGATTTGGAGCGGCCTTCGGCATAAATCACTCGCCGTAAATAAATGTCACCATCATCGCATGGAACATCATGCTCTTCTAACCATAGGGCCGGTTCAGAACCTTGCCCCACAAAAAATCCTGCAGTGATGTCACATTTTTCTTGACCAGGCCGAATCACTGAAGCATCTGCTCTATCACCTAATGCCAACATCAACGCATCGATCATAATCGACTTACCCGCACCAGTTTCACCCGTGAAAGCGGTCATCCCTTGAGTAAAATCTAACTCCAGGTGCTGCACAATCGCAAACTGTTCAATGCACAAAGTAGTGAGCATGTTCTATCCTTGATGTTTGGATTCCCAACCAAGCTTTGATCGTAATGTATCATAATAATGATAATCAAGAGGATGCAACAGTCGTAATTGGTGGCCATTTTTTTGAATCATGACCTTTTGTCCAGGTTTTACCATTCTTGACTCATGACCATCACAACTTACTCGCAAATCAGATTCGTTAAACTGGCTGATATGCAGTTCAATATTAGCCTCTCCATCAATAACCAATGGACGTGAACTCAAGCTATGGGAAAACATAGGCACCAAAACGATGGCATTCAAGTGCGGATGCATGATTGGACCACCTGCAGATAAAGCATAGGCCGTCGAGCCTGTGGGTGTTGATAAAATCATCCCATCAGAGCGGTAATGACTGACCAATTGTTGATTGATGTATACGGAAAATTCTACCAGATGTGTTTCCCTTCCACGACCTAAAACCACATCATTGAGGGCATCACCTTCAAAATAAGTATGGTCTTCATCGTATATCCGCGTATGGAGAAGAAAGCGTTTTTCTTCTTCATAATGACCCGTTAAAACCGCACTCAGCTGGGACTCCAACTCATGAGGCAGAATATCGGTGAGGAATCCTAAGCGTCCTCGGTTAATCCCAATGACTGGCGTATCGACCTTAATTGCCATACGGGCTGCTGAGAGCAGACTTCCATCACCGCCAACAACGATAATCAAATCATTTTTTTCACCCATATCTTCTCTGGCTAGGACCGGGATTTTCACCTCAAATCCCGTAGCCGTGTCGATATCTTGATAGACTTGAACATTTTGTTTTTGCAAAAAATCAATCAAACGATATAAGGTTTCATTCACCCCTTGATTCGCCCTGTGCTGGCGTGCATACAAGATGGTCCGTTTGAATTGAACTTTATTCTTCAATATTTGCTGTTCTTGATGCTTTTTTTCGTTCATGTTCTTTCAATGATTTTTTTCGTAACCGGATAGAATCAGGAGTTACCTCAACTAATTCATCGTCATCAATAAATTCCAAAGCCTGCTCTAAAGTTAACTTGACGGCAGGAGTTAATATAATGTTTTCGTCAGAACCGGAGGCACGGATATTGGTTAATTGTTTTTCTTTCGTAACATTCACCACCAAATCATTATCACGAGCATGAATTCCAACGATCATCCCTTCATAACACACGGTTTGCGGTTCAACAAATAATCTACCACGCTCTTGCAAATTAAATAGCGCAAAACCTCGAGCCATGCCCTGACAATTAGCAATCAGCACCCCGTTAGCTCGCTTTCCTATGCGTCCTTTAATAGCTGGACCATAATGATCGTAAACATGGTACATTAACCCAGTACCAGAGGTAGAGGACAAAAATTCATTATGAAAACCGATAAGACCGCGAGTAGGAATCATATAGTCAAGACGTACGCGACCTTTGCCATCGGGAACCATATTTTGTAATTCACCACGACGCTCACCCAATTTTTCCATAATGGAGCCTTGATGATTTTCTTCCACATCTACCGTTAGATGTTCATAAGGTTCTTGTTGTTCCCCATCGACTTCACGAATAATTACTTCTGGTTTACTGATCGCTAATTCATATCCCTCACGACGCATTGTTTCAATCAGAATAGATAAATGCAATTCGCCACGACCAGAAACACGAAACTTGTCTGGATCATCACAATCTTCAACCCGTAACGCCACATTATGTAATAATTCCGTTTCCAAACGTTCCCGAATTTTGCGCGAAGTAACAAATTTTCCTTCTTGACCTGCAAAAGGTGAATCATTTACTTGGAAGGTCATGCTAATTGTTGGCTCATCAACCGAAAGCACGGGTAATCCTTCAACAATATTAGGATCACAAATCGTATCGGAAATTTTGATGCCCTCAATACCGGTAATCGCAATAATATTACCAGCACTGGCTTCTTCCACTTCAACTCGTTCAAGCCCTTTAAAGCCTAATAATTGCAATAAGCGACCTGAGCGAATATTGCCATCTTTATCAATAATCTTCACTGCAGATTTTGCTTTAATTTGTCCGCGAGTAATGCGGCCTATACCAATTGTCCCTACATAAGAGGAATAATCTAAAGAACTGATTTGCATTTGGAAAGGACCATCCGCATCCACTTTAGGCGCTTCTACTTTATCGATAATGGTCTGCAATAAAGCACTCATATCGGTCGCTTCATCTTCCAAATTTAATTTAGCGTAACCATTTAAGGCAGAAGTATAAACAACAGGAAAATCCAATTGGGCATCTGTGGCACCCAAATTATCGAAAAGATCAAAAACTTGATCCATAACCCAATGAGGCCGTGCTCCGGGACGATCAATTTTATTAATCACCACAATAGGATTTAACCCCCGCGCAAAAGCTTTCTGGGTCACGAAACGTGTTTGAGGCATTGGTCCATCCACGGCATCAACCAACAACAATACACTGTCAACCATTGATAAGATACGCTCTACTTCACCACCAAAGTCAGCATGTCCCGGGGTATCAACAATATTAATTTGATGATTTTTCCAATACACACAAGTATTTTTTGCAAGAATGGTAATGCCCCGCTCCTTTTCTAAAGCATTGGAATCCATCACGCGTTCAACTTTAGGTGCTCTCTCATTAAGCGTACCTGTTTGTTGCAGTAATTTATCTACTAGCGTGGTTTTACCATGGTCAACGTGGGCGATAATGGCGATATTGCGAATCTGATCAATCATAAATAACCTTTGAAGGAAAAAGCTGAGTGTTTGTTCATAGATTTGACATTATACATCAATAAGCAGCTAAAACCTATCTGCTTATTGTATTTTAGCAGTAAACTGCACTTATATCCTGGCTATTACCGCTGCCCATCGATCTTTGCCTGGATCCCGCGGGGTGTGGTTTACATAGCAACTCCCTTGCCTCCTGAGATAAACCCGAGAACTGATTTTCGAGATGTATCGAAGATTCAGCGGCTTACACGTAACCAGGCTATAACCGATAACGCTACAAATTACTGCTCTTTAATCTACCAATTATTTTTTAACTGCTAAAATAATAATGAGGGGTTAAAAATAGGGAGTAATTATGAAAAAACTAATTTTACATCCCACTGATATTAGCCAATGGCATGCATTGGTTAATGAGGCGCAAGCCGCAACTCAATTGATACTAACTGAGAATACTGAAAGTTATTTGGTATTTTTATTAATGCGTTTCGCTCAAGGGCCTAAATTGATTGAATCGGTTGTTGCCCTTGATTTTCTGGAGTCCATGCATCGACCAAAAAACTTACAAATGGAATTGTTACGGGATGTGGGTGATAAAAGCTTACTTTTTTGTGGGCTATTCCCAGGAATTGCCAAGAGACGCCATGTCAGCCTTGAGTATTTCTCTGGAATGGGGCAAGCAGCTTACCTCACTATCAGTGAGTTAGAAGGAAAGCATACGGCAGATTTGTTTATTCAACTTAGTGAACAATTCCTTACATTGCAACACGTATTACAAGCCATGCGTGGAGAGGGTGTCGATCTGATTCAATCGGAGCAGGGGATATTATCTTCGATAAGATATACATTACAATAAAAATTTTTGTAGCTGAGGGATACAGCTCCCAGTCTACACTGGCTGTAATCCTCGCAACTTCTACATCAAGTGTCTTTGCATGGCATCACCGTAAACATAGTACTTGTTGCGCTAGTGTTGTTCCCCTTAAAAAACTATCCACCGACTCAATTTATTCCCAAATGCAAGGGTTGAAATCCTTTTGTAAGCGGAGTATTGAATCTAGTGTTTATGTCGATGATGAATATCCGGGAAATGGGGATGAGTATGATATAACGGCTTATGTTTATGCCAATGAGTATGAGGTTCACCAGATGGATCTGTGGGTTGATGCTCATGTTGATGATGCGCATCATGTGTATGTCGATGCTCATGTTCCATTACTTCATGTTGATGAGCATGTGAATGATACTCTGAAAGGTGCAACCAAATTCCAATCCCCATGAAAAGGAATGCAAGAATCTGTTGCAAGCTCACTGACTCATTTAAAAAAATAATTGCAAATCCGGCACCAACAAACGGTGCCATTGCAAAATAAGCTCCAGTCCTGGCCGTACCAATATGGCGTAATCCTAGAATGAACAATAATAAACTGACTCCATAGCCTAAAAACCCCACGATTCCTGCAGAAATTATAAACACCGATGCGGGTAGTATAGCTCCGAAAACCATAGCAATTGTTGTATTGGTTAATCCAGCAATGAGACTTTTGATCATTGCGATTTGCAAGGGATTAGCGGCAGAGATTTTTCTTGTTAGGTTATTGTCCATTGCCCAACACATACACGCTCCGGCGATAAGTAAAGGACCTGAAAAACCTTGATAAGTTAAACTCCCTTTCCATGACAGCATAAAACTTCCAATCACAATAGACATCATGCCTAAAGCTATATTGCGATCAACATGTTCTTTAAATGCAAACCATGCAATTATGGCTGTAAATACCGATTCGAGATTTAACAATAATGAGGCAGATGCTGCAGGAAGTCTCACTAATCCTAACATCAAAAAAACAGGCCCCAAAATCCCTCCAAGCACTACGGCACTACTAAGCCAGAGTATGTCACTGGATCTTAAAGATGCCTCTTTTGCTTTTGATTTAGTTACGTATCGTTGAAAGAAAAATATAATGAATAAACCCACCGCAGACCCAAGATAAAGTAATCCCGCTAGCAATAATGGAGCAATCTTGTCTAATAAAAATTTAGCCGCTGGTGTCGCCGCACCAAACAGTACAGCAGAAAGAATGGCATACCCGTATCCTGGATTGGTATTCGTTTTATTGTTCATAATCTTTATCATAGCTTATAAACAGCACGCTGATTGCTTGCTGGTTCCTAATGCTGAGTTCCGAAATGTTTCTCTAACAACACCATCAATCTAGGGTCTAAATGGAGTAATGATATGGTTTTAAATGGACTATGGTTGTCTATTTCTGATAAGCGAGTGGTACCTGTAATTGACCAGTCCATTATCCATGTCATCGCAAATATTATATGACGTATTGAGATAGCCGATGCCTCAATATCAAGAATATTATCGGTATCTAAATTTAATGTCGCTAAATCGATTTGGGGGAAGAAGTACTCACGAGTTTTACCATTCATTTCGAAATTTAAAGTAATATCATGAAACAATTTAATATTTTTAAGGGGATTATACTCATCTGAGAACGTACTCATAAACACGGACCAACACTTTTGTCCATATTCATTATCTAACACCTCCAGCTCCTGTTCAGTATGTGTACCGTTTGCGGCAAGTTGTGCCAGATCAACCAGTTGTTGTAATTCCATTTTCATATTCTGCTGAAGTGCGATGAGGGTCTTCAAAATAGCCCGACCATCTTCTGCGTGCATTATCGTTAGGCGACTCATTTCATTTACACTCGGATGCTGCAAAACCTGTGGCTTGGTAAATTTATTTAATTGACTCATTGACGTATCAGAGGGCAACAAACTCTCTATCTTTTGGATGAGTACGGCTAACTGATTCATCGCGTTATTTGCACTATTTACAGAGCGGATATTACCTAGCAGCAAGACAGAAAAATCGATTGACGGCACGTCAAACATTACATGATTTCCAAATCCATCCTCTTTAATTTCAATACCTATTTCATAACGAAAAAGTGGGGGCATCAATATCCTTGATTTGTACAACACCTGCGCTATTTCCTGTTTTTTCGCTTGGAATTTCAAATTAAGATAATCGAAATCTGTGGAAGGAGAATCGGCTTCTGTGATTGATTTCATGGCCAAATTTAATAGTTTATCAAGTGGCTTATCCAGATGCGTAATTGTTTTATATGCGGAGTAAACAATCAACTTCGCAGGATTATTAAACGTAATAACCGCCGCGGGCTCAACTCCACTATTTTTCCCAGCAAAACTTAATGAAAAAAAAGCGAAAAAGAAACTTGCCCCTATCCATTTAAATGTTCTATTTAACAACACGCTTGCATCCTCCATAATGAAAAAAACCCTGCCTCCATGCATCAACAACGTGCGTTCAATTTATCCTCAAGAGTTTATGATGAGCGCTCTATACTGTTTTTCGTCAAAGCCCAATGCGATCGTTTTGCCATTTTGTACCAAAACCGGTCTCTTGATGAGTGACGGATTTGCGATAATAAAATCCACTTTTTCCGCCATATTCAATGCCTCATAATTGTCTTTATATTTTCGGTAAGTCGTTCCCTTTTTGTTGACAGGAAGTTCACCTAAATACTCACCCCATGCTTGTATTTGAGCTTTGGTTGGTGGAATTTTTTTTAAATCAATAAACTCATAAGCAATTTTATTGTTTTCTAAAAACGTACGTGCTTTTTTTACCGTATCACAATTGGGAATTGCAAACATTGAAATCATTTTTGCCCACAGGATTGGCTACTCGACAGAAGTACATCTTATAATGGTGCACTAAATTTTTCTAGACAAAACATAAGGAAAAGAGCATGAGATAGAATTATTGATAACATCAATCATTCTGGGAAATAGCGATAATTGAAGACAAGAGTTATTTGATTTGATACAACAATAACAATGAATCAAAATGAAAGCATTCAAATGAGGGAAAATAAATATCCCTTGGCATTACCTTATTTTTCAATTACAACCAACTTATGGAAAAATAAATACCATGCATCCTGCATTCAAAACACAAGGCATAGTTGGGTATAAAGAAAGTCATTTTATTCTCCCTAAGTATGCTTTTAAAAATGGCCAAACATTAACTCATCTTCGCCTCCATTATATCATTGCGGGCACGCCCCAAATAAACAGTCAAGGTGAAATAACGAATGCGGTTTTATTTTTGCATTGGACCGGAGGCAGTGGTAGTGAATTGTTTGCGCGTTTTAAACAGGCATTATTGGCTCCAGGAAAACCTTTTGATGCAAACAAATATTTCTTAATTTTTCCAGACAACATTGGCCAAGGACAATCAAGTAAACCCAGTGATGGCTTACGGATGCAATTCCCCAATTATAATTATCAGGACATGGTCGAACTGCAGCATCAGTTAGTCTCTGACCATTTAAAAATTTCCCATTTAAAAATGATTGTCGGTACTTCTATGGGAGGCATGCACAGCTGGATATGGAGTCAATTATATCCTGAATTTATGGATGGGATTATGCCTATTGTATGCCTCCCGCGAATCATTGATGGACGAAATTTGCTTTGGCGACAAATCGTCATTAACAGCATAAAAAATGACCCCTCTTGGAACAATGGAAATTATAAGACTCCTCCTTATGGAGTAAAAGCTATTTGGCCATTAGTTACGATGATGGTTGACGGGGTTGCTCATATGCAGCAGATTATCCCCACTGTGAAGGAAGCAACTCATTACATCCATTCAGCAATCATGGAGAGCACGAAAAAAGACGCGAACGACATCATTTATGTGATGTCAGCCTCCAGAGACTATAATCCAGAACCTTTGTTATCTATGATTAAAACAAAGGTATTTGCTCTAGATTTCACTGATGATGCTTTAAATTCACCTGAATTTTATCGTATGCCCGCTTTAATGAATCAAGTAAAACACGGGCGATGGATTTTGCAAAAGGGGACAGCGTCTTCACATGGCCATTTTACATTACTCTATCCCGAGTTATGGATTAAGCAGGCAAAACGCTTTGTAACATGGGTTAACCGTTCGGAAAGTTAAAAATTAAACCGTTCATTCTGAACGAAACAGCATGAGGTGTCCTTCATGCTGTCTCTTTACTAAAAATTAGAATCTACTTACACGTTGGATACTTGAATGAGGTAATCTGAGTACTCCAGTTTCTACTTCCCGATGCCTGCAAAAACTCATTGGTATACCAAAACGTGCAATCATCACTCGGGTCAATGGCCATACTGCTGTAATCCCCCCAACGGTTGCTCCTACCTGTTATAGACGGTAATTGATGTCCACCGCCATTCATAATGATCTGTTCACCACGCATCATACCACGTGGGTCGTAATGTCTACGCCCAGTATAATGAATGGAGGGGAACAGTGCGGGGCCAGAGACGCTAAAGCCTAATGCCATATTTCCCTGTTTATCCATTGCAATACTCCCCATCCAGCGCCCATTTCCATCAGGTTGAGTGTATGTACCTTGCTGATGAACAACTAAGTTGCCTCTATAATTTACCCTGAGTTCATACCAACGGGTGGCCGCAATTTGATTGCCAACTTGAACAACATGATTAAAAACTAAGGATTGATGCGTAACAAAATTACGATAAGCCAATCGATACATCGGTCGGTCGGATACCACCTCAAGTTTCGCATTCGTTCCTTGTTGCACGGCGCAATCACCATCTACATTATCAGGGGTTTTATTGCATATAGTTGGGTTGAACGGTTTCACTCTCAGTGCAGTAGGCCCCCAAAAACGGCTGTTATTCGGATTTTGCCAATCCACATGGAACTTCCATACTGCCAGGTGGTTACGCGATGTAACCCCATTTGCATCCTGAAGCAGCCCGACAAAATAGTTTGGCTCGCCTTTAGGAGGAGGTGTTCTCCCATCAAGATCGGAGGGGAGGAAGATCCCTGCCTCTGGTTGTGGTTGAAAACATTGTATCGTTGCTGGAGCCCCAGCTAACATGCTTGAACGATCAAATGCACAGGCAGCAGGCCCTGACTGAGTAGGTAACGTAGGGCTGAGGTCTTCAAGAGGTTCGTTGGGAAACATGACTAACATCATATAATAAGCATCTGGCCAAACGCCCAACTTCCCATAATCATTAAAGTTGGTGCCAAAATCAAATGCATAGCGATAATATGTCCCCGTCGCATCCGCTGTAGTGGAAACCGCAATGCATTGCGTCTGATGTTGTTTGTCTTGAATCGCAAATTGGGTCATAACCCAGCGATTAGCGAGTTGGTCATATTTTACAATAGGGTCGCCACTATTCTGATTTTCACATGGCCCCCCAAACCCAGCCCATAATGCATTGCCTGCTGTTGGCCCCATAATGAGGTTTCCAGTCGCTTTATCAAAAATAGCAAAACTTGTATTAACCCACTGCACAACTTGCGTCAAGCCTACTGAGGCATTAGGATCTGGAGGAGAAACTTGAGGTTGAAAGTTTGAAAAGCCCGCCCCTAAACCTAAAAAACTAAGACCAGGGCTTGTCACTAGAGGCAACTCTGTATTAGGTTGAATCGCCTCGTCTATAAAATTAGCTTCTATCGGCTTCAGTTTTAGTGGTTTTCTATACATAGGAACGATGTAGCGTGATGGTTGAACTGTTTGGACAGTCGAAGCCATACTTTTTAATGGTTCCGAAACATCGTGTTTCACTTCCGAGATCATCAATTTTACTGGCTCAACGGCTAATGCCCCCCCAGAAAAAATACTTATAATCAATCCAAATGCGATGTTAAATCGTTTCACGACCGTTAAACTCCTTGTAAAAAATGATTTGCAATGACTCCTTTGGTGCAATGTGCCATCATCTCGTTTAAAAAATGTACTCTTAAAACGGTTGCATCTATTATCCATACCAATAGTTAAGATCATGTTATCACAATCAATAAAGCACTTAAAATCAATGATCATAGACGCTTTATCGTGGAGCTTTAGCCAATTTTTTGTTTGCACCAGAGCAAATTATTTTAATTAAAGGATTACCGCTAATATATTGAAAATGATGTATTATCCTGCTCTAATATTTCTAATTGCAGCATCCAGAGCAACAGCTGAAACTCAAAACCACTTCATTTAATGGACACATTTATTTCTAAACCAATCAACATTACTATTTCATAAAAGGACCAAAATTATGTCAGCAAGGAGCTTTTTTTTTAGCTTGGTCAGTTGCCTTTCACTGTCTTGTCTTGCCAGCGCCGGCAGCATGGGCTCAATACCCCCAGCCCAAGGTTTCCATCCGGTCGTTACTCTCTTTGGCGGTGTTGCCGGCCTTGATGTGAAAACAAATTCGACTCAATCTTTTAGCGGAACGGATGACGAGCAGTTCATTTATTTCAGCAAAAAGAATAATCAAACCACGGGTTTCGTGGGGGGATTTCTTGGCTCTGAATATCAGCTTCCCCACCATGGTCTTTTTCTGCAAGCGGGTATTGAATACGACTACTTCGGTAATGTGCGCATCAAGGGTCTAAATGCGGCAGGTATCGAGCCAGATACCAGTACGTTTTACCACTACTCTTGGCGTATTCAAACACAACAAGTACTGGCTGTAGCGAAACTCTTTACTACCACCGAGCTGACCTTAGGGACCCCGCATCAGTTCTTTCCTTACCTTTCTGTTGGATTAGGGGCTGCTTTTAATAACGCCAATGAATTTAGCACCACCACCGAAGAAACAGGCAGCATCAATATCACCCCCACTTTTAATGATCATACCCAATCCGCTTTTTCTTACACTTTGGGTATTGGGGTCGATACCTCAATCAACCAACAAATGCGCTTTGGTGTGGGATATCGTTTCTCCGATTTCGGTAAAGCCTCTCTTGATGAAGGGCAAGTGGTGTTCAAACAATACAAAGCCCCGGTAGATTTTGCATTAAGTACAGCGCACACTTATGCCAATCAGTTCATTGTACAGCTGTCTTACGTGGCTTAATTTATCTAATGACTCATGAAACAGAGGACGTTTTTTATGAACAACAAATACCATCTTAAGCACTTATCTTTGGCGTTAGCCCTATGCAGTGCCCTGCCTGGTTCACTCGTTTATGCTGCAGCAAATTTTAGCATTACGCCCATGAACGGCCCTGTATTCCCAAGCTCTATTTATTCTGGCGAGACGGTTTATGCCTATTACACCATTACCAATAAGACCTCATCCACGCGTTCAGGCTATAGGATACAAGGACTGCCTGCTTCTGTGACTCAAGTCACAAATGCGAACCCTGCCTATTGCCAAAATCAAATTATCTTAACAGCCGGTAGTAGTTGTACTCTGCTACTTAGCATTTCAAAACCGGTGAAGTCTTCTTTCGCTTTGTGTAAAGGAAATAGCTGTACCACTGCTGATACCCCTTTGAATGTAAAACAATCAACTTTTTTAGCCCCTGAAGTGGCTGGAGGACAATACTCCGATGGTGCCATCCTTTACCCCTTGTTAGCCAACAGCCAAAATGGAGGCTCCACTTGGACTTACGTGATTGAGAAGAACAAGAACTTGCCTTCAGGACTAACTAATTTAGGTGCTTTTTTCACTACGAGCTGCTCAGGATTAAATTGTATCGCGGGAGGGAGTTATGTCGACGGATCTATCTTTTACCCCTTATTAGCCTACAGTCCAAATGGCGGAGAAACCTGGACTTATTCGGTGGATAAGAACTCGACTCTGCCTTCAGGATTTTCTGGACTCGCTAATTTTGAAAGTATAAGTTGCTCTGGGTTAAATTGTAACGCTGTGGGCCAATATATCGGCAGTTCTTCTAAGCTTTATCCCTTATTAGCCAACAGCCAAAATGGCGGGGCCACCTGGACTTACGTGATTGACGAGAGCAAAAACTTACCTTCTGGATTTTCTGATTTTAGTAATCTTGGCACGGTGAGTTGCTCAGGATTAAACTGTGTCGCAGGAGGGTTTTATACCGATAACCTTTTGACTCAATACCCTATGTTGGCCAATAGCCAGAATGGAGGAACCAGCTGGACTTACGTAATTGACAAGAGCAAAACCTTACCTTCAGGCTATACTGGTTCCGGAATTTTTAATGGTGTGAGTTGCTCTGGATTACATTGTGTTGCAGGCGGACAATATGTTGACAGCTCTATTAAATATCCCTTATTAGCCTATAGCCAGAATGGGGGAGCCAGTTGGACTTACGTGATTGACAAGAGCAAAACCTTACCTACAGGCTATACTGGTTCCGGTATTTTTTACGGTGTGAGCTGCTCGGGATTAACTTGTGTCGCAGGAGGGCAATACTCCGATGGCCTTGCTATATATCCCTTATTAGCCTCAAGCCAAGATGGTGGCGCGACTTGGACTTACACGATTGAGAAAGGTAAGAATTTGCCTGCAGGTTTTGCTGATGGCGGTCTCTTTTTCACTGTGAACTGCTCGGGGTTAAATTGTGTCGCGGGGGGACAATATTCCGACGGTTCTATCCTTTATCCTTTATTAGCCTCCAGCCTAGATGGGGGGACCACCTGGACTTACACAATTGCAAAGAACAAGAACTTACCTTCAGGATTTACTGATATTGGTACTTTTCTTCGTGTGCATTGCTCTGGATCACGCTGTATCGCAAGCGGGTTATATTTCGGCAACTCGATTCAATATCCCCTGGTAGCCAATAGCCAAGATGGCGGCGCAACCTGGATTTACTCCATCGATGCGAGTAAGACTTTACCCTTGGATTTTAGTACTGGTGGCTTTATTAATAGTGGTGTTGTTTCATCATTATTTCCGGAATCAGTTGCTTTGACTTATCAAGGACCCGAAAATTATCACTCAATGAAAATACCAAATTGGCGTTAAATTAGGCCTGCAACAAAGTAATCTTGCTGCAGGGAACACTAGCTGGATTCCTTGCTGTACAAGCAGGAGTCCAGCCAGTGAACATTGCCAACATAAAATCGATCCCCATATTGGGATGACTGATTTACTTATGAGAGTAGAATGAAAGACTAGATACCCATAGCTTGGCGGCTATGGATGAACAAGGAGTGTCAATCATGCCAGTAACACGTATTGAAAAAGACAGTATGGGTGAAATTGCCGTAGAAGCAGATAAGTTGTGGGGAGCACAAACACAACGTTCTCTACAGCATTTTAGTATTGGTCATGATTTAATCCCCCGAGAAATGATAACTGCCTATGCCATTTTAAAAAAAGCTGCAGCATTAGCGAATCATGCCAGTTCTCGTTTGGATGCCAAACAAAAAAAATTAATTGTAGAGGTCTGCGATGAAATTTTGTCAGGCCAACATCACGATATGTTCCCATTGCATGTGTGGATGACTGGGAGTGGGACCCAATTTAATATGAATGTTAATGAAGTGATTGCCAATCGTTGCAGTCAGATTGCAGGCTCCCCATTAGGCAGTAAAACGCCGGTGCATCCGAATGATCATGTGAATATGGCACAATCTTCTAATGATTCTTTTCCTTCAGCAATGTACATCGCTTCCGCAGTACAAATGAAACAGCGATTGATTCCTGCATTAGAGGCATTATCGAAAGCGATGCAGGTTAAAGCGAAAGACTGGAAAGACATTGTCAAAATTGGACGCACCCATATGCAAGATGCAACGCCCCTGACGCTTGGGCAGGAATGGTCTGGCTATGTAGGAATGCTTACCGATAATCTGCACCATCTCGAGTCTGCCCTAACCAATGTGTATCATTTGGCCTTAGGCGGAACAGCAGTGGGTACGGGATTAAACTCTGCACCAGATTTCGCAGAAAAAGCGGCAGAAGCCATTGCCAAACTCACGGGTTTACCTTTTATCAGTGCCCCCAATAAGTTCACCGTCCAAGGTGCACATGATGCGCTGGTACAATTATCAGGCACCTTACGTACTCTTGCTGTTTCTTTATATAAAATCGCGAATGACATTCGCATCCTGTCTTGTGGCCCACGTGCCGGTTTCGCTGAACTTAAGATCCCTGCCAATGAGCCAGGATCCTCCATCATGCCAGGCAAAGTCAATCCTACACAATGTGAGGCACTGACCATGATTTGTGTTCAGGTGATGGCAAATGATGTGGCTATTGGTTTTGGAGGGGCAGGAGGATATCTGGAAATGAATGTCTATAAGCCACTCATCATTTACAATCTCATGCAATCAATTACCTTACTCACAGATGGGATGACCAATTTTCGCCAATTCTTAATCGAAGGTACGGAGCCCAATTTGCAACAAATTCAAGCCTTCGTAGATCGCTCGCTCATGCTGGTCACCGCTTTGTCACCAGTGATTGGCTACGATAAAGCCTCGGCGATCGCCCATTATGCAATGGACCATGATCTTTCTTTGAAAGAAGCTGCATTGCAATTAAAGTATATTAGCGAGGCAGAATTTGATCGTATTGTTGATCCGAAAAAAATGGTAGCACCCTATGTCTCAAAAAAATAATCCTTCAGCAGGCACGCAATCACTCACTCTTGCAAAACAAGCGGAGATCATTTTGGCTTTCGCTAAAGTGCTTTTTGTCAATGGACAAACAACAACGCAAGTAATTCGCGAAGTAAAAAAAATAGCGCATGTATTGCATCTGAATGTCTTACTTGGAACACGATGGGGCGAATTATGGCTACATGTGACGGAACCCAGCGGAGCCCGATTTGAGTGTATTGTCGTCACAGAACCAGCCAGTGTTCATATGGGTAAGGTTATTGCCGCGCGCCAAACCTTAGATGCCTTTTATCAAGGAGCGATCACCTTAGAACATGCTTATGAAGCGCTTTTACAAATTAATCGTCACCCCCCCTCTAAAACGTGGTTATTTACCTTAGCAGCAGCCATGGGGGCAGTAGCATTGGGTGTGATTTTTGGCCTAAATGAATGGTCAGCTGCGTGTTTGATCTTCTTAAGTGCTGCTTTAGGTGCAGTAACACGACGTTATTTGCTAACAATTACACCCAATTTGTTTGTTCAACCTCTAGTAGCCGCCGGAATTGCAGGGATTGTTGGAGCGATGGCAGTCCATTATCATTTAAGCTCTTCATTACGTCTCGTCGCATTATGCCCCTGCATGGTATTAGTCCCAGGCCCACACTTCCTCAATAGCGCTTTGGATTTTATTCATAGTCGTTTGCACCTGGGAATTGCGCGTTTGACTTTAGCCGGATTAATCTGTGTGAGCATTTCTCTGGGGGTATTACTGGGAACGACATTGCTGGGAGCAAGTTTACCTGTTGAGCCGATTACGCACCATATAGTCCCTCTTTGGCAAGATATGATCGCAGCGGGAATTGCTATCGTAGCGTACAGCATTTTTTTCTCTACTCCTTTAAAATTAATTGTCTGGCCAATGATAGTTGGAGTACTTGCGCATATGTTGCGCTGGCAAGCTTTAGTGAGTTTTGGTGCCAGTATTGCTGCAGCCTCTTTCTTGGCTTGCTTTTTAGTAGGTATCGTGCTGACCTTGGTTGCTTATAAGCAGCGGATGCCTTTCGCTGCCTTGGCCTTCGCTGCCGTTGTTTCTATGATCCCGGGGGTCTATTTATTCCGGATGGCCAGTGGGATTGTGGCATTAACGAATAGCCAACATATTACTTTTACTTTACTAAGCCAAACAATTTATGATGGCTTAAATGCTCTGGTTATTACCGTTGCCATCAGCATAGGACTGCTTGGCCCCAAAGTAATTTTGGATAAAATGGTAACAAAACATCCTAAATGGTTACAAACGAACTTGTAGCTGTTTGCTTAATGAAGCATTTATTTCTTGAGTGTTTTCTCAATTTGTTTCTGTGCTTCGTGCAATGCATTAGATGTATCTCGTGCTGTTTTAGGTAAAATGTTAAAGAAACGAAGCAGTTGTGTTTTCCATGAATCCTCATTGTTGTATTTTTTTAGAATTGATTTATCCGCCTCACTTACTGCAACTGATTCTTGAAAAGAACGAATGCTTTTTCCCCATGTTTTTTCTAACGTTGAACGGAGTACCTCATAAGGTAATGTATTACAGTCTTGATTAATGTCCTCTTTAATTTTATCAACGGTTGCATGTAACTGATTTACCATTCGTTCAATGATTACTTTTTTTTCTGGGTTATCAGGATACTCTTGCGCAAGCCGTCGCATGATAGCCCGCAATTTACCCTCAAGCTTCTCTAATGCATTAATAATGAGGGTCATCTTTTTATGAAAAAGCTCGATGATTTTATCGAGATGAGGGCGGGAGTTTATTGTTCTCAGGTATTCCGTATTGCGCCACGGAATAGGACTAAGTTTATGTCGCCTCGTGTCAAACTGTTCAATGCAATTAGAATAATCACCATCATGGATTACTTCATAAAAATTTTTTGTCTGGGCTAAATATTCAGAAGCGGGATAAACTTTATTGGACCATGGATCACAAATAACAGCGTCCTCACCCCAAGTTTCCGGTTGTTTCGGATGGCTATTTTTTTTTCTCCCCACAACTAGAAAGGCATGGTCGCCTCCTTCAATTTCATAAACTTCTGCATTAACCGATGGGGAAGCATGTTGAAGCACATAATCAAGAGCCATGAGTGCCATTTCATAACAATTACCAAGAGAAAATTTTTTGCACTGTTGAATTGTAAAATAAAACTCCTGATACACCTCATTAATTTCTAAACGATAACCCGGATACTCACCACAAAGTGCTCTCAAATCGAGGATGGCTCTAAATAGCGAACCTCGCTGCGCTTTGTCATAAGTATTATTAACGAGTTGTGAAGATCCTTTTAAGATAAACGATCGGGAATAAGCACAGGCTGCTTTTGCAATCATTTCTGGAGTAGTTGATCCACGTGCTTCTCCAGCAACCCCATTATTACTCGTTTCTAGTTTAGAGTCTGTCATCGCTTTGTGTTAGATTAAAAATACAATGTCCAATTATAGGCCAACTAGCTTAAATAAGTATTAACAAGGGAGTATGACGCAGCACTTCAAATTGCCTCATCTGTAATTAAAAAATCCATGGAGATTTTTTAAGGGATTAACAGAGTATCAACTTCTAGTCTAATCTTAGCTAGAAGCCCCCCAAAATCCTTCATGTACTTTAATCGCCTCGTGCTCAAAATAAGGACCATTTACCCGCACGGTCCTTTTTCCTTGCTTCAATATCTTATGACTTGGAATGACGAATCCTCCATGCGCAAGTGCTTCTAGTGCTTGCGCGGAACACCCATAAACAACGCGAGGTACTCCTGACCAATAGATGGCTCCAGAACACATCGCACAAGGCTCTGTGCTGGTATAAAGGATTGAGTCTTTTAAAATTTTTTTAGAAAATTTTTGGGAAGCTTTTCTTAAAAGCACCATTTCAGCATGTGCTGTTACGTCATGAGAGGATATAACTAGGTTTTCTGCAGTTAAAATTATCCGTCCTCGATACACTAATATCGCTCCAAAAGGATGATTTCCTTTTTGACGAGCCAATCGTGCCAGTTGAAATGTTTTGTCCAAAAAAAGTTTATGTGGTTCAGGAGACTCAGCCGCAAATCCCTGTAACGATAATCCAACCAATAACAGAGCTTTAAGATAATTAAAACCAGTTATTTTCCTAACCTGCTTGTTTTGAGGCATGCTCATGGCTCCTATTGAGTCAACAATAAAAGCCATCACCAAAAATCTGCTTAAGACAGGTCGGTCAGGATGACTTAAAGAGTACCGAACCCTAACGATTTTCTTAATGTGAATTAAATCAAGTTGAACTCAACATGTCAAACAAGATAAATCGGGATTTTTTGTATATTTTTTTATCTTTCCTATACTTTAAATTAAATACATAACTTAAGGATGTAGTTATGCCTAATCGAATCCAACCTGGGGATAAAATTGGACCCAACAACGCAGGAAAGATGATTCTGCGTGGCTGTTTTATGAATGTTTCAGAAGATTGGCTAAAAAATTCTTCTATCGAAGTGGGAGGATTACTCACTCGATACCTTAATAATCGACACAACGAGGCTACTGCTATTACGCTACAGTATGGGGACCGTGTTCCCGAAGGGCGTGAAATGGGGCCGCATAGATTAGATGTCGAATTTATGGCAAATGTAACGTACCAATTAAGAAAGTTCGAAAAAAGCGGGATAGACCTTCTGAAGGCGAGCTCAGATGATATTTTTGATCAAGTAAGCGAGCAAGTGATACTACTTCGGCAATCAATCCAAAATTATGAGGATAAATGCGCGGAAGAAGGTATAGAACCGATGTTTACTGGGGTTCCGTCTGTTATCATTAATAACGTTCTTAGCCGGGACGCAGTCACCCATGCTCAAAGCTTATTGTGGGAAGTTAGAGCAGAGCCAGTAGTAGCTGCTCAAGCTGCCCCGCTCAATTTATTTGAGGGATTAACGATGCACGTCAGTCCAGGCTCAAAATAAGCAGCCTGGGTATGCTATCCCTTTATTAAGCCTCCGAGTTACTGCTTAAAAGCCCCACACTAAATTTTCTAAATCCTTCAAGCTTCTTACTTTATCCTTCCAATTTGGAATTCTTACCTGAATATTCAAATTGCTGTATTGATGGAGCAGCATTAATGCGGTCAGTTGATGACTCAACATGTTCGTCAACTCATTTGGTAAATAGCCATAAGCCATTAAAAACGTGCGAAGTAATTGCTTGTCACCTTGTATAAGAAAGGCACCTGGGCCAAGCAAATCATACTCTGGTAAGCCTAACATCGCATCTCCAAAGTCAATCAATCCACTAATGTGCCAAATGCCATCCACTTGCTGAACTAAAAAATTCATCGGGGTATATTCCCCTGTCAAGATAACTGGCTTTTTGATCTCAGGTAAGGCTTCTTTGATTGAGTCAAGGTAAGCAGGCAGCTGTTGCAATAAAGGCATTGAAAGTCCTTTAGTTCGATGTTGCTCCACGCAATGCGCTATTTGTTTTTCCAGAAATTGCGGCCAATAACAATCAATAGCCTCAAGTCCATCTGTGGGTAAAGCATGAACTTCTCGAATGAGTTCTCCTAATTCGCGAAGGATGATCAGTTTATTATTGTGGGGCATTGTTTCCCACAGGGTTTCCAAAAGAGTCCCTTCAAGTTTGCTGATGATTAGATAAGGCCAGCCCAAAAGTTCCCCTTCATACTCAAGAGTGGGGGTTTTTATCGAAAGCTTGCCAGCCACATGCTTTAATACTAATCGCTCACTTTCAAATTGACTTTGATGAAATGGCGGAAAAATTTTAATCACGTGACTATCCCCGTACGAAAAGACAATATTTGTCCCTTCAGAAAATAGCGTTAATGATTGCGCTGCGAATTGGTGTCTATGAATAATCGCTCTAGTCAGATCTTCTTCAATATGTTGCTTGAGCTGTTCATAGTCTTCGAAGGTATGGATGGTAGAGAGTGTTTGATTTAAAGTTGCGTTATCCATCAATTCATTCCTGACATGTTTAATTTTAAATTCATGCTGTTTTTTTTCAGACCAATTGTAACACTTTATTAACAATAATCTAATTTTCTATCACCAAGTGTCGCTTGGTTGCTCGCCAATCCAGAATTTAATGTCCTTTATTTCTCTGCTATGGGTAAATCCTGGTTGAAGCAACCACTACGATTGCTTTAGAATAACGAAGTTTGTTAGTGTAACGCGCCATACCATTGAAAAAAAATCTTCAGCAAATTCAACATGAGAAAATTCTAAGATTCTTGGATAACTAATTTCGATTCCATAGTTCGAATTCTTTCATAATCTAATAAAATCAACTCTCGATCTCCAGCCAATCCAACAATTCCAATGCTTGTTAGATAATCTACTGTTTGTGGAACATGGTCACCATTTTTAAACCAAATATGCTGATTAAAAAATGTATGCAATTTAGAAATGTCAGCAAGGGCTTCGAGATTCACTATATTCCCTTGAGCGGGTGATTTCAAAAAAACAGGCATAACTGTTTTTTTGAATATCATTGTTTTCGTTACCACATCGCCTTCGGTATAGATCTCAACTAATTTATCTGCTTGACTACTACCCGTTGCCTCTCGAGCGAAGCCAACCACTGGGCCGCCACACATTCTGGTCCCTGTTTCTATGAGACGAGGCCCGTCCTTAGTAAGCATTATTTCATTATGAGCCGCTCCCCAGCGAATCCCCAGAGCATCTAATGCTTTTTGAGTATAAGCAAATAATTCACCGTACATTTCTTCACTATAAGGTACAAACTCAACATAGTCGTAAACCGTTTTGCGACGATTAAACAAGGTCTTATTGTATTTAATTAAATGCGCTAAATAATGTTTTCCATGGGCACTCACGGTACCTACAGCAAATTCAGTTCCAATAGCCTGCTCCTGCACAACAACGGATTCATTCATTTTCCCAGTCAGTTTAGATGGCTCAGATAAAACGCAGTTAAATGCCTTTTTCCAATCACCTCTTGCTTGAATGTGAAAGACCTTATCGCTGCCAGCAGAAGCTGGAGGTTTAATTATCAGTGGCGAGTGAATCAATCCGTTTGTCTTAATCCAAGTTTCCGCTTCATCTTCCGATGAGGTATTGCACGTCTTGAGGGCTGGAACTCCGGCTTCCTGTAACGCTTTTTGCATTAGTGCCTTGTGCAATCTGTGCGCTGATTTTTTGGGATCATTGGCGAAATGAGGGGTTAAAGCACTAGCCAAAACGTCCGCAAGGGGAACTCCCTCCTCAGCACCGGGAATAATGGCAAGTGGGTTGTACTTTCTAAGCACCTCAACTAAATTGGGTTGCTCTGGAATGATTTCGATAAAATCGTTGGTTCGAATTTTTGTACCAAATCCATCCCAATCTACTGGCTTATGCATGATGGCAATAGCAGGTATCCCACGTGCTTTAAAAGCAGGAGCCAACTCTATTCCTGATGAGAGTGGATCGACAATTACTACGGGCCTATTCATGGACTATGCTCCTTATCAACTCCAATAAGGACTCAATTTTATCGAGTGGCGCGGAGGATTGAATATAAGAATCAGGTCTTACTAAAATTGCTAGGTTTTTATATTGCATGTTATTTGTCCAAAAATGGTTATGACATGGTTTCAGATAAATTGGAATGACGTTTACAACTTCTGGCACCTTGAGATCCAGTTCATAAGAACCAAAGATGAGTAAGGTAAATTTCCGGTAGTCCAAAAGAGAGTAAAGTCGTGTTTTGACGAGGCCATTAAAAATTTCAAAATCAAAGAGTCGAGAGCCACGAAGTTCTAGACCCCCATAACGAATCCCCATGCCCGTAATATTCCCAGCACGTTTTTGTATAATCGTTACATAGTCTTCGGCATGGGTCCCATTAGCTGAATACTTAGTCGAACGGACAAGTTCCCCAGAAGTCTTGATCACCTCGCAAGCGACTGGTTTGCGCTCCGCTTCATAACTTAGTAACAGTTCTTTGGGGGCAGCGAAACGCATGACCATGTTTAACTTCCACATGAGATTAAATGCATCTGCAAGACCGGTATTAAGCCCTTGCCCGCCATTTACTGAATGAATATGACATGCATCACCGGCTAGAAAAATACGATCCTGCACGAAGAAATTTTCGGCGACAGACTCCTTAACCGAAAATTGTGAAAACCAAACAATCTCCTTAAAATATAAGGTATGAGGCTGCATTGCTTGATTAATTTTGCCGATGGCTTCATGCAAGGTAAAGTCTTGAGTATCCATTCTGACGTAAAACCTGTCGATTTTCCCCTCCCTTGGTATCCACGCCACATCAGAGGTTTCGGCCTGAAATACGATGATTTCAGGAACTTTTGGAAAATCTGTGGCGATAATGCCATCAATTACGGCCCATACCATTTGTGGGCGGATGATCTCAAAAGGTATTGCAAAGTGATTGCGGACAAACGAATGGGCGCCATCTGCGCCAATGACATAACGTGACTGAATATGCGCTCCATTGGCAAGGGTGGTGAGACATCCCGCTTGATTTAGCTCAATATTGACTAGAGTTGTTGAACGTTTTACAGCTGCAGAAATCTCTTGAAGTTTCTTATCTAACAGTTTTTCTATATAAGACTGCCCCAGCATCAAGAAATGTTTATGCAAACACCCTTCCAGTTCCTCCCACCATGACGATTGCCGGGAAATAAATTTTCCGTCTGCCCACACCGAGCTGGTGTTGCAGGTCTTTCCTAAAGGATAGAGTTCATCAAATAAATCGACTAACTCCAGAAGCTGTAACGTGCGTGCATTCAGTGCATCCGCTCTACCGACTTCCAAAGGACCATCCGATTTATCAATGATAATCGTATGGATACCAGAAAGTTGTCCGAGGTAGGCACACATAAGCCCTACCGGACCAGCCCCCACAATCACAACATCCGCAACTTGGGCATTCATTCGTAAGACTCCAGACCCGGGTTATCAAAGGGAGGATGACTCAACACATGGACGCGTTGAATATGGCGAGGAGACTTAGAGACAAATCCTTCTCGACCATGTAATAGTGAAAAATTATCTGCAATGACGATGTCTCCAGTTTGCCACTCGTGGGCATAGAAATTATCGGGTGAATAAAGTGCTGTTTTTATACTTCGATGGAAGCGCTCTAACTCTCCCTGGTTGATACCAGTAAATTGAAGATCAGGTGGATTTACAAAATGACCTTTATCTGCAGAAGGAGGTTCATTGTAGCGAATAACGAAGTAATCCTTTTGAGGATGCTTGGTGATAATTGGCGATACCGTCTTACTGTTATAAAATTCCATTGTTCGTTGATAGATACCCGTCACTTTCGTCCAAAATTCTTTGACTTCAGGAGATGCAAACTTTAACGCTAAAATGGTGTTTGAAAAGGTTGTCCTTCCCCCTTGTCCAGGCAAAGGCGCTTTGACACAATGAAAAATCTGATATTCCGGGACTTGGGGTCGATACATGCCATCCCAATGGAGCGGCATGTAACTGTGATCAAAAATATGATCTTCCGGCTCTTCTTGCTCAATTAACTCAAGTACCTTGCCAAATGGCCAAAGACTTACTTCGCCCCAAAATTCACAATAGCTGGAAAAATCCTCGCCATTTAGAAATGTTTCAAACCCTCTTAAGACAACGAGTTGATTCTCCCTGAATAAATGACGTAAGTTCTCTATATCCAACTCGTTCACTTTCGTTTTTTCGCTTACAGATTCTATGAGCACACCAAAGGGTTTTAGATGAGTCACTTCATAATTCATATTACACCTCGGCCATTAATTGATAATGACTGTGCCGTCCATCAGCAGCATAAATCAATTTTGCCCCTAAAGCCTCGGCTTCCGAGCGCTTCAGCAAGACATACCCTTTCTTGCTTTCAACCGCAACGCCATGCCAAGGGGTCATCCAGTTTTCATTTCCTATTAAGCGAATTCCTAATTTTTTTGAGCCACATGATTGCGGATGAATGGACAATCGAACTGCCTCAGGAAAACGCTCAGAGATTAGGTTACTCCAAGCATTACTTCTTCTGATCACCTCATAGGCTTTAGAGCGAGACTCTTTTTGGATGGCCGCGCGACTTTTTATTCGCCCTTTATGCATGGCGTCTTCAAATAAAAAACGGGTGATTCCACTGTACATACGATTTGCTTCTTGCTCATCAACTCTTGCTGACGATTTAGCACCATTGCGAATCTTGAGCTTAAGCGCGTCTAAGGACTGTCCATAGCGTTTGATCAGTTCCTCACGCATTTGCTCAAAGTGAAGATTCTTATAAAAGGCATCCAGATTAAAAATTGATAGGTCTGAAAGGGACATTTCCTTTATTAGTCTATCCAGTTCAACTTGGTAGGCAGTCACATTACTTTCTTTCATTCCAATCACATCACTAAAAACCCTTCCATCGGAACACAAAATAATTTTAATTCCGGGGACATAAAAGTGTTTTATTCGCTGACAGAGTGTGCCCAAAAAATTAAGAGAAAGTCGTTCAGCATAATCTGGCAGGGGACCCAGAACTTTTTCAGGATTAGGAGACTTGCCTGGAAAAGCCGGTAATATAAACGTAACGGGTTCATTTTTTTCAACTGCGGCAATGATTTTTGGCAAATGGGACGAAGCACACTTTTGACAATCCCTAGGACATAAGCGAATCATTTCTGGGACACGACGATAAATCATTAATTCGGCTAATATTCTTTGGGCAATTCCTTCGGCGCCAAGATTCTCTGTAATTAAAGTAAATGCGGTATTGTTCATTTTCCTTCTCTCATCAAAATGATTTTGTTGACTAAATTGCTTGGAAAATAAAATTTTTGCCAAACTGAATATCTGTCACTCCTGCAGAGGCAGGAATCGACACACGAATGTGGCATGGTGCCTGATTGATGGATGTAATTCCGCTTTCGCGGGAATGACAGACACTTTTTCAACAAAGCCCCTCAACTAGAGAGTAACGATCCTCAATAAATAATTAAAATGATTTATTTTAATGGTTGTGATAAATTTTATTTATGGCAGGTGTTCCCTTGATGATTCATGTCTCTATTATTGGATGATATAAAATATTTTATCGCGGCTAGTGATACCCTCAATGTGACCCGAGCGTCCGAAATTATCGGGATATCTCAACCTGCACTTAGTTATTCTATAAAGAGACTAGAAAACAAACTGGGTGGACTGCTCTTTATCAGGCTTAAAAATGGGATTCAACTAACGAAACTTGGAGAGGAGTTTAAGCAACGCGCTCATCGACTCGTATATGAATGGGAGCAGGTTCAAAACATCGCCAATCCTGAATCAGGGCTTGTACAAGGAAATTATACCATTGCCCTTCACCCTTCAGTTGCTCTTTACGCGCTCCAGTACTTTATGCCAAAACTTCAGGTTCAGTTTCCAAAGCTTGGCTTTAATTTTATTCATGGCCATTCAAGAGAAATGACTGAAAAAGTAATCAGTTGGGAAGCCGATTTTGGTATAGTTGTTAACCCCATACAACATCCTGATCTCGTTATCATCAAGCTATCTACTGATGAAGTCTCAATCTTTTACGCCAACAATGCCCAAAATAAACTTATTTTTGATATAAAGCTTGCTCAATCACAATATATACTGAAGCAAATTGATAAAAAAACCGCTTTTAATGGTGTGATTAACTCGACCAGTCTGGAGGTGATAGCCAAGCTAACAGCCTTAGGTCTTGGATATGGGATTCTCCCTTCAAGGGTCACCTATCAATACAAACATCTTAGACGATTAGATAATGCGCCTGTATTTAGAGATGAGATTTGTTTAGTCTACAGACCAGAAAAACATAGTAATCCTGTAAGTAAAAAAATTATTCAAATTATTCGGTCAGCTCTAAGCTGTGATAACGTTTAGATTTAAAATTCATGCAACTTTCTAGCTACCTACTATCAAAGGACGTAGCTAGAAAGTTGTGGTCAAAACTCTATTTTTTGAGCTCAAAACTGGTGATTCGAGTATCGCCTGTTGATAATTTTACTTCAACCTTATAGGTACCTGCCGGCCAGTTACCCGAAGCATCATTAAACTTAAAGGCTTTAGCAATATTGCCACTGATACTGGCAACATTTTCACCATGTTCGTGAATATTTTTTGATGGATTAATTATAAATACCTGTACCTTCAGTCCAGCTATTGCATGGAAAATCTGCACTGTAACGTATATCGCTTGGGTTGGTGGTAAAGTCGCTTTGCCTTGGCTCACATAACCGTCGCTATTCCCTACATCACTAATCAAAATACCTGCGATACGCGGTGCTCCAGTGTCAGATTTAGTGACAACCTGATCACCTTGAGCAATCGCCTGATTCATGATCAATAAAAGTACTATAGATAACAACAGGGTTATAAAAGTATTTACCGCAATGTGTATGGATTTAGCCCGATCCTGAACGGTATGTTTCATGATGACTCTTCCTGAGTAGTACTTTAAATTAGCATAGTCCGTCGTTGCTCATTTAGCCAATATTTGTCATTGCTGCGGGGCAAGAATAACAGACAAGGTTTCAGCAAAGCCCCTCAAATGGAGAGTACCAACCCGCAACAAATAATTAAAATGCGATAAATTTATTTATGATTAATATTTAATTGATGACTCATCTCATCATTGTTTAATTAAGACCCCTTCATGGATTAAAGAGCTAGGATAAAGAATTACCTCATCTCCAGCTTTCAAACCTTTTTCTATTACCGCCAAATCTGGATTATGATGTTCTATAACGATTCTCTGCTTATAAGCTCTATGCTTCTTGACAACAAAAACAGCCCAATTGTCTTCATCTCTAAATAAAGCACTCATCGGCACCACAAGAGAATGAGCCGATTCAAAAAGAATGATTTCTACATCGACCCTATATCCATCCCCAAGGTTCTTCCATAATTCATGGGGTGTACTGATATCAATAATCACATTGACTCGTTGTTCTTCAACTCCAAGCGCAGATATTTTCATATAACCACTGGGTTCAACAACTCGCACACGACCTTTCAAGGGGTAAGAGCCACCCCATCGTTTTATAATTACTCGTGCATAAGGAGGAATTTTTGCTGCATCTTCGCTTAATATATCAGCGACGACTTCAAGGCCTACAACATTAGCGATATCCATAATTTTTGTACCAGGCGCTACAGTAGTCTCACTTTTTTCAATAACCCTTAAAACGGAGCCAGCAACAGGAGAGTGAATTTCAACCTTATCCTGCTGGTTCTTTTCATTATCAACTGTACCGGAGAGTGATGCTTTAACTTTTAAAATATAATGCTCTGCTGCATGCAGTTTACGTAATGCAGCATTGTATTCTTTTTGTCTTAATTGATATTCCAATTGGGTATGTTCTAACTCTGTTTCCGAAACAAACCCTTTTTTTAGCAACGGTTGCTTTCTTTTTAAATCCGACTCAGCGGTCTTAAGTGCTGCTTCAGCACGAATTGACTCAGCATTGGCCTGTTCATATAAAGCTTCGGCAGTACCTAACTCTTGCTCTAATTCTTGCTTTGTCCGAACATCAAGCAAGGTTGGGATTTTCGGTTTGATGATCGCAATGACTTCGTCTTTATTTACTTTATCACCCTCAGTCAGATTAATGCGTAATAGTTCGCCAGAAACCGGAGAAACAATAGTATATATTTTTATAGCGCGTGTTTTCGCATCATCTTCAATGTACTGAACAAAGTGCTCATACTTTACTTTCGCTGTTTCAACGTCAATACCCTTATGAGAAAAGAACCACAGAATAACAACAAAAACTACAATGATTACAAGCGAATACCACAATAGTTTTTTCAGATTCAGGCTCATTATCTTCATCAGTCTGCTACCTTTAATACAGAGGTTAAATTGAGATGACCGGCTTTACGCTGAATAATATAAAAACTAATTAAACTAGAAAAAAATATAACCATAATGGAGATAATATAAGTTCTAGGCTCAATAACAAAAGGAATTTTAAACCAATCTGTTTGCATTAATTGCAGTATAGACCAGGACAAAAAATACCCAATAATTAATCCTAAAGGGGTAGAAAGTATTATCTCAAACAGATGATTTAAAAAAAGTAAAGTAGATACCTCTCCCTGAGTAAATCCTAAAACTTGTAGTGTCGTTAACTCTCGGGCTCGTTCCGCCAAGGTAATGCTCGCATTATTATAAACAACGCTAACCGCAATAATGATGGCAAAACTTGCAAGAATAGTGGTAAAAACAAGGATATGCTTCGCAAAAGTTTCTTCAAATGTCTTAATAATCGATGTCTTAAAAGTAATAGTACCTATCTTAGGTATTTCTTTTACCTCTTTATATAAATTTTTGACATGTTTTGTGTCTACAGTAATGGCTGCTGAGTTGATTAACCAATCTTCATTTAATAAACGGTTAAGTGTCTCAATTTCAATATAAGCGAACATTCCTACATAGTCATTTATAATTCCTTGTACTTTCAATTGCGTTTTCGCTTTGTTCCCTTCAAGCAGTTCAATATCCAGTCGATCGCCAACAGCCAAATGCAATCGTTCTGCTAACCCCTCACTGATTAACACCGCATGTTTGGGGATAGTCATGCGATGAAGATTTTTGTCTAATAATACTTTTAATTTTGCACTTTCAGAGATACCAAACAGCGAAGACAGTTCGCTTCGATGTTGATAAGTAAATCGGGTGGGTACAATACGATAACCTTCACTATTCGTGATCCCGATAATTTGATTCAATTCCATTAAAGCTATTTTATTGATGGGATTAACAAAGCTAACAACAGCATGTTCCCGTTGAGCCATAATAAATTGGGTATTTATGAGATAACTTATCGCATCTTGCCAAAATAATCCGAGGATTACGATGGCCATTGCTAATGCAATACCCACACAGGTTAATATCGTGCGTAAAAAATGGCGGAAAATATAGCGATACACCATTTTCACACTGCTGGGAAGTCTGGAAAAAAATTTGATTTTTTCAATCATAGTTGCTCGATACATCATAGGGATTGGCGGTTTCATCGCTACTGCAGGCATAAGACTTATTACCTGATGAATCGCTCGCAATGCCCCCAACATGGCCGCTAAAAAGCAAATTAAGACTCCGATGATGGCTGCAAGATATGAAAAAATATAGGGAAACTTTGGGAATATAAAATATTCGGTATATAAATGGGTCATTAGATTACCAAACCATGCTCCTAATGACACCCCACCAAGTGCTCCAATGAAAATAATAACCAGAATTATTTTAATATAGTGGTATGCAATGGCCAGGTCACGATAGCCCAGGGCCTTTAAAGTTGCTATTTGCCCGCGCTCTTTACTTATCATACGTCCTATAACTAAATTTAATAAAAATGCTGCCACGATTAAGAAAACAGGAGGAATATAGGTCGCAATAATTTTTTGTTGTTTTATTTCATTCGTTACAAATCGATCAGATATTTGATCTTTTCGTGTATAGCTAATAGTCAAACCATACGAATGAAAAATTCTTTCTAATTGAGTCATTACATATTGTTCTGAGGCATTAGGCGCAAGCTTAATATTAATGTCATTAAAAGCATCCTCCATTCCAAATGCAGCACTTAGCGCCTTTCGACTCATCCAAAATACGCCGAAATGGCGATTGTCAGGCAGCAAATCTTCCCCACGAATGGCATACACATATTCAGGTGATAAAACAATACCAACAATTTTTAGCTTTTCTCTATAGCCATTTAATAACGCAAAAATACTATCACCAGGTTTTAAATTATGACTCTTTGCAAAACTTTCATTGACTAATATTTCATCCTGGCGATTAGCATCGGGCAGTCTTCCCTGGCGCAAAAATAATTGATTAAGACCTGATGTATGCTTATCCGATATTGATATAAAACGACCTACTGCAGGCTCTGGCATCCAAGGTAAGTCAAGCACAACATCCTCTACAATTCGAGTTTCTACTTGGGCTACCCCTGAAATTTCTGTTATTCGCTTTTCTAAATAGTTCGGCGCTCTTTTCAGTGAAGCAAATACATCGGCAAAATGATAATTGGAATAAAATTCCTGTTGCGCGTTTTTTAATGATACATAGGTATTAACTGATGCGATTAAAACACTAACTCCACTGCAAACAACCAATGCGATGGTAATAATTTGGCTTTTGAGTGTTATAACATCACGCCACAATTTTTTGTTTAATACGGTTACCATTGCAATTCTTCTGGTTTTCGTTTGTATTTATTTTTTAATATCTTGCTGATTGAACCATCTGCTATATGAATTACTCGATCGGCCATCTCACTGATCACTATATTATGGGTAATAATGACTACGGTGGTATTCAACTTTTTGTTCGCTAAAGCAAGTGTTCCTAAAACAATTTTACCGGTTTCGCAATCAAGTGCTCCTGTAGGTTCATCACATAAAAGGACATCTGGATTCTTAGCTATAGCACGAGCTATTGCAACGCGTTGTTGCTCTCCCCCAGATAACTGCGAAGGGAAGTGATTCATACGACTTTCTAAGCCAAGTAATTTAATTGCATCCTCAGGATGCATTGGATTGTCTGCAATTTCGGTAACGATAGAGACATTCTCTAAAGCAGTAAGGTTGGAAATAAGATTATAAAATTGAAAAACAAATCCTACATGCTCGCGTCGATAGCGGGTTAAATCATGTTGGCTCGATGAAGTAATCATATGATCTTTATAAATGACTTCACCAGATGAAGGCACATCCAATCCGCCTATTATATTTAAGAGTGTAGACTTACCACTTCCAGATGGCCCTAAAAATACAACAAGTTCCCCTTGATATAAGTCAAGGCTAACGGATCGCAAAGCATGAATTACCACCTCGCCCATTAAATACGTTTTAGTCAAATTTCGAATAATAAATGCCGGAATTTGTGGCATTACAAAATCCATTTATAAATTAATATGCTTAGTAATCCTTTTTTATTGAATGCATTATGGATGCATTCAATAACCGTAAAACAATCTCTGAAAAATTAATAGAATGAGCTATTCTTAATTACCATAATAAACTTAGTTTAGATCAAAAATAATTTTTAAGCCCTATATTTTATTTCTTTAAGATTAATGTAATTTCGGCAGTATCAATTAATGGTTAATTGAGTTTATTAAAATTTATTCTATTATAAAAAGAATAGCTTATTTAGATTTTCTTTTATGCGCTGACATTCTGGGGCTTGTCTATAGAATTTAGAGCTTATTCAGAATGACCCATTAAATTGGAGAATAAGCATGGACGCACCTAAATTTTGTAAACATTGCGGAAATAACCTCATATCAGATGCTTCGTTCTGTAGTCATTGCGGCGCAAAAATAGAAACAGATTCTTTTTCTCAGATACAAAAGTCATATTCCACCCAAGCAAACCATCAGAAATCCCCCGCCGTTGTTCTTATTTTCGGATTATTTTTAGGAGTTTTAGGGATTCACCGAATTTATGTAGGGAAAATATATACGGGTTTATTAATGCTCATTACCGGAGGAGGGTTTGGTATTTGGTATTTAGTCGATTTAATCCTTTTAGTGACGAACAAGTTTGAAGATAAAAACGGCAACTTGATTCAACTAACCCAAAATCCATCCCCATTTAAAAAAGTAATGATGGTGATTGGAGCAGTTTTTGCCTGGTTGTTACTCTATGTAGGAACGATATTTATAATCTTATTCTACCTGATGAGTGGCTTGACTTACCCTATTAATCAACAACTCAGTGCATTAAAGACTGGAGACATTGAAAAAGCATACTCCTATACTTCAAAGGATTTCCAGAAAACGACTTCTCTTGCTGATTTTAAAAAATTTATAAATCAGTATCCTTCATTAAAAAATAATGAGAGTACATTTTTCAACGAGCGCATCATTGAAAATAATATAGGCATTGTGAAAGGGACCCTGACTGCAAAAGATGGTGCAAAAACACCGATTGAATATCGCTTAATATGGGAAGATGGAGCATGGAAGATTTTAAATATTAAGGTAAGTTCTACAGGAGCAGGAGTAAATATAGTGCTTAACTCCTTCGCTTTATTAACGGATCCGACACCTCAGGGATCTGCATGGATCGATTTCGAAAATAAAGGTAATAAATACTCTCTTAAATATCCAAGTACCTGGGAGTATATTAAAACAGGGAAAGGAACGGTCGTCTTTAGAGGTAAAAAGGATACTAATCATACAACGATTACTATCCAAACTCTTTTGACTAAAAAAAATAAGGGTCAATACTCAACCGTTCAAGAACGTAAGCGCTCCAAGAACCACAGGCTTACAATTTACAACTTAGGGGTATAATCTAAGCCAATATTCCAAGGCAACAGTTTTTCATAATCATCAACACTGTTGCAAAGAGGAGCGTTCTTTAACAACATGACATAGTAATGATAAGGGTCGAGATTGTGTAATTTAGCCGTTCTGATGATACTGAAGTGTAAACACAAGGCCTCAGCACCTTCAACAGAGGCGCAAAACAAGAAGTTCTTTCGAGCAATGACCAAGGGTTTGATTTCTTGTTCAGTAAGATTGTTATCGATTTCCAGACGCCCATCATCTAAAAAGCGCATCAGTCCATCTCTATATTTAACACAGTAATTGAGTGCTTTCCCAAGCGGTGATTGGGGCAAAGTTGTAGGATAGACCTTATCAACCCATGTATTAAAGGCTTCCATGAGTGGTTTGGATTTTTCCTGACGCAACTGGTGACGTTGGTCTGGATTCAGTTGATTATTTTTAGCCTCACGCTCTATTTTATAAAGCTCTTTAAAAAAGCGCATGGCTTCTTTGGCAATGCCTTTGCCTTTATTAGATTGGGCAATAGGTTCAAATTTTCTGCGCGCATGCGCGTTGCAATTGACAATGTGCGCATTGCTGCTACCCACAAGTTCAAAAAAATTGTCACCATCGACATGTAAATAGCCATTGAATCCGACAAACCAATCGTAAATAAATTGTTTGTGCTCCACATCGTTGTAGTCATAAAGAATAACGGATTTATCCGGTGGTCCACCCCGAATGCAATACACATAGGATTTGGTTTCTGCTTTTCTTCCAGGCTCATGCAAGACCTGCAAGGTCGTTGCATCACAACTGGCCACATCATACTCAATCACACTGTCTTTCAACAGATTATAAATGGGACGCAGTGGTGTCATTAACTCAATGAGCCAGCGCGCCATGGTTTGGCGTGAGCAATCAATACCATGTCGTTCGCTGAGTTGTCGCTCCAGATGGTACAGTGGTTGCCTGTCATCCAGCTTGCTGACCACCAGGAATGATAAAAACTCTTCTGTTGCTTTAATTTTGGGGAGAATTTGTTTGGGCGCTGCTGCGGTTACGATTTGATTCTCGCATCCTTTAGTGCAAGCAACTACTTCACGTCGTTGCTCCACAATTTCGATGACGCAAGGTTGGTAATGCAGTAGCTCTTTGGTTTCATAACGAATCACTGTTTTGCATGCACCACAGGCACATTGCTTGTCTTCATCAGATACCGGAATAATTTCAATGCGACGGGGTAGTTCTTTCTGCGCTTTTTTATTCTTCTTTCTTGTATGGGCAGCCACTGGTGTCATTTCTTCGGTCTGCTCACCGCTTGCTTCAGCCTGAGAAAAAATGCTCTGATTATTTTCAAACAAAGACAGCTGAGGATTTTCAGGGTCAATATAACGCTCAGAGCGCTTGCCAAAACGGTGACGGCGTAGCTCCATGATTTGTGCTTTTAAAGAATCATAGGCTTCCGCGTAGTGTTCATTGCGTGCTTGAGATAGAGCAAGCTCTGCTTTTAATGCGAGTATTTCGTTACTTAATTGCTCTATTTTTTCTTCGTACATCATGTTGAAATGGCACCTGTTTGCTGAGTCAATTATATCACATTACGTTGATTTTAAAAACAAATTAATCGTTTTTTGTAAATTATTTCTAATAGAAATTCGTAGCCAATACTTCCGGCAACAATGTGTGTTTTGCAAAATCCAATCCTGAGAGCAGCCAGCTTAATTGGTCATTGGTAAGGCTCATGACCGCGTCATCGTGTTTGGGAAATTTTAGTTTTCCTTGCTCCAATCGCTTATAACAGAGCCAAAACCCATTTCGCTCCCACCACAGCATTTTTATTTTATTGGCTTGGCGGTTTCTGAAAAGAAAAATTTGCCCTGATGTGGGGTTCAACTGAAGATGGTCGGAAATCAACATCACCAGTCCATCAATTTGTCGCCTAAAATCAATAGGCTTTGGATAGAGCCATATGCTTGCATTAAATGATAAAAACATGGCTAACCCCACAAGGACAACAACATTGGCAATAAAGTCTGGTCGTGAATTTTTAGCTCATGCCCATTGTTCAATACCAAGGTGCATACTGTCTCTGGAGCTCTTTGTGTCAGCTTATTTAATTGAATCGGTACTAATTTGGATGAAGCTATTTCTTCCCGATACTTTCGCTCCCAATAGCCAAATTGATGGTAGTTTAATTGATGCTTTCGACAGTACGTTACTCGCGACAAACCACTTTCTTTTTGATGCGTTACATGCTCCATCCATCTCTGTTCTTTCGTGCCATCTGTTTCTTGGGGGGATATAATTTGTGGGGATATATTCATCGTACTCTCCTCTCTAAATTGATGTTGCAGAGTATGACGAAACGGAGATAATTATTAAATTATGTAGTTGCTGGCGCGCTTACTCAAGAACTGAAAGATGATTTAAAATCACAAATTTTTGCGAATACCACCGAACCCAAATTATTAGCTCAAGGGGAGATGGAGCTGCCCCAAAATCCCAAGAGATTTCATGGAGAATATTTAATATTTACTTATAAATATAAGAATAATGAATATAAGCAAATGTATGTAATCATTTTAAGGGACGATGAGTTAGCTTTTTATACTTGGAGCTATGCATCGTTAATAAATCAATATGATGCCGATCTTCCTATTGCTAAGGGTATGTATGAATCATGGACTATTTACTAAATCAAAGTCTATTGATTTACCCTGCATTTTAATATGTTAACTGAAGAATAGATTTCAAAATCAATATATTGAATTTTTTGAGGAATTGTATCAGGAGATGACCAATGGAATTTTTGCGGCGCAAAAGAATATTTCTCTTGATAATCGCAGTCCTGATTTGTCTTTACTTAATTCTAATGCCAAAAAAATTATCAAAAGAGCCTAAAATAAACCCACAATCAAAACCTCCAATTGAAATAAAACTACCTAAACCCGCATACACAAGTCATATCTCAATTGAGGAAGCATTGAAAAAACGTCGTTCAGTAAGACAGTATAAAAATGAAGCAATAACACTACAGCACGTTGCACAATTACTCTGGGCTTCACAAGGGGTAACCTCTAATAATGGCTTGCGTACAGCTCCTTCAGCAGGAGCTCTCTATCCATTGGAAGTATATTTAGTGAGTGGAAACATAGAAAAATTACCTCCAGGCATATACCACTACATACCCGCAAAGCATCTTTTGCAAAAGTTAAAAGAAGAGGATGTACGGAATCAACTTGCTAAAGCAGCCTGGGGACAAAAGGCTATCCAATTAGGGGCTGTCGATATTGTCATAACAGCTGAATTTTCTCGAACAATAAATAAATATGGTGATAAAGGAACATCCTTTGTTTTTATGGAAGCAGGCCATGCGGCACAAAATATTTATTTGCAATCTGTAGTAAGCGCGCCAGCAACTACATAATTTAATAATTATCTCCGTTTCGTCATACTCTGCAACATCAATTTAGAGAGGAGAGTACGATGAATATATCCCCACAAATTATATCCCCCCAAGAAACAGATGGCACGAAAGAACAGAGATGGATGGAGCATGTAACGCATCAAAAAGAAAGTGGTTTGTCGCGAGTAACGTACTGTCGAAAGCATCAATTAAACTACCATCAATTTGGCTATTGGGAGCGAAAGTATCGGGAAGAAATAGCTTCATCCAAATTAGTACCGATTCAATTAAATAAGCTGACACAAAGAGCTCCAGAGACAGTATGCACCTTGGTATTGAACAATGGGCATGAGCTAAAAATTCACGACCAGACTTTATTGCCAATGTTGTTGTCCTTGTGGGGTTAGCCATGTTTTTATCATTTAATGCAAGCATATGGCTCTATCCAAAGCCTATTGATTTTAGGCGACAAATTGATGGACTGGTGATGTTGATTTCCGACCATCTTCAGTTGAACCCCACATCAGGGCAAATTTTTCTTTTCAGAAACCGCCAAGCCAATAAAATAAAAATGCTGTGGTGGGAGCGAAATGGGTTTTGGCTCTGTTATAAGCGATTGGAGCAAGGAAAACTAAAATTTCCCAAACACGATGACGCGGTCATGAGCCTTACCAATGACCAATTAAGCTGGCTGCTCTCAGGATTGGATTTTGCAAAACACACATTGTTGCCGGAAGTATTGGCTACGAATTTCTATTAGAAATAATTTACAAAAAACGATTAATTTGTTTTTAAAATCAACGTAATGTGATATAATTGACTCAGCAAACAGGTGCCATTTCAACATGATGTACGAAGAAAAAATAGAGCAATTAAGTAACGAAATACTCGCATTAAAAGCAGAGCTTGCTCTATCTCAAGCACGCAATGAACACTACGCGGAAGCCTATGATTCTTTAAAAGCACAAATCATGGAGCTACGCCGTCACCGTTTTGGCAAGCGCTCTGAGCGTTATATTGACCCTGAAAATCCTCAGCTGTCTTTGTTTGAAAATAATCAGAGCATTTTTTCTCAGGCTGAAGCAAGCGGTGAGCAGACCGAAGAAATGACACCAGTGGCTGCCCATACAAGAAAGAAGAATAAAAAAGCGCAGAAAGAACTACCCCGTCGCATTGAAATTATTCCGGTATCTGATGAAGACAAGCAATGTGCCTGTGGTGCATGCAAAACAGTGATTCGTTATGAAACCAAAGAGCTACTGCATTACCAACCTTGCGTCATCGAAATTGTGGAGCAACGACGTGAAGTAGTTGCTTGCACTAAAGGATGCGAGAATCAAATCGTAACCGCAGCAGCGCCCAAACAAATTCTCCCCAAAATTAAAGCAACAGAAGAGTTTTTATCATTCCTGGTGGTCAGCAAGCTGGATGACAGGCAACCACTGTACCATCTGGAGCGACAACTCAGCGAACGACATGGTATTGATTGCTCACGCCAAACCATGGCGCGCTGGCTCATTGAGTTAATGACACCACTGCGTCCCATTTATAATCTGTTGAAAGACAGTGTGATTGAGTATGATGTGGCCAGTTGTGATGCAACGACCTTGCAGGTCTTGCATGAGCCTGGAAGAAAAGCAGAAACCAAATCCTATGTGTATTGCATTCGGGGTGGACCACCGGATAAATCCGTTATTCTTTATGACTACAACGATGTGGAGCACAAACAATTTATTTACGATTGGTTTGTCGGATTCAATGGCTATTTACATGTCGATGGTGACAATTTTTTTGAACTTGTGGGTAGCAGCAATGCGCACATTGTCAATTGCAACGCGCATGCGCGCAGAAAATTTGAACCTATTGCCCAATCTAATAAAGGCAAAGGCATTGCCAAAGAAGCCATGCGCTTTTTTAAAGAGCTTTATAAAATAGAGCGTGAGGCTAAAAATAATCAACTGAATCCAGACCAACGTCACCAGTTGCGTCAGGAAAAATCCAAACCACTCATGGAAGCCTTTAATACATGGGTTGATAAGGTCTATCCTACAACTTTGCCCCAATCACCGCTTGGGAAAGCACTCAATTACTGTGTTAAATATAGAGATGGACTGATGCGCTTTTTAGATGATGGGCGTCTGGAAATCGATAACAATCTTACTGAACAAGAAATCAAACCCTTGGTCATTGCTCGAAAGAACTTCTTGTTTTGCGCCTCTGTTGAAGGTGCTGAGGCCTTGTGTTTACACTTCAGTATCATCAGAACGGCTAAATTACACAATCTCGACCCTTATCATTACTATGTCATGTTGTTAAAGAACGCTCCTCTTTGCAACAGTGTTGATGATTATGAAAAACTGTTGCCTTGGAATATTGGCTTAGATTATACCCCTAAGTTGTAAATTGTAAGCCTGTGGTTCTTGGAGCGCTTACAATCTGTATCATTAAATCTTGGGACTGTATCCATAGGTGCATTTGATGGAAATCAAGTTAAAACAATCTTGGGTATCCAAGAAGAACCTTTGTATATTTTGCCAATCGGGAAAATTTAAAAAGCAGGGCCACGTTTACTAAGCGCTGATGCCTGTGTGAGGTTGGCTAATTTACTGGATAATTTGTACCCTGATGTCAAAGTAAATTTATTTTTGGTCGATCATGTACCGGGTGCCGGGAGGGCCGATGATCCCAATTCCTACATTATTCCTAAAAACGTACAAAGACTCGAGGCAGCAGTAATGTTGCATGAATATAAACCTGGTTTTGATCCTCAAGATAGAAGCAGGTATGTTTTTGCAAGCCTGCATACGACAAAAGTTGCTATAAAAGTATATCCTGGTTGGCATGGTAAAGCGATGTTGTTAACTCCAGAGGAAAAAACGAATCATGTCCCCAAATTATTACATGATGATTTGTATCGCTTTTGTCAGGAAACAGGTAGTTTGGCTAAAAACGCCCTCCGTCCCCCCTATAAGATGGTCATGAATAATCAATGGACAGAATTTCAAGATATTCCAGCTGAGTCCTTATCCCGGGAGAAACGTTTTGAATATTACAATGAGATGCGGGATTGCTGGTGGCTCTACTCGAAAGGCACTGCCTTCCACGCCCGACAAGTTCTAAGTAACCATAGGCATTATAGTCAGGATCATCGCTTATTTGTGAATCAGGAACATGGCGAATTGTTCCAGGAACTGTATCCTAAGCTATATCAAAGGTTCTATGAAGGAAAGACTATTGATGCAACAGACGTACGTAGGGAGTTAAATCAATTGTGTGAGGAACACGAAGCGTTTTACCAAAAATTTTGCAAAGTTAATCATATTAAAGAGAAAAGCCCTTTACCTCAACCACGAAAAGTAACACTCTATTTTCGTCGTCCATTGGGAGCCACTTTAGTCGATGATGAGCGTTCTTTTCTTGAGCAAGCAATAATTTCGGTAACTAATTATGAAAAACATCTCAAGGAAAATAATTCAGTCCCCATCAAATTTGCCTTAGACCGTCTACAGAACTGTTTGGATAAAACCGCCAATATGGATGACAACAGTGCAACACCAATTTTAAAAAATGAACTAATGAGAGTTGTTCTGTTTTTAAAAAATTACAATCAGCAAGAATCTTATTTATATCGCCAGTTACGTAAAGTGTGTCACTCATTCCAATATATTGAGGAGGTCATTGATTTGCTTACTGCTCATTCAGACAATAATCGTACACTTAATCCTACTCAACGAGATTATATTACAGACCTCAAAACAGAACTGAGTGCAATCAAAGATGATCCTAAACTAAATTATATGGAAAAAATGAAATTAGCTAAATCTAAAGTCAGTAGCCTTTCATTACACCTGCAATCTTCTGATGATCAAGAGTTCATGTATAATTTATCTGCAGAAAACTTTTTTCCTACTGAAAAATATACCATTCCCACACTATTAAAGTCGTTAAATGAGTTAAATGCCCCTGGCTTTTCTGAAATGAGTGTAGCGAGCGATATTGCGAAGAAATTTGAAGCTTATTATTTGCGCAATCAGTTTTGGGATAGTGTTCATAAACTCTTATCTAATGTAATTACTCTTCCACCATTTTTTTCATCAAAAAAATCAGAGTTAGCACATAACATTTTATTTGGGATTAAGAGAACTCGATGAGGCTGGTCACGGGAATGAGTTAGGGCAAATTTCAAAAATACTTGCCCAAAGGCAAAAAGAATTACACGAAAACTATAGGGAAGAAGGAAAACCTTTTTTAGGTGAGTTCGACAAAATTATGATTCAAGCACATGGTCAACTTAATCTGGAAATAAATGCTTTTCCTTTTACCGATGTTAACCCTGAAATCCCTCAAAATAGATAATATTGCTCATATTCTGTTAGAGGTCTTAAAAACAAGAGAGCATTTTTGGAAAATTCGACTTGTTTTAAAGGCCGTATCTAACCAGATCCACTAACGATGATGATTAAATATTTTTTGCTGTTCTATTTTACTTTTTCTAGCAACCAAAAAAGAACAAATTGATTAAATTAAAATCATGTAATATACTAACATGATACAAAACCAACTACATTGGGTTATCTTTGATGCCAGAGAAAGATCATTATGACACCCCCGCATGTTATTATAATATTGACCGCAAAGAAGCTGAAAAGCGTCTCATGAATATGCCCTTTGGAACCTTTTTATTGCGGCCCACTAGTCAACAAGATGCCGTTGCTGCATTGAGTATTGTGATAAGAGGAAAATCTTCGGAAATTAAGGTGCTTCATTTGTTAGTCACCCAAAATCCAGCTGATGAGCAAACGCTTACCCTACAAAATTATCCAGGCAATTTCCAAGATCTCAAAACGATGGTGTTACGACTTACCAGGGAGAGAAACTGGATTCCCTTTAATCAAATTGAAGCAGTGAAAGGAATGGACAGTCTGCGAGGCTCTTCTTTGCTGTCAATGACGTGGAAACAATTGGATCTTAATGAACAGCAAATTGAAAAAGCTCTGACATATAAGCCAATTGGAACATTTATTTTTTCCCTTGGAACAGTGAATAGCTCGCATTCTTGGGTGATGTCTCTAAAAATTAGTCAGTCTACTAATGTGAATATTGGACTTTATATTAAAAAGAATGGTTTTTGTGAAAAATCTTTAGTATTAGAAAATAGTAGGCCAGTAATTGCAATTCCCAAATCAGTTAATGAAATTATTAGTTTGAATGGTGGCCAATATTTTGCAGATGAATGTACTTATAAATACTCTAAGGGAGAACTTATAAGCCAGCCAATATTTATCGAACCATTGAAACTGAAGAAATCAACTATTGAAGGTTATATTAAGTCAATCGAAGAAGGTAATGTAGCGGAAATTAAAAGCCTCTTTAAAAATCTATCTAAAGTACAAAAACGGGCGTTACTTAAGCTCCCTTTCTACATTCATCCCTTTACTCAAGATAGAGATTTTAGCCAAGGCTACTCCTCAAAACCAATTGATTTGGCAACTGGCCAGGAAATGAAGGATTTTCTGAGTAAAGAAGAAGAGAAACTCAATAATTTGACCCAACATGCACTTATGGGACTGTTTAAGGGAAATGCGTTGTCAAAAGATGTTGCTCGCATCATTGCGAGCTATTTGGATTTTACTGATGGCTTGCATATTTCGCAAACAAGTAAAGAGATGCATAAAGATGCAACCTCTGATCCAGATGAGAATAAACCTACGTATTAAGGCAGACCTTCATCATCAGTTCCAAAAAAATTTGGAAATCGAACCGGCCCCCCCTTTATCCATTGGGGAAAGAAATTTTATTGCAAAAACCATCGGAATAAAAACCTACGCTGTCTTTATAATGTCTTGAGTCCTTTTTCAATGATAGAAAGTCCAATTTCCAAATCGTTTACATCAGTAGAAAGCGGCATAAGAAGGCGAATCACATTTCCATATCCTCCACAGCTAAGAATTACCAGTCCATGCTCCAAACAAAATCGTGTTAATCGGTCTGCTGCTACTTTATTTGGTTCTTTAGTGGTTTTATCTTCCACAAGTTCAATGGCTTGCATAACACCCAAACCACGAAAATCACCTACTATTTTATATTTTTCTTTAAATCCAGAAAGCTTGGTATGAAGTACTTTTGAAAGATGCGTGACATTTTTCAAAAGCGCTCCTTCTTCAAAGATTTTGAATACTTCTAGAGCCGCCGCACAACTCAGTGGGTTTCCTCCAAAAGTTCCTCCCAACCCACCCACCATTGCAGCATCCATCATTTCCGCTTTGCCGGTTACCGCAGCGAGCACTGTTCCACCCCCAAGCCCTTTTGCTGAGACAGTAAGGTCAGGATCAACTCCCATGGTCTTCATTGCAAATAGATTGCCAGTACGTCCGAAACCCGATTGAATTTCATCGGCAATCAACACCATGTTGTTCGCCGTGCAAAACTCTCGAAGTTTTTCTAAAAAAGAGGCTGGAAATTGTATAAATCCTCCCTCACCCAGCACGGGCTCTAAAATCACTGCCGCAACATTTTCAACACCCACTCGAAAATTAACGAGCTCAGAAAAATCATGAAAACACTCTTCGACACAATTTGCTCCCTGCCAACGATACTCATAAGGAATGGGTGCCCGATGAATTTCTGAAAGAAATGGACCAAATCCATGCTTGTAGGGTTTATTCTTTGCGGTAAGTGCCATCGCCATGTAGGTACGGCCATGATACGCATGATCAAAACAAATCACCGCTTGTTTTCCAGTATAGGCACGCGCTACTTTAATCGCATTTTCTACCGCTTCAGCACCTGAATTCAGCAGGATAGATTTTTTTTCAAAATTCCCCGGAGCATGATAGTTTAATTTTTCACACACCTTAATATAGCCTTCATAAGGAAGAATATTGAAACTCGTGTGCATGAATTTATCAGCCTGGGCCTTGAGTGCATTGACTACCGTATCGGGACAGTGTCCTGTATTCACCACACCAATTCCAGATGAGAAATCCAAAAATACATTTCCATCTACATCTTCTACAAACGAGCCTTTTGCTCGTTCCACAAAGATGGGAGTCGCGTGAAATGGACCTCGCGCAACATGTTTATGACGTTGCTCCATCAACATTTGAGATTTTGGTCCTGGTATTTGTGTTTTAATATTAATTTGATTCATTAGTACCACCCAATTGGCGCATCCTCTAGATTAATATTCACCTGCTTGACTTCAAGATAACTTTCAATTCCATATAGACCTAACTCGCGACCTGCTCCACTTTGTTTGTATCCACCCCAAGGCATTTCATTGTGGGTTGGATGGTAGTGATTGACCCAAAGAATGCCAGCACGAATTTGAGAAGTCACGCGATGAGCACGAGTAAGATCCTTAGTCCACACGGCTGCTGCTAAACCATACTCCGTATCGTTTGCAATTTGAATGGCTTCCTCTTCTGTATCAAAGGGGATGACGGCAAGTACTGGACCAAAAATTTCCTCTCGAGCGATGCGCATGGCGGGCGTCACCTCATCAAAAATAGTTGGCTCAAGAAAATTTCCTTTTGCAAAAGCTTCACCAGTAGGACGCTTGCCGCCACAAATCAATTTTGCGCCTTCATCAATTCCTATCTTGATATACTGTTCTACTTTTTCGCGGTGAGCACTGGAAACCAGTGGCCCCATTTTTACTCCACCATCTAAACCATGCCCCAACTTAATATTGGGAATTTTTTTCAACATCCCATCTACGATTTTTTTGTGAATGGAACGCTCAACAATCAAGCGGGAACCAGCAGAGCATACCTCGCCTTGATTAGCGAAAGCCCCAAAAAGAGCCCCATCAATTGCCATCTCAAGATTGCAGTCTGCAAATACGATATTGGGATTTTTTCCTCCAAGTTCTAATGTTATTCGCTTCAAATTTCCGGTAGCAGCTTGCATTATTTTTTTGCCGGTTACTGTCCCGCCGGTGAATGCCAATTTATCCACCATCGAATTGATTGCTAATTCTTCACCTACTCCCGCACCTGGACCAGTAATGAGATTCACAACGCCAGCTGGAAATCCACATTGATCAATCAGCTTAAATAACTCAAGCGCAGTGATTGGTGTCAGCTCTGATGGTTTTAATATTACGGTATTTCCTGCTGCTAGTGCTGGAGCAAGCTTCCAAGCGGCCATGAGTAGTGGGAAATTCCAGGGAATAATTTGCCCACACACCCCGATGGGCTCCCGTACCACATAACTAAAAGAATTCGCAGGAACCGACATGGTTTCGCCATGAATTTTAGTTGCGAGTCCCGCGTAAAATTCAAAACAATTGGCTGCATCGGTTACATCATACTCTGCTTCGGCCAAAGGCTTGCCGCAGTTTCGTGTTTCCAGCTCGGCTAACATTTTTGCATTGGCACGGATCAAATCGGCAACCTTGAATAAAAGTTTGCTTCGATCAAGCGCTGACGTATTTTTCCATCCACCTTCATCGAAGGCCTTACGTGCCACTTTGATTGCGAGCACAACATCTTCTTTGCCACTTTCTGGAACTGTTGCAATCAATTGGCCATTACCGGGATCAATAATATCGCGAGTAGCTCCGCTTTTTGCTGAAGTAAATTGTCCATCAATATACATTTCATAATTTTTCATCTATTGAATCCCTTTTATGGAGTGCGATAAGTTCATTGCCACTTGATTTGGTTCGGTCGTAAAAGCGCTTCATCAAATATATTACAGATAGGCGAAGACTGTAAATTAACTCCTTGTATTTATAAATAAATAAGAAGCTGCGACAAATTACGATTTCACTCAAGGGATTATTTCAGCCGCTATTCGTATTCAAGTAAAATTTAGAATGAGATGATCTTTGTGAGCTATACTTAAAATTACAATAACGTAGCTGAATGAAATTCTTTGAAATTTGTACCTCTAATAACTAAAAATAGATAACTCTATTTGGGGGAATTATGGATAAATCAGCAACTCAAATAGTATTTAATAATAAAATTCTAATTCTTGGCTTCGGAAGTATTGGTCAAGCCGTATTACCGCTTTTATTTCAATGTATTAAACTAGACCCATCTCAAATTCACATTCTATCAAAACATACTTTTGGTACCGATGTGGCCAACCATTATCGCGTCACATTCGATGAACGTGCGGTTAAAGAACATAATTACCGAGAACTTTTATCCTCTATCCTCAAGCCTGGTGATTTTTTGTTAAATTTATCCGTCGGAGTATCCACTATTGATTTAATCCAATATTGCCAAGCAAATAAAATACTCTATTTGGATGCTGCCGCTGAACCTTGGGAAGAAAGGCATAACGAAAATAATCCTCTACTCTCTAATTATGCTTTACGTGATGCGACCTTACAGCATAAAAAGCAAGGACCCACCGCTGTTTTAACCCATGGAGCGAATCCTGGATTGGTATCTCACTTTCTGAAACAAGCCTTATGGAATTTGGCAAAAGATAATAAGTGGAGTGGCGATCGCCCCCAAAAATCAGTGGAATGGGCTCAATTGGCCCATGACCTTGAGATAAAAACGATTCACATTTCGGAACATGATACGCAAATTTCCTCTCAAACAAAAAAAACGGATGAATTTATAAATACCTGGTCAGTCGATGGCTTAATTTCGGAAGCGCTTAGACCTGCTGAACTAGGCTGGGGAAGCCATGAACGTCATTGGCCTTATGATGCCAATCATCACCACTTTGGCTCAAAGTGTGGCATATATCTTAGTCAGCCAGGAGCAGAGACTCAAGTACGTACTTGGACTCCTAACTCCGGCCCTATTAATGGTTTTTTAATTACTCACGCTGAATCTTTATCTATCGCCGAATATTTAACTTTAAAAAAAGAGAGTACAGTATATTACAGGCCAACTGTTCATTATGCTTATCAGCCCTGTCCTGATGCTATTTTGTCTTTAAAAGAGCTCGTGCAAAGAAAATATGTACCTCAAAAAGAGAAACGAATTATGTTAAAAGAAATTGTTGATGGTACGGATGAACTCGGGGTTTTATTAATGGGAAATAAAAATGGAGCTTATTGGTATGGCTCTCATCTGTCCATACATGAAGCGAGAAAAATAGTTAGCCATAATAGTGCGACAAGCTTACAAGTTGCAGCTGGAGTTTTATCGGGGGTGATTTGGGCTATTAAAAATCCAGAACATGGAATTATAGAACCTGAAGATATGGACCATGAATATATTTTGAATATAGCCCTCCCTTATCTTGGCAAAGTCGATGGTTATTATACCGATTGGACTCCTCTAAAGGACAGGAGCCATGCAGATAATAAATATATGGATCAAAGTGACCCCTGGCAGTTTGTTAATATTCGAATTGATGCAGGATAGGAACGCTTTTAGGATAAATCATAAATGATGAGAAAATCCGTTTCAAATTCCAGTTTAGCCTTATTGAGCTTTTCAGCCTTGGGTATTGTTTTTGGCGATATTGGCACAAGTCCGCTTTATACCTTCAAAACCGTGTTAACCCTGATGGGGGGTACGCTCGACACCAATGCAATCCTGGGCTCTCTTTCGCTTATAGTATGGACACTGATCATGGTGACCACAATTAAATATGTCTATTTTGCCATGCGTATTGATAACGATGGCGAAGGAGGCATTTTAGCATTAATGTCATTGCTGGGTGTAAAGCTTCGTACCAGACCCCTCATTATTGCAGTGGGATTATTTGGGGCAGCACTTATCTATGGGGATGGTGCCATTACTCCAGCAATCTCTGTCCTATCCGCACTAGAAGGTTTAAATATAATTACACCGTCCTTTACTCCATATGTTCTTCCATTATCGATTGCCATTCTCATTGCGCTGTTCGCCATCCAGTTCAAAGGAACAGCTAAAATTGGGAAAATCTTTGGGCCGGTGATGGGAGCATGGTTCCTCACTCTTGGTATTTTAGGATTATGGGGTATTATTCAGCATCCTTCCGTACTGAAAGCGCTTAATCCCTCTTACAGTCTTGACTATCTACTTTCTCATGGCCTCAAAGGATTTCTCGTGTTAGGTGGCGTATTTTTATGTGTTACCGGAGCGGAAGCTCTCTATGCAGACATGGGACATTTTGGGGCGACACCAATCCGTCTTGCATGGTTGGGACTTGTATTTCCAAGTCTTGTGCTTAATTATGCGGGGCAAGCAGCATTGGTGTTAGAAGGAGTGCCATTATCCGATAATATTTTCTATCGCCTATGTCCTCCCATCGCGATCTGATCTATCCCCACGAATTATGAGTTGAAATAAAGAGCGTCTCATGATCAAATGAGCGTCATTAAGACTCATGGAAATTAAAATGTTAGCTGTAGAAACCTATCTTTATAATTCGCTTACAGAATCATGTCCTGAAATTCATATATCACGATTGAATGCAGTAATGGATGTAGCATCAGGCTTAAGACATAGCCAAAACCTTTCATTAAGTGAATTAGGGAGGAACTTGCCTGGAGATGCAAAATTAAAAAATAAGATAAAGAAAGTTGATAGGCTGGAAGGCAATAAGGCACTGCATAATGAACTTTTTTCCATTTATCAAGGGTTATCAAGCTTTGTTTTTACTTACATCTCGCAAGATACAACCTTACCTTTGATTGTAGATATTTGCTGCTTAAAAGACGACCGAGAAATTCAAATGCTCAGTGCAGAAATAGCGTTAAAAGGTAGAAGTCTTCCTCTTTATCGAGAAGTGTATAGAGATACCGAAACAAAAGGACGAGCTAAGGACTTTTTAAAAGAGTTGAGTCTTTGTTTGCCCAAAAATCGTCGAGTAATCGTAATCATGGATGCCGGTTTTTATGAAGAATGGTTTAAAGAAATAGAAGCGCTGGGCTGGTATTGGCTAAGTCGTGTAAGAGGAGTTAAATCGGTACAATTATCCGAAGAACTGGGATGGAAACTCATTAAAGAACTAATCCCTGATATTAAATCTAAAACGACACATTATGAGCATGCTCTATTAACCAAAGAGCATACAAGACCTTGTAGGGTGGTTACAACCTATCGTAAGCCTAAGGGAAGAAAGGTAAAGACATCACGAGGAAAAACCACCTCGACACTGTCTAATGGAAGTTATAGTCAAGCTAATAAAGAGCCATGGATTTTGGCTACTAATTTACCATTGGATGTAGGGCCTACTGATATTATCAATCTCTATTTTAAAAGAATGCAAATAGAAGAATCGTTTAGAGATGTTAAAAGTCATCAATTCGGACTAGCAGGACGTTATGTGCGTACTCATTCAGTAGATAGATGGGGAGTAAAAATGCTTCTTGCTGCTATTGTGCAAATTACTTATTGGGTTATTGGAGTAATTGCACATAGTCAAAATAAACAACAATACTTCCAAGCCAATACGGTCAAAGATAAGAAAATATTCTCTTATTTTACCCTGGGTAAGCTTATGATTGAGCATAATCAGCTCTGTTCCTTAGCCCCTGACCCTAGAACCTTACAAGAGATTATAGAACAGGAGCTTAACCGTGTTTGGTAATTTCGTGGGGATCTTTCAGATCGCGATGATACCCCTTGTTATATTAGCAACGATTGCCACCATTATTGCCAGTCAATCGATCATTAGCGGGACATTTTCTATGACTCGTCAAGCGATTCAGTTGGGATGGCTGCCAAGATTACGTATCACCCAGACCTCCTCTGAAGGATATGGACAGATCTATATTGGCGTTGCAAACTGGTTACTTATGATCGCAACCGTTGGTCTGATAATAGGGTTTAAAAAGTCAGATAATCTGGCGTCAGCTTATGGCGTAGCGGTATCCGCAACAATGCTTGCCACATCCGCGCTGTTGTTCATCGCTTTTCGTGAAGTATGGAATTGGAGTCTTCTGAGAACAGGAATAATTATCGGTATCTTTTTGATCATTGATAGCGCATTTTTCGCTGCTAATTTGTCAAAATTCTTGGAAGGTGGCTATGTGCCGGTTATTTTCGCTATTTTTGTATATGGGATTATGCTCATTTGGCATTCAGGAACAAAAGCTGTGTCACAACGGCTGGGTGAAGCAGTAGTTCCTATCAAAACCTTTATGAAGCATATCGCAGAAGAACAAATTGCCCGCGTGCCAGGAACCGCTGTTTTCCTAACACGGACATCCGACGATGCGCCTTCGGCATTGATCTGGCATGTCAGACAAAATCGTGCTTTGCAGAAAAAAGTTTTTATTTTAAAGATAGACACCAAGTCAATTCCTTGGGTAAAAAGCACGGAACGAATCACCTTAAAGAAAATTTATCCTAATGTCTGGCGAATTGTTGCTTCCTATGGATTTATGGAGCGTCCTAACGTACCCAGAGTGATGAGACAAGTCATGAGCAAAAATGATCTCGTTCTTAATAACATTATCTACTATGTGGGACATGCACGAATTATCTCCCGTGAGAAGGGAAAAAATAGATTGCCAACATGGGTGGGTAAGCTTTACGCCTTTATGCAGCGTAATGCATTACATGAAAGTGAATATTTTCAGCTTTCTCCGGATGCCGTTGTGGAAATTGGGAGACAAGTGGATGTTTAGACAAAGTAGTGTTGGTTCACGAATTAAAATCTGCGAGTACGGTAAGCAGATTCTTTAGCTTTAAGAGTTAGATTTGGCTGCATCGAGGCAGCTCTATTGAGACAAAAATCCCCTGCCACCTTCCTTGGTGAAGGAAATAAACTAAAATTAGACATTAGAAAACCAAGGAAAATAATCATTGGGTTCTTCTGCTTGTTCTTTTTTGGGAGCATCATCAAGATAGTGATGTTTCACTTGTTTTGAAAAAAAGCCCAGCTCCCCTCTTGCTGCTTTTTCATCTTTTGATTTTAATTGAGCAGCGTCTTTCAGTCGTTGCGCATATTTAAGTTCCACAAAGTATGCAATATCAGGATCTGAAAAATGATTTACATCAAGTTGAGCTTGAAATGCTTGTTCTTTTATCTCTCTGATTTTTTCTTGTCGTGCATCCTCACACGCACTGATAACTGCTTCAGGATGATGTTGCAAGCCCACGGTATAATATTTCCCGGTCCTTTTTTCAACACTTTCTACTAATCTATCGAATTTACCACGTCCTGATATGAGCAGACTAGCATTGTCCTGGCTCTCTTCCACATGTTGATGATGCAGGCACGTGACGTTATATTCTATACTACTTCTATCCCTATGCCTCAGCTTATAATGTAATGCATTATACAATTGACTTCCTTCTCCAACCACAACTCTACTATTATAGGTAGCATCTTGGGTTTCTTTAAACACGGTATCAAAATGCTCATAGTGGGGTTGGTGCTCCTGCTCATCTTCAGGAATATCTGCTATTTTATAACCATGATGATGCCCGACTGTTTGTTGTCCCCGACATATGCCTAAAAGAGGAATATCCCTTTTTTGGGCTAATTCCGTAAGTTCACCTTCCAGTCTCATACGCGGATCACTGGGATCATGTACTGGAACATTGGGTCCCCCGGGTAAGTAGATACCATTGATTTTACCGCTAAAAACGGGATGATTTAACCCTTCCTCGGGTGTAACCGGAACCACTTCAAGCCCTTTCCTTTGCAAGTAGTCAATCGTAAGGTCACAATAGCTAGTACCGCCTGATTTATCATAAAGTGCAATAACTTTTGGCTTTTCGTCCGCTTGCTTTAATTGCTCTTTTTTTTCCTTGTCTAAAGCGTATTCAAATTTTGGCTTTTCTTCGCTGATACTTCGTGCATTGTTAACAGACCTGAAACCCGATAAAAATTCAGAAAATTTTTGAAACATGATAGCGTACCTCAATTTAAATTTAGACAATGAGCTAAATAGGATCATTGAATATCTAAATTGTACTCTTACTGGCTTAACTAACTATTATTAGTACATATAACTTTTATTATATGCTTATAAATTTTATTTAGGCTTGTTCTTTGCATGGGCTCAAAACAAGAAAGGCTCTCTCTAGGCGATACCCGAAGATGGAACAACGAAAGGAAATTCCATAGAGACCAAGATCCCCGGCCACCTTCCTTGGTGCAGGAAATAAACTATTAATTGAACATTAGAAAGCACAAGGAAAATAATGACTGGGTTCTTGTGCTTGTTCTTTTTTGGGAGCATCATCAAGATAGTGATGTTTCACTTGTTTTGAAAAAAAGCCCAGCTCCGCTCTTGCTGCTTTTTCATCTTTTGATTTTAAACGCACTTCTCTGAGTTTTTGAGTATATTGGTGCTCTGCAATAATCGCCGCATCTGGCTCGAAAAAATTCGAAGTAAATCGGGCTTCTTCAGCTTCTTTTTCTAACTCTTTAACTTTTTCTTGTCTTGCCTCTTTACATAGGGTGATTACCGATTCAGGATGATGTTGTAAGCCCACGGTATAATATTTCCCGGTTCTTTTTTCAAGACTTTCAACTGATCTATCAAATTTACCACGTCCTGTTACAAAAAGACTGGGATTGTCCTGAGTTTCTTCTACATGTTGATGATGCAGACAAGTGACGTTATATTCTATACTACTTCTATCCTTGGGCTTCAGCTTATAGTGTAACGCATTATATAACTGACTTCCCTCTTCAACGACCACTCTGTTATTGAGGTTAGGATCTTGAGTTTTCTCATATATTTCATAGGAATGCTCATAATGCCTATCATATCCTGGGAGGTCTGTGACAGTATATCCATGATGATGTGCGACTGTTTGTTGTCCCCGACATATGCCTAAAAGAGGAATATCCCTTTTTTGGGCTAGTTCTGTAAGTTCCCCTTCAAGCCTTTTACGCGGATCACTGGGATCATCTACTGGAACATTGGGACCCCCGGGTAAATAGATACCATTGATTTTACCGCTAAAAACGGGATGACTTAACCCTTCCTCGGGTGTAACCGGAATCACGTCAAGCTCTTTCGTTTTAAAATACTCAATCGTCAGGTCACAATAGCTAGTTCCGCCTGATTGATCATAAAGGGCGACAATTTTTGGCTTTTCGTCCGCTTGCTTTAATTGTTCTTTTTCATCCCTATCCAAAGCGAATTCAAATTTTGACTTCTGCTCTCTAGTGCTTTGTGCATTGTTAAGAGTCCTGAAACCCGATAAAAATTCAGAAAATTTTTGAAACATTATAGTGTACCTCAATTTAAATTTAGACAATGAGCGAATCAGAGTCATTGAATATCCAAATTGTATTCTTATTGGCTTAACCAGCCATTATTAGTACATATAATTTTTATTATAAGCTTATAAATTTTATATAGGCTTGTTCTTTGCATGGGGTCAAAACAAGATAGGCACTCTTTAGGCGGTACCTGAAGATGGAAAAACCAATAGACGACGAGCTTTTATTAAGTAACTGAAATTTAATCAAAATTAATGACGAATCGGGCGGTACTATTCTCTATCCGCTCTTTGCCTTCCCTGGCATAAGAGGTAGGGGGTTAGAATGACTTTAGCCCCAGAGCTCAAATACAGGAGAATGCTGCGTGGTATCTACATCACAAGGCTGTGTTTCTTTTTGTTGTGACTTGTGTTCAAGAAAGCGTTTTTTAACTTGTTTTGTAAAAAAACCCATCTCTGCCCTGGCAGCTCGTTCATCTCTTGATTGCTCATGTGCTTCTCTTAGTTTTTGAGCATACTGGAGCTCTGCAATAAGCGCCGTATCTGGCTCGAAAAAATTCGCAGTAAATCGGGCTTCTTCAGCTTCTTTTTCTACCTGGGTAATTTTTTCTTTTCTTTTATCCTCACAAGAACTTATTAGCACTTCGGGATGATGTTGTACACCAAATGAAAAATATTTTCCCGTTTTTATCTCAATGCTCTCTATTGTATTATCAAATTTATTGCGTCCTGTGACTTGTATGTCAGTATGACTTGGACTTTCGGGTATATGTTGATGATGAAGGCATGTGACAGGATACTCCAGGGGCCCATTATTTTTTTCCTTAAATTCATTTTGTAATGCGGCAAACAATTGACTTCCTTTTTCTACAACAACTGTATTATTTGCATCCGGAGTACTTCCGTTATTCGCGCCGCCATAATGCTGCTCATAGTCGGGCAAATCCTCCACCGCCAAACGATTATGATGCCCAATAGCTTGTTCACCGCGACAGATACCAATAAGAGGAATATCTTTAGCGCGTGCGAGTTGGGTTAGTTGGCCTTCAAACCTTTTACGCGGATCACTTTCATCCTGAACAGGAATATCCGAACCACCAGGCAAATAAATACCGTCAATAGAATTACTTGAAAAAGTAGGATGACTTAATCCCTCTTCTGGAGAAACTCTGACAACGTCTAATCCATCTTTTTCAAAGTGCTGAATTGCCAGATCGGCGTTCACTGCCCCATCATGTTCCGCATAAAGCGCAACAATTTTAGGTTTATCTTCTGAATGTCTTAGCTGTTTCTGTTCCTCATCATTCAGTTCATATTGAAATTTCGATTTTTCTTCCTGCTTGGTTTCTGAAAATATAGAACTAATTGACGACAAACCTGATGAAATCATTCGTGAAAACATAATACACTCTCTCCATGTAATACAATTATTTTTGCAGAGAAGCTATAAATTAGCCTTTCTGCGCACAATATTAAATCATATTGAGTATAATTTCAAAAAGGAAAGCGCATTAGAGATAATCGGAAACATACAAAAACAATCCTAGGATTCTGAATTTAAAACATTTTTATTATGACTTATGCTTCAATATTGCTAATCCAAAATCCAAGGACCTCACCTAAAGGCGGCTGATTCCCGCACTGCTCGGTAAATGAGCAGGGTTTGCGCGAGGCGCTTCATCCTCTGCCTTATCTGCTGTAATGGGCAAGCCAAAAAACCGATTCTGTGCACTGTTTTTATTTGACCCATACGAACCACTACCAGCCATAATGCCACCATCAATATTATATTGGGAACCGGTGATAAACAAAGAATCATCAGACGCTAAAAAAACAGCAAGTTTGGCGACTTCACTTGCTTTTCCCATACGCTTTAATGGAATGGTATTGGTGTATTCCTCAATCCGCCGAGAGCGTTCTTCATCCTGGCCAAATTCAGAGTCCCACATTTCAGTCAAAATGGCAGCAGGCACAATGACATTGCAGCGAATCGTGTACTCCATTTTGGCACAATGCATGGCTACCGTTCTTGTAAGATTCAAAATGGCAGCCTTACTCGAAGCGTAGGCAACATGAGAAGGAATTCCTACCAGCCCCGACCGAGAACCCATATTGATAATTGAGGCATTGACGCTTTTTTTCAAAAGTGGCATCAGCGTTTTACATCCAAGAAATGTTCCGTCCAAGTTAACCGTATGCACCATTCGCCAATCCTCAAGAGAGCAATTTTCTATATCTTGGGATTTATCCGATTTGGGAGCAGAATCGATACCGGCATTATTCACTAAAACATCAAGCCTTTGATATTTTTTTCCAATAAAAGTTGCAACCTCTTGCCAATTTTGTTCAGAACAAACATCCAGGGTTAGATAATCGCTTGCCCCTATTGATTGGGCAAATTTCTCTCCCTCCACGGTTGCGAGTCTGCCGGTAACAATGACTGTGGCACCTTTCTTACAAAATAGCTCAGCAATTGCAAGACCAATTGATTTGGTGCTGCCAGTAATTAAGACAATTTTATTCTTTAATTTTCCCATCTCGCTCATTCGATAATTGGTTTTATTAGGTGTACAACTTATTAACGATAGAACATTGACTCCTCAACCACAATACAAAGCGATCCCCGGCATTTGCTGCCCCCTCTCAAACTCCAGCGTATTTGGTTGAATTTAAAAAAATGAGGTATATTGTTCCATCATTTCAATAAAAAAATATCCGTTTAAAAGGTGCTTTGATGAACATTACGGAGATTCAGATTGCGCAATTGACTATTCCATTAACACGCCCATTTATCACAGCCGTAAGACGTACCGAATGTGTTGAGGATGTGGTGGTAATCATTAAAACCGATAAGGGCAATCTGGGTTATGGTTCAGCTGCGTCAACTCCAGCCATCACTGGAGACAGTACGGAATCAATTATTAGTGCAATTAAATCCATTCTGGGTCCGCAGTTAATTGGACGAAGTATTTCTGAATTGAATTTATTACTTCAAATGAATCAACAGGCCATCCCAGGTAATACTTCTGCAAAGGCGGCCATTGACATTGCCTTGCATGATTTGTTTGCTCAATATTGCGGCTTACCCCTTTATAAATTGCTGGGGGGGAATACGAACAGCATGAACTCATGTATTACTATAAGCGTTAAAGAGGTTGACGGGATGGTGCATGATGCAATCAACCTGGTCAATCAAGGGCACCAAACTATAAAAATAAAATTAGGATTAAATCCACTTGAAGACATCCGACGCGCTCATGCGATTCGCCAGGCTGTAGGCGACTCGATCACATTACTTGTCGATGCCAATCAGGGATGGTCTTATGAAGAGGCCATCAAGGTTATTGACTCATTGAAACAGCAACATTTGAATATCCCTTTGATAGAACAACCAATTAATGCCCAGGATCTCGTGCACTTAAAGGCCCTTAGCGAACAGGTTGATTGTCTTATTATTGCCGACGAGGCCTGTTTTTCCCCCGAAGATACACTGAATATTGCAAAAATGAATGCCTGTGATGGCATCAACATTAAGTTGATGAAATCCGGAGGTATTGAGAATGCCCAAGCGATTTACTCTATTGCAAAAACGGCACAAATGAAAATAATGGTCGGATGTATGCTGGAATCCCCTATTGGCGTTGCAGCGATAACCAGTTTTGCTTTAAGTAAACCGGATATCTCCTATGCAGACCTTGATCCCATTTATTTGATTCGTGACAATTATATTGCAGGCGGGGCACAGCGCCTTGGTAATAAAATTATTTTGTCAGATAAACCAGGTTTGGGAATTGAAGGGATTACCCAAGGATTAAATAAGATTGGAGTGATCCGTTAATGTCTTATTCCATTCAGTTGGCCAGTTTATCCATTATTGTCCTTTATGTTGTGATGTTATTTCGCAATGTTAATCCTTTAATCGCAACGGCACTCTGTGTGGGATTGGGCTATTTGTGGAATCTGAGCAACCCAATTGCTATCGGGAATTCTCTGGCGGGTGCGTTAGGATCATTCATGGCGTTAGTTGGTTTTATTATCATGCTAGGCCATGGCCTAGGCGAGATCTTAACGCATACTCAGGTCAGTCATACTTTGGTGCACCAAATTGTTTATGGGATTGGAATCAATACTCAGCGACGGGCTAAAATTGGCATTGTGCTTTCCTCTTTTATCATTGTCGGCTTACTTGGCACCTTGGCAGGAGGATTAGCTATTTTGGCCCCCAGTTTACGTCCTATTGCAGGTTCAGTTGGATTATCACGCCCCAGTTTGGCTGTATTAATGCAGGCTTCGGCTGAAGAAGCGTTAATTATTGGGCCTTTTGCCCCTCCAGTAGTGGCTTTACTGGGTATTACCGGGCTCAACTATGCGTCTGTACTTATTTATGCATCGCTTCCCATTGCCATGATTACTTTAATTACTACTTGGGTTATGGCGAATCGATTGCAACGACAGTATGCGAATGAATCGTGCGAAGAAGAGGATACCTCAGAACCCTTTGCCCCCAATAAACGACAAAAGCGCACCACTTCGCTTTTTTTGATCTCCTTTATACTGTGTGTCGTGTATGGATTATTGACTCAAGCAAAAACTCCCTACGTTATTTTTGTCATGTTATTTCTGGCACTTATTACTGGATTGACAAGCAAATTAAGCTTAAATCAAACTTTTAAATTGTTAATTACTGGAATGCAAAAAAGCCTGCATCTCTTCTTTTTGTTTATTTTATTTGATCCTTTTATGATTTTGATTCATCAGGCGGGAGGATTTAGTGCCTTAACCGAACTATTAACCCCATTAATTCATTTAGGTGGAAAACCAGTATTAACGATGTTAATTGGTTTCACTGGGGCTTTTGGCATGCCTGGCGCTGCTGAAGCAACCATTAAAATGCTGCATCAGCTTTTTTTCCCCAGTGTGCTTCAGATGCAATTACCCATGATCACATTCGCTTTAGCCATGATTTTCGCCACCCGTGTTACTAATTATGCCTATCCTGGTGCGAATATGTTTGCCGCAATGGGTTTTGCTGGGAGCGAGAATATCAAAGCAATGATACAAAACGGACTCATCGTAACCGCAGTACAAATCTTATTCCTGATTGGGTATAGTTTATTTCTATAATTCTGTACGCAAAATGGCAGAACAGACCTTTTAAATTTAAAACTCTTATTATAATTTTTACTGTTTTAGGGTTTATCAAGACTCAGCTAGAATGATTTTTAATTTTTCTGAGAGCAACTATTTTCTTTTTCTTCAATGTGTTCTCTCCCAAAACATTGCTTCAAAAAAGAAAAGAAAAATTCCCAGAACCTAAAATGTTCAAAAAAGAATGGTTTTTCTACAAGAGTAAAAGATGTCGTGTAATCTTGACCCGTCTTTTCAGCAAACACTCGAAGTATGTGATGCAAATCACCATCTTTATAAATAGGACGACCATTAAGGATACTTTGTAAATCCTCAATAACACGACTCATTCGTTGTCCTTTCGGACTAGATCGACTGTTTTTAGAGTTAATAGTTGGGGCAAAAATACTTCTTGATTCACCAAAATAAAAATTGGCTACCTCCCTCCCATAAGAAGTAAACGATAATCGTGCATAACGTTGCAACAAATAATCAGCATTTTGATAATCTTTAAGGAATCCTGCATTATCCCAAGCTTGCTGCCAATAAGATAACCCCTTGCCACTCATATGAAACAAATTAAACAAATACTAGGGCGTGTTGACAATTTATCCCCACCGGCTACGTGCCGCGACTTGTTCGCGGCATCCAGGAAATGGTCAAGTTAAAGATGAACTTAATTCATTGCTCTAATCGATTGATGAATAAGAGCAAACTCATAATATATCGATTTCAATATCAAGTATAAAATGAGTTTGCAATGGCTAGACTGATGCTCAGTGATGAGCTATGGTCTAAGCTAAAGGAGATAATGCTACAGCATCAGATATATGACAAACCTAATCTTCGTATGATGGTTGAGGCAATGTTATATCGCATGCGTGTAGGCTGCCCTTGACGAGACCTACCTAAAGAGTTTGGATTTTGGAATTCTGCCTATCAACAATTCAATCGTTGGTCCTCAAAGAACAAGTTGATGATGCTCGCAATGGCTTGTTCCTATATTTGGCTACCAATGTAATCAGTGAAATTTAGGTGATATCATCGCATTGAGTCCAACACTCTGATCAAAACAAGGAAGCAAAATGAAGTCATTTTATGTCTATATTATGGCAAGCAAGCGAAATGGTACACTATACGCTGGTTCAACATCAGATTTAATTAAACGAGTCTGGGAACATAAAAACAGCCTGATTCCGGGATTTACAGCTAAGTACAATGTACATATATTGGTTTATTATGAGGTTCATGAAACCTATATAGAAGCTGCTCGACGTGAAAAGCGATTCAAAAATTGGCCCAGGCAGTGGAAGTTACATTTGATTGAGAACCTAAATACAGAATGGCATGATCTTTATGAAGAAATTTGCCACTGATTAAGATCGGCTGGTTGCCGCGAACAGGTCGCGGCACGTAGGCGGTGGGGATGAATTGTCAACACGCCCTATGCATTAGATTGTATTGAAATTATAAATGCAGTGTCAAAGCCTCACTTTAGAATAAACTCTTCGACTAGGGTAAGACCGCATTAATTTAAACATTAGGTTCTATTTTAAATCAAATTGACCAAAATTAATTAAACGATTATAATAATGTCGTTTAACGATAAGGTGCAGTTGTGTTTAGTCAATTTGAAAAAGAAACTCATCGTCCTCCTCCTCGTAAGTTATTTATTAGAACAGATAATTTAACCGCTATCTCTCCAAAACATTTTGAAAAATATAATGTAAGTCCAGCTATTCATATGAATTTATTGTCTCATGATCTGAATGGATATATAGATTCAGGTTATTTGAGCACCTTTGAATACAGCAAAGGAATGGGGTTGGCAACAATACTGGCTTATGGAGGGAAATACATTCATTTTATTTTTTTACATTCTGAAATTGCTGAGATTATTCATTTAACCGGAGGAACAAACGGACTAACCCATGACGGGGAACATGATATAGGCGCGGTTTTTTGGACGAAAAAAGGTAATTTTTAAGAGCTATTCTTCTAAGTAACAGAGGAGAATAGAATGAGCAAAAAAAGAAACTATTACACGGCATCAAAAAAATCAAAGATAGCAGTTGCGGCAATTGAAGGAAAATTGACTCAGGCTCAACTGACCAGCGAATACGGTGTGCATCCTACCCAAATTAAAGCATGGAAGCAAACAGCATTGCAGGCTATTTCAGATGCTTTTTCCAATTCTCATGATAAGGATAAAAAAGAGCAAGCCGAGCTTGTTGGTGCTTTGTATGAGGAAATTGGTCGACTTCAAGCCCAATTATCATGGTTAAAAAAAAAGACTGCCACTGAGCTTGGATGAAAAGCGTAAGCTGATTGATAGCAACGCTGAAATATCAATCCGAGAACAATGCATGCTACTCGGATTGAGTATTTCCAGTTATTATTACAAAGCGTCTCCTATATCAGCAGAGGACGAGCGGCTCATGGCGCTGTTAGACGAGCATTATCTCCAGTATCCATGTGAAGGTAAAGTGAAGCGCGCACAATGGTTGTCCCTTGAAGTTGGCTATCCTGTTGGTAAACGACGCATCAAGAGACTCATGGAGGCTATGGGATTAGAAACCGTCTACCCAAAGCCAAATACAAGCGTTCCCAATAAAGAGCACACCGTGTACCCCTATCTATTACGTGACATCGATATCACTAAGCCTAATCAGGTCTGGGCTGCTGATATTACCTACGTGCGTATGAAGGGAGGCCATGTTTACTTGGTTGCCATCATGGACTGGTATAGTCGGTATGTGCTTCAATGGGCGGTGTCCCCAACATTAGAAGCAGAATTTTGTGTAGAGGCGCTAAAAAACGCGTTATTACAGGGGCGGTGTGATATTTTTAATACCGATCAGGGTGCTCAGTTCACGTCTAATGATTGGATCAATACCTTGAAGGCCCACAAAATCTCTATCAGTATGGATGGGCGCGGCCGATACCTCGATAATATTTTCATAGAACGTTTATGGCGCAGTGTTAAGCAAGAAAAACTCTATCGGTATGATTTCGAAACAATCGAAGAGATAGAGCTGGAATTAGCTGAGTATTTTGAATATTATAACAACCGAAGACTCCATCAGTCTTTTGGATATTTAACACCAGCTCAAGTGTATTTCGGACACCCTAGTACGGTTTCTAAAACATAGTTCGGTGTGTCATGGCTTACCCACAGGGTCCACAGGCCTATCCGAGACGATGAAGGCTCTACTGGCCTATGGACTTGTGGATAAGCCATTCTGTGAGAGCAGGAGTTAATAAACCAATTCGGAATAGCTCTTATTTTTCCTGAATTTTGTTCCAGATTACCAGACCTAGATTAACAAACAGATATCAAGGTGAAAGAAGGAACGGTATGGGATGTTCCTTATTTTCAGCACGAGTTTCCACAAATTTTTTATACCGATAGAGTTGAGGTGGAGCTAGGACAGTTAAATTTTCGCACGGATACTGAAGTTCTCCTTGGTGGGAATTGGCTTGATTATGCCGAAATTATCAGCATTCAGCCTAAGCTTGCCGAAATAATATTAAGGAAAAATGTTAAAACAGAGGAAGAGCTCTATCAACTGCTGCGCGAATTTGCATCTCCTTATACCTTTGCCAAGGTTGGACTTCAGCAACAGTGGTATTCTGCTTTAGAGAAAGCCAGCTTAATAAACTGGTGGAACCAATTATCCCTTGCCAAGAAAGATGAATTAATAACTCTCTATGAACTCCTGTATCAGCAGCATAAATATCCTGAGCCAAACGATTTTGTTCTTATGAAAGAACTTCATCAATTGCATTCGCTAAACAATCAATTAAAACAAAAACACCCTGAAATAACCAACTATTTTACTCTTATAGGGACTGCTCTCGACAAATTTCATATGCTTTGTCAAATCGATCCGATGAATGATAGTTCACGACAAAGATTTATCCAAATTGGACTAAAGGATATTTTTGAAGATAAGTGGGAACTCCCCTTAGCACCAAATACTTTACATCAATTATGCATATCTATTGAAACTTTTATTGAATATTTAATGCTTGAAGCTGAGTTTCGCCAGCTTATCCGAGAAATTAATTGTTTAAAGCTCAGTTCAGAAGAATTGATAGAGCACTTCCCAAGACTAGCGGGAATAGGAGTTGTACTTGATTCCAATTGTAAAAAGCCCATGGGAAATGTTAGTGAGTTTATCGATAACTACATTAAAAATATGGCCGAAATTAAAGAATACCTCCCTGAAATAAAAGACCAGCTCAAAGCATTTAATTATCGTAAACATTATACTAACAACCTCAGTGTTTATTATTTTTGTCATCATATACAACAAACACATCTCCCTACGGCGGCATTAGCAGAGTGGTTAATTGATCTATATGAAGAGCTAGAAGATATTTTTAAATCAAATGATGATTATAAAAAAATCATTCGGGATGGTGTATTGCTGGACTTATTATTTGATAATCTAAAAAAATTACACGATTCTATAGTTCAAGTTAATAACCAAGGAGAAATAAGTAAATCATTAAAACAACGTGTAATGAACGAAATGCAAAGTAACATCGAGTATGCATTAGTTCACTTAAGCAAATCAAAGGAGTTGGATCGTTACGCTGATGCGCAGTTTATGCTCACCAAAATTAAAGACTCATCTAATCAGGTTGCTGTTCTAGCTATGGAACAATCTAAGGTGACCTTTTTTCCGTCTTCATCCCGAGTATTTTATGATAGATCTTATGTCCGTAAAGAAAGTGAGTTATCTCAACATGATTCGCAACACTTAGAGGACCAACCTCCACCGAGCCGGCAAAAATTGCATAGCTAATTGTTATGAGTTTGTTGTACAAAGCCATCGGAGCATCATTGTATTGGCAAGTCACATTACTCGTTGAGAGCAAGTATGCCAGAAACAGGATTTAGTTCGCAGAACCAATCTTTTGTCGCAATAGCGAGCCAAGGCTGAGTTACAAAACCCAGCGTCCGATTTTGATGCATTAACTCGAAATGAATGGATTAGAATAAATCATTAAACCTCGCAAAAACATCGATTGAATCTTGGTTCTTAAGTGATTCTTGAATGTTTTCGCGTATCGCTTATAAAAAAGCGATCAAAATAGCTGCTTACCACTCGGGTAATCTGTCTTGCTTTGGGGTGGATTTGAATAACATAATCGTTAATTTGCACCAGTCCATCTTTGACTAAATTATCTAGCGAGCGAAGCTCACTAGCAAAATAATCCGGCGGATAATTAAACTCAGTACATCTTTTTTTGAGATCGACTTCCAGATAACACATAATATCGTTAATAATCGATTTCCTTAATTGATCTTCTCCTGTAATTTCGATTCCGCGCACAATGGGTAAGACCTGATTTAAAATATCGGTTTTATATTGCCTTAACTCCGAGGTATTTTGCACGTATCGATTGCCGAGCTGAGTGATGGATGAGGTCCCTAGCCCAATCAAATGCGAAGCACTGTCAACACTGTATCCTTGAAAATTTCGGTTGAGCGTTTTTGCATTTAACGCGCGTACCATAGAGTCTGTCGGTTTAGCAAAATGATCTAACCCAACAGCAAAATATCCTTTTTGTTTTAACAGTTCGGAAGCCAAAGCAAACTGTTCTATGCGCTCCGCGGCATTGGGGAGATCCTTTTCCTGAATGAGTTGCATGTGCTTTTTCATCCAATGGACATGGGCATAGGCAAAAAAAGCAATCCGGTCTGGATCTAATGAAGAAACAGCTTCGATATTATTTTGAATACTTGATTTGGTTTGTTTGGGTAATCCATAAATCAAATCAACGTTTATATTGTTCATGCCGTACTGTTTAAAAAGATTGATGGATGATTGAACCAATTCGAATGGCTGCACGCGATTGATCGCGAGCTGCACCTCGGAATTAAAATCTTGGGCACCAATACTGATTCGGTTCACGAGGGCGATGGCATAAGCGTTTATTTTTTCTTCATTGACGGTACGAGGGTCGACTTCTATAGCGATTTCTGCATCAGGAGCTATATTAAAGGCCTCACGAAGCGTGTTCATTAAATGCAAAAATAACTGCGGGGGTAAGATCGTTGGTGAGCCGCCACCAAAATGAATATGAGTGACATAGGGGTTCTGGGGAGATAGTCGTTTTGCAACCAATGCAATTTCTTGCGTCAATACTTTAATATACTCTTCAATAGAGTTTTGTCTGTTATTAATTTTCGTAGCGCATCCGCAATACCAACACAATTGTTGGCAGAATGGAATATGAATATATAAGGACAAAGTGTCCTGCTCTGGGATCTCACCAAGCCACTGCGAATAAGTTGCCGCGTTAATTCCCGTAGAAAAATGAGGGGCAGTTGGGTAGCTCGTATACCGTGGAAATTGCCCTTCGTAATTTAATATTAAGTGCTCAGATACATTATTTAAAAACATGAACCAACCTTTTCAATAAGCGAAGTAATAGGGCTTGCCCTGCCGGCTAAATAATCCATAATAATCCCTTTAAAAGGCAATAAATCCTGATTTGCGAGTCTTAAGGTACACTGACTGAGCAGCTGGGCAAAAAGCGTATCGTTGGTGAATAAACTGACTATCCAATTCGTGCCATGATACATTAGCTTAGTCGCTTGCCTATGCTCGGCCTGATAACGCTCCAAGATTTCTTTCGACCCAATATCTTTATTTTGTGCCACTGCCCAGCAGATTTCCTTTGCCAATGATTCTGCGCCCTTCAATCCCAAATTAAAGCCATGGGCTGTCACAGGATGCATTCCCACGGCGGCATCACCGATTAATGCAAAGCGTTTTTCGATAAACCGTTGGGAATAAACACCGACTAATGGATAAAAAAAACGCTGGCCAACTGCTTTTATCTTGCCAAACTGTTGCTCAAACTGATTGGCAAGATTTGAAATAAATTGTTGCTCATTAAGCCTTTTTATATAGTTGGCCTTGTCGGGCGAAACCGTCAGCACCAGTGATGATGCATGGGGAGACATGGGTAAAAAAGCAACGACTTTGTCGGTATTAAAATACTCATAAGCACAATGATGATGTTCTCGTTCATGTTCTATTTTGCAAAGAATCATCACCTTAGAGAAATCACGGGTATTAGATGCAATCCCTACTTTTCTACGAGACTCGGAGAAGCGATTATCAGCTGCGATGACAAGAGTGGCCTCAATAACTGACTGATTGGATAAATGGACTGAGCGTGTGCTCTGGTGCTCTTGAATGGCATCAACGGCAGTATCCGGCATTACTTCAATATTCGAATAAGAACAGACTGCCTCATACAATGCTTTCCTAATTAAATGATTTGAAACCAAATACCCTAAAAGAGTGCCCGCATCGTTAAAATTTAATGCATAAGATTCGCCTCCACTGAGGACTTTTGCTTGTTTTATTGGAAAAATAAATTCCGAATTAATTTTGTCCCATGCATTAAGTTTTTTTAGACTATTGATAGTCGGAACGGTTAGGGCAATTTCTCGGCCATCATAATCCGGGTTTTGCAAGGACTCGACGGGTAACTTATCTAATAAGACTATTTTCAAAGAAGTATGGGCAAGGGAAGCTGCAAGGCTTAAACCCGTTGGACCAGCACCGATGATGGCAATATCTTTTTTTATATGCATTTTATTACCCTGCCCTTTCCCTTACTACCCGAGCTAATTTTGGATTCTTACTTTTTTTTATCGGCATCCCGTAGTTCCAGCCACATGGCGTTTAATATGGCAAATGAACAAGCGAGTCCAGTTCCAAGAATCCAAGAGAAATACCACATTTTTTTCTCCTTAGTGTTAATATGAAGACATTTGTTCTTTAATTGTTTTTTCATTAACCTTTCCACGAAGAACACGATAAACCCATCCGGTGTATGCAAGAACAATAGGAAGAAAAATTACCGTCGCAATGAGCATAATAAATAAAGTCGTTTGACTCGATGAACTATCCCAGACCATCAAACTGTATTGGGGATGAGAGGAAGAAGGCAGAATGAATGGAAACATACTGATGCCTACTGTGGCTATTAATGAGCCAACGCTCAAGCTACTCAAAATAAATGCAATCAATGGCTTATTCGCTAGAAAGATAGCCAACCAGGCACAAAGAATACTTAAAAGCGGAACCCATTGCGAAATCGGCATATCCCTATAGTTAATGAACCAAGCGCCAATTTGCCTGCCTACCTCTTTGTGTAAAGGATTGGATGGGCCATCATGGAGCATCGGCTGGTTTAAAACATAGCCATCTATGAAATGAGTCCAAAAGCCCATCAAGATAAATAACAGCGTCATTAAGAAAGCGGCATAACGCGCCCCTGTTCTTGCTTTTCGTTGCAATACACCTTCTGTTTTTATCTGGAGAAAAAAAGCACCCTGCATCGCAAGCATTAGCACTGAAAGTACACCACTGCACAAGGCATAGGGATTAAGTAGCTGAAAAAACGTTCCTGTATAAATCACTCTTAGACTGTCATCGTAATAAAAGGGAACACCTTGTAACACATTGCCTACAGCCACTCCAAAAATGAGTGCAGGCACAAATCCGCCGATAAAAAGCAGCCAGTCCCAGATGGATCTCCAGAGCGCATTTTCCAGTTTAGACCGGTATTTAAATCCTACAGGTCTTAAAATTAATGACAGCAACACAACCAGCATCGCTAAATAAAACCCGGAAAATGAGAGCGCGTAGAGATCTGGCCACGCCGCAAAAATTGCCCCGCCGCCCAGAATAAACCATACCTGATTACCCTCCCAAGTAGGTCCCACCGTATTAATTAAAATACGACGTTCGGTGTCTGTCTTGGCAAACCAGGGTAACCACATGGCAACCCCCAGATCAAAGCCATCCATAATCGCAAAACCAATTAATAAAACGCCTAGTAATAGCCACCAAATTACTCTTAAGGTTTCATAATCTAAAATCATTGTACACTCCATAATGAAGGTGGGTGATTCACTTTAATCATCTCGACCCCTAATCGATAAAGAAAAAGATACCGATGTTCTAATGGGTAAGCATCTCCTCTGGGCCCAATCGAATGTACTTAACCATGAGGTACAGCTCTACGATTGCCAGCACGGTATAAAATAATACAAACCCAGTTAACGAAGTCAGCACTTGCGCGATTGATAAAGAGGAGGCGCCCATAAAAGTCGGCAACACCCCTTGAACAACCCAGGGCTGTCGCCCATACTCAGCAACTACCCAGCCCAATTCAGCCGCGATCCAAGGCAATGGCAAGGAATAAAATGCCATCCGATGGTACCATGGTGTAGCATGCAGTTTATTTTTAGCAGAAAGGTAAAAACCTACAGCAAACAAAAGGATGAAATAAAAGCCACAGGCAACCATCACCCGGAATGAAAAAAAGAGGGGGGCTACCTTCGGTTTCAAGTCATGGGCGGCTTGATTAATTTGCTCTTCAGTTGCCTCAGAGGGATTTGCTGTATATTTTTTCAGCAAAAGGGCATAACCTAAGTTTTTAACATGGTTTTGTAAGTGCTCTTTCGCCTGGTTGTTATCAGGATCACGTTGTAAGACGCTTAATGCATTATAGGCTAACAGGCCGTCTTTAATTCGCTCCTTACCCTCCTCAATGAGCTCATTAATCCCTAACAAAGGAGTGTTAAATGAGCGGGTCGCAATAATTCCCAAAGCATATGGAATTTTAATAGCATATTTTGTAGTTTTTGTTTGCTCATCGGGAATACCCAAAAGAGTTAAGCTGGCAGGAGTCTTCTCGGTTTCCCACATCGATTCCATAGCAGCGACTTTCATTTTCTGATCGTCATTGGCAAGATAGCCGCTCTCATCACCAAGGACAACAACCGATAACGCCGAGGCTAAACCAAATGATACAGCAACAGTCATTGATCGTTTTGCGAAATCCTTGTTGCGATTTCTTAACAGGAAATAAGCACTGATGGATAAAACGAAGATCGAACCGGTAACATACCCAGCGCTAATGGTATGGACGAATTTTGCTTGTGCCACTGGATTAAATAAAATATCAAAAAAGCTGCTCACCTCCATGCGCATGGTTTGATAATCAAAATAAGCACCCACAGGATTTTGCATCCAGCCGTTTGCGATTAAAATCCACAACGCCGATAAATTAGTACCTAAAGCGAGTAACCAGGTACAAACCAAGTGTTGGAATTTGGATAAGCGCTCCCAACCAAAGAAAAATAATCCTACAAAAGTTGCTTCCAGAAAGAAGGCCATGAGTCCTTCTATGGCTAATGGAGCTCCAAATACATCCCCAACATAGCGCGAATAATAGGACCAGTTCGTTCCAAACTCAAATTCCATGGTTAAACCGGTAGCAACACCTAAAACAAAATTTATGCCAAATAAAACGCCCCAATATTTAACCATTTGACGCCAAATCTCTTTACCGGTCATGACATACACGGTTTCCATAATTGCCAATAATACAGAAAATCCAAGGGTCAAAGGGACAAATAAAAAATGGTATAATGCAGTTAAAGCGAACTGTAATCGAGACAAATCAACTACATCAGTTGCAGGAATCATTTAATCACCTCTTAATTACTTGCTGAGAGAGCGTTTGCTCTTTTGGGCCGAGTAGCCACATATCACTTTCTTCAAGCCGGGGATGTATTGTGCGAATACAAACCCACCACAACACAAAGAGAAGGAGGAGTTTGATCACTAAAGTCAAAGAAATATCACGTGTAATCGGCTTGATCATCATACTTATTAAAAAATGCCAAAGTTAAACGCTACTAACTCCATCGATAGCCTACGCCTAAACCAAATACCCAAGGATCAATATGTACTTTGGTTTCTAATTGAGCGATAGGTGTATCAACGGTCACGTTGGATTTAATCCAGATTTTTTTTACATCGGCATTGAGGTACCAATTATCATTAATTGCGACATCAACACCTGCTTGTAATGCGGGACCTACACTTGAACCATACTCGATGTCGGTTGCTACTGGACCGCTGTTCACATTATAAAAATAAGTGTAGTTAATACCTGCGCCCACATAAGGCTTAAGGAGGGAATTAAAATCCCAATGATATTGTGCCGTAAGCGTTGGAGGTAATACACTGACCTTGCCTAAATCCACACTACCAAGCGCGGTATGCGTCGCCTCAACACTATGACGTGTAGTAGCCAAAATCAGTTCAAGGGCAATCTGTTGGGTAAAGAAATAACTCAAATCAAGCTCAGGCATCACTTGATTGCTAATTTGTGTGACTTCCCCGCCAATAAGACTAATGGTTGAGCTTGAGGCACTCGGCAATACATCGATTGCGCGTAATCGAACGAGCCATGGTGAATCGGCCATTGCGGGGGTAGCTAACGAGAGGATCGTTCCAGAAATTAAAGCTTTAGTTAATTTATTCATTGTGTTCTCGCACTTGTTTTCATCGAATCCACGCTATCAATCACATGGTACATTTATAATTGTGATTTTTTTATTCACTTTGCCGCATTGTATCTAGGTTATCCCCTCAAATACCTTGATCTAGGTCATGGAAAAATACAAAAAAGTCTCAAAACAAGATAAACTATGTGATTTAGCACTCCGTAATCTCTGATGAGCGACAAAGTTAATAAAACTCACCCCTGTTCCAACTGCGGATTTTTCCCTTTTTGTACTATCGAAGAAGGCAGCCCTCACTGGATAAATCAAATTAGTTCGGCTGTAAAACAGCATCATGTTCTTAAAAAGAAGCAGGCATTGTATTTTCCTCAAAATACATTCCATAGCCTTTATGCAATCAAATCAGGAAATTTAAAAACTTTTGAAGTGGATAGTGAAGGAAATGAATTAATCCGGGGGTTTTATTTTGCGGGAGAAATTCTAGGATTTGAAGCGATTGCCTCTGGAACTTATCTTTTCTCTGCGGTTGCCCTTGCTGAGACTGTCGTGTGCGAAATTCCCTATAATCATTTTATTGATTTATTGAATTCTAATTCCAGTCTGCAAAAACATATTTTGTATTTAATCAGTCAAAAATTAACCGTGGGTTCTTACTTAAATTTTGTCACTGCAGAGCAACGTTTAGCCGCTTTTCTTATCGACTTATTTAAACGGCTACATGGATGTGAACAGCATATGGAATTGGTTTTACCCATGTCTCGTCAGGATATTGGAAACTACCTGGGATTAACAGCAGAAACAGTTAGCCGCTTATTTTCCCAGTTTAAAAAAAATAAAATGATCGCCATCGAACAGAAGAAAGTTCAATTTTTGCAATTAGACCAGCTCAAGTTAATTGCCGGGATAGTGAGTTAGTTCGCTTCGGTTTCTGTGCCCTATGCTTTTACCCGATTGGAAAATTTAATAATCATTCCATGATCTAAATCAAGGTATTCTGCAAAAAAACATTTACAATATGCTCAAAAATAAATCTTATTCATAAGAAAGTATTCTGTATGTTTTAATCCTTCTTAAGGAGTATTTATGAGCTTGAACCCCAAAAATTCATGGAAGGATGTGAAGTTAATAAAATCATCTGTTGCACGAACAGTGATTCCGCCAGCATGTTATAAGCGCTCTTACGTTAAAACATTTTTTTGGTATTTTTTGGACTTATTTCTTTTCCTATTTGGATTAAGCCTTATTTTTTCATCGTTTAATTTGAAACTGCAGCTGGTCGGAAGTTTAATTTCAGGACTCTCTACGGCGATGCTTTTTGTTTGGGCCCATGATGCGGCACATGGGGCACTTTTTAAAAACAGTACCGTCGCTGAAGTCCTGGGAACCATAGCAATGCTCCCCTCTTTGAACGTGTATCGGATGTGGAGTTTTGGCCATAATAAAGTCCATCATGGGTTTGCTTCTTTTTCTCCTATTGATTGGATATGGCGCCCTTTAACCTCCGAAGAATATCGAGCACTCTCCCTAATGCAACGGGGCATGTATCGAATTGAACGTTGTTTCTTTACCAGCGCTTTTCATTATTTACGCAGGATTTGGTGGGAACAAATGCTGTGTTTCAACCCTGGGAAAAACAAAAAAGAACGAGGGTATTATAAAAAGGGAAAAATAATGGTGCTCTTATACGCACTTATCGTGTCAATTTTGTCCTATTTTTTTGCCGGAGGGGTAATGGGGATAGTACTTTCCATTCTCGTACCGTTTATTGTTTTTAATTATTTTATTGCCATTATCGTCTATTTACATCATACCCATCCTAATATTCCTTTTTTTGATGTGAAAAACGAGTGGTCTCATTCTATCGGTGCTTTATATTGCAGTACCATTATCCATTGCTCCAAAATATCAAGGCTCCTACTGCACAATATCATGGTCCATGTTCCTCATCATTTGGATCCGCGTATTCCGTTTTATAATCTGCCTCAGGCACATCATGCTTTAAAAGAAAAATATGGAATCTATTTTCACGAGTATCGTTTTAAATTGAGTGTCGTGCTGAGTATTTTTAAACAATGTAAACTTTATGATTTCGAAAAAAAGTTATGGATGACGTTTAAGGAGGTGATGCAACCCGATGAAGCAAAAGCCATTTAGATGGCTCAGATTATTGAGTTGTTAGAATTCGCTTGTTGCCCATAGTGTTAGTCAAAACCCTTTTCGAGGATTCGATGATTCTGGGTCAGGAGACTCAGAATCGATTGATGTCGATACTTGTGCTCCTGCAACAGTTTGAGCTGCTGCGTCATATTTTTTGACTTGTCGCCAATGAGTAGGCTCTCCTTGCTGAAAAGTTCTACTAAGAAAGCTTCCCTTGTATTGATTTGCAGAATTTTTCTCAAGATGCAGTTTTAAAATTGATTTATATTTCACTAGTGACTCATATTTATCATCGCATTGCTCAATTTCTTGCACTATGGCGGTTTTTATTTGTTTCCATAATTCCTTGTTTTCTCCTTCGCGCGCTCTTAGCATCATATCTTTTAATTGGGCAGGATTATTAAATGGAATATCCTGCTGTGCCAATTTAAATGGCATATCCTTCACTTGAGAAAAGTCTTTATCGAAATGGATTTTCTCCAGGGTTTGAATATCCTTTTGTAATTCATCCCATCGTAGCTTATCACCGCGTAAACGCGCCAAATGCAGCAAATAGCGCAGTTGCGGTAGATTGGTGGGGGAATCGCTGTAATTGACACAAGCCTCTTTTGAATTTAAGTTCCCTTTAGCAATGAGACCATGGCAATTTATAAATTCTCCATATTTACCATTAAAATTTATCCCGAAACTAAAACCTGACTCGTCTAAATTTCGACCACCTCCCTCACAAAGATGCAGATTAGTCAGTTGAAATCCTAACTCGGTAAGTTGTTGATTAAGGACATCTAAAATTTCCATATCATCATACAAGCCGTTTGGATAGTGTGACCTGCTGAATCCTATTACCGCGTCAATTTCAGCCCCCTCAGGCGCATGAGCCACCATTGCCATAATGACCTCTTTTCCCACTTTGGATTCTAAACTAGCACTCGAAATACCTCCTGGGAAATGAATCATAGACAGACGCTTAACTTCGTTATTTTCTTTAATAAAAAAAGCAAACGAAACACATTCCGTCATGCCGGAGGTGAAAATTCCATGAGCTTGGCCTGGTTCAATATTTACCACGTTTCTTGAATCGCACTCCGCATAGAAAGGTGCGTATTTATAGGAAATAACATCGTCATCGATCGGATCTATGTACATAATTAACCTCACACAGGTAATTATAGCACTTTATAAATAGCCTTCTGCAGCAAGTCGAATAGTGCTTGATTGAAATTTTTGAAAAATTTGGTCGAACACACACATCAATTGTGCTTGTTCTATACATGCTCGTCACTTGATTGATGAAACATATCCAGCCTACGATCGGAAATTGCAAAAGAAAATGGCAAACTAATCGAATTTTTACCCCATTGATTTATATCCTATTTTTTTCAAATGCATTACAATCGCCCAATCTGTTTCTTTTAAGAGATTAAAATTATGGCTGTTGAAGTAGTTGTTTTTGGTAATAAGAACTCCGATCAAATTACACTTTGCCAATTGCTGACTGGTAAAACTGTTGACATATCGTCAAAATCAAACCTTGATATTGGTGCTTTCAAATCAAAAGAATGGGATATATGGAAAACTAAAAATCTTTCAAAAAATCGTTTAAACAATGGAGGAACAAATGCTCAACTTATATCAGATGCAAAAATAGCACTCTTTTGTGTTGATGTATCCGAAGACTATGATATCCAAGAGATAAAAGAAAAAATTACACAATTTAGAAAACTCAATCCAAAGGCTCCCCTTATTTTAGTGGGTACAAAACACGATGAGTGTGCTGACGACCAACGCCTCTCCTCTATTTTTCAAAAAATAGGTGACGAACTTCCTGAAAACACAAAAGGTTTTGCAGAATGTATTGTCTTTTCAGCTCAAGATAAAGGGGAGAGTTTAGCCAAGCTCTCACAACGAATGAAGGCCCTGGGCCCCGGTTCCTCTTATCCTTTACAACAAGCCAGAAATAAATTAAATCCTAACTCACTTCTCTATCAAGCCATAGATGATTTTATTACTGCTGCCGAAAAATTTAATTTATCGGATGAGCAATTTATTCAACTTGGCGGACAAATAGACCTCTTAATCACTTATCTGAGGAGTGCACGAGGAGATAAAGAGGAGCTTATCAAGATGTGCATAGAGGAATGCAAAAGAATTTTGAATGATCAGCCGGTAACCCTTAAAGATGCGTTTGATGGTATTGTTACCGCGGTTATTACCAGTCTTTTAGTATTTACAATCGGTTTTGCCATTGGGTGTGCCGCTGGCGCATGGACAGGACCTTTTGCCTTGCTAACAGGTATTGCAACAGGCTCTACTGCTGCAGCTCACCTGCTTTATGTCAGCGGAGGATGCGGGGTTACGGCAGGTGCTTTAACGTGCTTTGGCTTCTTTAAAAGTGCTTCAATTGGCTCAGCCGAAATTGAGCGTATAGAATCTGCAGCAATAGCCGAACAACACATGCTTGAGGTCAGACTCACTTAATTTTAAAAAATTCATTAAGAATGATTACGCATATTTTTTGAGGTTCTTTCATTGAGCGTATCGCGGGCTGGGCTGCAAAGCCCGGCCTATGCAAATCTTATACTCGCAAAGCGGCCTTTGTATCAATTAATAACTACAAAGGCCTATGGCATTTTATTTAATTTTTTGACTACTAAACTCTTGTTCCAAGTCCTTTTCTAATTCTACGCTTTTCAGTTCCTTCTTGAATAGAGAATAATAATTTTGAGCTGATTTTGACGAGTTAAAAGAAATTTCCTTTTTATTCCCTTTTTCCAGAAATGCTGCTTTAGCAGCTACAAAGTCTCCAGTTTGACGCGCTTGACGGATAATTTCTAATTGTTCTGCGACCGTTGCCGGTATTTTCTTAGTTTTACCATCAACGGTAATGGTATGTTTCGTCCATTGCAATCCCACATTCCAATTCTTATTTCGAATATATTCTTCCGCCTTATCCAAAAAGAGCATGGCATTATATTGATTCGAATTTTCGATTTGGTTTATACGTGATGCTATTTGTTTAGATAATTCAGAAAGTTGTAGTTCATAAGATTGTTCAGGTTCTCCTTTTAAATTATCAACAACTTTTTGATGGGGGAGAACTGATTCTAAACCCTTACAAACTTCCTGTGCGGCAAGCAACTGTTCACGTACTTCGATAAATTTTTTTCCGCTTAGGTCATTGAAATCTAAAGATTTAAAGTCGTCTTGAAGAACTTTTAAAAGTTGAACCGGAGAAATAGAAATTTCATCTTTCATGACTTGGTCCGACAAAATAGACCATTCATCATCTTTTTCCATAAATGGAGCATAAGCGAGTATGCTGGATCGCATAGATTGCATTTGTTGGGAGATGGTTAATTCATATTGTTTTTCGACAAACTCCTTGTCAAAAAGGTCTAATTCTTGCAAGTCTGGATCAATATTGAACTGATAAATATCCGGTTTATGTTTTATGGAAACGGTATACTGGGCTGATTTTAATTCCTCATGCTTTTCCTTCAACTTCACTTTATTTTGATCTACTGTCAAGTCACTGAAATTCCCGGAAAAAATACTGCTAACTATCATGGTTCTTGAGATCTGCGCTTCAGGAGCCAAGAAAGTAGGTGAAATGGATCGTGCAAACTTCTCATCCATAGCTATGATTTTATCGGCTTGAGCTTTTAACTTAGTAAGTTCTTCACGAAAACTAGCTTTATTTGCAGGGGGGGTAGTGACTAATTCACGAAGTTTACTGTTGATAGCTTCTAAAGATTTATGCGCATCACGATAGTAGGATTGTACAAAATCTTTTTTAATTTCTGGGGACATCTCGGGGTAGCGTTCAAGTCCTGCCAATAGGAATTGCTCTTTATAGCGTTTTTGCACGTCTTCTTTTTTACTCAATTCGGGCAATTTAGCAAGTATCACTGACATTTTTACGTCGATGACAATTGGAGAATGTGTAAATTCATGAGCTTTAAAATTAGGAATGATGGGTAAATAGGATGCAAAAGCATTTCTCTTGCCAACACCATAATCGGCAGGAGCTCTTTCCTTATCCCCATTTAAGTAAGCAATAACTCCATTATAAGCGCCTAACTCATAGTTAAAATCGACTAAGTATCGGAAAGAATCCTCTTTATCCGGACTTACTTTTACAGTGCGATAATTGCTTTGATTACGCGTTTGTTGAATAATATTTTCATTATCATCTAAGAATACAACATCCTCCTCTCTTAAGGTTTCCTTCCGCTCCAGAGATAGTTTATGCGCAGCGAGCCGGCTTTCATAAAATGAGTCGATTTGCGCTATATTAAAATAATCTTTATTGTCATGAATCAGTTTCACTTTATTTTCTGTATTCCACTGTTCCTGAAGTTTTCTTTTTTCCTCCTTAAAAATCTCCTTATCTTTAATGTGTTTTAACTGTTCATTGAATTGTGCTTCGAATCCATATCCCTTTGTTAAACGCTCTGGCTTATCAGAATCCAAAATAATAGCTTTTAAAGTTGTTTCTATTGATGGTTTTGGTGAGCCTATGTTTTCCCTTAACTTCTCTGCTAAAGCTAACAAAGCCGTCCATGCTTCTTTCTTCGGTTCGGACTCATCAATTGCTAAAGCTTTTCTTTGTTCAGTTGATTTAAAATCAGCAAATATTTTGTTTTGTATTTCCTCATAACCTTGAGGTTTTTCCAGATCATGATAATGCCTTCGGATAGAATCCAAATGATTGAATTTCCCAGATGCCAATCGATGGGCTCGCTTTTCAAGTGAGTCGATTTCAGATTGTATCTTGTCTATTTTTTCTCGCGTTTCTTGCTTAATTGCTTCTGGCTGATGAGGTGCTTGAACGAGTTGTTTGGATAATTCCTCTTTTTGCTGTTTTAATTTATTTATTTTTTCATCAAAATAACTAAGGGTTAAGGATTTCTCATTTCGTAATGTTGGAGTATCCAGAAATGTAAGCATGGATGGAATATCTATTCCAGTTTCTTTTAGAATCATTTCTTTTAATTGGGCGACCGATGTCCCTTTCTCTGTTGAACCTTCGTCTTTATCCAAACCTGGGGTCCGATTGGTAGCAATTGCAACTTTTATATTATTTTTTTGGGCATACTTTAAAATAGGTATCAGTGCTTCTGCCCGTTTAAGTTTATTCTTTTCTAAATCAAGGAGCGTTTCGTCAACATCGAAGACGATAAGTTTTGGACGCTCAGGATATTTACCCCTTTGCTTTTTAGGTTCAACTATTGATTCAAAATGGTCAATTTCTTCTTGAGTTTCTCGATGGGCCACTGATTGAGAAGCATCACTCAATTCTTTGATTCTTAGAGCATTTTCTATAGATAACTTATGTTGTTCTTCCGTTATCTGCTTCGATTTTAAGTACTCCGCATTGAAATCTACAAGACCCTTTAATTTAAGATTAAACTCAGAAATCATAGAATTGAGAACTTCATCATCTTGATTAGGTTTTACTTTTTTGTATTCTGCAATCAGCTCATCAAATTGTTTTTGTAATTCAACAAACTCTGGAGTCCTTAATTGGATATTACGCTCAAGACGGTTATAGTCTTTTTGTAAATTTTCGAGCCTTATTTTTAAATCGGTTGTCAGTTCAAGACCAGAAGTGGCTTTTGAAATAAGTTCAAGACCAGAAGTGGCTTTTGAAATGAGTTCAACGACTTCTTTTCGTGCTTTTTCATACTCTTGTGGGCTGGGACTGCTAGGTTTCTGAGGTTTCTCATCTAAACGAATAACCCCATCTCCAGAGACTACGCGATAAGACGTAGCTAGGTCACCGATATCTCCTAGTAATTGGTTAAATATCTGCTTATGAACTCCATCTTGATCCTCACCAAGATACTCAGGCGGAAGTTTTTCTAATACAGCAGAGCCTAGAGCTTCTACAAAGGCTGACAATTCTTGTTCTTTTTTGGGTTCAACCTTTTTAACTTCACTAATTATAATTAATTGAATCGAAGGTATATAGGTATTTTCTCTTTTGCCTTGGAAAAGTTTCTCTAACCTGGTTTGAATTTGAGGGTGGGGATCCTCGGGAGCTTTGGTAAATTCCAGTATAGTTTTAAGGGCTGTAAATTGAGCGTTTAAGTCCTTCCACTTAGTCGGATCGAGTTCATTAGCGGCCCTATATTCCCCTAACTGTTGATATAGACCCTCCATTTTTAAAGCGATTTGAGAAGGCTCTAAGGCAAATCGATCATAGCCTAAAAAGAATATTTGCTCTGCCAGATTGCTGTATTTATTAAATTCAGTAATCATTGATTGTTGGTCTTGATCTTTTTTATCACTGGATTTTTCAAGTAGACCAATCAAAGGTTTGTACTGATGATATTCTTTTTCTAATTTCTCAAATTGTTCTTTGGTGAGCGGGACATCAGAACTAAAGGCATTCATCATTGCATCCAGCTTTTCTGAAATAGTATTGCTCACATCAATACGTAATTGTGCTTTATTGGGCAATGATAAATTCTCTGAATTTTTTAAGTAGGCCTCTTGAATATGGGTTATAAAAGAAAAAGTGGATTTTTCTATCTTCTCCCGTTCTTTTTGAGCGTCTTCTGAAGTGATTTGCAACGCTTTTTCCCTTGAGGCCACCTCCATTAATAGGTTGTCTTTCTCATCATATATTTTGGCTATGAGTTCAACATAATTGTCATCATTAGTTTGCAAGCGAATGTATAACTGCAAGTCATCCCAACTTTTATTGGTGGCAGCATTTTCCTTAAATTCACGAACTAAATAATCGGTAGTATTTTTTATTTCTTCAAATGAAGCTTTTGTTTTTTCAGATAAAAGTGGATTACGACTTACTTTTTCAATCCACTGCGGCAATTGCTCCCTGGGAGTGGCGCTTAATTCTTGGTATCTCTCCATTAATTCATGAAGCGCCTTATATTCTCCTCTCATTAGATTTTTATCCTGAGGGAGGCCAATTAGCTTTATCGTTTGATCAATTTCTTGTTTTAATAGGGTTCCATAAATAACGTAGGGGCCAATATCTCCATTATCTATTGCTTCAAAATCAATTTGATCTTGAAAGAGATAACCAGTGTCTTCGACATATTGTTCTTGAATAGGGGTTTCTACAAATTCTCTTATAGATTGAGGGGTTTTTTCAGAACGCATTTGGGCCAGTCTTTCTTGATGAGTAAGCTGACTGTATTTCGGGTTTAAAGATGCTAAAAGATAAGCAACTTGAGCGCTACGCCCTTTTCCTCCGCGACAATGAGTATGGATATTTTGTTCCGGAGGAGTGGTTTTACCTATTTCTTGAACATAAGCTAATTCTTCTGAAGTAAATTCTAAAGGTTGTTTATCACGAATTGGAAAGTGGTGAACTTGGATGGGTTGACTCCCATTAATGCTGATTTCATAAGTTATAAATCTTCCAACTTTTTTAATTGGATGTGAATTGACTTGGAGGTCCATCAGTTCAGGAAGATCAGGAAGTTTGACCTTGCCATTCTCATCAGGAATAAAATAATTAATAAAATCTTCTTCTAAAACTCGATCTTCTAATATTTTTCTGTCCTCAAAGCCATCTTGGGGAAAATAGGGGAACGTCCTACCCATAGCAAATACATGGGCTACTTTATTTAAGCGTAAGTTGTCTAAAAATACAGCGATATCTCTTTTAGGATCGTAGTGTTCTGGAGCAGATTCAGGCGTAGTAGCACGACTCGAGTGAGGTCCTGGAGAGATAGACACATTAGTGTCTTTAAAACGGTAATACCCTCCTCCAATCATTTGTTGCGCTGGACCTGAAAGCTCCATACTTAATGGGTTTTTTAATTTAATGTCCCTAGGCGGCCAAAAATCGGCAAAGACTTCTTTATCTAACCCTTTATCAGGTTGATGCGAACGTATTAGTTCTAGTTCAGCCTCTAGCTGCAATTTTCTCTTTTTTGAACGCTCATCATTTTTGCCGGCTAAAGAGTCTATTCCATCTTGAACTGACATTAATTTCATATAACTTAAAGAAGAGAGATCAATGATGACAGTAGAGATTGCTGATTCAAAAATAATTTTTTCTCTCATCGTGAGATGCTTGAGTGATCCATAACCATCCAACCTCGTTGCAATTCGCTGTTTATCAAATTCAATCCCGAATTTATCGGCTACGGTTTGATTTATTGAGCCATCGGGTTTAAATACTCCGTATGCGTCCAGTTCATATAGGGATAAAACCTTTTTTCCACTTGGTGTGGCTACCCAAGCAAGTGCTCTATCAAAAACAGATAGACTTATCTTTTCAGGATCGGCAAAAACTTGGGATAACCTAACTAAAAAATCTCGTTTTTCAGCATCAGTAAACATCACTTTTTCTCAAGTTAAGAAATAGATTTAATTAGATTATAGAACAAGCACATTAATAGATTATTAAATGTACTGCTGTTATTTCTTAAATTCTTTATGATTTTTTATTTTACAAGAGGAGCTATATAATTCTGAGCTTGATTTAGTTATCTACATTATGAAAACAATTGAATTAATCAAAGTTAAACCTTTAAGATATTCAGGTAAATCAATTAGCGAGCGAGCTTAGGCTGGGCTGCGAAGGCCATAGCCGTCAAGCTAAGAAGTAGATTTTTGGTGTTAAGCGGTTGAATTAATTAGAAAAAAAGATAGAGTACCCTTTTAAATTTTTTCCTAGCCGGGAAATAAAAAGAAAAAGGGACTCTATGCTGTTAAACAAAATATCAAATTTGCCACAAAAAATCTTTAATTTTTTAACTAAAGAAGCGCGAACACTTGGTAAGGAATATGGATTTACCAAACGTCAATCAAAAGTAACCGCTTCATCATTTATAAAAGCGTTGATTGTAGGGAACCTTAATCCACACTTTAGTTTGGAGCAGTTGAGTAGTTTACTTAGGAAAGAAAAAATATCTATCACGAAACAGGGTATTCACGAGCGTTTTAACGAGGCAACGGTGAAGTGGTTAGCAGCACTTTCAAATGCTTGCTTAAACCATTTCAAGGCCGAAAAAATGTCTGCCATTAAAGGATTAAAAGGATTTAGCCATATCAATATTGTGGACAGCAGTACGATTTCTTTACCGAGTATTTTCAATACATTATTTAAGGGAAGTGGAGGAGCTGCCTCTGATGCTGCACTAAAAATTCAAGTCATGTTTGACTATCTTGAAGGACAAATCAAAGCATTGACTTTAACCGACGGATGTCATAATGACCAAGGCTTTGATCATTATTTTAGGGAAGTAGAAAAAGATGCACTTTATTTAATGGATTTAGGATATTTTAAACTGAGTTCCTTTCAGAAAATTATAGATGGAGGTGCTTTTTTTGTCACTCGCTTTCGCACTAAAACCACTTTGTTTCAAACCGATCATCAGCCGATTGATTTACTAAAAACACTTTCTAATGCAGGAGCTCTCTTTTCACAACCCGTACTTTTAGGAGCAAAAGACAAAATCCCCGTGCGAATTGTTGCAACACGACTCCCTTCTCAAATCGCCGAACAACGGCGACATAAGCTCAAAGAAGGATTGCGACGTCGAGGCATGAAGCCTAGTAAAGAAGCTCTCGCTCTGCAAGATTGGTCTATTTACATTACCAATACCTTAAAAACACAAATAACGGATGAGGATATACATCAAACATATGCCTTGCGATGGCAAATAGAGTTATTCTTTAAGTTAAGCAAATCTTTAATGAAAATAAATCACTTCCGCACTCATAAATCTACTCGATTACTCACTGAAATATATAGCAAATTTATTACAATGATGCTGTTTTTCTTATTATGTAATCCTGTCAGAATTCATCTTGCAAAAGACATTTCTTTTTATAAATCTTGTGCCTTGCTCCTCTTCAAATCCGCTTTACTGACCAAGGCGTTCTCTTCTCTCTATCGCTTAAAATTATTTATTGCTGATTTCTTTGAGGACCTTGCTCTCTTTGCCGTCAAAGAAACGAAAACTAAGTTTCTTGCCAACCCTTTTCCAGGAGATTGCTTTTAGCTCCGATTGCTTAGCTTGACGGCTATGGGCTAAAGCCCAACCTACATCTTATTTAATTACTCTACTTAAAAAATCTGCGGATCTCATCCGGTAAAGACACCGATTTATTTTGAACATAATCCACCCAAACAATTTTACAACTGCCTTGGGCCATCAGTAGCTCATCCTGGTATAAATCGTGGTCCATCATCATGCTGGAATTTCCCAGACTGTGTATTTTGGAACACAACGTCACTGTCGCCGGATAAATGACCGGTTTTAAAAAAGTGCATGCGACATGAATTACTACGGGCCCGGTATTTTCAGTCATACTGATATTGAGTTGTCGTAACCATTCAATACGGGCTTCCTGAAAATAATCAAAATAGCGTGCATTGTTTACATGCCCCAGTGCATCCATATCCCCCCAAGCGATGGAAAAAACTTTTTTATGTACTTCAATTTTCGACTCAACCACTTATCGACCTCCTTCAAGATAAATCCATAGGATCCACATCCACATTCCACCGTACACCATTACTTAATTTATTTCCCATAAGCCATTCTCGTAATTGCGTTAAAACATTTTTTAATTTTTTTCGCGATGAGGACTTAAGTAACAGTTGCATCCGATATTGATTGGCTTTACGTGGCATTGGAGCAGGTGCTGGCCCCATCACCGTGATGGAGTGTTCTAGCATTTGCTCTTTCGCTGCATGTAAAAATTTTAATACACTTCCAGCGACCTTTCCTTGTGCCCTGATTATGGCCAAATAGTGAAAAGGAGGAAGTTGAGCTTGTTGCCGGGTAGTTAATAACGCATCCGCAAAACTATCATATCCTTGCTGAATCAATAAATTAAGTAACGGGTGATTGGGTAAATGCGTTTGAATCAAAACCTGACCGTCGTGGTCTGCACGCCCTGCACGCCCTGAAACTTGCATTAATAGCTGCCCTAAATGCTCTAGAGCTCGGAAATCCTGATTATAAAGTCCCGCATCTGCATCCAGAATAACCACTAAAGAGAGACGAGGAAAATGATGGCCTTTTGCTAACATTTGGGTGCCAACGATTAACTGTGCCTCGCCTTGATGAATTTTGTTTAGATGTTCATTTAAAGCGTTTTTTTTACGCACGGCATCACGATCGATGCGCACTACTTCCGTATTCGGAAAATAAGCGCTTAGAAACTCATGGATACGTTGGGTTCCAGCCCCAACTGGAATCAATTCCATGCTTTGACAGCTTTGGCAATGACTCGGAGTTTTTTGGGTCAATCCACAATGATGACAGATCATCTGCCCTAACTGTTTATGCAGCGTTAAATGGCTATCACAAGCACGACAGTCAGCCATCCAGCCACATTGATGGCATAACAAAACTGGGGAAAACCCACGACGGTTGATGAATACCATTACCTGATTTTGTTTGCGTAAATGCTCTTTAATGACGTGCAACGTTGTTGCTGCCAAACCATGCTGTAATGTTTGTGAACGTAAATCAATGAGTTGATAATGCAAAGGGGTAATTGAAAGCGCTTTATGATTCAGACGTAATAAGGTGTATTTCTTTTGCTTCACATTATGCATGCTTTCAAGGCTAGGGGTTGCAGAACCTAAAATAATAGGGATGTTGGCCAAATGCGCCCGCATTAGCGCCGCATCTCGGGCAGAATAACGTACTCCTTCCATTTGTTTCAATGATGCATCATGCTCTTCGTCAATGACAATGAGTCCTAAATTGGGCATAGGTGTAAACAGTGCAGCCCGCGTTCCAATCACCATTTGCACCTTGCTTTCCCTTGCTAATTGCCATGCAACTTGCCGCTCCGTTTCATTCAAACTGGAATGAATTACAGCAATTGGTTGCTTAAAACGTGCCGTAAAGCGTGAGACTAATTGCGGGGTTAACCCGATTTCAGGAACGAGCACTAAAACTTGTTTTTGTTGCGCTAATACTTGCGCGATTACCTGCAAATAGACTTCTGTTTTGCCACTCCCGGTAACCCCTTGCAATAAAAAGCATTGATATTGGTGTAAAGCTTCCGTGATCGCCGCCACAGCCACAGCTTGTTCGAGATTAAGTGTTAAAGGGGATGATAATGAGGCCTCTGCGTTTTCTGGGAGAATGATCTGCTGGGATAAAGAAATAACCTGAGCTGCAAGTAAATTACACAGTTGCGTGGAATTAAATCCCTTCTCTGTCAAACGATGTTTGGCCACCGGTTCCTTTTGTCCACTCAAGAACTCGATAAGCTCCAATTGCTTATGTGCACGAGCAGGGATACGCTTTTTGGCCTCATCGACAGGTAATACCAGTTGATAAAAATCCCCTGTCGGCAATTGGCAAGGTTCTCCTAATCGATATTTTTTAGGTAAAGCCAGGGGTAATACTTCAGATAAAGGCGATTGATAATAATTGGCAATCCATGAGCATAAAGTCAACATGGTTTCATCGATTAAAGGTTGTTCATCAATAACCGTATGAATGTTTTTTATGGAAGTCACATCATACGCAGAGTTGATTTTACCGATTACCACCCCTAACCGAGTTTGTTTGCGAAAAGGAACCCAGACTCGAACACCAATAGATGGGTTTAAACCTTCTGCGACATAATCAAAACAATCTCGATGCGTGTGTGGGATGCACACTTGATAAACAGTAACCCTTTCCTGCGATTTGCTCCCGGAACCCTCTTCATCGACACACTCTAAAGAAGTATCTTGAGCTGACACAGAATTTTTTCCAATAGAATGTTCGTGATCGGTGTTATTCATGCACTCTTTGCCATTGGTGACTGGCTGATTGTCCCGGAGCCGAAAACACCTTGACCACTACATGTTCAATACGATGTCGATCCAGCTCTTCCTTATCTTTAATCAATTCATTAACAAACCAACGTGATAACTCTTCAACGGTAATATTCGTTACTGGCAATAAAGTCACATCTTCTTTGAGGAAAGGAATTTTTTTGTGGTTAAACGTAAAATAATAATATTCTTCATCTTCAGCATACTCCAGAAAAGGAGAAAATTGCGGCATCAGAAACGTCTGATTTAAATAACGACATAATTTATGAATACGTTCTTTGTAATAACGATAGTCAAAAGTCATCCCATTTTCTTCAACCCAAGTGGTGAGTGCCAAATAAACTCCATACATATGACCGTGCAATGGTTCTCTTTCAGTTGCCGAGAAAATGGTTGTATGGCCAGCAGAAAATTTCATGGATTCTTTTTGTAATTCCACTGTGGTTAGGTATCTTTTTATCTTCATAAACTCACTCGTTTATCATTTAATAGAAATCCATTTAAGGAAACTTCTACATTCTTACTTAAGGCGATTACTTTAAATAACTCCCCCATTTCACTCGGAAGAGTAAGCTGTTTTATCGCTTGTTTTGCTCGTACTTGATCCAATTCATTATCCAAAGTATTTAATAAGCTTAGCAAACCGTTAGCCAGCAAAAAAGAGGCTTGATTGGTAAAACCCGCAATATGAAAACCCACTTGTTGTCCAGCCTCTGCTACATGCGTAAAATCCACATGCGCCGTAATGTCTTGCTCTCCTGGATGCAATAAAGGATTCGGATGGCTGTGATGTTGGTAATGACACATTAATGTTCCTTGATTACGATCTGGATGATAATACTCATGGCGGGAAAATCCGTAATCAATTAAAAACACCACCCCTTGCTTTAACATCTGATAAATATTCAGAATCCAATCATCAATAAAAAGATTCACTTCAGAGAGATAAGGCGCATCAGGCAAGGATAATCTGTTCTTTATATAATCCAGCAAGCGTTGATTATGGCAGGGTTCGAATCGTTCCGTTAATTGCTGCTGCTCATTCAAAGCAACATAACTTTCCATAATACCCTCTTCGGTTTTCATAAAACGATGTACTGGCATCGCGTCCAGAACTTCATTAGCCAACACCACCCCATTAAAAGGAACTTTAGGCCAACGATCAAGCCAGATAACCAAATGGGCTAAATGAGGAATTTTTTGTGCTATAAGTTCGCGTTGGCGATGCTGTAAATTGGCACTGACTTCCAAAATGTAATATGCTGCTGGTAAAGAATTTTGCTCTTCCAACTGTTCTAAAACCGCGACACAAAGAGCCCCTGAACCTGCACCAAATTCGAATAAAACAGGAGACTCAAGCGTCATGAGTACCTGTTGGCATTGATTCGCTAATGTTTTACCAAATAAAGGAGTTAACTCAGGAGCGGTAATAAAATCACCCTGTTTCCCTAATTTTTGTAACCCAGAACTGTAATATCCTTCACCAGGAGCGTACAATGCACACTGCATGAATTCCACAAAGGGGATCGACTGGCGTTGAGCCAGTAGGGTATGTAAAGTTTGTAATATACTCATAGTCAGTCATTTAAAAAATTGTAGCTAAAAACCTGGGCAACCCCGCCATTAGCAAATTATTCCCTTCTCCCCTTGGGGGGAGAAGGTGTCCGTGAGGACGGATGAGGGCCTCGTCCCGGACCCTTTCCAGCAAGTAGGAGGAGGGGCTTCTTTTTAATAGACAAAACCCAGGATAATCTAAAAAATAGGGAAAATACATTGAATCCGACAAACAAACAAGAAGCAAAAGTTGCTTTAGTCACTGGTGGAGCACGTCGAATTGGTGCCGCAACAGTCAAAACCCTGCATGCAGCAGGATATAAAACAATCATTCATTGCCATCATTCATTGCAAGAGGCTCATTCTCTTGCAGCAGGTTTAAATGAGCAACGACCAAATAGCGCCTTTGTTTTACAAAGAGAAATAACCGAATCGGGTGCAGCAGAAGAGATCATTACCTCCATACAAGATTGGACCGGTCGTTTGGATTTGTTAGTCAATAATGCCTCCGTTTTCATCCGTACTGAATTTACTGCATTTGTTGAAACGGATTGGGATGCTCTTTTTAATGTCCATGTTAAGGCACCCTTTTTACTGAGCCTTGCAGCGCGTCCATTACTGGCCAAACATTCTGGAGCCATTATCAACATAACGGATACCCATGCAGAAAAACCACTGAAAGGCTACTCGGTGTATTGTCAAAGCAAAGCTGCCTTGGAAATGCAAACGAAAAGCTTGGCCCGCGAATTTGCTCCCGAAATCAGGGTCAATGCCATTGCTCCAGGCGCAACCGCCTGGCCTGAGAATTTCAACACGCTCACTCCAGAAAGAAAAGAAGAAATTATTGCGAAAACTCCATTAAAAAAACATGGTGATCCAGAATATATTGCCCAGGCCATTGTAGCTTTGGCTGAAAATCCCTATATCACCGGGCAGATACTTAAAGTGGATGGCGGAAGAAGCTTGCTAGGCTAAATAAATTATTATCTAATTGCTTAATGAAGAAACTTATTAAATAATAGGTAAAAAACACAAGGAGATCGTGACTTTATGAAAAAAATAGGAGCTTTTCTATTTATTGCCTTAAATACCAGTTTGCTACATGCTGGGGCTATGGGGGTAATAAAACCCTCTTGCGAGACTGATGATGTAACTGTTCCCTGTCCATGCAATGCATGGGAAATAGGTATTAGCGCTTTATATTTACAACCAAACACTAATTCAGACCTGCTCAACCCTACATTGACTGTAAATCATTTCCAAACGGATGGCACAACTACCCAAACGTTCAATACCATTAAATCCTCTTGGGATTGGGGTTTTTTGCTGGAAGGAGGCTATCATTTTAACACTGGAAATGACCTTAATTTAAATTGGTTGCACTTTAGAGGAAATCATTCCAGTAGTATCCTTACCAACATCAATGAAAACCCAGCGGTAAACCCATTTATAGCAGATATTACTACTCATTTGAGATTCGACACTTATTTTGATGCGGTCAATCTTGAATTGGCACAAAGCAGCTCCTTTGGTGAAAATACAGACATCCGTTTTTATGGCGGAGGACAATATGTCAACTCCAAGATTAAACGTGCGGAATATGATTTTGAAAATGTCATTTTCTTCCCTCCTAATACTGTGGTTCAAGAATCAGTAGCTCATACGAAATTCCAAGGTGCAGGCCCTCGTGTGGGGATAGACATGGCTCATAAACTGAACCATGGTTTCGCTGTATTTGCTCAAAGTGCTACAGCAATACTCCTTGGCGAAAGAAAAGCAAAATTATCAGGGGCAAATATAAGCGGACCCAATGTTTTTCCTTTTAGCGCGCAAGCCAAAGGCACCCATATCGTTCCCGAATTGGAAGCACAATTAGGCTTAAGCTATCAATGGGGCAGCTGCATGAGCGGACAACTTACCTTAATGGGCGGTTGGATGTGGCAACATTATTTTGATATGTTTCTTCTTCCTCCCGGAGGAAACTCTAATCCTGCAACAGTTGTAACCCAGAATGATTTCTCTCTGGATGGTCCTTTTATCAAAGCAAAATGGCTTTCTTGATGTTAAAGTCCTTTGCACTGGGTACTACCCTTATCCAATCATGTGCCGCGGGTTATCCGCGGCATCAATTAAGGTAGATCCAAAATGGCTTTCACAGAAAAGCCTCAGCACATAGGCAGGGGGGGAGTTATTACGGCGCGTCTTCATAAAATAGTAGGAGCGCTATTTTTCCTCCTGCTGATCGCATCGTTTTTGTTTAAAGGTACAAGCGATTATTCGATTTTACTGATCAGCTACAGCTTGATGCTCGTAGTTCTAGTCCGTTCTATTTCTTTTCATTGGCCTTCAAAATCGATTCAAACGTCCACCCTAACATTTTTGCTGGCTATCTGGCTTGCCTGGACAACTATCCCGCCGCTGCTGGGCTGGGTTCCGAATACCGCTTTTTTCGGCATTTTCCAGTGTACGGCCTGGATCTTTGGATTTTTTTTAATGGCTCAAAAACCTCTTACTGAATGGTTATGGCAAAATTTGCTGAGGATACTCTGGGTATTGGGTTTAATCTGTGCGGTGTATGCTCTTATGCAACTCTTGGTTAGAAATGCAATGCCTACTGGATTTTTTGCAAGTAAAAATACTGCCGCAGCCTTTTTAATGATGGTTAACCTATTATTGATGGGAAAATTCTTTAGCTTAAATCATCCTGAATTTATTGACATAAACTCATCCAAAGTACCCAAGATACTTCATAAGGCTTTTCTTTTAATCAGTATTTACATGATCACCTTTGCTTTATTCGCGGCATTAAGCCGCGGCGTGATCCTTTGTTTTATTTTCTTCACTGTACTAGAAATTGCTTTGTCTCGTCAGGCGATAAAAATAAAAACGATTTATCAATTATCCGCAGTCCTGGTTCTGGCTTTAATTACTCTGTATCTCTTGGCGCAACCTGCCATACATCATCGACTGGATTTACTTGCTCATGAGAAATCACGTCTCGTTATTTGGCAAGGTGCATGGCACTTATGGCAAATAACCCCTTGGTACGGTTTAGGTATTTTCAATTTTAAACAGTACTATCCGGCATTTAGTTTACCCGGCGATGGCTCAAATCTCGAATACGCGCACAATGACTTTTTACAATTATTAATTGAAACAGGAGTTCCTGGTGTTGTTATTCTAATGGGTGTGATGGTAACTTTCATTGTTTATTTAAGCCGCTACTTAAAAAAGCAAAATAAAAATCCCATAACCTGTATCCAAGCTATGGCTTGTTTTGCCGCATTAGGTGCTTTAATTTGCCATAGTATTATTGATTTCAACTTCTACGTATTTCCCATGAATCTCCTCATGGGATGTTGTTTAGGATATCTCTATTATTTCTTTAAGAAAGAAGGCTGTGTCCAAATTTATTTATTGTCAGCTGGAAAAAGTATTTGGATTCTACAAAGCAGTCTAATGATATTTCTTTTACTTTTAAGCAGTTACTTTATCCGTTTTTTAATCCTAGAACACTATATAGGGAAAACGGAGACGGCACTTCAGGAAAAACAATTTCGTCAGGCAGTTCATCACAGCAACCAGGCTTTAAAGTCATTTCATTTTGTGGAAATTCAAAGTCTGCAAATCGATGCGTACCTCCAATTGATCCAGAATGCAACATCAGAGCACCTACGTCATTATTGGACAGAAAAAGCGGTAACTGCCATTAATCATGCAATCGCGATGAATCCCTACTTTGCCCGTTCTTATTTTCAAATGGCTTTGTTACAAAGCTTAGTGTTTAATGAGCCCCGAGAGGCAAAAGAATATTTTCTTAAGGCGCTAAAAAATAATCCACATTTTTGTTTGGCTCGACTTACTTTTGCCCGCTTCTTAGTAGAGGAAAAAGAACTGCAGCCCGCTCAGCAAGTTTTGGAGGCTGGTCTTCATTATCCCATTCCTCCGGATTATATTGAGCTTTATCTCAATTATCTGGCTAAACTTCGTTTTGAAAACGGTGATCAGCAAGGAGCCCAAAAAGTAGCCGAACGATTACAACATCTGTATGTTTATCAACAAGATTATAGTGATCTAATCTAAGTTTTCTTCAAATGTTCCATCTAAAAATTCAATGAACAAAAAGCATTTTTCTGGAGACCATCAAATAATTACTGGATCTGTGGTAAATACAGCAAAAAATTGATGTATTTTTTCTAGAGAGTCCAATTGATAAAAACGTTGCAACAATGACGCATCAAACATTAACCCAAAATAGTAACGTACTAGAGATTTACTTTGCAAAATTGCTTTATATTCATTTTCTAATGCAGCCAGACCCTGTAAGTGATGCATAAATAAATTAATTTTTTCATCGAGGTTCACAACCCCATGGGATTGTTGCAGTAACTGCTGATAAAGCCAAGGCTTGCCAGTTCCAGCGCGCGATATCATATACGCATCACAACCACTTACTTCGATTGCTCTTTGTAAACTGGTCACATCGTGAATATCGCCATTTGCAATCACAGGAATAGTAATACCTTGTTTGATTTGCGCGATTTGCTGTAAATCAGAGGCCACATCGTAGTCATCAATCCAACGCCGTCCATGCACAATCAGGGCATCCGCTCCCGCTTCTTCAATTTGCTTCGCCAGTACAAGATCCTGTTTATTGCCTTGTATGCGAATTTTAATCGTTAAAGGAATAGTAATTGCAGCGCGAACTTCTTTTATAATTTGAACCAATTGCTCTGGAACGTCCAGCAAGGCACTTCCCGCCCCCTTTTTACGTATTTTGGGTTTAGGGCATCCACAATTTATATCAATGATGTCGGCGCCATGGAGCTGCAACCGTTGCGCAGCTTGTGCCAGAATGTGCGGCTCGGTCCCTGCAATTTGATAAGCAAGAATCTGTTCCTCGGGCGCTCGGTAAATGTAACGTGAGTTTGCAGAGTGTTTATACAGAATATCTGTTGCAGAACTCATTTCAGTAACACAATATGCAGGTGACGCATATTGATTAAATAAGATTCTGAATGGTGCACAGCTATAACCAGCCAAAGGACCTTGAATTAATCGATTGCCTAGAGTCAAAGAACCCAATTTAAAAGAACTATTAAGAAAAGCGTGCATCAATTTATTTCATGGATATAATGAGGGCCTATTTTAACATACTTGAACCTAAAAAAAGCAGTTAAAATCACTGCGCAAGCTATAGGTACCGAATTAAACAGGAACAGCTTTTTATGGACAAACGTTACTTATCCCCTCTGGAAATGCTCAATATTGCAACACAACATGCCTATGCAGCAGATTATCTGTTACAACAAATTACCGATTGGACCTTTCGACAAGCCGATCCACTTGCCGTATTAACCCCTGTTACTTCGCTGATGTACCAAGCGTTTCAACTGACATTAAAAGCTTATTGTTTGCATGAACACCGTCCTGTTAAAGAACACAAGAAACTTATGGAGCTGGTTGAATTAAATAGCCATTTGGGTTTTTCTCGCCAAGAACTTGTTTTATTAAAGACACTAGCAAAGCAACAGGTTTTTCTTAAGGGAACGGATTACGATTTATGGGAAAATCAACAACAGCTCCATGTTTTTTGTGAAGAAATTCTTTCGCTGTATCAAAAGCTACAAACGATGATGCCACTAGAGCTTCATCCTGATTACCAGCAATAATCAATACCGTGACCTGGGTAAAGCGAGACGTAGCCTCAGGTTTCTGACATCATCCTAAGTGCCGCGGCCATCCCCCCGACAAAAGCCTCCTCATCCCTGGAGATGCTCGGGCTGACGAGAACTCAGTTGTTCTTCCCCACTTGGCAGCGCGTACAATTCAAGTTAGGATAAGTTCTCTTAATTTTATTCTTCGATGTTTTTCATATTTAAGGTAGAAATTATGGCGCAGGTAGAAGACAATAAAACTGGAAATGCTGTACAGCACCAAATATTACAGTTAAGTCATCGCTTAAATTCGCAAATTTTAGGCCAAAATGAATTAATCTCACGTTTGCTCATTGCCTTACTTGCTGATGGCCATTTACTAGTAGAAGGCGCCCCCGGATTGGCAAAAACCCGGGCGGTTAAAGAGTTATCTGATGGGGTTGAAGGCAATTTTCATCGCATCCAATTTACACCTGATTTGTTACCTGGCGATTTAACCGGTACGGATGTATATCATCCACAAAATGGTTCTTTTGTATTTCAACCAGGGCCTATATTCCATCATTTGCTTTTAGCAGATGAAATTAACCGTGCCCCAGCAAAAGTACAATCGGCCTTACTTGAAGCAATGGCTGAAAGACAAGTTACTATAGGAGGCAAGACCTATCCACTGCCTGAATTATTTTTAGTTATGGCAACCCAAAACCCCATTGAGCAGGAAGGAACATATCCTTTGCCTGAAGCCCAATTGGACCGATTTTTGATGTACGTAAAAATTAGTTATCCTGATGCCAAAGTAGAGCACGATATATTGGCATTATCACGCAAAGAAGCCCTAGGCGCTACAATGGCCACCAAACCACTCTCATCAGAGAAATTATCACAAAAAACATTATTCGAAGCACGGAAACAAGTACTTAATGTGCATACAAGCGAAGCATTGGAAAACTATCTAGTGCAATTAGTGGTCGCAACACGTAATCCGGGTATATACAGTGAAGAACTAGGCCGTTGGTTGCGTTTTGGTGCCAGCCCGCGCGCCACCATTGCTTTGGACCGCTGTTCCAAAGCTCATGCCTGGCTTTCTGGTAGAGATTATGTCACTCCAGATGACATTCATGTTATTGCGCATGATGTATTACGACATCGAATTTTGTTAAGTTTTGAAGCTGAGGCGGAAGGAATCAACAGCAATGATTTTATTGACTCTTTATTACGTTTAGTTGCTGTTCCGTAGCTTGGGGTTTAGGACACTACCATTAAGTTCCTTCCTCCCCATGCTTGGGCTGGCCCAACAAATTAATAGCCTTGAATTTGGTGGGTTCAACCCCCATTTACACAGCATTTGAGGTATATGAGGTTTTTATGGCTAATGGCGTTATTGCAGAATTAAATGAGTTAATTGATTTAAGGCGTTACGTGCAATCCGTTCATTATCACCCGGAGGGTAAAGCAATACGCTCCGGCAATCATTTATCCAAATTACGTGGTCGTGGCATGGATTTTGCTGAAGTTAGGAATTATCAGGCAGGTGATGAAATACGCCATATGGAGTGGCGCGTTACTGCACGTACCGGTAGACCACATGTCAAAATTTATCAAGAAGAGCGTGAAAGGCCAGTGGTCATTCTCACAGATTTTAATCCTTCAATGATTTTCGGTACTCGCATTGCGTTTAAATCAGTGATTGCTGCCCGATTAGCGGCGCTTCTTGCTTGGACAGTAATCAAGGAAGGCGATAGAGTAGGTGGTGTATTCTTCTCAGCCACTGATCACAGTGAATTTACTCCTCGCAGTCGTGATATGGGTGTATTGCCTTTGTTAGCCTCTTTGAGTCGATATACTGATCAGAGCGAAGAACAAAGAGAAGCCAAACCCAGGTTGCTTAGTGATGCATTAGCACGCTTACGGCGCGTGGTGAGACCAGGGAGTATCCTGGTTCTGATCAGTGATTTTTACTCGATGGACAGTGAATGTGAAAAGCATTTAAATCGATTACGCTATCATAATGACATCCTAGCCTATCATATTTGTGATCGAGTGGAGCTTTCTCCACCCAAACCACAGCAATATGCGATGACGAATGGACAGCAAGAAATAATACTTGATACCAGCTTACATTCAGTGAACACCGCTTATGAGCAATATTGCCAACAGCGCCTAGATCATTTGCAAAATCAATTACGGCGCTTGTGCATTCAGTATGTACAGGTTACAGCAGATGTAAATTTAGCACAGATGGTACGTCAAACGTTTCCCAGGAGGTCTCGTGGCTAACACTGATCCCTTGGCACAGTTAAAAGACATCCATCTTCCTACTCCGATTGGTTGGTGGCCATTGGCTCCTGGATGGTATATTCTGATGGGACTCATTTTATTTACAGCAATCCTACTCGCTTATAGTGCTTATAAAAGACATCGTCATGCATTGGCTAAGAAACACGCTTTGCTTTTGTTACATGAATATCTAAAAAACTATGAAAAAGAACAGAATAGCTCGTTGGCCAGCGCTCATATTTCGGAATTGTTACGCCGAGTCGCTCTTGTCTATTATCCAAGGGAACGTGTTGCCAGTTTGCATGGGGAAGAATGGCTTAAATTTTTAAATGAAACCAGCAAAGGACTTGATTTTTATTTGGTGAAAGACATGTTGTTAGATGCTCCATTTAAAACAGGGGAAACCATGGATCTCAACCCCTTGTTCACCACCGCACAACTCTGGATTAAACAAAGGAGAGTGCCATGTTCGAATTAGCCAATCCTTGGGTTTTAATCTTGTTACCTTTACCCTTACTCTTTTGGTTTTTAATACCAAGAGCCAGAGTACAGTTGCCGGCTGCGTTGAAAGTCCCTTTTTTTGCTGATATGGTTCTCATCGCCGATAAAGAGAAACGCTCTGTTTCAGCACAATATTCACTGATAATTCCAGCTATGGTGTGGTTATTATTGGTTATTGCTTTAGCAGGCCCCCGTTGGATTGGTGCTCCCAAACCCATTGCGCGTGAAGGTTTTAACATCATGCTGGCTTTAGATTTATCTGGCAGTATGGAAATTCCTGATATGCTCCTCTATGGACGACCTGTAAGTCGTTTAAGCGTAGTAAAAAGTGCTGCGGAGCAATTTGTACGCGATCGGTCAGGAGACAAAATTGGCCTGATCCTCTTCGGAACGCGCGCTTACTTGCAGACACCACTTACTTATGACCGACATACCATTCTTTTACGTCTTGAAGATGCCACCGCTGGCCTTGCAGGGAAAACCACCTCCATTGGCGATGCCGTTGGTCTTGCTGTAAAACGGTTGGATGATGTCCCCAAAAAAGGAAGAATTCTGATTTTATTGACTGACGGAGCAAATAATTCCGGCATACTTGCCCCACTAAAAGCAGCAGAACTCGCTAAAGAAGAAGGAATTAAAATCTACACCATAGGCTTAGGTTCTGAAGCAGATTCAAGAGCCTTAGTGGGTGATTTTATAATGCAAAATGCTTCCGCAGATTTGGATGAAGAGACCTTACAAAAAATGTCTGACATGACTGGGGGGCGTTATTTCCGCGCTACAGATACAGAAACATTACATTCTATTTATAAAACAATTAACGAGTTGGAAACCGTAAGTCAGGAACAAGCGACTGTGCGACCACAAAAAGAATATTATCCATGGTGTGTTGGTATGGCATTATTACTTTGTTTCTCTTGGCTAATTAGCAAAGCAGGCCTGAACTTGAGCGTAAACTCTGTGGTATCAAGTCGGGGGGCATTAAAATCATGAGTGCAGATTTTCATTTTTTAAGGCCTTGGTGGCTTTTAATGATTTTGCCTTTATTAGGATTGATTTTCGTTTTATGGCGGCAAAAACCGAAGTTACATGCTTGGTCAGAAGTCTGTGATTCCCATTTACTGAGTCATCTGCTGCAGAAGAAAGGCCAAGGTCGACGGATGATTTCTATGCTGTGTCTGTTTTTAAGTATTCTATTTATGATTTTGAGCATCGCCGGGCCTGTTTGGTATAAACTGCCTGTAGCAACCTATAGGCCCATACAACCTCGAGTCCTAGTTTTAGATATGTCAGAAAATATGATGGCTAACGATTTATCCCCCAACCGCTTAAGCCGAGCAAAATTTAAGTTGCATGATTTGTTTGCTCACAAAGAGGTAGGGCAATTCGGTCTTGTGGCTTTTACCGGTGAACCTTTTGTTGTTTCACCACTGACTGATGATGGGCAAACTATTTCATCCTTACTTTCTTCGCTAACCCCAGATATCATGCCCGTAACCGGACAGAATCTTGATAGTGCCTTGAATGAAGCCAGTAAACTAATCAAACAAGCGGGTTATAACCAAGGACAAATTTTAGTATTAACTGCAGATAGTCCCTCCGATGAGGCAATTGCTCTCGCAAAAAAATTAGCCGAATCGGGAATTTATTCTTCTATTATGCCCGTTAAAGCAGATAAAAATCTGAATCCCCTTTTTGGACGTTTTGCTGATGCAGGTGGAGGACAATTGGTACCATATACCCCAGACTCCCATGACTTAGAACAATGGCTCAATTCGAGTAATAATAACGAATTTGTTTTAAGCCAAGACGATGACATACCCCTTTGGCGCGATGAAGGACGCTGGTTTTTAATTCCTGCTTTGTTGTTGCTTTTGCCTGTATTTCGACGTGGGTGGATACAGAGGATCGTTGTATGATGCGTTACTTTATTCTTTTATGCTGCTCATTTATGTCTTTAACGACCCATGCCTTTAGTTGGCAGGACTTATGGTCTACCGCGGATCAGCAAGGACGAGACTTAATGGCAAAAAGTCAATTTAAACAAGCTAAAGAAACCTTTACACGCAATGATTGGGCTGCTGCTGCGGCATATCGAGCAGGCGATTACCAAAAGGCTGCTGAGTTGTATCAAGCATTAAAAAATGAACAAGGCTACTATAACCAAGGTAACGCTTTAGCGCATATGGGACAATATGAAGATGCAATTAAAGCTTATGATAAGGCATTAGCACTCAATTCAGCAGATCAAGACGCCCTTTATAACCGTAAGCTAGTTGAAGATCTTTTGAAGCAAGATAAAGAAAAGAAACAAAACCAAGATCAGCAAAATAAGGATCAACAAAACAAAGATCAGCAAAACAAAGATCAACAAAACAAAAATCAGCAAAACAAGGATCAGCAAAACAAGGATCAGCAAAACAAGGATCAGCAAAACAAGGATCAGCAAAACAAAGATCAGCAAAACAAAGATCAGCAAAACAAAGATCAGCAAAACAAAGATCAACAAAACAAAGATCAGCAAAACAAGGATCAGCAAAACAAGGATCAACAAAACAAGGATCAACAAAACAAGGATCAACAAAACAAGGATCAACAAAACAAGGATCAACAAAACAAGGATCAACAAAACAAGGATCAACAAAACAAGGATCAACAAAACAAGGATCAACAAAACAAGGATCAACAAAATAAAGATCAGCAAAACAAAGAAAAGAATAACCCAAGCAACAGCGAAGCTCAGTCTGAAGCAGAGCGAGAAAAACAACAAGCAAAAGAACAGTGGTTACGTTTGATTCCAGATGATCCTGGTGGGTTAATGCGAGAAAAATTCTTACGTGATCATTTACGAAGGGAACGCGGATGGTATCAATGAGAAAATTAATAATTATTGGTTTTTTTTATTTATTCAGTACATTAGTTTATGCTGAAGTACAAGTGCAGGTTGAGCCCTCTCAAATAAGTATCGATGATTCATTCAGATTAATTCTGACTCAAGATAATTTGCAAAATGGGGGTATTCCTGATCTAACTCCCTTACAAAAAGAATTTATGATCCTTGGCACCGAACGCCGCATGAATTATTCCATTATCAACGGGCAATCTCAATCATCCAGCGAATGGACCGTCACCTTAAAACCACAAAAACAAGGTAAATTAACAATCCCAGGGATTAAAATAGGCAATGAATATACAAAACCATTAACAATTGATGTCACTGCAGGAACCGCTCAAAACAAACCTACTTCGGTTAGCCCGCAGCGAAATCAAGATCTTTATTTAACGACACAAGTTGATAAGAAAAATCCTTATGTAAACCAACAAATTATTTATAAAGTTACTTTATACAATTCCAAACATCTTTTAGATGCAGACTATCAAGGCCCTCAAGTAGAAAATGCCTTGATTGTTCCTTTAGGTGAAAACAGACGCTCTCAAATCCAAAAAAATGGAGTGACCTTTATTGTCGAAGAACAAAATTATGCGATTTTTCCTCAAAAAAGTGGCCCTCTAAAAATTAAATCCCCAGTTTTTACCGCTTTGATCTATGATTTTAATCCCGAACGAGTTAAGGCTACGGACAAAACGATTAGTCTTGATGTACAACCGATACCCAAAGAATTTTCAGGTAAAATATGGTTACCCGCGAAAGGAGTTAAATTATTCGAACACTATGAAAATTCCGCTCCAACCATCAATCAAGGCAACACATTAATTCGTAACGTCATTATTGAGGGCGTAGGTGTTCCTGCGCAACTTTTACCTACGCCCAATTTTGCAGAAACAGATGGGGTTAGTGTTTACCCGGAGAAAGGTAAAGATAAAAATCGGGTAACGCAAGGAGAACTGATTGGCCGTACTGAGATTAAGATTACCTATTTATTCAATAAAGCAGGAAAAATAACAATCCCAGAATTAAAACTCCCTTGGTTCAATACAGAAACAGGAAAAGAAGAACTAGCCACCTTGCCTGCAAAAACACTTGAAGTTACTCCCTCGAATCCCGCCCCCGTCCCTGCAGCAAATACCAATCAACCTGCAGTAAGCAAAAATCAACCGATGACCCAACCTACCCAAAACACGGAGGGGTCCACGTCATCAGCACCATTCAATTGGGCGTGGGTAGTGGCTGCACTTTTTGCTTTCGCCTGGCTACTTACTATAGCGCTATGGGCTTGGCAAAGACGGAATAAAAATGCGGGAAAGGGTCGATACAAAACAGCATTAAACGAACTTCATAAAGCCTGCGCGCAAGGAAATCCTCAACAGGCACGTGATGCCTTATTAACATGGGCCAGAATGCATTGGCCTGATGCCCCCATATTGAATTTGACTGACTTAACACGTCTTACTGCTGATGCGCCTTTTAAAAAACAAGTGCAAATTCTGTCGCAAGTTTTGTACAAAAGCAAAGAAAAAATCTTGTGGCGTGGGGATGAATTGTGGCGCAGTATCCAACAAATGAAAAAAAATAATGCAAGTAAACAAGAAAACAAAAATGACCTCCCACCTATTAATCCGTCTTGAAAAGTTCATTTTTAGAAGGATTTTTTGCCCGTAAACTCCGACATACTGCACCTAATGGGCAGTATGAAGGTTGGTTTTTTTGGAACAGGCTGGCTCTTTATTGGATGGCTCTCGTTCATGCGGATCAAGATCACTGGAGGCATAGTCATTTTGAACCTTCAAATGAGTGGATAGTGTGTATTCTTGTCCCTCCTGGGTACTCTCACTGGATTAAATTATTATGCTCCTCATCATTTTGCTCTTCTATACCATCTCTTTCTTCATCATCTTCATTCTTTTGAGACACCGGTTTAAATAGCGTTTCGGAAATAAGGGCATGTGCAGAGTGATCGGGTTGTGTTCCTAGATGACTGATTGGCTCACTCGCTACGGTGTGCTCTAATCGCTCTGCAATTTTTTCTATTTCAGCCCTATCCTTTTTAACTCTTTTAGCCGAGCTATCACATTCTGATTCGGTCAGAGCCTCTTTCACTCCTAGGTCCTCGTTCTCTTCTTTAGTGGGTTCAGATTTTCTAGTAAAATAATTTACTGTTTTATTTGCAAGAGACTTGAACAAGGGAAAGGTCAGTCGTGCAACCGTATAGGCAATCGCCAAAGAAGCGGTTACCGCAAGTATTCCAAGTCCTGCGGGGGGAGCGATTAAACTGACTATTGCGCCAATTAGTGCTAGTGAAGCAAACGCGACGCCGGCTGATTTATCCCAAACAGCAGTTGTGCGCAACTTTTCTAATTTTTGCTCGCAGCTCACTTGATTGTTTAGTAATTCTTGTAATGAATTAAATTGCTCTTTAATGGTACTTCGTTCACTTTCAATTTTTGATTCGAGGGTCTTATATTCCTCTTTTTTTCCATCTTCCTTCGCTTTTTTGGCATCTGCCTCTAATTGTTCTAAATAATCGATTAAAATCTTGAGCTGATTTTTTTGGACCTCGATTTGTTCTTTTATATTGACCAACTTATCTTCCAGTTCATAACGTTTGTAATAAAGTTTGGTTAGCGTAATGAGACTCAAGCCCAATGCAGCGATTGAGGTAACCAAAGCAATAACAGGAGCTGCTGGAGGAAAAGCCAACGCAGTTATTGTAAGTCCCAAAATTACTGTCGCATACACAAAACGCGCATTACGCGACAATGTAAAAGGTACTTTTTGATTGGTGATATAAGCACCAAAATAAATAATTGGAACCACCACAAAATCAGTGATACTCGTCAGCATTTTAATAATTTGAAAAGCTTCAGCCGCTGCACTTGTAGCATGATTTACAATCCCTTTTACCTCGGCCAAATGATTAATCGTACTCCCGGCTCCCCCTAGAGAATCAATAAATTTACTCGCGAAGGGAAGCATTCGTAATATCGCTAAAGCAATCGATTTTTTGGACGCTTTAATGCCTTTCATCGAGCTTACTTTTTTTCTTAAATGCCCTACCGAATCCGCTTCTAGCTGTTCAAATGTTTCAATATCAGTCTTAAAAAACATTGCTTATCCCAATAAAATTTATCCCCATTTACAGTATAACAATTAATTATGATGTAGAGATGAACAGGGAAAGAGTGGGTAGAATTAGATCTAGATCTAACCCTCTCAACAGTATTCAGCCACTTTATTGCATTTTTTAGCTAAAAAAGCAGGCCATATTGGGAACAATGAATAAAAAAGTGTATAATTCCTCTTTTTGTTTCACAAATATTGAGCAGTCATGAATCTTGAAAAATTATATGATGTTATTGTAGTAGGTGGTGGACATGCGGGCACAGAAGCTGCTCTGGCTGCTGCACGAATGGGCGCACAAACATTATTACTGACTCATAACATGGATTTGCTCGGTCAAATGTCGTGTAATCCGGCCATAGGTGGTATAGGAAAAGGACATTTAGTCAAAGAAATTGATGCCTTGGATGGGGCGATGGCCAAAGCAGCGGATAGAGCCGGAATTCAATTTCGAACGCTTAATGCCTCTAAGGGACCTGCCGTGCGTGCTACTCGTGCACAAGCCGATCGGGTACTTTATCGACAAGCCATTAGAGAACAACTCCAAACGCAAGAAAATCTGACTCTATTTCAGCAAGCCGTTGATGATTTATTGATTGAAGGAGGTCGTGTAACCGCTGTGGTTACTCAAATGGGACTTACCTTACGGGCTCGCGCAGTGGTCTTGACTGTTGGTACCTTTTTGGGGGGGAAAATACACGTAGGAATGAACCAATATGCTGGTGGTCGAGCAGGTGATCCCCCAGCGATTGCTCTAGCTAAAAGCTTACGTGATCTGGATTTACCAGTGGGACGTTTAAAAACTGGAACACCGCCACGAATTGATCGTCGCTCCTTAGATTACAGTCAAATGACGGAGCAACCTGGTGATACACCCACACCTGTTTTTTCCTATCTGGGACATGTCAGTGATCATCCACAACAAGTTCCCTGTCATATTACCCATACAACAGAAGCCACACATGAAATTATTCGTAATAATCTGCATCAGTCACCTATGTACGCAGGAGTTATTGAAGGCGTAGGACCACGCTATTGTCCCTCTATTGAGGATAAAATTGTTCGTTTTGCGGATAAATTATCACATCAAATCTTTGTCGAGCCTGAAGGTTTGACCACTGAAGAAATTTACCCCAACGGTATTTCTACAAGCCTTCCCTTTGAAGTTCAAGTACAGTTTGTGCGTACGATTAAAGGTTTTGAGAACGCCCATATTACTCGTCCAGGATATGCGATTGAGTATGATTACTTTGACCCTCGTGGATTAACTTCATTCTTGCAGACGAAACCCATTCCCAATTTGTTTTTCGCGGGCCAAATCAATGGAACCACCGGCTACGAAGAAGCTGCCGCACAAGGAATCATTGCAGGCATGAATGCTGCCCTACAGGTTCAAGAAAAGGAACTTTGGTGCCCACGACGTGATGAAGCATATATTGGCGTGTTGATTGATGATCTCATCACCTGCGGAACTCAAGAACCTTATCGAATGTTTACTTCTCGTGCCGAATACCGTCTGCTTTTACGGGAGGACAATGCAGATTTACGCTTAACGGCTAAGGGCAGGGAATTAGGTTTAGTCGGCGAAACACGCTGGCAACATTTCTCTACTAAAACTGAAGCAATCGAATCGACCCAGGCACTACTGCATAACACTTGGGTGCGTGTAGGACATAATGAGCACTTAAAAGATATACTGCTCAATCCCATGCAACATGATAATCGTGCCTCTGAATTTCTTAAACGTCCTGAAATAAATTATCAGCATTTGTTAATGCTCGATGATTTAAACTTGCCTGAGTTAACCACTGAGGTGAGCGAGCAAATAGAAATTCAAAACAAATATGCAGGTTATATCGAAAGACAACAGCAAGATATAGAAAAAATGCGTAAACACGAGAATACGAGATTACCTGAGTCGCTGGATTATAGTGCGGTCAGTGGATTATCCAATGAAGTAATCCAAAAACTTACAAAAATTAAACCTGCTACTATAGCCCAGGCTGGCCGTATTTCTGGCGTCACTCCTGCGGCCTTGTCGCTTCTTTTAGTCCATTTAAAAAAACAGCGAATTGAGGCATGAAGGAATCAATAGCAAGAATACAACCACAACTTGCAGAGGGTTTGCAGCAATTTAATTTGCAGGCACTGCTCCCCTCTTTATCTGATTATTTATTCTTACTTAATAAGTGGAATTTAGCTTATAATCTCACAGCAATTCGTGATCTTGAGTCTATGGTTGGTAAGCATCTATTAGATAGCCTGGCTATTTTACCTTGGCTTAAAGGAAATCAAATTATTGATGTAGGAACCGGTGCAGGCCTGCCGGGCATCCCACTCGCTTTGGCTAGACCGGATTTTAATTTTGTTTTGCTGGACTCTAACGGTAAAAAAACGCGCTTCCTGCAGGAAGTAAAACGACAGCTCAATTTAAAAAATGTTGAAATTGTACAATTTAGAGTCGAAAACTACCACCCAACTCAAGGTTTTGATACAGTAGTAAGTCGAGCTTTTAGTAGCCTTGAACAAATGATTCAGTGGACGCAACATCTTATTGCTCATGAAGGAATCTGGCTGGCAATGAAAGGGCGTCATCCTGATACAGAATTGAATGAGATAAAGCAAAACTGCACTGTAAAGCATTATACTGTCGCAGGGGTTGAAGGCGAACGCTGTTGCGTCATTATTGAAAATTTACCTAAGAATAGTGGGGTCAACTAGGACTTAGATTTCGCTATCTTGAGCTCAAATGGCCTAATTTTCGAGCACCGAAACGCTACATACACGAAGTATGTGAGTATCGGAGCACAGAAAATTAGGCCATTTGGGCCAAGATAGTAGAAAGGTAAGCTCTAGTTCACTGCTTTTCTGGTTTAACCAAGGAATAAATCATGGCAAAAGTTATAGCCATTGCCAACCAAAAAGGTGGGGTAGGCAAAACCACTACAGCGATTAATCTAGCTGCCTCTTTAGCAGCCAATCGACAGCACGTTTTACTTATTGATTTGGATCCACAAGGTAACGCAACCATGGGTAGTGGCGTGGATAAAAGTCAATTGGTACATACCACTAATGATGTCTTATTACATGATTGTCTTGCCGAGCAGGCATGTCTTGCCACCACATGTGGTTATGATTTACTCCCCGGAAATGATGATTTAACCGTAGCTGAAGTCAGTCTGATGGAACGTAATCATCGTGAAACGTTCTTATATAAGGCATTACAGCCCATTCAAAATAATTATGACTTTGTCTTGATCGATTGCCCACCCGCGTTGAATACTTTGACCATCAATGCATTTGTAGCGGCAGACTCAGTGCTTATTCCGATGCAATGCGAATACTACGCACTTGAAGGTTTAGCTGCATTGCTATCGACTATCGAGCAGGTTAGAGCTTCAGTAAATCCTCGTTTGCACCTTGAGGGTGTGTTACGGACCATGTACGATGCGCGTAATCGATTGTGTTCCGAGGTATCCAAACAACTTATAGAACACTTTCCAACTAAGGTCTACAGAACCGTAGTACCACGTAATGTCAGACTTGCTGAAGCACCAAGCCACGGGTTGCCTGCCTTGCAATATGATAAAACATCACCCGGCGCAGCAGCCTATATGGTTCTTGCTTCCGAGTTAATTAATAAACAGACTGTAGTAGGATAAATGGGGTAATTTATGACAGTAAAACGTAGTAGTTTAGGACGTAATTTATCCGCTTTACTAAGCCAATCAAATGGTATTCTTTTAAATGAGAAGCCCCCAGTTGAAAGCCTAAAGCTTTCTATAGATTGTTTGCAACCAGGAAAATATCAACCGCGTGGTGAAATGGAAGAGGCACCCCTAATGGAACTTGCCCAATCCATTAAAAAGCAAGGTTTGCTGCAACCGCTATTAGTTCGTGAATTGAGTAGCGGGCGTTATGAAATAATCGCCGGTGAGCGTCGCTGGCGAGCCAGTCAATTAGCAGGACTTACCGAAGTTCCAGTGATTTTAAAACAAGTTGATGATGAAACAGCTATGGCCATGGCCTTAGTTGAAAATTTGCAGCGCGAAGATCTCAATGCCATGGATCAAGCACGTGCGATGCATCGATTGACGAACGAGTTTTCTTTAACACATCAACAGGTTGCGGATCTCTTGTGTAAATCCAGGACTGCAGTCAGTAATTACCTGCGATTATTGGCCCTATCAACTGGCGTTAAAAAACTTTTAGAGCATGGTGATCTCGATATGGGGCATGCGCGTGCCTTATTAATGTTAGATGAAGAGCAGCAAAATCAAGTAGCACAATTGATTGTCGCTAAAAATTTATCGGTACGTGAAACCGAAAAGTTGGTTGAGCGCATTAAATCGGGAAAAATCAAGGAACAGCAACCTGAGCTAGGCCATTCCCTGTACCAAGAGCAGTTAAACAATCTGTCACAACATTTGCAAACGTCAATTAAACTAAAACCTGGAAAAGCAGGCAAAGGCTCATTAGTTATTCACTATGACAATGAACATTTTTTACAAATGATAATTGATCAATTGGGTCGTACGCATCAATGACTTTGTTCCTCCAATCAATCGAATAACCTAGCGCTCCTAGGTTATTGCAAACCTTAATAGCTGTAATAGCCGGATTCCCCTGACAAGTAGGACTGGTTACATCCACCTAAAGTACTCATTCATAGACCATCATAAGCATCCAATCAAAAAAAGCTCTCGCTAGTTTCGATTTTATACATTCAATTTATAAAAAAGGGCTTTATATTAAGCTACACTTATAGATATAAGCTGGTTATATTGCGAGGAGTCTGCAATGTTAATACAGCCAGTTCAACCTGTTTATGTTCTAATGAAAATTGGCGAAGATGAATTTGTAGGCCAGCTACTGAGTTTATCTGAAGACAAATTAGAACTGAAATGCGATGAGTATATTGAAAAAGATATTGAGATTTCTTTTTTTGCAAAGCACTTTCGTGGACAAGCAATTATTGAAGAAATTAAATTCGCTCACTCATTTTTTACCTATCAATTAACGATACAAGAAATTCAATTCCAGCCCGGTTTGTTAATTAATACTCGTTTATGAATGAAATTTTCTAAATTTGACGTAAGCTGGGCCTTGGCCCAACTTACGGTCTATTTATAACCAATAAACAAAAACAAACAAGAACAACCAGACCACGTCTACAAAGTGCCAATACCAAGCAACACCTTCGAATCCAAAGTGACGCTCTGGTGTAAAATGCCCCAACTTACAACGAACCGCGATCACTATCAGCATAATAGTACCTAAGGTTACGTGCAGACCGTGAAATCCTGTGAGCATAAAAAAGGTCGTTCCGTAAATACCTGCAGAAAGCGTTAAATTCATCTTGGTATATGCTTCATGATACTCATAGCCTTGCAATACCAAAAACAAAATACCTAAGGCAATTGTTAAAACCATTCCAATAAGTACTTGCTTGTGCTTTTCTAATTTTAAGGCCCAATGTGCCCAAGTGATAGTAACCCCTGAGGTTAATAAAATAAGCGTGTTTACAGCGGCTAATCCCCAGGCTCCCATTCCTTCCTCAGCACCCGCAAAAACTTTATTATTGGGGTTATCTAATAGAGGCCAAGTGGAATTAAAATCAGGCCATAAGGTAAAATGAGTGATCGGATGTACATCGCCCCCTAAAAGTGGAACAACCCAAAATCGGGTATAAAACAAGGCGCCAAAAAAGGCTCCGAAGAAACACACTTCAGAAAAAATAAACCAGCACATGCCCCAACGAAATGAGCGATCAACCTGTTGATCATAGACGCCTTTTGAGTTCTCATAGATTACTTGGCCAAACCAACCAAATAGCATAAAAATCATAATTCCCATGCCAATACTGAATATGTAAGGGCCATACCAATCGTGATGAAGCCAAGATGCCGCACCTACAAGCAGAGTAGTCAGCCCACATGATGCAACCAAAGGCCAATGGCTTGGCTTAGGGACATAATAAGTACCATGTGCTCCCATTATATTTTTATCTCCTGTATCAATAATCTGTTCTAAATACGCTCTCAATAGATGGGCGTGATTAAATCGCATGAACTGTGTCAGACCTCACACATCCCAAAGTGCATTAAGCCTTATCGGTTACATCGAATAAAGTATAAGACAATGTAACAGTATTCACTTTTTCGGGTAAATCAGCATCCAAATGAAATAGTAAAGGCATATCCATAGCCTCATGTCCATTTAACGTTTGCCGAGTAAAGCAAAAACATTCTGTTTTTTTCAGATATTTCGCAGCAATGCCAGGGGTAACGCTCGGTATCGCTTGAACGGTCATCTGATGGTCCGTTTTATTTTCTGCATAAAAGGCAAGTTTGGCTATTTCGCCAGGATGTACCTTAATCTTGCGAGTTTTGGGATAAAATGCCCAAGGGACACCACTATTGTTGGTAGCGACAAACTCAACCGTTATTTCTCTTTTTTTATCAATTTTAGCTTTAGTTATATCATAAGCGACTGCCTCGGGATTTGTTTTACCATTAATACCCAGTGACTTACACAAACTGTTGTAAATGGGTACCAATGCAAAGCCAAAGGCAAACATACCTAGCACAAGGCCGGATAAAATTATAATTAACTTTTGATGGCCTTTTTGTTTTTTCATACAGCGAACCTATAAATCCAACTTCGGTGGAGTTGTAAACGTGTGATACGGGGGTGGAGAAGGCAAGGTCCACTCTAAACCATATGCACCCTCCCACGCTCTGCCAGCTGCAATGTCTTTTTTAGTACCTTTCTTTCTCACAGTAGCAATCACATTATATAAAAAGAGCAGTTGGGTAAAACCAAAGATAAATGCTCCAATCGAAGAGATCATATTAAAATTGGTGAACTGTAACGCATAGTCGGGGATCCTTCGTGGCATACCAGCCAGTCCTAAGAAGTGCATGGGGAAAAATGCTACATTCACTGAAATAACAGATAGCCAGAAATGCCATTTACCTATGCATTCGTTGTACATGTGGCCAGTCCATTTGGGCAACCAATAGTAAGTAGCAGAAAATAAGGCAAAAATTACACCAGGAACCAGGACATAATGGAAATGTGCTACCACGAAATAACTATCTTGATACTGGAAGTCTGCAGGTACCAATGCCAACATCAGACCAGTAAATCCGCCTATAGTAAATAAAAAGACGAACGCTAACGCAAACAACATTGGGGTTTCAAAGGTCATAGAGCCTCTGAACATCGTGCTGACCCAGTTAAATACTTTAATCCCTGTGGGTACCGCAATAAGCATCGTGGTGTACATGAAGAATAATTCCGCACCCAAGGGTATCCCGGATGTGAACATATGGTGCGCCCAAACAATAAATGACAAGATAGCAATACTGACAGTCGCATACACCATAAAATAATAGCCGAACAATGGCTTACGGCTAAAAGTAGGAATCACTTCGGATATAACCCCAAAAGCGGGTAATACAAGAACATATACTTCGGGATGTCCAAAAAACCAAAATACGTGTTGGAACAGTATGGGATCACCACCACCTGCTGCATTAAAGAAGCTGGTACCAAAATGACGGTCCGCTAACATCATCGTTACCGCGCCAGCCAAAACAGGCATAATTGCAATCAATAAAAAGGCAGTGATTAACCAAGTCCATACGAACATCGGCATTTTCATCAAAGTCATGCCTGGTGCCCGTAAATTGAGTATGGTCGCAATAATATTTATGGAACCCATAATGGATGAAATACCCATCATATGGATTGAAAAAATCATAAAATCGGTACTTGGTGGGGCGTATTTGGTAGATAGAGGTGCATACATCGTCCACCCAAAGTTAGGACCGCCTCCAGCATGAAACGTTGTGGACAGCAATAAGGTAAACGCAAAAGGTAAAATCCAGAAACTCCAGTTATTTAAACGGGGCAAAGCCATATCTGGAGCACCGATCATCATTGGGATTTGCCAGTTCGCCATTCCAGTAAAGGCGGGCATGACCACCCCAAATAACATGATTAACCCATGAAGTGTTGTCATTTGGTTAAAGAAATTAGGGTCAACAAAGCGATGGCCTGGCTGGAATAATTCTGCACGAATAAGCAACGCCATGCCGCCAGCTATAAAGAAGCTTATCATTGCAAGCCATAAGTACAGCGTACCAATGTCTTTGTGGTTTGTAGTAAACAACCAGCGTTTTATAAATCCTAAGACGCCCTTGCCTTGTTCAGGACCATGATCGTCATGTTTTTCATCGTGTGCTAATGTATAACTACTCATTGCAGACCTCCAGCTTGAACTTTATTAACCATGGTTGGTTGTTGATTAGCTTTTTGACGTTGTGCCGCAACTTCTGCAGCTTGAACAACATCATTGGTGTTATTCTCCCAGGCATTTCGCTCATACGTCACAATAGCAGCAATTTCCTCGTCGTTCAGTTGATCTTTATATGGCTGCATCGCTGAACCAGGAACACCGTTAAGTATTGTATCTATATGTCGTGAAATAGGACCGCCTATTGCTATAGAGCTGCCTCTAAGTGCAGGATACATCGGTGGAATACCCTTGCCATCAGGTCTATGACATGGAGAACAAAACTGTTCGTATTTTTGCTTTCCAAGAGTGAGTAAATCATCTCGGGTCATTGCTTTTTGTGCTGCTGCAGTTGCTTCTTCTTTGTTGTATTGGTCTTGTGATTTTGTTTGAGCAGCAACCCATTTATCAAAATCCTCCTGGCTTACCGCTTCAACAACGATAGGCATAAATCCATGGTTGACACCGCAGAGTTCAGCACATTGGCCTCTGTATGTTCCTGGTTTTTGTATTGTTGCCCATGCTTCGTACATGAACCCGGGTATCGCATCGCGTTTAATGCCTAGTTCAGGAACCCACCATGAATGAACGACATCATTTGAGGTAACTAAAAAGCGAATTTTTTTATTCACTGGCAAAACCATGGGTTTGTCTACTTCTAATAAATACCACTCGCTCTTTTTTTCTTTATTTTGAATTTGTGCAAAAGGCGTCGATAAGGTACTAAAAAAACTTATTCCTTGATCAAGATACTCATACTGCCATCGCCATTGGTAACCCACTATTTTTACCGTTATTTCTGATTGTCTTGTATCGTCCATACGGATTAACACACGAGTGGCTGGAATCGCAAGTCCAACAAGAATTAAGAAAGGAATAATTGACCAGACAATTTCTAATCGAGGGTTATCATGAAATGATGCGGCCTTATATCCTTTAGATTTTCTATGGTGGATCATGGAATAGATCATCACGCCGAATACCACAACCCCGATGACGGCACAAACTGCCATACAGACCATATGTAAGTAGTACACGTCCCTACTGACAGGCGTTACCCCTTCATGCATATTTACCTGCCAGAAATCCGCAGCTGCGAATATGGGTTGGCTGGCAACCCAGGCACCAAGCATTGTTAATAATCTACAGATCTTTAACCTGTTTAACATCCCCGTTCCTCGTCTTGTCAATAAGCTAGGCTACCTAGCTTCAATTTAGTTTTTATACATTTCAATTAATCCCCCACTTGCGTGGGGGATAGTGCAATCAGTACTACACTACCACAATGAGTAGTTTCCTTCGGTTTTAGATTTACTGACCATAAACTTAATTGCCTCAATTACTTCATTGGTAGTGCATTGCTTACAGCCGCCGTTTTTTGGATGGCCTTTGCCATTGACAGTATTTTCAATCAATACATCCATATTTTTTGCGATCAGGGGTTTCCATGCCTCTTTATCACCAATTTTAGGCGCACCATTTTTTCCTTCATTATGGCAAGCCGCACAATTTTCGTTATAAACGGCTTCTCCACTTGCAGGATATTTTTCTGCACCACCTGACTTGAGATTTTCTAACTCCGTACGAGTTAATGACTCATTCAGTAGGTAGTCAACCGCTGAAATGATGTCGTTATCAGAACAAGTGACACAGGCCCCTTTGTACGGCATTGAGTTAAAACCATTGATGGCATGGTGATACAGCCCTGTTAATCCACTTGTTTTTAATCGCTCATACCAACCTGCTGCGTTACCAATTAAAGGTGCACCCATTACACCATCTTGGTGACAAATAACACAGGCCGTGTAATAAACCTGTTTTCCACGATCGAGCGAAGGAGGTTCATGAGAAGGTGGTAGACCTAAAGGCTCTTCACTGGCGACTGTTTTCAGATAGGTAGCAATAGCCATCCTATCTGCATCAGTTAAGTACATCAAACTATTATGATTTACTTCTGCCATAGGTCCAGCTACTGGACCAGCATTATTTATCAACTTATTGTATTTGAACACATCGGTAACTTGCTCATGAGTTGCAGTCTCTAATCCATACTTGGTGATATTGGGTGCCCAATAGCCATTGATAAATCCACCGGTCAAATAATATCTGTTCTTCGGTGCGCCAAATGGATTTAAAGGCGTATGGCACATACTGCAATGGCCTAAACCATCTACAATATATTTCCCACGATTCCATTCAGGAGAGCGGCCTTTTTCATATTGAAATCCGTGACCTTCAGGAAAGAAGAATAATAAGTTCCATCCCCACAGAGTAAACCGAGATCCCGGAACATTAAATGGGAAAGGTAATGATTTGTTCGGTAAATTAACTGCCGGCAAGCTCATAAAATACGCATAAAGAGCACGCGCATCATCATCCGTTATTTTAGAAAAATAAATATATGGGAATACAGGGAAGTAGTTTCTCCCTTTAGGATCCCGACCTTCTTTAAGGGCGCGAATAAAGTCTTTCTCTGTCCAGTTACCAATCCCAGTTTCTTTATCTGGAGTGATATTAGGGCTATAAAAAGTCCCGAATGGAGTTTCTATAGGCAATCCACCAGCATAGGCAGGTGTCCCTGCTTTTACATTGGTATGACAGGAAATACAATCGCCTATCTTTGATAAATACTCCCCGCGCTCAATTAAACTTTGTTGCTCGCCTGTAGCTGGAGCCGTAGGTGGATAAACAGGATAATATCCATCATGAATTTGTAATTTCTGTTGAGCCGGTGCAGCATTTTCTGCATGTAATAATTGACCTGCCATGCCAAGTACGGCCAAAGTTGCAGTGACAATTAGCTTTCTTAGTAACAAAGAGCCCACGCTCCCTCCTATTTGTTCTTATTTTGCACGCTTCTCTTGCGGAGACAGAGTAATCGACGCATTTTATACTCCACAACGCATAAGTTGCAATGTTATAATTGCTATCTTTGATTATTTTTCTATTGTGATTATGTTTGTTTATCTTGATGGTTTGCTTTTAGGCTTATCTTTAATTATTGCCCTCGGGCCGCAAAACGTCTTTTTGATCAAACAAGGCGCACAAAAGAATCATGCGGTACTTTCGGCTGTGATCTGTTTTATCTGTGATCTTATTTTAATTTGTTCTAGTATCGCAGGCTTGCATGAATTATTACTCGTTCGTCCTGTTCTACAAATTTGGATGATGCTGTTAGGTACATTATTTCTCCTTTTTTATTCCGCAAAAGCATTAGCGAATGCATTTTCAAAATCAGCAAAAAATACAGAGAGTACGTATCAACCACGCACCAAAACCCAAATTATTCTCCTGGCTTTAGGATTTAGCATCCTAAATCCTCATGCTATTATTGATTCTCTGGTCATAATCGGTGGCGGCAGCAGCGGGTATCCCAATCAAGAACATATTTTTTTATTAGGTGTTCTCACCTCAAGCTTTCTTTGGTTCAGCTCATTAACATTTACCGCGCGATATTTTTCCGATGTTTTAACTAAAGCCAATGTTTGGAAAGGAATTGAGTTACTTAGTGGCTTATTAATGGCGTTGATAGGGATTAAGCTCGGTACCGATTGTTTAGGCTTAATTTCAGAGATGATTGGAAAATCGATTTCGTAGAAAGGGCCAATCAGTGTGTCGCCAATTGACCCAGTGGAATGACACATAGCAAGTCCAACCTCGCAGCGTGAATATCTCATAACCATTTATTCATGTCAACCTAGTGCTTTAAGCACCAGTCAATGCACAGGTCATAAAACAGGTACTCCAATCGACATCCTTTGGTCATAATCCTCTATGGGCGGCGACTCTTGTCTGGAGGTCTAGGCGCATTCAAGCCCGCATCCGCAAAGTAATTAACTCTTTAGTAGGGTTTACAAAGAGCTCTATTGTTGTTCTAACTCACTTCCGTTAAACTCAAGCTTTCATAAAATATGAGCAATACATGTTTTACGGCGATAGCATCCAAGAGACAAGGCAACTCTTCTTTTCCAGTTGGGAAAAATACCAGAATAAAAAATTGTTGTCCCCTTTAGAAAATGAGATTGTCCAAGTGATATTAGCCCATCCTGAATATCACAAGATGTTAGAGAATCAAGATAAATTTCAACAACAATCTTATTTCCCCGAATCAGGAGAGCCCAATCCATTTCTGCACATGGGACTTCATCTGGCAATTAGGGAGCAAATCGCTACGGATCGCCCTAGCGGCATTCACCTTATCTATCAGAATTTAGTCAAAAAATATAATGACTCTTTAGTAGTTGAGCATTTAATGATGGAACAATTAGCCGAATGCTTATGGCTTTCACAAAAAAATAATCTCCCTCCCGATGAAACGCATTACTTACACGCTTTAGCTGAGCTTTGAATTAGTTCTCCCTGCTCCCGTTATCCCGAGTCGGACGAGGGAGCTCCCTCGGGATGACGAACAGTATGAAAGAAGGTACACCGGTGGAGGGGATGAGGTCTGATTATACCGAATGGCCCCTCACCCTAGCCCTCTCCCGCAAACGGGAGAGGGGACGCGTCACTAGGCTCTGCTAAATCATCTTGTTGTTCCACATGATATTCAAGAATATCTCCAGGCTGGCAATTTAGATAAGCACAAATTGCTTCCAATGTCGCAAAGCGTATCGCTTTAGCTTTGCCGTTTTTTAAAATAGACAAATTCGCCTCAGTAATTCCTATTGCTTCCGCCAACTCCTTGAGCCTGCATTTGCGTTTTGCCATCATCACATCCAAATTAACAATAATAGACACGTGCATATTCCTTAAATTGTTAATTGAGTTTCTGATTTTAGCTGATGAGCTTCTTGAATAATCCAGGAAGCAACCAAAATAATAAATGCGGTAATTAAGGTGGATAAGTTTGCTGAATTTAAGGTAATACTGGCGATACGTTCTCCTTTAGGATTATTAAAGGTGAGTGCTGCTGTCATCAAGGGTTGATAAAATAGCTGCACCAATTCACCTAAAATCATATAAATACTTACCTGCTTAATTAATTTGATATTTTCTTCTTCAAACAAATGCCCTTTTTCAAAAAGCCTGAATAATTTAGCCAACTTATGGCAGATTAAGACAGTAATTGTCAGGGGCATCCATTCAATCGCCAACAAGACACCTCGATGCGACCAAGAAAAATGCGACGGTTCATAGATTTTTTCTACAGAAATTAAGGAGGACCAGGCCCCTATATGACACATCCAATCGAATTTAAATAAGATTAAGCAGGTGGTCGTGAGTGGAATAAGCCAGCAAAGAGTACGAAATAGCAGATACAAAATATGACTGGTGTTTTTTATTTTTTTCATGATAAATATCCATTGTTAAGACCATTTAATTATAATAAATATTTATCGTTTTACAATAAAAATATATTATTTATTGATATTTCATTGCCTTCACATGCAGCTCCCCAAAGTGATATGACAGCGAACAACTGAGGAGAGCCAATGAGTTCTAGTTGGTTTTACAACGTAGATGATATATTTGGCACCAAGCTATCAAGTTTTTCTTGCAAAAGACTAAGATTTTTAGGTACGACAATAAATTGGAAATTATCATTTTGGAAGTTAACGGTAAAGGCGTTTAGCTTAATGTACCTGCCCTTGTTTTGGTTTAAAAATGAAATTTGGCCAAATAATATCTAAAATATGTTAAAAATAAAATAATTGAATAAAAAAACTCCTGTACTCATGCACATTAGCTAATGAGTACGTGGATCATATAAGACTGGGTATCCTCTGCAAAATCGGTTAATATGGAGGATTAAATAACAAATCTGTGTTCTCTGTATGGCTGATCAAGAAAAAAAAACTCATTTTGGTTACTCCACTGTAGGCTGGGATGAAAAAGAAAGGAAGGTAGCTGAAGTTTTTCATTCCGTAGCCAAAAACTATGATGTGATGAATGACTTAATGTCTTTAGGCATCCATCATCTTTGGAAGCGCTATACTGTAGCCTTAAGCCAAGTACATCCAGGACAGTCTGTCTTAGACTTGGCTGGAGGTAGTGGCGATTTAACGCGATTATTATGTAAAAAGGTTGGTGATTCGGGTCGAGTTGTTCTTGCAGATATCAATTCGGCCATGCTTCAAGTCGGAAGAAATCGTTTATTAGACGAAGGCTTATATAAAAATATTGATTATGTACAAGGTAATGCCCAATGCCTTCCTTTTGCTGATAATAGCTTTCATTGTATTACCATGGGTTTTGGCTTGAGAAACGTCACCGATAAAGAAGCAGCACTGCGTTCGATGTATCGTGTATGCAAACCCGGCGGGAAAGTGATGATTCTTGAGTTTTCAACGCCTACCTTTCCCGGATTAAAACCGATTTATGACTGGTATTCGTTTAATATTTTACCTAAAATAGGAGAATTTATTGCGAAGGACAAATCCAGTTATCAATACCTTGCTGAATCGATACGCATGCATCCCAATCAAATCAAACTAAAAGAAATGATTGAATATGCAGGATTTGAAGACTGCCACTATGACAATCTCAGCGGCGGCATAGTTGCCTTGCACATTGCCTATAAATATTGAGTGCATTATGTTAAAAAAATATTCCTTAAAGGCTCTCCAAATAGCCATTAATAAAGCAGCCAAATTGGATGAACAGATGCCAGTCAAGCTAAAAGCGCTTGATAACAAAACTCTTGAGATGATAATAAGCCCTTTAAATGTTAATTTTTTTATACTTTTTAAAGACGGTGAAATCATCTTGCTTGATTGTTATGATAAAGAAGCAGACACCATCATTCACAGCAATCCTTTAGGCTTAATTCGCCTAAGTTTATTACCCGCATCGAAAGCGCGATCTTTGTTTAATGATAAAATTCGTATGACTGGAGATACTGAATTAGGGCAACAAGTAAAAAAGCTATTTGATGAGATGGATATCGATTGGGAAGGACATCTAGCTCATTTCACCGGAGATGTGGTGGCACATCAAATTGGTGCTTTTGTACGTAAAGGAATATCCTTCAAAAAGAAAATTGAAGAATCCATGCGGCAAAATGTGTCTGAGTATTTTCAAGAAGAGTTACGTGTGATTCCCACTCAAGATGAATTGGAAGATTTTTTTACCGAGGTCGATGAGTTATCTTTAAGCGTTGAGCGCCTACAAGCTCATGTCAATCAACTAATAAGCCGCTATGAAATCAATTAAAAAGCTCATTCGTCTTATTCACATTAACTATATTCTGGCTAAAAACGGGCTGGATAATGTAGTGGTGTCATTAAGATTGTTTGCACCATTGCGCTTCATTGTTTATTTAAATCCCTGGAATTGGTTTCGCAAGGAGCATTTAACCCATGGCGAAGCACTTCGTAAGTCTTTGGAGGAGCTTGGGCCTATTTTTATCAAATTTGGTCAAGCACTCTCCACCCGTCCCGATATTTTACCTCCGGACATCGCCCTTGAACTCAGCAAATTACAGGATAAAGTACCTCCTTTTCCCAGTGAGCAAGCAATGGCCATTATTGAAAAAGCCTATGGCTTGTCCCCATACGAAGTCTTTGCTGAATTCGATTCCATACCCTTGGCATCCGCTTCAATGGCACAAGTCCATGCAGCAACCTTAAAAACAGGTGAAGACGTAATTGTCAAAGTACTACGACCTAATATGCGACGCATTATTGAGCAAGACTTAAGCATTATGCACACTATCGCCAAATGGGCGGATCGCTATTGGCCTGAAATGAGACGTTTAAAACCTAAGGAAATTGTAACAGAGTTCGAACATACCTTACTCGATGAGCTGGATTTATTAAGAGAAGCTGCGAATGCAGCTCAATTAAGAAGAAACTTTGAGAACTCTCCTATTTTATACATTCCTGAAATATATTGGGATTATTCTCGTTCCAATGTGATGGTGCTGGAACGAATCCATGGCATCCCGGTCTCAGATATTAATAGTTTACAGGCACATGGAATCGATATAAAAAAACTCGCTGAACGTGGCGTAGAAATTTTCTTTACTCAGGTATTCCGAGACTGTTTTTTTCATGCAGACATGCATCCAGGAAATATTTTTGTCTCCTACAAAAATCCCAAAGAACCCCAATATATCTGCATTGACTTCGGCATCATGGGCACCTTAAATGACAATGACAAGCGCTATTTAGCTGAAAATCTCCTCGCTTTTTTTAATCGAGACTACCGACGTGTAGCCGAACTGCATGTTGAATCAGGTTGGGTTGCTCGTACTACGCGTGTTGAAGAATTCGAAAGTGGGATTCGTACTGTATGTGAACCTATTTTTGAACGGCCTTTAAAAGACATTTCATTTGCACAAGTCGTGTTGCGCCTTTTTCAAGTTGCAAGGCGTTTCCACATGGAAGTACAACCACAACTGGTTTTATTGCAAAAGACTTTACTGGCCGTAGAAGGACTAGGGCGTCAACTCTATCCCGATTTAGATTTGTGGGCCACGGCCAAGCCTTTTCTTGAAAAATGGGTAAGAGACCAGATAGGACCCAAAGCATTCTTCACCCAATTAAAGCATAATCTTCCCTTTTTCGCAGAACAATTACCAAATATGCCAAAACTGCTCTTTGATTTTCTAGAGCTTAAAAAAGAAGAATTAATAATAAATAAAGAGCGCGCCAACGCGCTGCCAGAAAATGAAAAGCCAGCAGTCCAATGGAATAGCATGGCAATTGGTGCAGGACTTTCTTTCCTTTTAGTTAGCCTGCTAGACTATTTGCATCTTATCCACCACAAGCAGCTTGCTCCTCTTGCTTTAACTGGAGCCATTTTAACGGGCCTGTTTGTACTAATTAACCGTAACGCGAGGAACTAACATGGGATTAAGTGGCATCAGCCCTCTTTCTTTATTATTAATTCTAGTCATTATTGTCGCTCTTTTTGGCACTTCTAAATTAAAAACCATAGGTACAGATCTTGGTGAAGCAATTCGAAACTTTCGCAAAGCGTTGAATGAAGAACAAACACAGGATTCCGCAAAAGAGGATAATAAATCCTCATGAGCAGTGGTGAACTTCTTGTCATTTTGGTGGTTGCCCTCATTGTCTTTGGACCCAAAAAACTTCCGATGCTGGCAACCCATTTAGGCTTATTACTAAGAAAACTTAATCAGCTTAAAGCACAAGCGGCCGCGTTGTGGCAACAGCAACTTAATGCAGTTCAATTACAAGAAAATCAACGTAAAGCTCAAGAAGCAGACGAGCAATATAAAAAGGAACAATCGTCCTAAATTTAGGAAAACTGATAATGCAAGCCAGCTACCCTAACTGGCTATCTATCTCTTAGCCTCCAAGAAAAATTTGTCGGGAATAGTCTACTTGAAGTGCAAGTCGATGCGTCAAATTTGGCTTTGGTTAAGACGATTAAAGCATTCCCTCCTATCGATTAAAATATGAAGGAATGCTATAAATGTCTATACAGTAAGTCTGGAATTAACGTTTTTTAAAACCAAGAATTCCAGTTCGAAATGCTCCTGCTTTACCTACTGCGGTTGTAGCAGATACAGCCTTTGCCGGAGCAGTCACTGCACCAGGAGCCGCCTTTCCTGCAGCTGGGACGGCAGCAGCTGGAGCGGTTGTCTTCGCGGTGGAAACCCTGCGTAGGGTAGTAAGATTCGTACTGCCAGCTCCTTTCCCCGTAACAATGGTATTAAATCCCGCCATCTTATAGCGTGCTAATGCAGCATTAGTAACTTGCGCATTTTTATAGGTTGCACTCGGAGCCAACGCGAATCCCTTTGCTTGCGCAGCTGATGTGACATTAAGCGCATAGCAAGGCATAACGAGTGCGATTGAAAGAGTCGTTCCTAAACATGCTTTGGATAATTTTGAATACAACATGATGAACCTCTGCAACAAATGAAAACATTTTTGGTAAGTAACAAATTACCTAATTAATAGTATAGTTCCGCGAGGTTTATTTTCAAACTATTGGCCCATGTTTTACACTATTTTTATCATTTACATCCTCCTTTAACTCAATACTTTGAGATAAGTGCATTTGCTTTCAAAAAAATTAATATTTTGTCTTTTTAAGGCTTATACATCTGTTTAAATACTCCTTAGGATGCTTATAATAGATTATGGATGCTCTGGGTGATTGGTTGAATCAGACCTTCACCTAGGCCTACAAATAATGAAATCTATCTCGTAAAGACGAACTCATGGCCTTTCAAAAGGATTTATCCAAAGATACTGCGCTTAAATTCATTATCCTTACGGGGATTGTTAGTCTTTTTGCTGATATGACTTATGAGGGATCACGTAGTATCACCGGACCGTACTTGGCATTATTAGGGGCGAATGCCGCTGTTGTTGGATTTGTCTCAGGCTTTGGAGAGTTATTAGGTTATGTGCTGCGCATGGTTTCAGGCTACCTTGCCGATCGCACGCACAAGTATTGGACTATTACCATTCTAGGTTATACCTGTAATTTATTAGCTGTTCCTTTGTTAGCACTCGCCGGTCAATGGTGGATTGCTGCTGTTCTCATTATTACAGAACGCATAGGTAAAGGGATTCGTACACCGGCTCGTGATGCCATGCTTGCCCATGCTGGGCAGCAAAAAGGACTGGGGTGGGCTTTTGGCTTGCATGAAGCATTGGATCAAACAGGTGCGATGCTAGGCCCTTTGATTCTTGCCCTAGCTCTTTATTTAAAATTAGAATATCGGTACTGCTTTGCCTTACTTTTAATTCCAGCATTATGTGCCTTAAGTACTCTATGGCTCGCACGATGGCTCTATCCACGTCCTCAAGATTTGGAGGTACACCACGATACACTTGAAGTAACGGGCATGAATAGGAACACCGTTTTTTGGTTGTACTTATCAGGAGCCGCGCTTATTGCGGCAGGTTATGCCGATTTTCCTTTAATCGCTTTTCACTTTCAGAAAACCGGGATTTTATCTCCGCTGTGGATTCCAATTTCTTACGCTGTAGCAAAAGGCTTTAATATACTAAGCGCCCCATTACTCGGAGCTCTTTATGATCGTTATGGTTTTATTATTCTGGTGATTATTTCGTTTTTATCTTGTTTTTTTGCGCCTTTAGTTTTTTTTGGCAATTCCAGTATGGCTTTATCAGGGGTTATTTTATGGAGTATTGGCGTATGTGCCCATGAATCGCTGATGCGTGCGATAGTTGCTGGCATAGTGCCTAAAGAAAGACGGGGTTCTGCTTATGGAGTATTCAATACCGGCTTTGGTGTTTTTTGGTTTTTAGGTAGCGTTATCATGGGCGTACTTTACGACATTTCCATTTCTGCAGTGGTTATCTTCTCCATTGCAATCCAATTGTTTGCATTTCCTTTTTTAGGGATTGTGATGGTCAAACTAAAAAAATGAGCCACCCTATGTTTGCGCAGCCAATTTTTTTAAATGTTCTCCTGATAAACGAAACTGCAGTAAATCCGTCCGCGGTTTTGCTCCTATAAACTCAAAGAATTCAATGCCTTTTTTATTCCAAGTAACGGTGTGCCCCTCCAACCGGCAACATTCTTTCTCAATTGCCAATCGAGCAAGATGCGACAACAACAAGGTACCCAAGCCATAGCTCCGATAAAGTTCATCTACAAACAGCTCATCGATATAAAGTATAGGGGCTCCTGCCGAGGCAGAGTAGGTGAAAAAATATAAAGCATACCCCGCTGGTTTTTTCTTATATTCAGCCAATAAGACATAAAAATACCTATTTCGTCCAAAACCATGCGACTCAATTTTGTCTAAAGTCAACGTAACCTCTTCTGGTTTTTTTCGCTCATGTTCAGCCAATTTTTTAACTAAAATCAGGATTTCTTCTTTATCTTTTTTCTTAGCAATTCGAAAAGTAAATTCCATGTCCTACCCCTCCACAACCCAAAATCTTAACCAAAACGATTCACTGGTTGATGACAATAAGGTGCTTTATGATGTTTGGCATAATAATCCTGATGGTATTCTTCTGCCGGCCAAAATGTTTGTACTGGAAAAAGACGAGTAGCCACTTGATAACCTCGTTTTTGCAGCATTTGCATTAAAATTTCCGCTTCTTCCAATTGTTCTTGAGTGTAATAGAATACGGCGCTTTGATATTGCTGACCGATATCAGGACCTTGTCCTGTTTTCTGCGTGGGATCATGTATTTCAAAAAAACGTTTTAAAACCTGGTGGTAGTCGGTTTTATCTTTATCGTAGATAACCCGGACTGCTTCATAATGTCCTGAATTGCCCTGGCAAACCTGCTCATAGCTCGGTTCTGAAGTAACCCCACCCGTATAGCCCACTTCAACACGAAGAACCCCAGGTATTTGCTTTAAAAAATGATCAACCCCCCAAAAACACCCACCAGCCATAATGGCTTCTTCGGTATCTAATACCTGGCTGTCTGCCACAAAATCAATGGAAGCTGAATTAACACAATGACGCAAATTCTTCTGGGTAAAATATTCTCCAGTAAAGACATGTCCTAAATGGGCATCACAGCGTGAGCAAAGTATTTCCATACGTCTGCCATCGCGATCAGGAATCTGTTGTACCGCATGGACAATATTATCGTCAAAACTTGGCCAACCACAGCCCGAGCTGAATTGGCTTGACCCACGAAATAAGGCCAAACCACAGCGTCTGCACAAATAAGTACCGCTTGTCATTACAAAATTGTAAGAACCCGTATGCGGATACTCTGTAGCTTTATCACAAATCACCCTTTTTGCTAAAGGAGTTAAGCTGGCTGTTTTATCTAAATAAGTGTCCATAGACTTTACCTTTGTTGCCCTTGGCAAATTTTATCTGCTAAATAACCCACGGCCCCTGCATAATAGATAGAATTATTATAATGCAAAATCATCTTATAATTGGGGAAGGTTAAGAAGGTTGGGCCACCCAATGGCTGAACGATACTGCCTTGCAAATTTTGATAGGGTAAGGGTTTGCCATCTTCTGTACGCACCCCCATCGTATTCCATTCACTCACTGGTTTCACGATGGTTTTACCCTCTAGGGCCATATCAAATTTACGCGGCAACTTGACTTGGATTGCCCATGGCTCACCTGTTTGCCACCCATTTTGTTTCATGTAATTTGCAATTGAAGCAAATACATCGGGTTTGCTCCTCCAAATATCTTTTCGACCATCTCCATCATAATCAACAGCATATTTAACCCAACTCGAGGGTAAAAATTGCGGCTGACCTGAGGCTCCAGCCCATTCTCCTTTGAAATCAGCCAAGCTGACATGCCCTTCATTCAAGATACGTAAAGCAATAAATAACTCTTTACGGAAAAAATCTTTTCTGTTGGAGTCATAGGCAAGGGTCGCCAAGGCTTTCACTACAGGAAAATTCCCCATATAAGTACCATAGCTTGTTTCCATTCCCCAAAAAGACACGATAAAGCATGGATTTACCCCATATTGCTTTGCTACTGCTTCCAATACCGACTGGTTTTTTTTATATTCCTTACGTCCTATCGCAATGCGATACGCATCGACCCGAGTATTGCGGTACTTAATAAAAGTAAGTCGATGTTCTGGCTGCGAACGCAAAAGTCCTTTAATTTGATGGCTTGGCTCATGGATTCCTGCAAAAGCTTCATCAAAAGTCTCTGGCGAAACCCCTTGTTGCAACGCTTCAGCTCTAACACCCGCAACCCAATCATTCCAATTCTGCTGTGCAAAGGCAACATGATGTACTAGAACAAAGGCGATAATCGCAAGTCCCCACTTTTTCATAGCCCTTCCCCCTGATTCTTTTTGATTATCTGACTGCCATCTTAATATTTAAGATAGACCATTTCTCTTAAAACCATAGCCTGTTCTCTTATTTACAACCTAGTGAAGCACGTGGAACCTCCTGCCACCCACCAAGACTCCAGGACCCTTCACTCAGGCCTCATAGCACTCTGGCTCGCAAAGACAAGCGATTATAGCGTGAGTATTACAATGCTTCCATAAATGCCGTTAAATCGGCTTTTTCAGTTTGAGTTAACTGTAACTGCAAGATTAAGTTAAAAAACTCAACTGTATCGGCAAGAGTTAACAACCGGCCATCATGTAAGTAAGGCGGAGAATCCTTTATTCCTCTCAAAGGAAATGTTTTTATAGGTCCATCGCCAACTGCTTTCATGCCGTTAATCATTTGCGGTTGATAGAATTTTTCTGTCTGCAAATTATGCATAGTATTGTCGGTATAGTAAGGTGGGGTGTGACAACCGGAGCATTTTGCCTTACCAAAGAATAATTCTTGTCCGCGTAATTCAGCAGGGCTTGCTTTGGCTGGGTCCAGTTTACCTTCCCAAGTCAGTTTAGGTGCAGGAGGAAAATCAAGAATTTCTTGAAATTCAGCCATGAAATGAACTTGGCTTCCTCGCTCCAGAATATTGACTCCTTTTTTCGTTGCAATCACGGGATCACCATCAAAATAAGCTGCTCGTTGTTCGAACTCCGTAAAGTCTTCGATGGTCTTTAATGCACGTTGAGAACCAAATAGTCTTTGGATGTTCACACCGCGTAAGGTTGGAGTATTGATACGATGACGAAATTCCTGGGGTCTGATATCACCAACCAAATGCGTTGCTTTATTCGTATGCCCATTCGTATGGCAATCAAAACAGGCTACACCACGGCTTGGTCTGACAGTACGCCGATCTTCAGTTTGGTTAAATTGCTGTTGGGGGAATGGAGTGAGTAATAAACGCAGTCCCTCTATTTGTTTCGGATTTAAGAGTCCGTTAAATAATTCATAATAGTTTTCTAGCGTTACCACTTTACCTTGCGAAACATCACCAAGATCGGGTCGAGTCGTCAGATAAATTGGAGCAGGGTAAGGAGGTAAAAAATGATCCGGAATATCAAAATCCAAATCAAAGCGGCTCAGATCTCTATCTTCCTGTTTTTTTATTTCATCAATAACAAATTTGGGAAATAACATCCCGCCTTCCGGATGATTGGGATGAGGCAGGGGTAGGAATCCCTGTGGAAATAAGCCTTTATTTTTAATATCCTCAGGACTCATTTTTGCGAGCTGATCCCAGGTAACCCCCTCGGCAAGCTTCACGCGCACCCCTTCTTGTACGGGTTTTCCCCCAGACATCTTCACCGTTTTAGACGGGTTATTACTCAGGTCATAGCGCTGTTTTAACAGTTCTTGCTGACGTTCATTAATCGCTTTTTTTTCACCACTCATGCGTTGCAAAATACTATTAAAAGTCTCATGAATGACTACAGGTAAATAACTTGAAGGAACTTGCACATTACTTGCAGAAGTAGTTTGTGGCGGTGCAGAATCAGCAAAAGAAAAAGAACACAAGCTGGACGTTAAGGCCATCACAGCTAAAGATTTTTTTAACATATGCAAGTCCATTTAGCGATACAAATAATTTTTCATCATAAGTTACTTATAAATTCCATGCAATAGAAAGGTAATTGAACTTTAATATCTAGCCTGGTGCAAAGCGTTTACCGTCATCTCGAGTGCAACAGGAGAGCTTCATGTTGTAGCACAATGCACGTGGACTTGAGATGACGAAAGTTCTGCGCCGTTGAACCCAGGTTACAACTCAATCAGATTACTCACTACGTAGAGAAACTACGGGCTCCAATTTTGCAGCACGTCGTGCGGGATAAAAACCAAAGAAAATACCAGTGGCTGCCGAGACCAAAAAACCCGCGAGAGGAGGAAGAAGATAGATTGAAAAATTCCAATCACTAAAATAGGCCAAAATACGTGTAAAAATTAAACCTAAAATCACTCCAAGAATCCCTCCCAGCAAAGAAAGCATCACTGATTCCACTAGAAATAATGCCTGAATCTCGCTATTTTTAGCACCAACTGCTTTACGAATACCAATTTCTTTTTTACGCTCACTGACTGAAACCAACATGACATTCATCACCCCAATTCCACCGACTAAAAGCGAAATTCCACCAATTACACCAAGCAATAAAGTAAAAATATGCCCTTGATTTTCCATACTGGCAATAATTTGTTTGGCACTACGTGAAAAAACACTTAGCTTCGGAGCAATTGAACCAATAATTTGTTTTATTTCTTCAATCACCTCATCGATAGGGCTATCCGGTTTCAACTCCAGAACCACATTATTCACTTTCGCATCTTTACTCACCAGACTAATCCCAGCCAATGGAATAATAGCTGCCTGATTGATGTCTTCATTAAAAAAACCATTTTCTTTCCAAGGCTCAGCCACGCCGATGATTGTGTATAAAGATTGTCCTATACGCAATTGTTTGCCAATAGGATCATCAAAACTGATTTCTTGGATTTGTCGCGCTAAACCGGCACCAATAACACAGTAATGTTCATAGGACTCAACAAAAGAAACAAAATGGCCGGCAGCTAATTTGATGTGCACGATTTTTGCCAAATGCTCATTCGCTCCAATAACAGCTCCTTGCATTTGCTTGCCTTGAAAACTCAAGGGCTGATATGCCGTACTATAAGGTGCCATATCGACAATATAAGGGATTCGCTCAGGCAATTGTTCCCATTGAGCTGCGGAGATAGATTCCATGCTCCCAGATTTTTCACTCGTTTTGGGATAAACAGCTACCGCCAATAAATCGGTACCTAATGCCTTGAATTGAGCTAACGCTTTTTCTGTAGCAAGTTGGCCACAGCTAATTAAAGCAACCACGGCAGCAGTACCTACTAAAATGCCTAAAACTGCTAAAAAAGAGCGTAACTTAGCAGCAGTCAAATTCACTAAAGCTTGCTGACAATGTCCGGCAAAATTCATGATGCATTCTCCGTCATCACCAAACCATCCACAAGGGTGATTTTTCGCTGACATAATGCAGCAACCTGCTCATCATGGGTGATCATAATGATACTACGACCCTGAGCATGTAAACTTAAAAATAAATTCATTACCTCATTACCCGTACGTGAATCAAGAGCACCTGTAGGTTCATCTGCCAAAATCACTTGTGGCTCGGTTACCAAAGCACGTGCAATGGCAACGCGTTGCTGTTGTCCACCGGATAATTGTGTAGGTCGGTGCTGTGCATACTGCTGCATACCTACTCGCTCAAGAGCCACGAGCACTCTTTCCTTAATTTCAGCAGCACCAACACCTCGATAAATTAACGGCAATGCCACATTTTGCATGGCACTAAATCTTGGTAATAAATTGAATTGTTGGAATACAAAACCAATGTTTTGATTTCGTAGCTCGGCTAACTCATCATCGGTTAAAGTGGCAACATTTCGATTTTTTAATAAATAGCTTCCCGCATCTGCCTTATCCAGAAGCCCCATAATATTCATTAAAGTCGATTTACCAGAACCGGAAGCACCTACAATCGCCAATAAATCCCCTTCATATACATTCAGGGAAACTTCTTTTAAAATCGTGGTGCTGATTCCTTCAAGATGATACGTTTTAACAATATTAGAAAGCTTCATTAATGGTTGTTGATTTTTTTTAATCCTGCTGGCATCCGGCGCTTTTAATGCTGGATCCAATTGTTGCAGAACCTGACCCTCTTCAAAGACATTGCTGTTATCGCAATTTATAACAAGATCATTCATAAACCACCACTTCGCCGGCCTTTAAACCGCTCTCAACAACCACTAAATCCGCTTGTGCGGCACCGGTCGTAATCACGCGCTTTTCCGTAACATTGGGCTTAGTTTGCACGTGGACTACACTTTGCCCTTTCTCCCGCTTTATTGCAGCGATCGGTACTAGAAGTTGTTTACCATTATCAACACTAATTTCTATAGATGCGCTCATGCCCACTTTGATCCAATGTTGCTGTTCAGGAGTCAGGTTTCTAACCTCAACTACTGCAGTAAAAAAAGGTAATCCATTGTTGGTGGATGCCTGCGCATTCACTGTGACTAATTGTCCTTTTAATTGATATTTACCAAATGCAACCCCACTGACCGTCGCATCCATGCCTGCTTCAATTTGCGTGATATCAATTTCAGGGACATCAATTTCAATACGGATCCCCGATAAATCACCAATTAAACCAATAACTTGGCCTGACTTTACTGTAGAGCCTACAGTAACACGTGCACTTTTATCCTCACCGGCTTTCGGTGGGTACAGGAGTATTCCATCATCAGGGGCTTTTAAACGAATTAGATTGTGATTCGCAGCCAAAATGGTTTTTATCTTATCGAAATCAGCCAAACTTAAAGCAGATAAATTTTTGGGGCTGTTTTCATCCAATTTTTCCAACATTTCAGTCAGCTTACGTGTGGATTGCATTAAAGTAACCCGGCCGGTATCTACATTTGATTTTTCACTCATGTAATTATTTTTGGATAATAGACCTGAATTCCATAAGTCCTGAGTCCCAACAAATTTAGCCTTTGCTATGGTATAACTGTCTTTGGCTTTTAAATATTCCGTTAAAGTCTCGTTAAATTGTCTTTGTAACTCAGTTGAGTTAAGCGTTAAAATCATATCGCCTTTTTTAACCAATTGGCCATAATGAAAATTCATGGTTTCAACGACGGCTTCGATTGGACTGGCAATGGTATTTTCATGCAAAGGCTGCACCGTTCCCGTAAAATGTAGGGTCTTGTGCATGGTTTGTTCTTCGACTTTATATCGGTGTAATGCAACCGTTTTTTTCTTTTCGTGATGACCACATGCGGATAGAAGAAGCCCACTCAATAATAAAATGATAAATTTTGATTTGTATAACCTATTCATCCACCATACCTTAATTTAATTTGCCAATGCTCCAACGTTGTTCCCAAAGTCCTTTGCAGATTTGATATCTGATTGAGATAGGCCATCTTTGCATTGATTAATCCAGACTGTGCCTGGATCAGCTGATTCTGCGTATTGTTCACATCCAATGCACTCGATATCCCTGCTTGCTGTTTCTTCTTCTCCAAGGCATAAGATTGCTCTGCCAATTTCACTTGTTTGAGTGCTAATTGATAACGTTTTGCCAAACTTCTTATATTGTTAATGGTGTTGGTTATATTCGTTATTAATGCTCGTTTTGTAGCCAGTAAATTTAAGCGGTCTTTTTCCAAGCGTACTTTAGCGTTAATTAATTGGCTGCGACGACCAATATCATGCAAAGGAACAGTTAAGGTCACACGAGCTGCTTCCGTGATGTTATTGCCATTGTAAATACCATTAAATCCACCATTACCCCCAGTGACATCATTCACCACGCCACTTTGCACGTTACCTGACACATCCAATTGCCATAATTGTTGGTTTTTAGCCACCTTGTAGGCTCGCTCATCGGCTCGCAATGTCATTTTTTGTGCTAAATAAACGGTATTATGATTCAATGCCTGATCAATGGATTGCTGTAAATTGGGAACAGCGAGTTTATCTAAAGCAACATCGCTGGGAACTGATATATGCATTTCTGGATCAAGGCCTATAGTCTGCAACAGATCCTGTGCTGCGGTTTGAAAATCATTTTCAGCCTGTTCCACCATTAAACTTAATGATTCGATTTGGTAGGATTGCTGAATATTGCCTGTTGGTTCTAATTGCCCCGCCTTGATTTTTTTTTCATTAATTTCATAAGATTTTTTAGCTTCTTTTAACTGCAATCGTTGATTCTGTAAATTATTGCCACTCAAAATGAGCATTCGATAAGCCATAATGACTTGTGTGACTTGATCAGCAACCGACTGTTGTAAGTTTAATTTGTTTAACCACTCATTGTCCTCAGCATCTAAAAGCGCAGCTTCATTTACCGATTTTCCAAAGCCACGCAATAAAGGCTGGGTTAAAGAAAAATTCAATACCGGATTGTAATTGTTATTTTCATTGACGTTATTATTTATCGATAAATTGGCTTCTGTGCCGAGTTTCGTTTTCAAATTGAACTCAGGACTGGCTAATAGCGTATGGGTCGTGTCCGTACCCACCCCGTTGAACCTACTTTTTTGCACCACTCCAGAAGCACCTAAAGCATATTGCAGTTCAAACTGATTGTGCGCTAACCGTAATTGATAGCGTTGTACGATACGGTCTAGCTCGGCATTTTGAATATTGGGATTGTAGCGTAAGGCCAATAAAATCGCCTCTCTTAGACTCAGCTGATGAACTTTTTTATTACGGGCTGCTGGTGAGGTGGGTAACTCTATCCAGTTGTGTAACATAAATTCAGGATTTTTGATTGCTGTTTGCAATCTTTCCTCTGCTTGTTTTACTTGTAAATCGTCACTTACTGGAATTGACCAAGCATTAAATCCGAACAGGAAGCAGAATACAAAAGATATAACGGCCACCCCTCGCTTACGTGCCTCCCCCATGACCATTAAGTTAAAGAATTTTCCTTCACCCCATGCGGAGAAGGTGCCCATTGAGGTGAATGAGGGTATTGATTTTGACCAATGAGCCCTCTCTCCTACCGCTCTCCCACGAGCGAGAGAGGGAATTCTTAACTTAATGGCAATTAAGGCTGAAGCGATGAAGCTCAACTTGTTTAATAACATCATTTATTATTCCAGACTGCAAATCGCTGCATATCCTGCAAGCGTAATGCAGTTAATTGGCCACCCCAAAGACATCCTGTATCTATTGCATGAATTTTGGGATTAGGACATTTCCCCATTAAAGCAGCCCAATGTCCAAAAACGATATCTACATCAATTTCTTTACGATGCGGTACCTCATACCAAGGATAAAGATTTGCAGGTGCTTGAGCAATAGTGCCTTTATAACCCAACTCGAGTCGTCCTTTTGCATCGCAAAACCGCATGCGCGTATAATAATTAGTAATCACCCGTAGTCTATCGCTCCCCTTGAGCTCATCTGACCATATATCGGGCTGGTTTCCATATAAATTCGCTAAAAAATCGCGATAAGATTCACCCGCCAGGGCTTCTTCGAGCTCCTTGGCAAGCTGCATTGCCTGCGGCAAGTCCCACAAAGGACAAATTCCCGCATGACACATAACTACATCGAGTTCTGGCGAATAATACAAAATGGATTGTTTTCTTAACCAATGGCCTAAGCTTTCACCATCAGCAGCATGCATTACCTCCTGTAAGGTATCATCGTGACCTTTCCATGGCCTACCCCCAAAGAGGGAGGCTAACAAGTGTAAATCATGATTGCCAAGGGTCACGCGGGGCGCAACAGGTAAGGAGCTGACAAAACGTAAAACAGCCAAAGATTCAGGACCTCGATTCACCAAATCACCAACAAACCACAGCCGATCCGTTTTGTCATCAAAATCAATGAGCTCCAATAACCGTTGCAATGGTTCATAACAACCCTGCACATCCCCAATTGCATAATCAGACACCGTTTTTTGCTCCTGGCTTAAGGCCATGTCCTTCATTTTCAAAGGCTTGCCATTTTCCTGCCGCATCTAATTTTTGCAATGAATGAGTTAAACCAGTGCTTTGTTGCTGAGTAAATTGACTACTAAATTGTGCTTTATGAATCAATTCTGTTGCAGACATCGATTCTACTTTTCCACTACTCATCTGCACAACCTTGACGGATTCCGGTAAAGCAAGAGCATACTTAGAAAATACAATTCCAGTTTCCATTTGATTTTTGGTTTCAAATCGGCTGAGAACCCCACCATCAGCAGCACGATTATGTAAGCCTAAAGATAAAAACCCATTTTGAACCGCTTGCCAATTCTTATATTCAGGATGTTCACGAACGAAGAGCTGAAACATTTCTGCACACATCAACATTCCCCCGGGAACCATAAATAGCGGGGCTTTGTTTACCATAATTCGGCCAGCATCTAAGGCTTTTATCATCCATTGGATAAAGTCCATACCTACGGTTTGTTCTTTTTCTAATAAGGTTTCGGGTTGTCCACCAGAAAAAGTACCTGCACGGTAACGACCGCCACTATGAGCAGCAGTACCTCTCACCATAAATTCAAGTAAATAACGCTGGATAGCAATCGCTTCTGCTCGAATTAAGATGGCGCCTAAAGTACCGGCAGAACGTTCATCTTCATTCAATAAGGCAAGCCACACTGCAAGAACTTCGGGATTAGACGCTAACCAGGCAAATCCACTCGCAGGCATTAATGTTCTTGCCAACAATAAATTGAGACGACGTCGAAATTCGATTTCGGGCTCTTTTTCAAATTCGTAAAAGTAATAAACCCCTGTACTGGTCATATTTTCAAGCAGAGGGTTCCATTCTTTTAAAAATTGTCCATTGGCATCATAAAAACTCACACGATAATCAACGAATAACTTGCCTATCCCTTGCAGAATTGCTGCTGAAAACAGTGCATATTGCCAAAGTTTTTGTTCTTCGGAGAGTAGATCAGGCTGCTCTTGTTCCATAAACCCCTGAAAGAGGCTCAATGCCGCTTCCGTACGATTCAGCGCATGATCCACAAGCCCACCTTGCTGTGAATAATAACTATTTGTCGTTTCGGGTAAATTTTGGCAATAGTGAACGAGGTTATTAATCAGGAGGCCGCATAAACTGTCATATCGCGCCGTTTCCAGACCAGATAACATTCTCATTCGCTTAAGTAGTGTCTGCCTCTTATCTTCTGACAAAATAAGGTTTGCATTAACAATGCGTGTTAAATCTTTTAAAGATTTACCTTGTGAGGACAAGGAACCTTTACGCTGACGTTGACGATGAAACAAGGCCATCTCCATAATAATTTAATAACTCCAAGATTGAAAAATTATGTCCATGATGATTAATTTTACACTAATTGGAAATAAATTTCGCTAGTTGAACATATTCCGAAATAGAAATCTGTTCTGGCCTTTTATTTCCATCAACCCCTAAACTACTCAATTGCTCAACAGTTATTATTCCTTTTAAATTGTTATTCAGCGTTTTTCGGCGCGTAGCAAAAGCACTCGCCACCAATCGCTCCAGCTGCGCCACAGATATTTTTTCAAAGGGAGAAACACGATGGGGTATAAGACGGACCACCGCTGAATCTACTTTGGGTTGTGGATCAAATGCTTCTGGGGGTACATCAAACAAATGCTCCACAGCACAATGATACTGCAGCATCACCGTTAATCGGCCATAGGCCTTACTGCCCGGTTGTGCTGCCATACGCGCTACAACTTCCTTTTGCAACATAAAATGCATATCTTCTATGTACGAAGCAAAGCGTAGCAAATGAATTAGCAATGGAGTTGAAATATTATAGGGTAAATTACCCACCACACGTAATTGAGAGCCAAATTGGCTGTAATCAAGGGTCAACGCATCTGCAGCAACCAAATGTAATTTACCCTGTGCAATAGGACGCTCTGCCAGATATTTTTGTAAATCCGTATCGATTTCGACAGCGGTTAAATGATTTAAACGACGCAACAATGGCTCAGTTAACGCACCCAAGCCTGGACCAATTTCCAGTATATTATCTTCTGCTTGCGGATTGATCGCGCCTACAATGTCTTCAATGATGTGCCGGTTCTGTAGAAAATTCTGGCCAAACCGCTTACGTGGGCTATGCCTCACCTTAATTCACCCTATAAATAAAAAACCAATTATAACGTGCATCCTCAATAAAAAGTAGCCTAAGCAAAACGAAGTAGAATGCGGGTTTTCCATGACCCACTCTCAATCGACTTTAAAGTCCAAGCATGAGATTTAGATACCCAGGTTAACTCAAAAAAGCCACCCAAAATTAGCATTTTGGGTTACTTGGGTATAGCATAAACTTCGCAATTTGGTGTAAAATTCGCCCACTATGAACAAGGCTAGGATCTTTATGGCTTATAGAAAAATGTTAAAATCCAAAATTCATCGTGCTTGTGTCACTGAAGCCGATTTGGACTATGAAGGAAGCATTACTATTTCTCCAGAGCTTCTTAAAGCAGCAAATATATTACCTTATGAAGCCGTCAATGTATGGAATATCACTGCAGGTACTCGATTTGAGACTTATGCGATTACCGGTAAACCAGGATCTACTGAAATTTGCGTTAATGGAGCCGCAGCACATCTAGTCACTCCTGGTGATTTAATCATTATTGCCTCTTTTACCCAAGTATTGGAAGAGGACTGTGCAAGCCTGGTTCCAACTGTGGTTTTTGTTGATCAATTTAATCGTTTGAGAGAAATAAGACCTGAACAAATTGGAATTAAAAGCAAAGAACTTGCGGAAGTTTAAAACGGCCTCTTTTCTCATGGGAGGAAATGTTCCCTTCTCCCGCCATCCCAAGGGATCTCCTCATTGAGATGGAGTGCTACAGCATTGAGATCCCTTGTTGAACTCGGGATGACGGAACATAGGAAGGAAGTGCCCGTGAGGATGGATGAGGGTATTGGTTGTGATAAATAAACCCTCACCCTTAACCAAACCCTACTTGGAAGGGATTCCTTTTACCTTAATGAGAATGATAAGGTACTGATTCTAACTTATGCATAAACAATATTCATGCTCAATCATCTTATAGAACTGCGCCGTCGTGGATTACAGACCCTGATTTGGTTTGGCGGATTATTTTTTATTTTCTTTTTTTGGGCGAATGATTTATTCCAGGCGCTAGTTAGCCCACTATTGCACTCGCTTTCTGCACAAGAAGGCTTAATTGCTACCCAAGTAACCTCTCCAGTATTTACGCCACTTAAATTGGCTGCGGATGCGGCACTATTACTAAGCGCTCCAATTGCTTTATTTCAATTTTGGCGGTTTATCAGTCCCGGCCTGTATCAAAGAGAACAAACCACGCTGCGCATCGCCTTAAGCTTCAGCCTCTTGCTGTTTCTAGCTGGAGTTTTGTTTTGTTTCTATCTGGTCCTGCCATTTATGTTCCATTTTTTTGCACACGCGCTACCCAAAGGGGTACGCTACATGCCAGATATGAGTTATGCATTGGATTTTATTACTAGAATGCTCATGACCTTTGGATTTTGCTTTCAAGTGCCGTTGATTTGTTTTGTCCTAGTCCGTTTAAAAATCATTGAGGTCGTGACGCTAAAAAAAATCAGACCCTATGTCATTGTTGGCGCCTTTATTGTAGGAATGTTACTTACTCCCCCCGATGTTTTCTCTCAAATCATGCTCGCGATTCCGCTGTGTCTGCTCTACGAAACCGGGATTATTCTGGCCATTTATTTCATATAAGCTGTTTTGCATTTATTTTAAACAAACTTAGTGCTCACTTAATGACCATTCAATGATTTTGTTTTATAATTCACGCCCATATTTTGAGCATGTAGATGTGAGCATAAAATGATAGAGAAACACGAATTAGTCCTCCAGTATGAAGAGAAACAAAAGCAAATCAAAGCGCAAAGAGAAGAAATTGCTCGGTTGCAAGAGAGGAAGTTAGACATTGAAATACGGATTGAAAAATATAATACAGATAATAATACTATCATAACAGAAAAGGTCCCTGACACTTTAGAACCCGTTCAGCTTCAGGCAAGCGCATCAGAACATCTGGATACCCAAAATAAGGGCGAGGTTTTAAAGTATCTTGACGCCCAATTAATTATTATAGATGAGGCAGCAAGACAATATAAGGAAACCGTACATTACGCGAAAACACAGAAATTATTTAATTTTCTGCAAGCCGTTCAAAATCACCTTGAATTAGGTTTTAACGCTTATGACCGTAATGAACTTGCAAGACTTGCGAATGAATCAGGTCTTCCCAGTGGCAAAAAGCCTGCAAATACTGGTTTTAACCTAATGCTGGAAATTTTAGGAGAGGACCCATCACACTATTTTTTAACTTGGAAAAGTACCGATTATAAAAAATTATCCACTATTGTTCCCAAAAAAATTGAAGTTGTAGAATTTGCTCAAGGCGCAGATGAACGTTATCTTGACTCACTCTCAACTTCCTCAAAAGTATTAGAACAACTCAAAAGCAAAGTAACATCCAACTGTGATGAGCGCGATAAATTAGCCGCTGAAGTCACTGAGCTGTCTTTGCGAATCACTGAAATGGACACTGTTACAATTAAGGAACTTACGGAGCAAGCAGCGGAACTTGATCGGCAAATTAAAGAAATAGAGCACAAAGAAGAGCAGGAAAGAAAACGAGCCCGAGAACAACAGCAAGAATTAGAAAGACAAGAACCAGTACAGCGAGAGGAATTAGCCCGCCAAGAAGAGTTAAAACAACCACGTGTGATTCTTGCCGCTGAATTTAAAAAAATGCTTGAAAACTATAAAAAGGAGCGTAACCAGAATAGGTATTATCGTGCTAAAGATTTTTTTGACGCAACAGATAAAGATTTTCGCGAACAATTCATAGACGAGTTAGCTAATGAAAATACTGGGCTATTCAAAACCTACGTAGACTCCGGAAACAGTGACGCGTTGCTGAAGAAAATTATGACTCAAATCGATGAATTTCCTGGCGTTAAAATGCAGGCTACTCTTAGTCGAATTGTAGTGAAGCTCATGGATGCCGATGCGCAACCTGAGGCAGTAGAAAACCTTTCTGAACAAGCACGACAAGCGCTTTTGGCTTTGAAAAAGAGAAAAGGTAAAGAGGAGCAATATGCCCTAAAAATGCAGGATTTATATAAAAAAATTGCAGATATAGAGACTTATGCAAACGAATTGCCTGAGCCTGAAAAGGGAATAATCGAAAAACTTGCTGCAGATCTTACAAAAGATGTGGATCAATTTGTTTATCAAAATAAAGCTGGAATCCCCAATAAAGTGGCATACCAACAATTTGAAATGAAAGTTAAAGCACGGTTACACAGCCAGGATGATGTGATGTGTGGGCACACAGCCTGGTATGCAACCCTAGGCAATTTCTTATTAAGCCTGGCTACATTAGCAAAATTGGTTTGTTCAAAAGCTCTGACTGGAAGAGCAACGCCCTTCTTTGACAAAACGGAAGCTCAAAAAGAAATCGAAGCTCCAGTTGATGAGATCTTAGAAGATATCCGAACGCTATTCGAGATTTAATTAAAATCAGAGTAATCTGCCAGATCAAATATCATCCCCGCGCAAGGCGGGGATCCAATTTTTACGCAACAAAAAGCTCTTTCAGAAAGCATACCACTCCCTCGGAATGAAAACCCAAGTAGAGTACACCGGCATCCATTCCCTGAAACCCAAAACTACTATAATAGTAATAAGCATTTTAAATTTGTATTATGCAGCCTAATGTTTTTATTACGATAAAATGAATATGCCTAATGAATTAAGATTGACACAACACCTACACGCACAAGCATTATTACGTCAAAATGCCGCTTCTCGTTTTCAAAAAATAAATCAACAATATGATAAAGCGGATCCCAGATTAAAAGATGAATTAAAAAATATAGTCCTTAAAAAACTCAGTGAAACTAAAAAATTAGCCCTCATATTAGTCGACATTCAAAATGACTTTGTGCTGCAAGGTTTTGCCTTATATGCCCCTGGTGGCGAACATACTTTGTTTCGTAATATGGCATTACTTGATGCGGTTAGTGAACTAATAATCGATTATCCCATGCTTGGTCATCATCTTGAGATTATTACCACTCAAGATGCGCATGTGTTCCAACGGACTCTCGACAACATCGACGCACAAATCATGTTGAAAAGTTATGGGAAAATGCATACGCAAAAAACACTAAACATTGAACACAATGAATTGCTGCCATTTAATCCGCTTAAGGGGCAATATGGATTCCATTGCCTTAATGGCACCATCGGTGCTGCGATTTCTCAGCCCATCGAGGAACGGCTAAAAAATCTGAAAGAAAATATCCCGATTTATCGCTTCGCTAAAATCAATTTTTCTGCTCCTGAGGCAGGAATGAAACTTAAGGAAGAAATTGAATTAAGTGATCCTCACTTTTTAAATACAGGGAACCCCATTTATGATGAGTGTGCCCTGACTTTTCTCCAGTTTTTTCACAATCAAGGATACAGCGAGCTGATGCTTACTGGCATATGCGGAAATATTTGTGTACAACAAGCTGCTGAAGGCTTGGTAGCGGCAGGAGAAAAGGTATGCATACTGGATCCCTGCGTTCACTATCTGATTATTCCAGGCATGAACTCATATGATGAAGTATGGACAGCCGTTCAGCAAGCTTATGCAGAACAAGGAATACCGTCTATTGAATTGCCTCATTTTCGCTCGAATCCCTAGTAAAACGGACTAGAAAAGACCCGAACGAACAATTTGCCGATACAATGAATCAGTAGCCCCATAATTCGCTTTTTTGATTCGGTGGTTATCACCTTTTACATCATTATTTTTCTTTCCAATTTCAGTAACCTTCAAGCTTATTTTATTTCGACCGATATATTATTCAAAATGCACAACAAAGAGGCTTAGATGGATAAAATTGCACAATTCAACATTGGAGATTTAGTCATTCATAAACACAGCCGCTACAGAGCGATTGTTGTGGATGTAGATCCGTTATTTCAGGCTTCGGGTCGTTATAATCCACAAGCACTTAAGCGCGAATTTGCTACTCGCAATCCTTGGTATCGTTTATTGGTTGATGACAGCAGCCAAATCACTTATGTGGAGGAATGCATGCTAATCGCAGACACCAGCCGAATGCCTATTAACAATCCGCATATTGGATTTTATTTAAAAGAAAATGGAGGGCATTATAGTAATGCACATCCCCCACATTAAATGCTATTTGCAGTCGGAGTGCATTGTAGCCCGGATTCGCGCAGCGTAATCCGGGAGATGGCACCATTCCCCGGGTTACGGCTTGCGCATAACCCAGGCTTTTACGTATTTCGTAAAATTAAAACTAACAGCGCAATAAAACCAATCAATACAAGCGCTAAAACCCCCATAGTAAAGAAACTTTTATTTAAATTTTCTTTGCTAAATTGCTCAGGGCTTCCTTTTATCGCGCGGTATAAAATAAAAATAATCAATCCGGCACCAATAAGACCCAGGATTTGGTACAAAGTCTCCATAAAATGCTTCCTTATTTTGCTTCAAAACTAAATGCATCTGAGAATAAATGAGCAGGTGAAACCCCACTATTGACCAATGCATCACGGGTACTGTACACCATATCAAAAGGTCCGCTAATCACTATTTGCCATTCACCAAGATCCTGTGGATGTTTGGCGAGTACCAAGGAGGCTAGAGGCACACCATTGTCTTCTGATACCGAAGAAAAATAGTTAAAGCGGCTCACATGAGCTTGCCAAGTCATTACCTTTTCATCCATGTATAAATCATTTTGCAAACGAGCACCCCAAAATAACTCAAAAGGCCGATTATCTGATGTCGCTAATAAGTGCTCGATCATTGCTTTTACCGGCGCAAATCCGGTTCCACCAGCGATAAATAATATAGGGCGGTTTGGATGCAAATGATCAACGGAACATGTACCAAAAGGCAAACGAATATTCACCGCCCCCGATTCTTTGATTTGGGCAAATAACCGCTGATTGTAGGGATTATCCAAGCTATGTCGAATATGAAGTTCGTATTTATGCGATCCTAATGGCGCATTAGCAATAGAATAGCTAAAAGCATCTTCATTAAAAAGAATTTGTAAATATTGTCCCGCTTGATAATCTATGTAAGTCTCTGGAGTTAAAACCAAGCGCATAATACTGTCTGTCAACGGTGAAATATCTTCTACAAGTGCTTTAATTGTTTTTTCCTTCATTTGTCCAACCCTAAAGAAGACCAGTAGCCATCGACCTTTTTTATAATCTCTTCATCCATCACAATGGGCTCTCCCCATTCTCTTTGAGTTTCTCCAGGCCATTTACTTGTTGCGTCCATGCCAATTTTTGAGCCTAAACCTGAAACGGGCGAAGCAAAATCCAGATAATCAATGGGGGTATTTTCCATCATTACGGTATCACGTGCAGGATCCATGCGGGTCGTCATCGCCCAAATCACATCCTGCCAATTACGCGCATCAATATCATCATCACAAACGATTACAAATTTGGTATACATAAATTGTCTTAGGAATGACCATACCGCCATCATAACTCGTTTCGCATGTCCAGGATATTGCTTCTTGATAGTCACTACGGCTAAACGATAGGAACAACCTTCTGGTGGCAAATAGAAATCAACAATCTCTGGAAACTGTTTCTGTAACAAGGGAATAAATACTTCATTTAATGCAACACCTAAAATGGCGGGCTCATCAGGTGGCCGGCCAGTATACGTACTGTGATAAATGGGGGAGTCTCGGTGCGTTATGCGCTCCACAGTAAACACCGGGAAAGATTGTACTTCATTATAGTAACCCGTGTGATCACCATAAGGCCCTTCTGGCGCCTCAATCCCAGGCTCTAAATAACCTTCCAAGATAATTTCCGCACTCGCAGGGACATGCAGTTCATTGCCAATACACTTTGTCAAACGAGTACGTTGGCCGCGTAATAATCCAGCAAAAGCATATTCAGATAAAGTATCAGGAACAGGGGTTACGGCTGCGAGTATTGTTGCAGGATCAGCACCAAGCGTCACTGCAATTGGAAAACGTTCACCAGGATAAGCTTTTTGCCATGCCTGGTAATCCAATGCACCGCCTCGATGGGACAACCAACGCATAATCAATTGATTCTTACTCAACAGCTGTTGTCGGTATATCCCCATATTTTCACGCGTTTGATCAGGTCCTTTGGTGATTACGAGCCCCCAAGTGATTAATGGAGCAGCATCTTTAGGCCAACAGGTTTGAATAGGTAATGAAGTCAGATCGACTTCATCTTTTTCCCAAACATGGTTTTGACATTCTGCACCACTCACATATTTTGGTGCCATATTTAATGCCTGTTTTAACAAAGGGAGCTTATTAAACGCGTCCTTAAATCCTTTAGGTGGATCAGGCTCCTTTAAGGCAGCCAATAATTTGCCAACCTCCCGCAACGCACTGATACTGTCTTCACCCATTCCCATCGCCACACGTTCAACAGTACCAAATAAATTGGTTAAAACAGGCATGTGATGGTTTGGCGTATTAGTAAAGAGAAGAGCAGGGCCACCAGAGCGAAGTACTCGATCACTGACTGCCGTCATTTCAAGATAGGGTGATACAGGATAAGTGATGCGTTTTAATAAATCACGTGATTCAAGTTGTGCAATAAAATCTCTTAAATCAGAGTATTTCATTCATAATCCCCTAGTAACCTCGCTGCCATTTCAAGAAAATTCCCTTCCTCCTCGAGGGAGAAGGTGCCCGTCAGGGCGGATGAGGGTATTGTTTAATCACCCTCACCCCTACCCCTCTCCCACGAGAGGGAGAGGGGATTTCTTTTTGACTTATGGCAGACAGTCCTGAAAGGAGCTTAATAATTCCCGGGTTTCGGCTCTTTGGGCCTTCACCCAAGTTGCATTTTTGATAAGTACTACTCTTGCCGTTTCATTGCATCAAAGAATTCAGCATTGGTTTTATGATTCTTCATGCGCTCAAGCAAGAATTCAATCGCATCACATTCATCCATAGACTGCAGAATTTTGCGCAATATCCAAGTGCGTTGTAGATCTTCTGGACTTAATAACAGATCTTCACGGCGTGTACCGGAACGGTTAATATTAATCGCAGGGAAAACGCGACGTTCAGCAATATTACGGCTCAAGTGGATTTCCATATTACCGGTTCCCTTGAATTCTTCATAAATCACTTCATCCATTTTAGAACCTGTGTCTACCAGAGCTGTAGCAATAATAGTCAGACTACCACCTTCTTCTATATTACGTGCAGCACCATATAAACGCTTAGGTCTTTGCAACGCATTGGCATCAACACCCCCAGTAAGTACTTTACCAGATGAAGGAATCACCGTATTGTAAGCGCGCGCCAGACGAGTGATTGAGTCAAGCAAAATAACCACATCACGCTTGTGTTCAACCAAGCGCTTGGCTTTTTCAATAACCATTTCAGCAACCTGAACGTGGCGGTTAGCAGGCTCATCAAAAGTACTAGCGACCACTTCTCCTTTTACAGAACGTTGCATTTCAGTTACTTCTTCAGGGCGCTCATCAATCAATAACACGATGAGGTAACACTCAGGATAATTCTTTTCTATGGAACGTGCGATGTTTTGCAGCATTAGTGTTTTACCTGCTTTGGGTGGAGAAACAATCAAACCACGTTGTCCTCGACCAAAAGGAGCACACAAGTCAACAACTCGCGCCGTCAAATCTTCGGTACTGCCGTTTCCTTGCTCCATAACCAAGCGTTCGGTAGCAAATAAAGGAGTAAGGTTTTCAAATAAAATTTTTCGTTTGGCACTATCAGGTGAATCGTAATTGATTTCATCAACTTTCAATAAAGCAAAATAACGCTCACTATCTTTGGGAGGACGAATTTTACCTGAAATCGTATCACCAGAACGTAAACCAAAACGTCTGATTTGGCTGGGAGATACATAAATATCATCAGGGCCTGCCAAATAAGAGCCATCGGCAGAACGCAAGAAACCAAAACCATCAGTCAGGACTTCTAAAACACCATCACCATGGATGTCTTCACCTTTTAAGGCGTGAGCCTTAAGAATGGCAAAAATAATTTCTTGTTTGCGCATACGGGAAGGATTCTCGACACCAATCTCTTGTGCGATGTTAAAGAGATCGGCAATAGGCAATTGCTTAAGTTCACTAAGATTCATACTTCTCACTTGATTGGTTGATTAATTTCGAATTGGATATCCGGGAAAAATATTATTCAAGAATAGCAGCTAAGGATTCTGCTGCCTATGTGATATATTTACATTATATCACATATTGCAACAGGCTATCACAGCTTTACTAAAAGATACAACATTTTTTATATAGAAAAATAAAAAATTAAACGTGGCTCTCAACAAAAGCACTTAATTGAGATTTTGAAAGCAAACCCATTTTAACAGCTTCAACCTGACCGTTTTTAAATAAAATCAATGTTGGAATACTCATCACACCAAATTTTGCCGGTGTTTGTGGATGCTCATCGATATTAATCTTGGCAAAAGTTACCTGCTCACCATGAGTAGCAGCCACTTCTTCCAATATAGGGGTCAATGCACGGCATGGCCCACACCACTCTGCCCAAAAATCAACTAAAACAGGCTTATTGGCTTGGATTACATCCTGTTCAAAACTTGCATCTGATATTGTTTTAATAAGATCACTCATGAGTCAACCTCTGTTGTTTAAAATAAGTTAATCGCCAAACTCACTCTGCATCAAGGAATATATTTATTAGTACCATTATGCTTTTAGATTTTCGCATTGAGAGAGACTGACTACAAGTACTATTATAGATCACCGCCTATCGCTTGCAACACACTTAGTGCTGTAATCGCAGCGGTTTCTGTGCGTAAAATTCTTGGCCCTAGGGATAAAGGTTGAAATCCATGCCGACACGCCAATTGAACCTCGTGCTCACTTAATCCTCCTTCCGGGCCAATAAGCAATGCAATCGCAGCAGATCCAATCATATAATCTCGCCAATTTTTATTCTCACCTGGATGCAAGATCAATTTTAATCCAACTTCAATCTCACGGACATAATGTTCTAAAGTGATAGGTGGATTTACTGCAGGAACTTGATTCCTTCCTGATTGTTCACATGCGGCAATGATAATCGCCTGCCATTGATGGAGTTTTTTTGCCATTCGCTCCTTATCTAATTTGACGACACAACGTTCCGTAATAAGAGGAGTAATACTGGTCACACCGAGTTCGACTGCCTTTTGCATGACGAACTCCATGCGTTCCCCCTTGGAAATAGCTTGAGCCAAATGGATAGCCAATGGTGATTCACGACTCACCTTATTTACCGAGCCAATTACGACAGTGACCTGTTTTTTTTTCACAGCAACTATAGTCGCGTCAAACTCACGATCATCACCAGAAAATAAAGTGATCTTTTCGCCGATCTGCATACGCAAAACAACCCCAACGTGTTGACTGGCTTCGGGAGATAATTCTAAATGTTGGCCTGTATGGTAGTTTCCAGGTTGATAAATACGTACTGCTCTCATGTGCTGGTGGTTCTCTTATGTTGCCTGGAGGCTTTGTAAGTCCGAATTAGCATAAAGTAATCCGGGTTTTATAGGCAAAGAGCCTGGTTTTTCTATCACTGTTCCCAGGTTACGGCTTATCCTAACCCAGGCTACATATCGTTAATTATGCCAATACTATAACAAAAATTACTTATTTTTGCCCTATGTGTTAGAATTTTTTATTTCACTAGGGTCTAAGGAAATTAAAAACCATGAGCAAAACACGCATAGAATCTGATAGCATGGGTGAAATCGCTGTCCCTGCCGACAAATATTGGGGTGCACAGACTGAACGATCATTACATCACTTTAATATAGGCAAAGACATTATGCCGCGTGAAGTCACTCACGCTTTTGGTATCTTAAAAAAAGCCGCCGCATTGACCAATTTGGACTTAGGCAAGTTACCCAAAGAGAAAGCAGATTTAATTATTCAGGCTGCAGATGAGGTGAGTAAAGGAATGCTAGACGAGCATTTTCCTTTGCATGTATGGCAAACAGGAAGCGGCACGCAATCAAATATGAATGCCAATGAGGTCATTTCAAATCGTGCAATTGAACTGGCTGGCGGAACCATGGGTAGTAAATCGCCTATTCATCCTAATGATCATGTGAATATGTCTCAATCTTCGAATGATACATTCCCGACAGCAATGCATATTGCCGCAGCCATTGCTTTTAATAAGAAATTAATCCCCGCAGTAAAAAGTTTGCGTGATGCCTTGGCGGTTAAAATGGCAGCATTCAAAGATATAGTCAAAATAGGCCGAACTCATTTACAAGATGCCGTGCCAATCACTTTAGGGCAGGAATTTTCTGGTTATGTTGCCCAGCTGGATTCTTGCCTGCAACGTCTTGAAGGGGCATTGCCTGAACTTTACGAATTAGCTGCAGGGGGAACTGCCGTAGGAACTGGTTTAAATACTCATCCACAATTTGCCGCAAAGGTTGCCAAACACATCGCGCAGATAACCCAATTACCTTTTGTTACCGCAGAGAATAAATTTGCTGCACTGGCCTCACACGAAGCATTAGTTAATGCCCACAGTGCCATGAAAGCATTGGCTTGTGCTTTAATGAAAATTGCGAATGACATTCGTTGGTTAGCTTCTGGCCCACGTTGCGGTATTGGGGAATTGATCATTCCAGAAAATGAACCTGGATCTTCCATTATGCCTGGAAAAGTCAATCCTACCCAATGCGAAGCCATGACTATGGTTTGCGCGCAAGTGCTGGGAAATGATGCAACGGTGGGTATCGCTGATAGCCAAGGTAATTTTGAATTGAATGTGTTTAAACCGGTGATCATCTTTAACGTAATGCATTCTCTCAATTTGTTAGCCGATACCTGTCACTCATTCCAAGCGTTTTGTGCCGAGGGAATCGAGGCCAATCATCAAGTGATTGACTATTATCTGCATCATTCGTTAATGCTCGTCACGGCACTTAACCAACACATTGGCTATGATAAAGCCGCAAAAATCGCTAAAACGGCACACCAAGACAATTCTTCCTTACAAGAAGCAGCAGTTAAACTTGGAATTTTGACCGCTGAGCGTTTCGCGGAATTAGTAAGACCCGAAGAAATGATCGCTCCGCAGTAATTCATTAGGGGCTGTTGACAGCACATAAATTCCATCTCACTTTAGCCAAGAGATTAGAATTGTCAGCAGCACCTAGAAAAATCACTTGAAAATCGATGCCAATCTGTTGCATAGTTTGCCCCCCTGTTAATTTGAAGGCGTGATCTCTTTATAAAGAGAGAACCTAGGTCATTCAATTAACTGATTTGAAGTAGAAATGGACTTTGCTTTCAAAAGTAATGTAAGGATGAAACTAATAAAAAACTTATAGGAAAATAAGGTTCAAGTATGAAACATAAAAGAGAAATCCCTGTGGTTCAAAAATCTGCATCAATCGATCAAGATCACAAAAATGCACGAACATCTCATCAGTTAATCGAAAAGGCGAGTAAGAAAAAAGTCAGCTTCTTTGGAAATCGTGCTTCCCGACAAGCGGTGCGAGATGAAATGATTAAAGATGGGCTGGAATTAATGCAAATTCAGACAGAAATGGCAGAAGAGCGCCAAGCAAGAGAAGAAGAAATAAACACCAGCGTTCCTTTTAGTCAATTTAGAATGTAAGAGTTGGGCCGTCAGGTCCAACTTATGCAAGCGACTTAAAATCGATATTTCAAACCAACTAAGGTATCATAAAAATTATTTATTTCGCCTGTAGGAAATTCCCAGCGTTGGTATCCAATCTGTAAATCAACAACTAGGCGGTGTGCTAATATTGGAAATTCATAGAGCAGATTTGCAAAATCATTCTTTAGCACAATAAAATTAACCGTCGTCAAATTTGCCAAGTCAGGGCTATGGCCTATACCCACAGTTAAAGAGATGGAATGATCCTCAGTGGCAAAAAAACGTTTGATCACTCCAGTCATTAACACTGATTTCACATTGGTTTGTGGGACAAAATAGTAAGGAGTAACGCTCAATAAATAATTACCTACAGCATAATTTAATCCTGCAATGTAGGTCATAAAAAAAGTAGGTGCGATGTTCGAATAAATTGCGCCGCCCGTAAACTGGAGAGAGCTCGTCAAACTAATGTTTGCCTGTCCTCCATAGGAGTAATCAGAAAATAAATTAGGTTGATTCGCATACGTGGCAACCAAGTTAAATGAAACATCCCGATTAAGCACAGGTGAAAAATCCAACTCATATTGGGGCGCAGTGAATCCTTGTCGTGCTGCAAAATTAATACGGCCACCAAATCGACCGTAGCTCGTATCTCGAGTGTAATAGAGTGAAGAATAATCCCAAATCTGATGGAAACCAGTAACATATGAGTTATCTGTGGTAAAACCGACTTCATTCACACCGTAGACATAACGAGGAATAACTTGGTTTACATCGGATAAATATTGCTTCGAATAGACATTACCCGGATCTAAGGTGAGTATTTTTTTGTTGGTTGCGATCGCAGGAGCATAGGCGGTAAGGTACGTCTGGATATCGCTTAATTTCATCAGCAATAGTACACTGTTTGGATTCAGCCGCAATCCTTGTTTAATCACCCTAAGGGCAGTTGAATCACGCCTCTTTGCTATATAATAATTCGCCAAAAGAAGACGCGCATCTTCATCACCCGGATTTTTTTTTAGACGTTCTTTATATAATTTTTTAGCCTCTTCACTGTCTTCTGGCACTTGAGTTGATGTTGCTTTTGCTAGCGCTTTTTTTAAAGGAATTTCTTTCGGATTGGTAGTAGTGCTTTTGTTGATTACTGAAGGAGTAATGATTCCCGTCGGATTCACAGCAAAAATTTTATTAGTGAGTAAAAAAAAGGCTGTGCCTATAGCAGTCCCTATAATTCGATATACTTTTTTCATAGAGTAAAAATCAGTCCATTGAAAGAAACAAACAATAAATAAGCTAACATCTCGATTGAGATGATTGCAAGTTTTTAAAGGGAGTAAACCTGATGGTTACGTCATGAGCCGGGTTAGGCGCACGCCGTAACCCGGAGACAATCATTATTGTATTACAGGAATTTGTGGCGCAGCATTTCGCTTAGGTCCTGGGGTTGCTTTTTGAGTAGGATCTTTTGAAGCATAAGTCTTTTGAGCTTTGGCCTTATTCTCTGCTTTTTGTTTGTTCTGGGCATTCATTTGCTCATAGTATTGAGCGTTATTATTAGCATGTTCTGAACGTTGCATATCCATGCATGCACACAAGCCTAGAGACAAAGCAATACCAAAACACCACTTAAGTGATTTTAAATTAAACATATCCAGCTCCCTGCTTTGTTAGTTTTCGAAAATTAAATATAAATCAAAAACTTTAAAATCACCACCCAAATCATACAAGAATTTTTTTTTTTGATTAAAACCCATATAATCAAAAGCAAATTACTCTTCAATAAAGGACTAATATGATCTATCCGAATATTCTTGCCACCATAGGACAAACCCCCATAGTAAAAATTAATCGTCTTGGCCGTGAGCTCGATTGTGAGTTGTATGCAAAGTGTGAGTTTTTTAATCCAGGTGGTTCCGTTAAAGATCGTATCGGGTATGAAATGATTGTTAATGCAGAACGAGATGGGCATATTAAGCCAGGTTATACACTGATTGAACCTACTTCTGGGAATACAGGAATAGGTATTGCCCTCGCAGGTGCGATATTAGGTTACAAAGTAATAATTACTATGCCTGAGAAAATGAGTCAGGAAAAACAATCCGTTCTTGAGCTCCTCGGAGCGACGATCTACCGTACCCCAACAGAGGCAGCTTATAATGATCCGGAAAGTCATATTTCTTTAGCTAAAAGACTGAATGCGGATATCCCTAATTCCTATATTCTTGATCAATATGCCAATCCGAATAACCCTAATGCGCACTATCATGGTACCGCCCAGGAAATTATTGATGATTTTGGCAAGGACTTACACATGGTTGTTGCCGGAGTAGGAACTGGCGGCACAATTACTGGTATTGCTAGACGCCTTAAGGAATATAATCCGGAGATTAAAATCATTGGCGTTGACCCCGAGGGCTCTATTCTTGGTGGTGGAACCGAAATTAAATCCTATGCAGTAGAGGGCATAGGCTATGACTTCTTTCCAGAGGTTTTAGATAATGATTTAATTGATAAATATATTAAAACAAATGATCTTAATTCATTTCGAACTGCAAGGGATTTAATTCGTGAAGAGGGGCTACTGGTAGGAGGCTCTTCCGGGGCAGCAATGTGGGCCGCACTGCAAGCTGCAAAATCTTTAAGTAGAGGACAAAAATGTCTGGTTATTTTACCTGACTCCATTCGCAATTATATGTCTAAATTTGCCCATGATGAATGGATGAAAGAACAGGGATTTTTATAAACTTTACTAATTAGTACGGAAATGGTCTTAACCCCGGATTACGACTGCGTCTAACCCGGGCTAAGTTACCTACTCAATCCAACAGTAGAGCGCTTTTCTAGCTCATCAAATATGGTATCCGGATCAACTTGCTTTGTGGTAATCCAGTCTGATAAAGCGTTTACCAATAGCTTAATCGCTTGTTGTTCCCCTTTCTCGGGGGCATCAGCAATAACCGGCTTTCTTATGGACTGCTCTAAAGCGGCCACAGATACAGTATTGTTCGTTTGAGGTAAATGCTTGATGTAGAGTTCTCTTAACCGCTTGTGTAACAGTTCGGGGGTTAATTCTTCATCTCGAGCCGTGCTAAAAATGGCGGTGCGATAGGTATCATAAGAGTGCAACAGCTGTTTATTGTCCTCTTCGATTAAGTGAATTATGTCATGGAGAGTTTCCCCCTGCTCCTTTGTATTTTCAACAGGTTCAGGGGGATTAATTGCTAATTGCCCGACATAGGCAAAATCCTTTTCATGTCCTTGCTTTACCGCAGGGAAATACCGTTCTTGCTGTCCTTCCCCTTGAACTTGAATCACTAAATTCATTTTATGCATTATGCTTCTCCATCATATACTTCTTTTTTCCTCAGTTCCTTTCCGAGTTCTTTAAAAGATAATGTAATACTAATCCCCAGTGTCTGCGCCAGGGCATTTAAAGCACTCGCTGGTAATTGCACTGTGGGATCACGCAAATAACTTTTGGGAGTTTCCGCACTTAATCCATCAAACACCTCACGATACATCAATGGATGGGTATAGAGTTCGTCCACTGCCAATTGCCGCAAAACATAAGCCATACATTCGACTAATTCTGACTTACGAGAACTATTGAGTAACATCCCCATCCGTTCCGGGAGTGTTAAATAAGGTTGGTTGCTAATGTATTTGGGAAAGTGTAGATAAAAACGCTCCAAAATTTTTTTCAAGGTAGCATCATTACCCCGTTGGGAAGTACTTTGTAACGAATCGATCATCGCCACCGCAACAGCATGAAATTGTTCTGTACCCACGTTGATAAAATTGTATTCTGCACGTGGCTTTGGCTCATGATGCACATAAGCTCTGGTACTAAAAAAACCCGCCATAATACTCTCCCACCCCTCAATATAATTTCATTCTAATGAATCAAAATTAAGGAAATATTAACTTACAAACCTCATGAGCATAAATTTACAATGGTGCTCACTTTTCTAAAATAAAATTATAGTAATAAAATTAGACTTAACATTATAATTCTATACTAGATGCTGTAATTTTACTCGATTACACAATAATAAGACAGTGATCAATGTCTTTTATACTTTGCGTTTATATGAAATTTCGGCAAACTACATTAAGGAAAGTTCCGTACATCCTTTATAATCTTTTTCTATCAAAGCGGCTTACTTTCATAGGAAATGCATTATAAAACGAAATAAACCAGGTGTATTAAAAATTCCTAATTTGGAATGGCACATAATTAAAGGATTATTTTGAACCACTGGATACCCTATTTTTTTTGCTTACTTCTTATACTTTTTACCCTGCTCATTCATGTGCGGCTCCGAAGAGGGCAATTCCATGTAATTCGCTGGCAAAAATCATTAAATTTACAAAAACACGCTCAAGTGTTCCACCAACTCTACACAAATGTCAATGGGTTTATACTGTCACAGAATGCACGTCAAGCAAACGATGCAATGGAATATGCTTATGGAGAAATCGAATTTTCATCATTCATCGCTCTTTTATCCTTAACTAACCCCGATGAAACTACCGTATTCTATGATCTAGGTTCCGGAACAGGTAAAGCCGTCCTGGCTTGTAGCATGGTCTTTCCTGTATGCAAAAGTGTAGGAATTGAATTGTTTCCCGAACTCTATTCTGCAGCATGCAAACAAGCCGAAAAATTAGCACACATAGCAAATTATGCAATGCAGGCAAAAAAAATTAAATTCATTTTAGGTGATTTTCTTGAAGTGAATTTAAACGAGGCAACGCTTGTTTTTATAAATTCCACTGCTTTTTTTGGACCTCTATGGGAAAAGCTCTGCGCTAAGCTTGATCATTTATCGCATCTTAAAACGATCATTACCACCAGCAGAGCATTATCCTCCACCCATTTTACTTTGATAAAACGTACTAAAGTTGAAATGAGTTGGGGAGTTGTTTTTGCCTACATCCACTCTAGAAAAACTACCGCGACTAACTGTCTTGAAAACATTGAATAATTTTTTTCCCGGTCTATACTAATAAAACAAGGGACAATTGTCAGCGCCTAATCTTTATTGGTAGCAGACTTTGAAACACGCGACAACACGAGGTGGGTATGATCAAATCGGAACTCATTGAACAAATCGCTGCTCGAATGACGCATCTTACTGAAAAGCAAGTTGCTGATGGTATAAATAAGATATTGGAATTAATGAGTGAAGCACTTATTAAAAATCAAAGAATAGAAATTCGGGGATTTGGCAGCTTTTCTCTCCATTATAGACCTCCTCGAAATGCTCATAATCCCAAAACGGGTGAAAAAGTTGTGACTAAAGCGAAATACAGTCCGCACTTTAAACCAGGAAAAGAATTACGTGAACGCGTTGATGCATCACGAGATAAATATAAATTACCTGATGAAGAATAGGTGAATTTGTTTCTTGCTCGCTATGGCCTCCAATTGAGACCACAGCGAAGGACGCAGACCATTGTACGGGGCGACGCAAGACATCATTATCCTGAGGCGTTTAGGATGATGGATCTCCTTTTTGAGCATCTTATCATCCTACTCATGTTCCATGCTGAAGATCCCCATATCCTCAGAATAACGTATCCTTAAGTCCGCGGTAAAGTAACACCCGTTTGCCCTTGGTATTTGCCGCCACGATCGCGATATGAAACAGCACACACTTCTGTGGCCTCTAAAAATAACATTTGTGCTACGCCTTCATGGGCATAAATCTTGGCAGGCAATGTAGTAGTATTTGAAAATTCCAAAGTGACATGCCCCTCCCATTCCGGCTCTAAAGGAGTCACGTTAACAATAATTCCACAACGTGCATACGTCGATTTGCCTAGGCAAATGGTTAAAACATTACGTGGAATTCGAAAATACTCTACCGTTCTCGCCAAGGCAAACGAGTTAGGCGGAATGATGCATACATCCGATTGCACATCGACAAAGCTGTTTTCATCAAACGCTTTAGGATCCACGATAGCAGAATTAATATTAGTAAAAATTTTAAATTCATTAGCGCAACGAACGTCGTATCCATAGCTGGACACACCGTAGGAAATAATTCTTCCATTATTATTTTCACGCACTTGTCCGGGTTGAAATGGAGAGATCATTCCATGCTCCAGCGCCATTTTTTCTATCCATCTATCTGATTTGATCGACACAGTAAAAACCTCATAAATTCTTCAAAAGGAGTGTTCTATCATAAAAGCAGGATAAACGAAAGATTGTATTTATATTGCGCCAAAAGATTCACGACTTTCTATGGAATCCTTTCTCTTGAATAAAATCGTTTATACTTATTGTATGACTGACATAACTACTTGATATAAATGGATGAAGAAACCCCAAGTTATAGCCATGCGGCCAGGCAAATTGGCTTTGTAATGAGACATCATTACCTAGATCTCTCGGAAATCAAATTAATGAAAAAACTGATTCAAGACAGTTATAACACTTTTGGTCAATTACATCATAATAAAGTATTTTTGAACTTAGGTTTATGGGATACAAAAATCCATGAAGAATATAAAGAATTAAATTTTGATTTTTCTAAAATATCTGAGGTACAAGATATTTATTCACAATTGCTTCTTTACACCCTGATTAGACCATTAATAAAAACTCAATTTTTTAATAGGAGATTACTTGAAATAGGGAGTGGTAATGGTCTTGGTCTTAAAGCAAGTTCTCAACTATTAAAAACTGATTATGCATTAGGTATCGATTTGGTTAACCGCTTAGTAATCAATTCCAATCGACATTTGTAAGCGCGCCAGCAACTACATAATTTAATAATTATCTCCGTTTCGTCATACTCTGCAACATCAATTTAGAGAGGAGAGTACGATGAATATATCCCCACAAATTATATCCCCCCAAGAAACAGATGGCACGAAAGAACAGAGATGGATGGAGCATGTAACGCATCAAAAAGAAAGTGGTTTGTCGCGAGTAACGTACTGTCGAAAGCATCAATTAAACTACCATCAATTTGGCTATTGGGAGCGAAAGTATCGGGAAGAAATAGCTTCATCCAAATTAGTACCGATTCAATTAAATAAGCTGACACAAAGAGCTCCAGAGACAGTATGCACCTTGGTATTGAACAATGGGCATGAGCTAAAAATTCACGACCAGACTTTATTGCCAATGTTGTTGTCCTTGTGGGGTTAGCCATGTTTTTATCATTTAATGCAAGCATATGGCTCTATCCAAAGCCTATTGATTTTAGGCGACAAATTGATGGACTGGTGATGTTGATTTCCGACCATCTTCAGTTGAACCCCACATCAGGGCAAATTTTTCTTTTCAGAAACCGCCAAGCCAATAAAATAAAAATGCTGTGGTGGGAGCGAAATGGGTTTTGGCTCTGTTATAAGCGATTGGAGCAAGGAAAACTAAAATTTCCCAAACACGATGACGCGGTCATGAGCCTTACCAATGACCAATTAAGCTGGCTGCTCTCAGGATTGGATTTTGCAAAACACACATTGTTGCCGGAAGTATTGGCTACGAATTTCTATTAGAAATAATTTACAAAAAACGATTAATTTGTTTTTAAAATCAACGTAATGTGATATAATTGACTCAGCAAACAGGTGCCATTTCAACATGATGTACGAAGAAAAAATAGAGCAATTAAGTAACGAAATACTCGCATTAAAAGCAGAGCTTGCTCTATCTCAAGCACGCAATGAACACTACGCGGAAGCCTATGATTCTTTAAAAGCACAAATCATGGAGCTACGCCGTCACCGTTTTGGCAAGCGCTCTGAGCGTTATATTGACCCTGAAAATCCTCAGCTGTCTTTGTTTGAAAATAATCAGAGCATTTTTTCTCAGGCTGAAGCAAGCGGTGAGCAGACCGAAGAAATGACACCAGTGGCTGCCCATACAAGAAAGAAGAATAAAAAAGCGCAGAAAGAACTACCCCGTCGCATTGAAATTATTCCGGTATCTGATGAAGACAAGCAATGTGCCTGTGGTGCATGCAAAACAGTGATTCGTTATGAAACCAAAGAGCTACTGCATTACCAACCTTGCGTCATCGAAATTGTGGAGCAACGACGTGAAGTAGTTGCTTGCACTAAAGGATGCGAGAATCAAATCGTAACCGCAGCAGCGCCCAAACAAATTCTCCCCAAAATTAAAGCAACAGAAGAGTTTTTATCATTCCTGGTGGTCAGCAAGCTGGATGACAGGCAACCACTGTACCATCTGGAGCGACAACTCAGCGAACGACATGGTATTGATTGCTCACGCCAAACCATGGCGCGCTGGCTCATTGAGTTAATGACACCACTGCGTCCCATTTATAATCTGTTGAAAGACAGTGTGATTGAGTATGATGTGGCCAGTTGTGATGCAACGACCTTGCAGGTCTTGCATGAGCCTGGAAGAAAAGCAGAAACCAAATCCTATGTGTATTGCATTCGGGGTGGACCACCGGATAAATCCGTTATTCTTTATGACTACAACGATGTGGAGCACAAACAATTTATTTACGATTGGTTTGTCGGATTCAATGGCTATTTACATGTCGATGGTGACAATTTTTTTGAACTTGTGGGTAGCAGCAATGCGCACATTGTCAATTGCAACGCGCATGCGCGCAGAAAATTTGAACCTATTGCCCAATCTAATAAAGGCAAAGGCATTGCCAAAGAAGCCATGCGCTTTTTTAAAGAGCTTTATAAAATAGAGCGTGAGGCTAAAAATAATCAACTGAATCCAGACCAACGTCACCAGTTGCGTCAGGAAAAATCCAAACCACTCATGGAAGCCTTTAATACATGGGTTGATAAGGTCTATCCTACAACTTTGCCCCAATCACCGCTTGGGAAAGCACTCAATTACTGTGTTAAATATAGAGATGGACTGATGCGCTTTTTAGATGATGGGCGTCTGGAAATCGATAACAATCTTACTGAACAAGAAATCAAACCCTTGGTCATTGCTCGAAAGAACTTCTTGTTTTGCGCCTCTGTTGAAGGTGCTGAGGCCTTGTGTTTACACTTCAGTATCATCAGAACGGCTAAATTACACAATCTCGACCCTTATCATTACTATGTCATGTTGTTAAAGAACGCTCCTCTTTGCAACAGTGTTGATGATTATGAAAAACTGTTGCCTTGGAATATTGGCTTAGATTATACCCCTAAGTTGTAAATTGTAAGCCTGTGGTTCTTGGAGCGCTTACCATCTTTATCCTCGAATTGACGAATTTTTTTCTGAAGTTGAACGCGTCTTGTCTTTAGGGGGATTTTTTTGTTATGCAGATCATTATTTCAAAAATAAAGATCAATCAAACAAATTAGAACGATTTATTAAAAACAGCGGCAAATTAAAAATAATTCAAAAAACTAATATTACCAAGCAAGTACAAGCCTCTCTTTATCAACGTTTAATTGTTAATGAAGAAGCATTTTATAGGCAAGCCTTGTCTATTGTTGGGGATGATGTAAGTAAATTTATCTCCGAACTTCCAACTATTGCAGCGGTCTGTGGATTAATATTTCTTCCATGGTGGAAAATTAGATTTAAAAATCCCGCACTTAATTACGTTGCAAAATACGCCCGCAAAGAAAAATTCTGGGGGAAAAAGTATTATTTTTATTATCTTATTCAAAAGGTTAAAAGATGAAAATAAAAAAAATACAAGAAGTTGAGTACGAATATGGCCAAGAAGAATACATTAAGCATCTTATTTATCGATCAAAAGAACCTATTTTAATAAAAATAAAAAATTTTACCGACAAGTTTTCTATAGATTATTTTGAAAACCTTCTTGAAGGAATAATAACCTATGATATTTATGAAAACGATACTTGGAAATCCTATATTAGCGGCGATTATACTACGGTCATGTCACAAATTAAAAAGAATATGCCGTATCGAATTTTTGGCCAGACTTTTCCGCTACATTCTAAAGCAATAGAACGACATGTACCTCTTTGGCAAAAAATTCCACTTCGGCCTAGATACTTTAATAAGAAACTGAAAGTTATTTATTTTTTTGGCGGTAGAGGGGCACATACAGAAATCCACTTTGATAGAGAGCATTGTTGTAATCTTCATTTATGCTTAAGTGGCAAAAAACAATTGTTATTATTCACTCAAGATCAAAGCCACTTTATTTATAAGCTTCCTTTCGTTGGTGACAGTTTGGTGGAATTCGGCCAGCCATGGGATTTATTATCGAAACAATTTCCACGATTAAACCAGGCAGAAGGGTATGACATCACGCTTGAACGAGGAGATATGCGTAAGCGCTCCAAGAACCACAGGCTTACAATTTACAACTTAGGGGTATAATCTAAGCCAATATTCCAAGGCAACAGTTTTTCATAATCATCAACACTGTTGCAAAGAGGAGCGTTCTTTAACAACATGACATAGTAATGATAAGGGTCGAGATTGTGTAATTTAGCCGTTCTGATGATACTGAAGTGTAAACACAAGGCCTCAGCACCTTCAACAGAGGCGCAAAACAAGAAGTTCTTTCGAGCAATGACCAAGGGTTTGATTTCTTGTTCAGTAAGATTGTTATCGATTTCCAGACGCCCATCATCTAAAAAGCGCATCAGTCCATCTCTATATTTAACACAGTAATTGAGTGCTTTCCCAAGCGGTGATTGGGGCAAAGTTGTAGGATAGACCTTATCAACCCATGTATTAAAGGCTTCCATGAGTGGTTTGGATTTTTCCTGACGCAACTGGTGACGTTGGTCTGGATTCAGTTGATTATTTTTAGCCTCACGCTCTATTTTATAAAGCTCTTTAAAAAAGCGCATGGCTTCTTTGGCAATGCCTTTGCCTTTATTAGATTGGGCAATAGGTTCAAATTTTCTGCGCGCATGCGCGTTGCAATTGACAATGTGCGCATTGCTGCTACCCACAAGTTCAAAAAAATTGTCACCATCGACATGTAAATAGCCATTGAATCCGACAAACCAATCGTAAATAAATTGTTTGTGCTCCACATCGTTGTAGTCATAAAGAATAACGGATTTATCCGGTGGTCCACCCCGAATGCAATACACATAGGATTTGGTTTCTGCTTTTCTTCCAGGCTCATGCAAGACCTGCAAGGTCGTTGCATCACAACTGGCCACATCATACTCAATCACACTGTCTTTCAACAGATTATAAATGGGACGCAGTGGTGTCATTAACTCAATGAGCCAGCGCGCCATGGTTTGGCGTGAGCAATCAATACCATGTCGTTCGCTGAGTTGTCGCTCCAGATGGTACAGTGGTTGCCTGTCATCCAGCTTGCTGACCACCAGGAATGATAAAAACTCTTCTGTTGCTTTAATTTTGGGGAGAATTTGTTTGGGCGCTGCTGCGGTTACGATTTGATTCTCGCATCCTTTAGTGCAAGCAACTACTTCACGTCGTTGCTCCACAATTTCGATGACGCAAGGTTGGTAATGCAGTAGCTCTTTGGTTTCATAACGAATCACTGTTTTGCATGCACCACAGGCACATTGCTTGTCTTCATCAGATACCGGAATAATTTCAATGCGACGGGGTAGTTCTTTCTGCGCTTTTTTATTCTTCTTTCTTGTATGGGCAGCCACTGGTGTCATTTCTTCGGTCTGCTCACCGCTTGCTTCAGCCTGAGAAAAAATGCTCTGATTATTTTCAAACAAAGACAGCTGAGGATTTTCAGGGTCAATATAACGCTCAGAGCGCTTGCCAAAACGGTGACGGCGTAGCTCCATGATTTGTGCTTTTAAAGAATCATAGGCTTCCGCGTAGTGTTCATTGCGTGCTTGAGATAGAGCAAGCTCTGCTTTTAATGCGAGTATTTCGTTACTTAATTGCTCTATTTTTTCTTCGTACATCATGTTGAAATGGCACCTGTTTGCTGAGTCAATTATATCACATTACGTTGATTTTAAAAACAAATTAATCGTTTTTTGTAAATTATTTCTAATAGAAATTCGTAGCCAATACTTCCGGCAACAATGTGTGTTTTGCAAAATCCAATCCTGAGAGCAGCCAGCTTAATTGGTCATTGGTAAGGCTCATGACCGCGTCATCGTGTTTGGGAAATTTTAGTTTTCCTTGCTCCAATCGCTTATAACAGAGCCAAAACCCATTTCGCTCCCACCACAGCATTTTTATTTTATTGGCTTGGCGGTTTCTGAAAAGAAAAATTTGCCCTGATGTGGGGTTCAACTGAAGATGGTCGGAAATCAACATCACCAGTCCATCAATTTGTCGCCTAAAATCAATAGGCTTTGGATAGAGCCATATGCTTGCATTAAATGATAAAAACATGGCTAACCCCACAAGGACAACAACATTGGCAATAAAGTCTGGTCGTGAATTTTTAGCTCATGCCCATTGTTCAATACCAAGGTGCATACTGTCTCTGGAGCTCTTTGTGTCAGCTTATTTAATTGAATCGGTACTAATTTGGATGAAGCTATTTCTTCCCGATACTTTCGCTCCCAATAGCCAAATTGATGGTAGTTTAATTGATGCTTTCGACAGTACGTTACTCGCGACAAACCACTTTCTTTTTGATGCGTTACATGCTCCATCCATCTCTGTTCTTTCGTGCCATCTGTTTCTTGGGGGGATATAATTTGTGGGGATATATTCATCGTACTCTCCTCTCTAAATTGATGTTGCAGAGTATGACGAAACGGAGATAATTATTAAATTATGTAGTTGCTGGCGCGCTTACAGATATGCTATTTTTGCCTAAAAATTGTTGGCATTATACGACCTATCTTGAAGCCTCAGCTGCGGCCACCTATATTTTTTACCCTCGAAAATTTTTTCAATTTTATGGATATTTTACGGGTTACTTTTTTATGGGATATAAATCACCGAATGGTTTTAGAATTTGCGATTGGCCATTATTTGAAAAGTTTAGTCGGCGTTATGCCTTAGCAGAAGGGAAAAAGAAGTATTTATTTAAAATAATTGAAATACTTTCATACATAATTCTGCTCCCAACAATCAGTATTCTTACTCTAATTTCCTTTAAACTAAAACCGCGAAGAGTTTATTAATCTCCCCAAAAAAATACTGCTATCAAGGCATGTCACCTTGTTGCCGGGTGAGGGGTCGCAAAACTCGGGTTTGACTTTGCCATCACCCAGGCTCTAGTCCTAATTTAAGTTATGGTTTCCTTGATGCCATATTGGATAAAATATCACCCAGCTCCATCGGCATTGGGAACACAATTGTTGAGTTGTTATTGCTGGCTATAGCGGCCAAGGTCTGCAAATAACGTAACTGCATCGCTTGCGGCTGCTTTGCCAATACTTGTGACGCTTCCAATAATTTTGCTGAGGCTTGCAACTCTCCTTCGGCATGAATCACTTTAGCTCGTCGTTCACGTTCAGCTTCCGCCTGTCTGGCAATTGCACGAATCATACTTTCATCCAAATCAACGCGCTTAATTTCGACATTGGACACCTTGATGCCCCAGTTGTCTGTCTGTGCATCCAATATTTTTTGTACGTCACTATTTAACTGTTCGCGCTCGGAAAGCATTTCATCCAGTTCATGTTGACCCAGCACAGAACGTAGTGTCGTTTGTGCCAATTGGCTGGTTGCTTCATAATAATTTTCTACCTGGATAATTGCATTTTCTGGTGCCACGACACGAAAGTATAAGACGGCGTTGACCCTCACAGAAACGTTATCTTTGGAAATTACGTCTTGGCTGGGAACATCCATAACGATGGTACGTAAGTCGACTCGTACCACTTGTTGAATTACTGGAATAATCAGTACTAAACCAGGTCCTTTAACTCGCCAAAAACGACCTAACATAAACACGACACCCCGTTCATATTCTCTAAATACTTTAACTGCTGATATCAAAAGCAGCAGGATCAGCACTACGACTACCGTTAAAAAAGGTCCCATTTTTACCCTCCTTGATTCGCTGCATCTTCTTCGATTTCCAATACTAGACCCGAAGTTGCAATGACTGTTATTGGTTTGTTTACGGCAATAAATTTTTTTGAACGAACGCTCCAAATTTCTCCATGAATCATTGCTTGTCCTTCCAGATTAATGTCGCCAAGTGTGCGTCCTTTAGCTCCTATCAATACACCTACACCATGTTTTACACTTTGCCGTCTTGCTTTTATCGCCATACCGAGCAAGATTACAAAAAGGAGGATATTCACTAACACCATAGCCGCTATTGCTGACCATGCGATGTGGTACAACGCATTATTTGTATCTAGTAACATGATAGAACCAATAATAAATGCAATTGTGCCCCCGCCACCTAAAGATCCATAAGCGGGTATAAATGCTTCCGCGATGATAAACCCTATTCCCAACACAATAAGGAAAAAACCCGCATAATTAATCGGTAATAATTGGAATGCATAAAGTGCAATACACATTGATATAACACCAATTACTCCGGGAAATAGATGTCCTGGATTGACCAATTCAAAAAAAATACCATATATTCCTAGTAACAACAGCAGATATGCCACAGTTGGATCAGTAATTATTGATAAAAATCGGGTACGCCAATCAGGCTCAATTCGCTGAATGTGTGGATTGCTGGTATTGAGTTTGATGTTTTGATTGTTTTGCATTACTGATACACCATTTAACTGCGTCAGTAAGTCTTTTTCATCCGTTGCAATGTAGTTAATGACTCCTGCTTTTAAAGCTTCTGTAGCGGTTAAGGTCTCTGCATTCTTGACAGCCTTTTGTGCAAAATCAGGATTTCGTCCTCTGAGCTGGGCCAATGAGCGTAGTGTTGCCTCAGCATCATTAGTAATTTTTTTCTCCATGGTTGTTTGCTTATTGGAGGTCTCACTGCCAAAACCTGTAGCGTCTAAATTGACGGGACTTGCCGCTCCCAATTGAGTTCCTGGTGCCATAGCTGCCAAAGTGCTGGCATAAAGCAAATAGGTTCCGGCACTGGCTGCACGCGCACCATGTGGGCTAACATAAGTTACGATAGGAATATTCGATGATAAAAATTTTTGAATTATGGAACGCATGGCTTCATCAAGCCCTCCGGGAGTATCAAGAGTGATCAGGATTAAATCTGCTTGTTGTGCTTTATCAATATTACGTACCACATAGTCTACGGTAGCTGGACCAATTGGTCCTTTGATATTGAGTTCAATCACTTTTGATGCGTAAGCAGAGGAATAGATGATTAAAATAGCTAACAAACCGAGCTGGAATATGAATGTCATGATACCCGAAGGTGTGAGTTTGGACCTTGGCATGCTGTACGATTTACACATGCTCCTTTCCTTTATGAAATACCCCGCATATGATAAAAGATAGCACAGTTTGTATTCTTTATTGCGGCGTACCTTGCGGGCAACCTGATTGCTCTAAGATTCTTTTCTTGTGATGAGATATCGTAGCCTGTATAACCAGGTTGGGCTTTGGTCCCAAATCCTTAGTCCAAATTCACTAGGAATTTTTTGTTGGGCCAAGGCCTAACCTACAATACGGCTAATCCATTTCTGGGGGATAGATTTTTTAGAAATAAACTCCAATTTGAGCCGAAACGGTATCCGCCGTGCCACCTGTTCCCACTGTAGGTGCATTTACAAGTCCTGGAGGTGCTGCACCATTAGCAAATTGATTTTTCCCGTAATCTATTTCATGTCGGTATTCGATGCTTTCTACAGTATCTTTCCAAATAGAAATATTAAATACGCCGATAAAACGTTGTTCTGGAAGATTTAAAGCCAGTGCGTCTTTAGTCCATTGATAACCAACCCCTATGGATGAAGGTCTACTGAATGCTCTGAATGTCACATCAACTTCAGTTTGCAATGCCTGAGGCTGCGCACCTCGACCATTAAAGCTTAAATCTTGGGCCCTAAATGCCTCGACTGCGCCTACCCATTCAGCAGCAAAGTTAAAGCGGTCAAATCCTAAGTTACCGTACACATCAACTGCTTGGGTTTTACGGACTGCTTCATTTCCATTAAGCAAGGAACCAAAACCACCGAAAGTTCCTGGGTTGGGAGCAGTACTTTGCATTCCTGCCGCATCATTAATCGAACTGATGTAGCTTGCGCCCACCTCACCATGAATTTCGTTAAATGCATAGGTATATCCCGCATTCACCCCGCCTACACCAGCTCTTCCTAGCGTGGTGTCACTTCGATAGATGTAAGTCGCGACAAATGGTCCTGTATCTTCTTGGGATTTATAACCGAGAATAAATGGCCTTGTTTTCGTGCGTGCCATGTCCAAAGTTAATGGCGAGCTAATCATGGAGCTGGAATAACGCCCAAAGGGAACATACAATTGCCCTGCTGTAAAGTAAAATGGAGTTTTATCCAGATTACCAATATTCACAAAGCCCATATTTAAGTTAAATGCTGAATTATTAATTCTTGGGCCAACCTCAGGTGGACTGGCATCATAGGCTATCGCAATATAAGCCTCAACATTTTGGTTTAATGCAGCCGCAACATCTAACTCACTTGACCCTAGAGTTAAATCAACATTAGTACCTCCAACATAATTACTGTTGATCATGCCTACAGGTTCGGCTTTACCACTGAGCGCAATGATTGGTCTTTCAGGGATTGGATATCCCATATTTTGATATGCTCTATATAATCTTCGACGTTGTTGCATCAAACGAATGTCGCGGTTGATACTTGAAATATTTACAATATAGTCAGAGCCATCAAACGCAGGTCTATCCCCTAAATAGGGTGACGCGACTACGGGCGTTCCTGCAATGTAGGTGACAACACGATTGTCCGCAACTAAGGCCGTTGGGTAAAATCCTATTGATTCTGGATGCTCTACAGGAGTGTGTACGGATAAGGTTGATGAATGATATTTAATCATTTTATCTTGATGAGCATTATGATGCCCATGTTTTTTTCCATGCTTTTTAGGAGAGGCTGGTTCTTGTTTCTTTGCCTTTTTATTCGTATTAGATGAACGGGTCACTTTATTTGAAACAAGTTCCTTTTGTAAGGCATTTAATTGAGTTTGAAGTTGTTGTGCTTGCTTTTGCAAACGAGCAATTTGACGCTGCAACTGTTGATCATGTTCCGCATAGAGTGGCGATGACAAACAGACTAGAGCCAATATGATTTTTTTATACTGCATGCGGTACTCCTGTTCATTATTTTTACTTCCACATCGGGAGGGCAGAAAATTATATCTTGGTAAACAAGGAGTGGCTAGCTTATTTTTCACAAATTTGCTTAAATTTTGCAACTCAATGATTTGTGTAAAAAAAACCCATAGCGTATGTATGGGTTTCAATTGAATGACTGTGATAAATTAGAGAATTGACGCTATTTTAGGCATTACCAATTAATTTCAGACCAAAATAGGGACCAAAAACTCCATAATCAACTGGACGAACAGGACCAACTAAATTGGGGAATAATTGCTCTTGTAGCACGTTAAAGTAATTGACTACTTGATAGCCTGCTTGAATATTTGCCATACCTATTGGTGTAGTATGTGCATAATTAACCCCAAGTTTTGCTTCAAGGCTTGGAACTACACCTTTTTTGCGGAAAAATACTTGTTCTACAATAGCCTCAGTCGGTGATACGATAAAACCAGCATGATACTTATTGGTTCCAATAAGGATGGAGCCTGCTCCGTTTGCGGTTAGGCTAAGTGAATTCGTAATGTAATAGGAGTAATCAATTCCGAGAACTGGTCCGATACCTTTATAATCAGTATTGTCGAATTTGGAAAATGGATTGCTTCCGATAAATGGAATTTCCTCGGTTATGTAGTAGTTTTTAGATGTCGATTCAATATTCGCATATTGTAAACCCGCATAGAACCGCATCTTATCTCTGATGCTAAGATCGGTATACTGCCCCATAACCACGTTAACTTGGTCTATTCTATTACGACTAATTAATTCAAAAGGAGCCGGAATTGCCGGTATGCCTATTGTAGGGATCGTAAGAACACCTAAAAAATCTGTTGGATCAATGGATGTACTAAAATGCATCCAGTTAATTGTTATATCATTTCCAGTGTTAAAATGATAAGACCCTTCTAAACGATAGCCCCAATTCCAATCATTTTTAATTTCTTTATTTTGTGGCAATGCACCAAATTCTACGGATTTGGCAGGACCATAAATTGATCTTAAATAAAGCGCTTGTGCACCAAAGTCCCAGAGATTTGTTATACATGGAACGGTAACATTACTTGGGGTGCATGCTGGACCCATGCTACCTGCAGTAGCTACGCTTGCTACCAATCCTAATACAGATATAGTTGCTTTCTTAAACATGAATACTCCATTAGAAAAAAAAAGCCCATCATTAATGACGGGCTTTTATAAGATCTTAATCAATTAAGAAATTAAACATTTCCAACATACTTCAGACCGAAGTAAGGACCAGCAGCACCGAAATCAGTTGCAGTAACTGGCAATACGGTTGCATTCAATGCATGGAAGTAGTTAAACCACATGTAACCAGCATCCAGAGTTAAATCACCTTGAGCCATTGCATAAGTGTAGTTAGCACCTAAT
>NZ_JAPHOQ010000008.1 GCF_026191355.1 Legionella sheltonii
TCTTCATGGGGATATCTCTAGAATATCTAAATATGAGAAACTAGCCAAATTAAAATTAAAATACTTAAATGTAAGGACTTGTCCCATCTATAGGCATGAGATATTGATGAGTTAGCAAAAATGATTTTATTTAATTTTATTGGCCACAAATTATAATCCATAGGGTCCTTAAGTAGCGAAGGCACTTTCCTTATCAGTATTAAATAATTTGAAGTAACACCTATCTAAGAGTTCGAGCTTAATTGTTGCTCATGGTGGTCATCAGTACCTATTTTGAAATGTAAAAGATTAGTTTCTCATCAAAAAAGCAGTCTCTATGAATTACTACTTATCATTTCTTTACTTTTTTGAAACATTTTTACCGTTTTGAAACATTGTGATGAAAAAACAAACAAAAAATTCTTGTCAAATGAAAAATCCGGTGGTACCGTATCTTAGAAATAAAACTCCCTGTATATTTTTTGTGAGGTTGCGATGGCTTTTTCAAAACAAAATGAGGCGTTTACTAACGATAAGATCCAGTTTTTCACGCAACTTCATAGGAATGAAATAAACAGTCTTAAGGATATTGAAGGCCGGGCTGCTGAGACCAGTTATTCCTTTATATTAGACAATCAAAAAACTCTTGAAACAGAATTCAACCTACTATTCAATGTACTGCAAAAGCAACGCAATGATGATGACTTAAAGAACATCGAATTTTGGAAGTATTGTTACTATTGCTGCACCCTTTTAGAAGCTTTTCATCAAGCCTATTCACAACATAGCAAAGTCGAAAAATATAAAGAGACTAAAAAGAACATTTTAGACCGTCTCTTAAAAAGGACGACGGAAGACGCTAAAAAGGAAAAGGAGTTTCTCGAATCTTTGAGAAAGAGCTTTAGTGAAAGTTTCGAAAATTTGCGGAAGACACCAGCACATTTATCACAAATCCGTGATTATGTTGCTTATTTAAATCTATGCCGTGTGTATTGGGTTTTTTGCCGTTTAACCCTTACACAGGGGTTTACTCTCGCAAAAGAGTTGCAAATTCTTGAAAAGCTGGACGCAATTCTGGGGACGCATACTGATGCTGATAAAATAATTGACTTTATTAAAGCACCTAATGGCGTATTGAATTATTTGAGCGTGGGTTTGTTTTTAATCCGCTTTGCAATCGATTTTGGTTATTTAGTTCAACACACTTGGTTTCCAACGGATGGAGAAAAAAAGGATAAAACTACAGCTCTTGAGCGTTTTAAGTTTGAATTTTACAAACGTCATTGTAACTTTGCGAATGACTTGGTATGGGCCACAGTAAACTTCATTACTAATTTTAACCATATTACCAACATCCCAGATCCTACTGCCGGGATAATTACTGCGGTCTTTTTAGGCTTTGACGTGTGCATGACTTTGTACAAATGCCATTTGGCCAAACAGGAGTATTTACTCAAGAAGAGTGAGCTCGAGAGGCAATGGCGTGAGTACTCAGCGCATCCAGAATGGTACCGAGGGATGGATTTAGAGCGGCATAAAGCAATACTTGAACTTGAACTTTTAGAATTGGAAATTAACTGGCAAACCAAACAAGGAACTTTTTATTTTAATGCGGCTGCAGCTGCTTTATTGATGCTAGGATTTTCCGCCTCGCTCATATTTACAGGACCAGGAATCGCTGTTGCTTGCTTTTTTGTTTGTACTCTTGCCGTAGCTATGTATCTTTCTTCTGATTCTTATTCGAAACTCCAGGAGAAAAGTTTACGTTTGGATGCGGCTAAAACTGGAACAGAACTTCAATTAGCACTTAAAGAATACGAAGCGGCGCGCAATGATTTTATGTTTACGATGATCAAAAATACCGTAATGCCTACCCTTTTAATTGCTACTTTTGCTGTTTGCTGGCCTGCAGCTATAGTTTTAACGGCGCTCTATCTAGGTTATGAACTTTATCATGCTTATGATCAGCATAACAGCAAGAAAGCGCCATTAGCTTTGGATGGACCTGTTATGGATAGTCCGAGTGACGAAGATACAATTAAAGCGGATAAGGTAGAGAGAGATGAGGTGGATACAAGCTGTTGTGTTTTTAATTAAGTTCACCTAGGGGGCTGATTATCGCCAGAGCCCCCACATCATCCCATGTGGACCAGGGATGATGTGGTTCCAATCTACATTGATTTATTTTTTATCGCCAATGCTTTTTCATACAATTCGTTTTTACTGCCATTACTCAACTTGCACGCAATTGCCACGGCTTGTTTCAGCGGCAATTTGCTGAGCAACACTGCCAATAGTTTTTCTTGACTATCCGGTTCAGAAACAGCTGGGCGCGGAGGGATAAGCAAAACAAATTCACCTTTTACATGCGCTGGTTCGGCCAAAAGCCAGCTTTTAACTTCCTTGATAGTCCCTGAAATAAAGCGTTCAAAAGTTTTGGTTAATTCTTTTGCAAGTACCATCTCGCATGGTTCACCAAAAACCTCACCCAAATCATCGATGCATTCAAGAATCCTATGGGTTGACTCATAAAAAATCAGAGTATGGGGTTCTGTCCGTAAAGATTCTAATTTAGTTTTCCGCGCCTGTTGTTTCGCGGGGAGAAATCCTAAAAAAAGAAAAGAGTCACAAGGGATGCCTGCGGCACAAAGTGCGGTAATTAATGCACAAGCCCCAGGCACCGGGACAACCTGAATGTGATGTTGTCTTGCCAGTTTAACCAATAAAAAACCTGGATCACTAATTAACGGAGTACCGGCATCGCTGATTAAGGCGACAGACTTTCCTAGTAAAAGTTCTTCAATAATGTGTTTGCTTTTGTCATTTTCATTATGCGCATGCAGCGACTCAAGACTCTTTTTTATTCCTAAGGAGCTGAGTAATTGTAGGGAGTGACGCGTGTCCTCCGCTAAAATAAAATCAACTGATTTAAGCACCTCTAATGCTCTAAACGTAATGTCCTCACGGTTTCCTATCGGAGTTGCAACGATATAGAGAGTTCCTCTGCCTGTTGCTAGTGAGTTAGTCATAGTTTATCCTCTTGCGTTATTGCTTATTCAATGTCTAAAAATATGTTTATTAAAACAATAAAAATTCGCACATTTTTTTTACTGACATCAACCTTTTTTCTTTGTGAGTGCACCACCGCAGTTAATCCTCCAGAAATGGCAACGCCGGCCCCAGTAACGACTCCCAAAGTGGAGAACAAAAAAATAGCGAATCCTTATTCCAAACCTACGGCAAGTTACCTCACACAGGCCAAAAATCAAGAAGGCAGTGAAAAGCAACAATCATTAATCCGTGCAGCAGGACGTTTGATTTCAGAAGGCCAATGGCGACAAGGCGCTGCTATTTTAGCACAGACTTCTGACTTAACACCGGCAGCTATGAATGAAAAAAATCTTTTATTGGCGCAAATTGATCTCATTCGGGATCGCCCGCAAATGGCATTAAGTAAATTAACCCGTATTAGCGAAGGCGACGCATTTGCCCCATACCAAAAGATTCAATTTCACGAGCTATTGGCTCAAGCTTACCGTGACACAAACAACCTGTTGGAATCGATTAATGAACGTATAAAACTTGAATCGTTATTGACTGATGAAGAGAGCCAAGCCACTAATCGTCGTACATTGTGGTTAACTTTAACTCATGTTTCACCGGCGGAATTAAATTCTTTGACTCCTAAGGCATCGGATCAAGCTGTTTTACAAGGTTGGCTGCAGCTTGCGTTAATTTCGCGTAAGTATCGTGATGATCCCAAGTCTTTAATGACTGCTTTAGAACAGTGGCAATCTCATTTTAGTACTCATCCGGCAAATCATATTTTACCTAATCCGTTGGATTCAATTGCCAGTAAAATGCATACCCCACCGAAACATGTCGCTTTATTACTCCCCTTAAGCGGTGCATTACAGGGGCCAGGAACTGCAGTACGCGATGGATTTATGGCCGCCTATAAAAAGAATAACAACAACACCTCCATGCAGGTGAAAACCTATGATACCAGTAAAGGAGATGTTGCTTCTTTATACAAAAATGCGATCACTGATGGTGCTGATTATGTTGTAGGCCCCTTAACAAAATCACAAGTCGCGGTAATCGCTGCATTAGAACATCCTGTTCCTACCTTGCTATTAAATGATGCGGATACGAGCATCCAGGAAAATTCTTATTCATTTGGACTTTCACCTGTAAATGAGGCAATCCAGGTAGCGATCAGAGCAAAAAACAAGGGGTATAGTCGTGCATTGATTATTGCGCCTGGAAATGATTGGGGTAAAGAGGTGACCAAAGCGTTTACACAACAATGGCAAAAGAGTGGTGGTCGTGTTGTTGATACTTTTTCATATGGTTCAAATGATGATTTGAATAAAAAAATGAAGGATTTTCTGCAAATCAGCAACAGTCAGCAACGTGAAAAAAAAATAAGGGAGTTACTCGGGCAAAAAATCCAACCTGTTATTAGCAGGAGACAAGATTTTGATATGATATTTCTATTAGCCTATCCGTCAAAAGCACGGCAAATTATGCCGTTGCTCAATTATTATTTTGCGGGAGATGTTCCAGTTTATGCTACTGCCAGTGTCTATGGTGGTCAGGCTAACCCGTTGAAAGATAAAGACCTTGATGGAATTATTTTCTGTGACATTCCCTGGGTTTTCGCACACCAGGCAGGTACACGCAATTGGCCAGAACAATTTAATAGTTATAATCGTTTGTATGCTTTAGGAATAGACAGTTATACTTTGGCTACCCAATTGAACCAATTGATGTTATTCCCCGCGGATCAATCGCATAATGGCGATGGTATTTTATATCTCAAACCATCACAACACGTTGCCCGTGTATTGGAGTGGGGACAATTCAAACAAGGACTAGTGCATTCATTGGGTGAGACAGTGTAATTGATAACGCAAGAGAAAGGACGCATTGCTGAAGAGAACGCTTTAGCCTATTTAAAAGCACAAGGACTTAAATTAATTACGCAAAATTACAGGTGCCGGCTGGGCGAAATTGATTTAATTATGCGTGACAATGACGTGCTGGTTTTTATAGAGGTCCGTTCGCGAATTTCCACCCAGTTTGGTGGGGGCATTGCGAGTGTTACTTATACAAAAAGACAAAAAATAATCAAGGCAGCTACCCTCTATATGCTAGAACATCAAAAATATGATCAATTTGCTCTTCGTTTTGATGTGATAAGCATTGATGGAAAATCAGCGTCCATAAATTGGATAAAGGATGCATTTGGGGTGGATTATTGATTAAGCCAGCTGCTGTTAGCTGCTTAATTGGATGTAGGTTGAGCCCAAAGCCCAACCTACATCTTAGTGAGAACTGATTAGGGATGACACCTCTGGTTGTTCTTCCTACAGGTTACAATTTTTTAATGAAGTAGAGGTTTAATATGATGGTACAAATGGAGGAACGAGTAAGGCATTTATTTGGTATAAACATAGAAACCAAAATAGCTCTTGCTGATTCTTTATCTGATTTGATTGCCAGGGCTGGTCAACGTTTAGTGAATTGTTTGCTTGCAGATGGAAAAATTTTGCTGTGTGGCAACGGGGGCTCAAGTGCCAACTGCATGCATTTTGCCAGTGCGATGTTGAATCAATTTGAAGTTGAAAGGCCTTCTCTGCCTGTAATCAATTTAAGTACAGACGCAACCAGCTTAAGTTCTTCTGCAAATGACAATCATTACAGTCAAATTTTTGCCCGACAAATTCAAGCGCTTGGGCAAGAAAATGACGTCTTGCTTTTATTAACCACGTCAGGCAACTCAGACAGTATGCTGCATGCCCTCCATGCTGCCAATGAACGAGGTATGGATGCAGTTGCTTTGAGTGGACGGGACGGAGGTGTTCTCGCAAACCATTTAGGCCCAGAGGATATCGAACTCCGCGTTGCATCGGATAATTCAGCGCGAATTAGAGAAATGCATCTGTTCATCTTACATTGCTTTTGTGATTTAATTGACCAATCATTATTTGGTCAAGTCATGGGGTAAAAAAATGAGATTTAAATTAAGATCGATCGCTTTTCTTTTAGTGGCTACCCTGTTAACAGGTTGTGTTGCAGCAGTAGTAACTGGTGCAGTGGCTGGAATGGTTTATGACCGGCGTGGGGTTATCACTATGGAAGCCGACGCACGACTATTTCATGTCATACACAAAGCCATTGTAACAAACCGTCAGTTTAGTGATTCACGAGTTCTGGTGACCAGTTTTAATCGTGTGGTATTGCTTGTTGGCCAAACACCTACCCCCTCTTTACGAGATTTGGCTGAAAAAATTGCACGAGGAACCCCCGGAGTGCATCGCGTATATAATGAAATATCGGTTGGATATCCTATACCGCTTACTGCTCGTTCGAATGACAGTTTGATTACCAGCCAGGTTCGCACCAGATTGCTGGCTAAAAAAGGTCTTGAGTCGGGCTCTATCCGGGTTGTGACTGAAAATCGAGTCGTGTATCTCATGGGTATCGTTAACGATCATCAAGCAGCGCTTGCCGTAGATGCAGCACGACGAGTTAATGGCGTAAATAAAGTGGTTAAAATTTTTCAATACATACATTAAAATAACATGTTAAAACAAGGATGTTTTGCTGTATTACTAGTCTTAGTTCTATTCTGTTTGTCTGGCTGCATAGGCAGCTTATGGACAGGCGCCACTATGGTTTACGATAGACACGATGTGTATAAAAAGTTGGATGATTACAATTTATTCCTTAAAGTGAATAATGCAATCACCGTTGATAATGCATTTAAAAATAACAATTGTGTCATTGATATTGCTATTTTCAATGGAGATGTCTTATTAGCGGGCCATGTTCCTACCGCTGAAATGCAAGCCGAGTTACAACGACGATTGGCTACAGTAAAAGGTTATCGACGTTTGTTTAATCAAGTCAGGGTAAGTTCTGCGGGATCAAATTCGATGCAAGACAGTTGGATCACCGCCAAGATTCGCAGCCAAATTTTCGCTGATGGTTCTATTGATCCGAATGCATTTAAGGTAGTGACTTCGGATCGGGTTGTTTATTTAATGGGAGATGTACATCAAGAGCAAGCCGAGAAAGTAATTAATATGGCAAGACAAACCAGTGATGTTGCGCGAGTGGTAAAAATTCTTAAATATTATACTTATCAAAATAATGCGGTTGCTTAATCCTAAAAAAGCAGTGGATGCAAAAGAAACATACATCCAACCGCTTCTTTTAGGATGCATGTATTAATGTGAATGTCCTTTGTCAGGTCGTTTACGCATTTTCCTCAATTTAAATTGCCGTAACAATCCCGTAGAACCATTTAATCCTTCTTCTTCATTTAAGCCATTACTTTGATTACAAGGGTGAGATCTACAGTGTTGTCGATATTCTAGATGATGTTTATTATGTTTATGAGGTAACCCATCGCTATAACGAGCGAGCATTTTTTGTTGCAGACCGGCTGCAGTATGTTGGATCTTATCAGGCATGTTCTTTCCTTTTGCGAGGTTAATAACACTACTTATTACCTGATTTGCGATAATAAGTTCCACATTCTAATTATAGACGCTAAAATCTGTTGTTTGCGGCATTCGACGGGATATAAAAACACGTTTAAGGGAGTACAGCATGAATTATTTACATACGATGGTGCGGATTTCCAACTTGGAGGAGTCACTCGACTTCTATTGCAATAAACTGGGTTTAGTTGAGGTCAAGCGTACAGACTATGAGAAAGGCCGATATACATTAATATTTCTAGCGGCACCTAATGATTTAGAGCACGCCCAGCAGGCAAATACGCCTATGCTTGAGCTTACATTCAATTGGGATCCAGAAGAGTATCAAGAAGGACGAAATTTTGGCCATTTAGCGTATCGAGTAGAGGATATCTATGCTATATGCCAACGATTAAAAAATGCAGGGGTAGTCATTAACAGGCCACCTCGAGATGGACGTATGGCGTTTATTCGTTCGCCAGATAATATCTCTATCGAGTTGCTGCAGAAAGGGGAGCCCTTACCTATCCAAGAGCGCTGGGCATCCGCACCAAACATAGGTCACTGGTGATAAAGAATCATGCGTGTATAAAATATGGCATTGCTTATTCAAACTGATTGCTTTATAATTCGCGCGGTGAAACTTAGGTGAATATGTGAACAAACAGCTAAGTAAACGTGGTATTGTGCGACTATGGTATGTACAATCAGGCGTTACATTGGTCTTTGCAGCTTTATGCGCACTAGTATATGGTACTAATGCGGCAAGCTCAGCATTGCTTGGTGGTGTAGTTTGTATTGTTCCTAACGCGTATTTTGCAAGCAAACTGTTTAAGTATCAAGGTGCTCGTTCAGCCAAGCAGATCGTAAATAGTTTCTACAAAGGCGAAGCGTTAAAGATAATTATATCCATATTCCTATTCACCGCGGTGTTTTTACTATTTAAAATTACGCCGCTAGCGTTTTTTGTATCATACATTATGATCCAGATGACGCATTGGTTCGCCCCGTTGATTATTGTAAATAAACAGAATAGGCCTGAAAGTGACTGAAATGGTATCTAGCACAAACTACATCAAGCATCATTTAACGTACCTCACATACAACGTTAGTGATATGAAATTGGGTTCGGGTGGTTTCTGGACATTGAATCTCGATACACTGTTTTTCTCAATCGTTTTGGGAATATTCGTTTGCGCGCTGATGTATTTTGGTGCACGCCGAGTGACAACTGGAATTCCCGGCAAGTTACAGAATTTTGCCGAAATCATGCTCCAGTTTGCAGATAATCAGGTAAAAGACTGCTTCCACGGCAAAAATAATTTAATTGGTCCGCTTGCGCTTACTATATTTTTATGGGTTTTCCTAATGAATTTTATGGATATATTACCCGTAGACATATTACCTGCCATTGCTCAGACGGGTGGTATTCATTACTTGAAAGTAGTACCAACTAACGATTTGAATTTAACTTTTGGTTTATCAATTTCTGTATTCATTCTGATTATTTTTTACAGTATTAAGATAAAAGGACCAAAAAAGTTCATAAAAGAGCTCACTTTACAGCCTTTTAATCATCCCGGATTTATACCTTTTAACCTATTGCTTGAAGTGGTTGGTCTCGTTGCGAAACCCATTTCACTAGCACTGCGGTTATTTGGAAACTTATATGCAGGCGAATTGATATTCATATTGATCGCCCTGTTAACCTTAAATGCTGCAACATCATCAACACTGGGTACCGCGACTTTGGGCACAGCACAATTTATTTTGGCGCTGGCTTGGTCAATATTCCATATATTGGTAATTACATTGCAAGCATTTATTTTCATGGTGCTAACGATTGTTTACTTGAGTTTAGCACACGAAGATCATTAACCGATTTAATTTTCATCCATTGTAAAGGGGATAAATATGCAAGCCGCTAGTTTAATAGCACAAGTTCAAAGTATGACCGTTGTTGCGGTTGCCTTGTTAATTGGTTTGGGTGCATTGGGCACAGCGATAGGATTTGGTTTGCTTGGTGGCAAATTCCTTGAGGGCTCAGCTCGTCAACCAGAAATGGTTCCAATGTTACAAGTAAAAATGTTCATCGTTGCTGGTTTGTTAGACGCCGTAACCATGATTGGAGTGGGTATCGCATTGTTCTTTACTTTCGCAAACCCTTTCCTAAGCAACCTGGGTTCTTGATAACACATAATCGGGGCGCAAAGCGCCCTAATTGTTACAGGAGATTAAACGGTGGAAATTAATTTAACACTAATTGTACAAATGCTCGTTTTCGCAGCTTTTGTTTTGTTTACTATGAAATTAGTATGGCCTCCATTGGCAAAAGCAATGGAAGAGCGACAAGACAAGATTGCTGATGGGTTAGCTGCTGCTGAACGTGGTCGCAAAGAATTAGAATTAGCACAACATCGCGTCAAAGATGAACTAAAGCAAGCTAAAGTTCAATCTGCTGATATTATTGAAAAAGCAAATAAGCGTGCTGCGCAAATAATTGAAGAAGCAAAAGAAACAGCAAAACATGAAGCGCAAATGCAAGTGAAATTGGCACAAGAGCAATTACAGCAACAAATCAATCATGCAAAAGATGAGTTGCGCAAACAAGTTGCACACTTAGCCATCACAGGCGCTGAGAAAATTTTAAAGCGCGAAATAGATGCTAAGGCAAATACTGCATTGTTAGATAACTTGATAGAAGAGATTTAAAATGTCTGATAGTACCACCATAGCCAGACCCTATGCTAAAGCAATTTTTGAATATGCTTTAGGGGAAAAAAAATTAGCTGAGTGGTCAGCACATTTGAGAAATCTCGCGCAAGCCGTGTTGACGACAGAAGCTGAATACTTTATTGCTAATCCTGCAACAACTGTAGAACAGCATATGGAGTTGTTGCACACAGCAATTAGTGCAAAACCAAATGAAAACAAGCCATTAAGTAATTTAATTACTTTACTGGCTACCAATAAAAGATTGATGTTGCTACCTGATATTTATGCACTCTATGAAGCACATCGCGCAGAGCAAGAAAAAACTCTGAATGTTGATGTAAGCAGTTTCTCTGATTTATCTAGTGCACAACAACAACGATTAATCGAATCTTTAAGTCAGCGCTTGCAGCGTAAGGTCTCGTTAAAAATCAATATTGATCCTTCCTTGCTTGGTGGAGCAATAATTCGAGCGGGCGATTTAGTTATAGATGGTTCAGTTCGTGGCAAGCTTAATAAGCTAAACACCGAACTGGCTGCATAATTTAGAGGATAGTTTCCATGTCAGAACAAGTAGCATTAAATCCTTCTGAAATCAGTGAATTAATCAGAAAGAAAATAGAACACTTTAGTGTAGTATCTGAAGCACGAAATGAAGGTACTATTGTTAGTTTAAAAGACGGTGTTGTGAGCTTACATGGCCTTGAAGATGTAATGGCTGGGGAAATGATTGAATTCCCAGGCGGCGTGTATGGTCTGGCTCTTAACCTTGAAAGAGATTCAGTGGGCGCAGTTGTTCTTGGTGAATATTCTTCTCTAGCTGAAGGCCAAAAAGGTAAATGTACCGGACGTATTCTTGAAGTACCAGTAGGTAAAGGACTTCTAGGCCGCGTTGTTGATGCATTAGGTAATCCGATCGATGGTAAAGGACCAATCGATGCTGCAGGCATGTCTCCCATTGAAAAAGTAGCTCCTGGGGTTATTGCACGTAAATCAGTAGATCAGCCCGTACAAACTGGATTAAAAGCGATTGACGCGATGATTCCTGTTGGACGTGGTCAGCGCGAGCTTATCATTGGCGACCGCCAAACAGGAAAAACAGCAATTGCTATTGATGCAATTATCAACCAGAAAGGTACCGGCGTTAAGTGTATTTATGTCGCCGTAGGCCAAAAAGCTTCTTCTGTTGCTGCTATAGTTCGTAAACTTGAAGAGCACGGTGCTTTAGAACATACCATCGTTGTCGTTGCAGGTGCTTCTGATTCCGCCGCATTACAATTTATTGCTCCCTACGCGGGATGTACTATGGGCGAATACTTCATGGAACATGGCGAGGATGCATTGATTGTTTATGATGATCTCACCAAACAAGCTTGGGCATATCGACAAATCTCCTTGTTATTACGCAGACCACCAGGCCGTGAAGCTTATCCTGGGGATATTTTCTATTTGCATTCACGCTTATTAGAGAGAGCTGCTCGAATAAATGCTGACGAAGTAGAGAAGCTGACTAAGGGCGCAGTAAAAGGCAAAACAGGTTCATTAACCGCATTGCCAATTATTGAAACCCAGGCAGGTGACGTTTCTGCATTCGTACCAACTAACGTGATTTCGATTACAGACGGTCAGATATTCCTTGATGTGGATTTGTTTAACTCAGGTGTTCGACCCGCAATTAACTCAGGTCTATCTGTATCTCGTGTGGGCGGTGCTGCACAAACCAAAATCATGAAAAAATTAGGTGGCGGTACTCGTTTGGCACTTGCTCAATTCCGTGAGTTGGAGGCTTTCTCCCAATTTGCTTCCGATCTTGATGATGCGACCCGTAAGCAATTAGAGCGCGGACAGCGAATCACTGAGCTAATGAAGCAAAAACAATACTCTCCATTATCTGTTGCTGAAATGGGTACAGCATTGTTTGTAGTTGAAAAAGGTTATTTGGATGATGTGCCTGTAAATGAAGTTGCTGCATTTGAAGCGTCATTACATGATTATATGCGCAGCTCACATCCTGATCTGTTACAACTGATCAATGAAGCAGGTGCTTACGATAATGACATTGAAGCAAAATTGAAAAAAGCTGTAGAAGACTTTAAGCGTACAGCAAGTTGGTAAGTCAATTTAAGGCGAAATGATATTATGGCTGGAGCAAAAGAAATCCGTTCGAAAATTTCGAGTATTAACAAAACTCGAAAGATTACTCGTGCGATGGAGATGGTGGCAGCAAGTAAGATGCGCAAAACTCAAGAAAGAATGCGCGCATCTAAGCCGTATGCTAGTAAGATCTACAGCGTAGTAAAGCACATTGCGCGCGCGCACTCAGAATACAGACATCCGTTTATGACCCATCGCGAGATTAATCGTATTGGTCTTATCGTTGTTACTACCGATCGAGGTTTATGCGGTGGTTTAAACGTAAACCTGTTACGTGAAACAGTTCGTACTATTCGTAACTGGAAGGAACAAGGTAAAGAGGTTGATCTGGCAGTAATCGGCCGTAAAGGGCAAGCATTTTTTAAGCGTGTTGGCAGTAATGTTCTTGGTTCTGTAGACCATCTTGGTGATACACCAAGCATTAATGACATTATTGGCATTGTGAAAGTGATGCTTGATGCGTTTAACAACGGCACCATCGACGCACTGCATGTGGTTTACAACGAATTTGTTAACACCATGACGCAAAAACCTGTGGTGAAACAATTACTACCATTGCCAAAATCAGAAGAAGACAGCACGACAATGGGGCATCATTGGGATTATATTTATGAACCTGATGCTAAGGAATTGCTGGATAATCTTTTAGAACGTTATATCGAATTGCAGATTTACCAAGCAGTTGTTGAAAACATTGCTTGTGAACAAGCGGCTAAGATGATTGCAATGAAAAATGCAACGGATAATGCCGGTGATTTGATTAAAGAATTTCAATTGGCTTATAACAAAGCACGACAAGCTGCAATTACGCAAGAATTGGCAGAAATTGTCGGTGGCGCAGCCGCTTTATAAGAGGGTATAAAATGAGCTTAGGAACTGTAGTAGAAATTATTGGCGCGGTTGTGGATGTGGAGTTCCCCCGTGAGAATGTCCCTAAAATCAATGATGCATTAAAACTTGTTGATGGTGATTTGGTTTTTGAAGTACAGCAACAACTTGGTGATGGTGTCGTTCGTACTATTGCTATGGGAACAACTGAAGGACTTAAACGTGGTTTGCGCGCTGAAAATACAGGCAATCCTATTCAAGTACCTGTTGGTAAGAAAACCTTGGGTCGAATTATGGATGTTCTTGGTCGCCCAGTTGATGATGCAGGCCCAATCGGCGCCGAAGAGCATTGGTCAATTCACCGTAAGCCACCAAGTTACGAAGAACAAGCAGGCAGTCAAGAATTGCTTGAGACCGGTATTAAAGTAATTGACTTGCTTTGTCCTTTTGCCAAAGGCGGAAAGGTAGGTCTGTTCGGAGGTGCGGGTGTAGGTAAAACCGTTAACATGATGGAACTCATTCGTAACATCGCGATTGAGCACAGTGGATACTCAGTATTTGCCGGTGTGGGTGAACGTACTCGTGAAGGAAACGACTTCTACCATGAAATGAAAGACTCTAATGTATTGGATAAAGTATCATTAGTTTACGGTCAGATGAATGAGCCACCAGGTAACCGCTTACGCGTTGCTTTAACTGGCTTGACTATGGCTGAGAAATTCCGTGATGAAGGCCGTGATGTATTACTGTTCGTTGACAATATCTATCGTTATACCTTAGCAGGGGTTGAAGTATCTGCGCTGTTAGGTCGTATGCCATCAGCGGTCGGCTATCAACCAACATTGGCTGAAGAAATGGGTATGTTGCAAGAACGTATTACTTCAACTAAAACAGGTTCTATTACTTCAATTCAAGCGGTATACGTACCAGCTGACGACTTAACTGACCCATCTCCTGCAACGACGTTTGCTCACCTGGATGCTACAGTTGTATTGTCACGACAAATCGCTGAATTGGGTATTTATCCTGCGGTTGATCCTTTAGATTCAACTTCTCGACAATTGGATCCGCTCATTGTCGGACAAGAACATTATGATACCGCTCGACGTGTTCAACAAACATTACAACGCTATAAAGAATTAAAAGATATTATTGCGATTCTTGGTATGGATGAATTATCTGAAGAAGATAAGCGTGTTGTTACGCGTGCTCGTAAGATTCAAAGATTCTTGTCACAACCATTCTTCGTTGCTGAAGTCTTCACTGGTTCTCCAGGAAAATATGTTTCTTTAAAAGATACAATTAAAGGCTTCCAAGGTATTCTCGCCGGTGAATATGATGATTTACCTGAGCAAGCATTTTATATGGTTGGTAGCATTGAGGAAGCAGTTGCTAAAGCTAAGACCTTATGAGGTAGGCAAATATGACTAGAACTACGCACTTAGATATTGTTAGTGCTGAACATGAAATATTCTCCGGTGTGGTCGAAATGGTTGTCGCAACCGGAGAATTAGGTGAAGTAGGCATTACAGCAGGTCATGCGCCTTTGCTTACCGTTCTCAAACCAGGTGAAGTACGAGTTACCTTACCTGGTGGCCACCAAGAAATTTATTACGTTCAAGGTGGAATGCTGGAAATTCAGCCTAACAGTGTTACTGTTCTTGCTGATGTGATTGAACGTGCTGATCACCTTGATGAATCCGCTGCACTTGCTGCAAAAGCCCAAGCTGAAGCCGCAATGTCCAGCAAGGGCGGTGAAATGGATTATTCAGTTGCTGCTGCAGAATTAGCGCGCGCGGTTGCACAAATTCGTGCGATTCAAAAAGTAAGAAAGACCATTAAGTAACAATCCCCTGTCTAAGAGATACCCCTTTATTTGGTAACCTGGGTAAAGCACGCAAAACCCGGGTTACTGTTCTTCAGATGACACAGCAAAACATGCGAATGCAGTCGTGGTAAAGGGGACATATTTCTTTAATTAATTACAGATTAAATGTTCCATATTATTGAAATTTTAAAGATTATTTAAGGATAAGACGGTGACACAATACCTACGTGATTTTATCTTCGCCATCACAATTTTTTTATCGATGACAAGCTATGCTGTCGATCACAGTACGTGTAATCATTCCGATAAAGGAATTGCTGACCAGACTCAAACCGGTCAGACTTATTCAACTACTTCTACCTGCACCAGTACTGAGGTGACGACAACTGCAAGTGCTCAACCTTCTACTGCGATAATTAGCTGGCCCGGCTCTCATAGTGGTTCTGCACAAACAGACATCACGGGAAATGGTTTTGGTAGCTTTGTCGCAAATGCTACCGATAGTTCAGGTCATCCTGTTAGCTATACATTTGCAATCAGTGGGCCAGGAACCATTACTGGCACTCAAACGGGTACATTTAATCTAACTGGAGTAGACGCTACTACGGTGATCACAATTACAGCTACAGCAGATGATGCTACGTCCGTAGTTGGAACCCCCATTACTGTTCATGTGTCTAATGTACCAACCAAAGTACTTTATTTTTACAATAATACCTCTGAGACCATATATCCGGTTATCGAGGCACCCATCCTGCCGGTTGATACGTGGATGCAAGCACAATTTGCGGTAACGGATCCCAGCTACACCTTTACAGCAACCCATCTACATAGAGTTTATATTAATGGAATCAATGGTATCCCTCCAATGCAGTCTGCATTAGTCTCTGTTCCCTTTTACAGTGGTTTAGTTCCTAATCCGACTGGAGGCAATACCCCTGATCAATATGTGGATTGGTGGTCTTCAATGCGTGTCTATATCTATGATGTGCAATCCAACTTAATTCAAACACAAAGTGAAGCCGGTGTTAGTCCCGTGACTTTATATACTCCCGGTCCAACCTGTATTAGTGGCTGCTCGCAAACCAGTGTATTTAGTGCGACAAGCATCATGCCAACTAATGATCCGCAACAGCTCACTGAATATACTTTTGCAGCAGTGGTACCTACTCTACCACTTCCATATTCCATTGATCGCACAATCGTTAATTATGATTATTCAGCGGTGGATCAAGTTTACTTACCGGTGGCAATGGAGCCCTACGGTTCAAACCTGCTTGGTTATACTGGAACAGTTGTGGATCTAACCAGTTTTAGAAGTAGTCTGAACACCTTTTTAGCTGGAACACAATGGCCTGTTTACGCAGGGCTTCCTTATCCTAGAGTCCCTGGAGCTTATAATGTGGTTATTGGTAATTCACAACTAACAAGCTCTGCCGCACAAATTGCGGCACTCACTGCTTACTGGAACAATTGCAGCACGAATGCAGCCAGTCCGGATTATGCCAACTGTACTGCCGTATTTAATCTGTTTGATGCCAATTATTTCGCGTGTAATGGTACGCATTTAAGTGGACCAACTGTTCTACCAATGCAAAATATATATGGTTATCTTGCGTTTTGTGCTACACCTTTACCGAGCAGTGGGGCCGGATTCGATGCCTATACAGCACTCCAGTATAACTACAAAAACTATTCAAGCTACGCACAGGATTTTAATGCCTATACTTCGCTGATTCATCAAGCGCTGCAAATGAATGTTTATGCGTACTCTGTAGATGATGCGGTAGGTTTTATAAGTACCATAGGTAATGGGCTTGTGATCACGGTTGGCGGCGCGAAAGGGTTACCCAATTCCCAGCAATATAATCCGCAGCAGGTGATAACCGTTAGTTTGGGCACACCGCCAGTTGGCAGCTCTCTTCCTGTCTTTACCCATTATGGTGTATGTTCACAGACGGCGCCATCTAGCCTTGGAGGCGGGGCGTCATTCAAATTCCAACTTCCAAGCAGTTCTTTTCCTTGTGTCATCACGCTAGAGGACTCGCTTAAAAGACTTTATCACTTCAAGCTGAACGCTCCTGCGCCATTAACATCAACAGCAGCAGATATCAGTTGTGCTGCAGCAGATCAGCCTTGGTGTAGTAATGTTGTGATTACCTCGGCACAAGGCATCAGTACTGCACAACCTTATCCATAGTGTTTATGATGGACGACGACAAAACGTCGTCGTCCTTGATTTCGACACCAACCAAGCATCTTTTCTGACAATATCATGGAGATCACGTTCTATTAATTACTAATAGAAGATTTGTTCTATTCATTTTTTTTGTCATTATTATATGACTTTTCAATATCTGAAAATAAAACGACCTGATTTCTTCCATTGGCTTTGGCAAAATATAACGCCTTGTCTGCTGACTCGATTAATGCTTCAGCATTGCGTCCATGCATAGGATATACGGCAATACCAATCGAAATAGTTATAGAACCAACAGGCTGCGCGCCATATTTTATTTGCATTCGAGAAACATTGTGTCTAATGCTTTCAGCACGATTTTTGATCATTTCAGCACCGATGCCATAAAAAACAATAATAAACTCTTCACCACCATAACGGGCTGCTATGTCTCCGACACGGATATCATCTTGTAACACTTTTCCCAATTCTTTTAAGACTGCATCGCCCGCATCATGTCCATAAGTGTCATTTATTTTTTTGAAGTGATCTAAATCCAGCATCAAGACTGATAGTGGGGTTCGAGTTCGCTCGGATTGATGAATTTGTTTTAAAAGAAAATCCTCTAGATAGCGACGATTATATAAACCAGTTAAAGGATCACGCATCGATTGATAGCGGAGATTTTCTCTTAAGCGTACATTAGCAAATGCTAGGGCAGTTAATTCGGAGAATGCGTTTATTATAAGGTGTTGATTTTCAGAAAATGTAACTGGAGTTTCTTGAGCGATTTCTAAATACAATAAACCGTAAATTTCCTTCTGAGCCATAAGCGGAACGCAAAGATAGGTTAAATTCAACTCTTTGGTAACGTGCACATGATTGCAGATTAATTCGTTATGTAATGGGCGTACATGATGAATTCTTCCTAAGCGGATTGCCCAGCATGCATCAGGAGAAAAAACATGTTCTTGAGGGTTTGGTGAGCCCCAGGATGTGGCGATTTCCAGATAGTTTCCTGAGGGATGCATGATATATAAATAACCACTGGCAAAACTCAACATCCGTTGGCAGTATTTGGTCATTACATGACCTAATTCATCTTGAGAATTGCATGTAAGCATAATATCACTCAATTCAACAAGAAGAGTGATCTGATTATTTTTATCTTGAAGCGCTTGCATTCCTGCATTGAGTTGTTCATAAGACCTTTTAAGTTCGTTTTGTTCTTCAACTTGTTTCGTAATATTACGAATGATAAACACTGCGCCGCTGATTTCGTTATCATTTTTAATAAAGCTGGAGGTAATTTCATAGATATTACGTTGCTTTTGTACTTCAAATTCAATATTTCTAACAAACTCTCCACCTTTGAACGATTCTTTCCACAGCTCCACCAATTTACTTTTCGAACTTGCAACATCAGAAAGGGCAACATCAACATTCATGCCGATGGTTATAGGTTTGCCAAATAAACGCTTAAATTCACGTTGATATGCTTCATTAAAGATAAGATAACAATGATTACTATCAACTGCAGCGATCATATCGGATGCACTTTCCAGGATACTTCTTAACTGAGTGCCAACATTTTCTCTTTCTCGTTCTGCAGCTAGACTGCGAGCGAGTTCTTTATTCGTGAGGATGAAGGCTAAGATTAAGCCCCCAATACTAATAATACTGCCAAAGATAATGATAAAGTTTGCGAGTTTCACATTTTCAAGAACGATGTCATTTCGTTCATTTAATAATACCAATTCAACAGATTTTATTTCGTGGCCTATGTCTTTAATTTGATTTGAAAGATCGACCTCTTGACGAAAGGAATCTTTCCCTTCAGGTGAATTGAATTTATTATTCATTTTTAATTGAATGGTTTGATTTAATTGACTAAGTCTTTGATTGGTCAAATCAATAAAGCGTGTTATTCGCTCGGTTTGGGAACGGTTATCTTTTGTTAAATCAAATAAATTATCAAAACTAGGCTTAAGATCGGATTTTATTTTATCCATTTTTGTTATAAATTGGTTATCACCGGAGATAAGATAGCCCCTTTGTAACGAATTTAGATTGACAATGGAAAATAATATTTGGTCAGTGGCTTGAATGACTTGATAAGTATGGGCCACCACACTGTTCGCTGCAATCAGCTTATTGAGTTGGCGATAAGAGAAAATACTAATAATCAATACCAGCGAGAGTGCGGGTATGAAAATAAAATACATCAAAAATTTACTGGATTTATAGTCTTTATTTTTATTTTTGCTGTCATCCATAACAAGCCATTAGTTATGCTTTCATTTATTCAATTATATATCATTATCCAAGTAATTCTTGGCAATAGGAAACATACCTATCCATTTTAGGTATTATTTACAATGGTTTAGCATTTTATTCCATCATCATGCACAAAGTTATCCACAGGGCGAAAATGCTTTAAAAAATAACATTTTTTTAAAATAAGTTAAATTTCAATAAGTTACGAGCGATGCTATAATAAACATTGTAGAGAGAGCAAAGTTATTCACAATATGTAAGCAGTTTCTATATATGCAATAAGCGAACTTTGTTAAAATTACTTTGCAATAAAGCATTGCGATGGTTAAATAGTCATTATTATTTTCATGAATAAAAAAACAATGAATGAAGTTACAGAACGAAAAGCATTAACCGAGTTTACCGAAAAGGCCTATCTTGATTATTCAATGTACGTCATTTTAGATAGAGCCTTACCCCATATTGCAGATGGTCTAAAGCCAGTTCAGCGACGCATTATTTATGCAATGTCTGAGCTTGGTTTAAAGGCAACTGCCAAATATAAGAAATCAGCACGTACCGTTGGGGATGTATTGGGTAAGTTCCATCCACATGGTGACAGTGCATGTTACGAAGCCATGGTATTAATGGCGCAACCCTTTTCTTACCGTTATCCTTTTGTTGATGGCCAAGGAAACTGGGGCTCTCCAGATGATCCCAAATCTTTTGCTGCCATGCGCTATACCGAGGCTCGATTATCTCCTTATGCCGAAGTACTCCTTTCGGAGTTATTACAAGGTACCGTTGATTGGGTAGACAATTTTGATGGAACGCTGCAAGAACCCGCGCTATTGCCTGCACGCTTACCTAATATCTTGTTAAATGGCGCAACTGGGATCGCAGTGGGCATGGCTTCCGATATTCTGCCCCATAACTTAACAGAAGTAGCTAATGCTTGTGTGCATTTACTTGATAATCCTCAAGCCGATTTAGCGGCGATTACACAGCACATTAAAGGGCCAGATTTTCCGACAGAAGCTGAAATAATAACCCCACCTGACGCAATTGCTACTCTGTATGAAACAGGTAATGGTTCAATTAAAATGCGGGCTGTTTACTGTCAGGAAAAACAAAATATAGTGATCACCGCCTTGCCTTATCAGGTATCGGGTGCCAAGGTAGTCGAGCAAATCGCATTACAGATGCAACAGAAAAAATTACCAATGGTAGAGGATTTGCGCGATGAGTCCGATCATGAGCATCCAACTCGGTTAGTCATTATTCCTCGTTCAAACCGAGTTGATGTAGAGGGCTTAATGTCTCATTTATTTGCCACTACCGATTTGGAACGAAGTTATCGTGTTAATTTCAACATGATAGGGCTTGATGGCAGACCCAAAGTTAAAAATTTATTGGATATCCTTACCGAATGGTTGTCTTATCGATTAACGGTAGTGAAGCGACGTTTGGAATATCGCTTGGTCAAAGTACTGGATCGAATTCATGTACTTGAAGGTTTACTGATTGCCTATCTGAATATTGATGAAGTCATTGCAATTATCCGTGAACACGAGCAACCGAAACAAGGCTTAATGGCTCGTTTTAATCTCAGTGACCGTCAAGCTGAGGCGATTTTAGAAATGAAATTGCGTCATTTGGCAAAACTGGAAGAAATCAAGATACGTGGTGAGTTGGATGAACTATGTGCTGAACGAGACAATCTGCAAAACATCCTTGCCTCGGAGCAGCGTTTAAAAGCTTTAGTTAAAGAAGAAATTATAAGAGATAGAGATGAGTTTGGTGATGCTCGTCGCTCCCCCATTATTGTTCGCCAAGAATCACAAGCGTTAAAAGAAGAGGATATTTTACCCAATGAGCCTATTACGGTCGTGCTTTCCAAAAAAGGCTGGGTAAGGGCAGCTAAAGGATATGATGTCATAGGTAGTGAGCTCAGTTATAAAGCGGGGGATGAGTTCAAGGCACAAGCTATGGCGCGATCAAATCAGCAAATACTCTTTTTTGATAGTGAAGGTAAGGTCTACTCTTTACCGGGCCATGTCTTACCCTCTGCTCGCGGACAAGGCGAGCCCCTGACGGGGAAGCTGAATCCCGCTGAAGGAGCATTGTTTGAAGCGGTAGTTGGCGGCGAACCAGAACAATTGGTGTTATTAGCTTGTGACGCGGGATATGGTTTTATTGCAAAAATCGCCGATCTGTATGTAAAAAATCGCAATGGAAAGGCGTGTATCAGACTGCCTGAAGCCAGTCTCATTTTACCACCGCGAATACTACCGAAACACGAGGAATTATTTGTTGCCTGCGCTACAAGTGTAGGTCGATTACTCATTTTTTCGGCCAAAGAAGTACCTGAATTATCTCGCGGGAAGGGCAATAAATTAATTAGCATTCCTGCAGCCAAAGCGGCATCGCGCGAAGAATATGTGATTGATTTGCAGGTACTCACTGCAGATGATTCGCTCACCGTCCATGCCGGTAAACGCCATTTTACCTTGAAAGGGGCTGATTTAGAGCATTATAAAGGGGAACGTGGGCGTCGAGGCAATCGATTACCGCGCGGCTTACAAAATGTGACTCAATTACAAGTCATTAGCGCCGAATAAGCTCTTAAAAAGGGCAATCAACAGTGCCCTGGTTGTTGCTTGCAGCCAGGCTATGAGTTTTTCTCCAAATAGTACCTACCTTATTTAAATTACATATTTAATCCAATGATCTATCAAATAATTTATAGTAGTGATAAAGTTCTGAGAAGTAATAATGGCTAATCATTTCCAATAATGGAAAATAGTTTAGATAGGGAAATCTTAGCGCTCATGTTAAAAATTTTTACCTTTGTTGCTTGTCTGCTGCTTAGCGCGTGTTTTATGGTGGGCCCTAATTATAAAGAGCCGAAAAAACCGGTTGCTGCACATTGGCCAAAAAGGGATGCTTCAGTTAAAGAAGCACCATTTAAAACAATAAAATGGTGGCAAGTTTTTCATGATCCAGTACTTACTTCGTTAATTTATCAAGGTTATCACAATAATCTGACAGTACAGATTGCTGGCGTAAGGGTTTTGCAAACTCGGGCACTGTTGGCTCAGTCAGTTGGTATGTTGTATCCGCAACAACAGGCCGTAACCGGTAACTTCACTTACTACGAAATTGGTGGCAGTGAGCTGCAAACGCTTTTACCTTCAACCTTTGAAACCGCCTCGCTCGGTTTTACTGCGAATTGGGAAATCGATTTTTGGGGCAAATATCGACGGGCTATCCAGGCTAATGATGCGACATTTTTATCTTCTCTAGCCGCATACGATAATTCCCTAGTTACTCTTACAGCAGACGTTGCCAGCACCTACATCCAAATCCGTACTTATGAAGAGCAAATCAAGGTAACAAAAGCCAATATCGTGGTGCAGAGGGAAGGTCTAAAAATAGCCAAAGCCCGTTATAATGCAGGACAAACTAACCTGATTGATGTGGAACAAGCACAGACAGAGCTTTCACAAACCGAGGCGTCTCTGCCGCCACTGGTAAATAGTTTAGAACAACAAAAGAATGCAATGGCGCTTTTATTAGGTACGGTGCCTAATGGAGTTGATGGACAACTAAGAAAAAGTAAAGGGATTCCTAAAGCACCTTCAACGATAGCGGTTGGAATTCCTAAAGAAACATTAGCGCGTCGACCGGATATTCATCAAGCACGTTTGGATGCGATAGCACAATCAGCCAAAATCGGTGCAACTAAAGCAAATCTTTTTCCATCTTTTTCTTTAAATGGGACGTTTGTTTTTTCTTCAAACAATATTGGGTCAAACTCCCTTTCGGATCTCTTTAATTGGTCAAATCGTGCCATAACTGCTGGACCGACGCTGACATGGCCAATACTCAATTACGGTCAAATCACCAACGCGGTACGGGCACAAGATGCCGTATTTCAGCAGTCCGTATTAAATTATGTCAATTTGGTTCTAAAGGCACAGCAAGAAGTGCAAAACAATATTACGGCCTATATTGAAGCAAAAAAAGCGGAACGCTCCTTAACACAGGCAAACGCTGCTGCAATCAAAACGTTGAAACTCGCAATAATTCGTTATATTAACGGCGAAACAGATTTTACACCGGTGCTTAATGCCGAGCAGCAACAATTAAGTGTGCAGACTTCATTGGTGAATGCACAAGCGAATATTCCCCAGGCATTAGTCGCTCTTTATCGTGCACTTGGCGGTGGTTGGGAAATCCGAGGCACTAATGATGTGGTACCACAACAAATTAAAGCGGAAATGGCAGCACGAACAAACTGGGGTACTTTACTCAAACAACAGAATCACGAAGCACCTCGAACTAAGAAAGAAAGAGTAAAAGAACTTTATTTACCTAAGTGGTAGAGACAGTTACCTGGATGGAGGAAAAAATATCCCCTCACCCGCTATCGAGAGAGAGCCAGGGGTGAAGGGGACATTAGCCATGCTCAATACCTTCATCCGCCCTGACAGGCGCGCCTTCTCCCTTTGGGGAGGAAGGGATATTTTCTTTTAATGGCAGTAAGGTCGAAGTGAGGGGCCGATAAAGTTGTCGTTTCTTTATCCCTCGCAGTGCGACGCGTTCTTTCTTAAATGGAGAACGAAAATTTGGGAAAAATAAATAAAATGGTATCAGGTATGAACTTTAATAAAGATTCAAAATCGGTCAAAATGGCAGGGATAGCTGTTGCTATTTTACTTCTCATCTATTTGATGGTGCATTTTTTTGGCAAAAGTAATGTTCCAACGATCCCGCCACCTGCAGTAGTTGTGCAAAAACCAATAACTGCAGAAATGGCCGAATATGTGACCCAAACAGGAAATACGGTAGCTTATAATTCGGTTAATCTGGTTGCACGTGTTGAAGGCTATCTTGATTCCATTGAGTTTGTTGATGGAACTTTTGTTAAAAAAGGAAAAGAGCTGTTCGTCATTCAACCCGAGCCGTATTTTGAAAAACTAAGAGCTGCTAAGGCGACTGTTGCCGCAGCAAAGGCCTCGCTTGTTTATAACAAATCAGAATACGCACGCCAACAGCGTATGTATAAAGAACATGCTACATCTCTCAATGAAGTCGAAAAATGGTATGCCAAAACGTTAGAAATTGCCGCCCAATTGGATAAATCAGAAGCCGAAGAAATAAATGCGGCAATTAATTACGGTTATACCCATATTTCAGCCCCATTTGATGGTCGAATTGGGCGACATTTGGTTGATGTTGGTAATCTTGTGGGCCACGGCGAAGCCACGAATTTAGCTACCATAGAGCAGATTGATCCCATCTATGTTTACTTTAACCTGAATGAAATTGATTTAATCAAATTGCGTGCTGCTGCGCGTGCGAGTGGCTTTAAACCAAAAGATATTAAAAAAATTCCGGTTCAAATTAGCTTACAAGGCGATACAACGTTCAAGTACAAAGCAACACTTGATTTTGTGAATACAGGCCTTAATGCATCTACAGGGACTATGGAGTTGCGTGCCGTTTTGCAAAATAAAGATTATATTTTTGTCCCAGGACTCTTTGTGCAGGTACGTGTGGCGATATCCAAACCCAAAGAGCAATTAACCGTGCCTGATTCTGCAATTCTTTACGATCAAATCGGCGCTTATGTATTAACGGTCGATACTAACCATGTCGTCGTATTGAAGCGAGTCACTTTAGGCAGTGTAGAGAATGGAATGCGTGCGATCGCTACGGGACTTAATGCTCAAGACCAAGTAATTGTTGATGGCTTGCAGTATGCGACTCCTGGAAATAAGGTGGAGCCGCGGCAACAGGCTGCGCCTACGAAAGATAATAAAGACAAAGAGAATAAAGAAGCCAAGCATTAATTGAGGTATGTGTCGTTCTACTGCCACTAAGTTAAGAATCCCCTCTCTCTCTCGTGGGAGAGGGGCAGGAGCGAGGGTTCGGTAGCCCAATTAAACCCTCATCCGCCCAGAGGGGTACCTTTCTCCCCATGGGGGAAGGGAAATTATTTAGCTTAATGGCAGTGGTGCATGGTTCAGGGATTGTTACAAAAAGTGAGAAGACGGACAGAATGATTTCTAAATTTTTTATTGAGCGGCCTATATTGGCAAACGTTATTGCGTTACTCATAGTGCTGCTGGGATTGGTAGCAATTATTGCACTACCTGTCTCTCAATATCCTGCTATTGTTCCACCGACCATTCAGGTGACAACCACCTATCCTGGTGCTGATGCGAAGACACTAATCAAAACCGTCGCTTTGCCCATTGAACAGCAAGTGAATGGGGTGGAAAACATGTTGTATATGCAATCTACCAGCACCGATAGTGGGGCTTATACGCTTATTGTTACCTTTTCTATCGGTACGGATCTTAATTTTGCGCAAGTACTGGTACAAAACCGGGTACAAGCTGCAATGGCACAATTACCCCAGTCGGTGCAAAAACAAGGGGTGGTAGTACAGCAGAAATCGACTGCAATTTTGCAATTTATTACCCTAACCTCCAAAAATGGTGAATACGATGGATTGTTCCTTGATAACTACGCTGCAATTAATATGCAAGATGAGTTGGCGCGTTTGCCGGGCGTAGGTAATGTGCTTATTTTTGGAACGGGTACTTATGCAATGCGCGTTTGGCTGGATCCTAAAAAAATGCTGGCCTACTCACTGAATCCCAGTGATGTGTTACAGGCCATTAGCCATCAGAACCAAGAGGTTTCTTCTGGACAAGTTGCGGCACCACCCGCGGCAGGGAAACAACCTTATCAATTTACCGTGAATGTGCCAGGACAACTTGCTGATGTCAGTGAATTTGAAAACATCATTGTGAAAACAGTCGCCCAAACCCCAAATCAAACCGCTAATGCAAGCAGTAGCGCGCAAATCGTACGCATTCGTGATGTGGGTCGGGTTGAGTTAGGTTCTAATAGCTATGCTCAGCTTGCAAAATTGAATAATAAACCGACGGCGGCCATTGGTATTTATCAACTTCCAGGAGCCAATGCACTGCAAGTTGCAGATGAGGTGCGCAAAGCCGTGGCCAAAATGGCAAAGAAATTTCCTCCAGGGATGGAGTATTCGATTCCATTTGACACCACGATTTTCGTAAAAGCTTCTGTTGACGAGGTCTACAAAACCCTGTTTGAAGCAGGTATTTTGGTTTTAGTTGTGATTCTGCTGTTCTTACAAAATGCTCGCGCTACTTTGGTACCTACTACCACCGTGCCTGTGACCATCATAGGTGCATTTTTTGCCATGTTCATACTCCATTATTCCATCAACTTATTAACCTTATTTGCCTTGGTTTTAGCCATCGGAATTGTGGTTGATGACGCGATTGTCATTGTAGAGGGCGTCACCCAACATATTGAGCGCGGCACCTCGCCCAAACAATCAGCTATTAATGCAATGACTGAGTTAATGGGACCAATTATTGGAATTACGCTGGTATTAATGGCAGTATTTGTGCCCGCGGGGTTCATGCCCGGATTAACTGGAGCGATGTATGCCCAGTTTGCTTTAGTTATTGCGGCTACCGCATTCATCAGCGCGATTAACGCCATGACCTTGAAACCCACTCAATGTGCTATGTGGCTTAGACCTGTTGACACGCAGAAAGAGAAAAACTTTATTTTCCGTTTATTCGATAAATATTATTACCCTATAGAAAATAACTACATTAGCTTTATCGACCGACTTGTTCATAAAAATAAAAGCGTATGTTTGATTGGTATTGCTCTTGTCGTCTTGGCGATTATTGGTCTGAGCCGGATCCCTACAGGATTTATTCCCATTGAAGACCAGGGTTATGCGATGATGAACGTCCAATTACCTGATGGGGCCAGTTTAGGGCGGACGGAGGCACTGTTACATGATTTAAGTGAACAGGTCTCTAAAGTTGGTGGTATAGAGAATGTCATCACCATTGATGGAATCTCGCTTTTGGATAATAGTGCCCCCCTTGCCAATGGCGGCGTTCTTTACGTGATGTTTAAAGATTGGAGTGTGCGCGGTAAAGATGAAGATTTACTTTCCTTGTACAAAAAACTGAATGCGATTGCAGAGAAAACTTTGGGCGCTAAAGTGCTGGTGATGATCCCGCCACCGATTCAAGGCTTAGGGACTTCGGGCGGTTTTCAAATGCAACTTGAATTACAAGATGGATCATTTGATTATCGCAAATTACAAAGCGCGACGGACCAGTTGATTCTCTATGCAAGCCAACAACCGGAATTGCAACGGTTGCGGACTTCGTTTCGTGCTTCAGCACCGCAGCTTGCGGCGCCCATCAATCGAGTCAAAGCAGAAACTTTGGGCGTTACTGTGGGGGATGCAACCGAAACCTTGCAAACCTACCTTGGCTCTTCCTACGTAAACCTTTTTTCAAAATTCGGTCAGGTATTTCAGGTCTATGTCCAAGCAGATGCCGATTCACGGATGACCGTTGGCGATGTGCGTAATTTTTATGTTAGAAATAAATCAGGTGAAATGGTGCCCTTGGGTACACTGACCGATATGTCACCTACTGTAGGGCCACCCATTATTTCTCTTTATAATTTATACCCTTCCAGTAATATTTATGGCATGGCCGCGCAAGGGTACAGCTCGGGTCAAGCCATGCAAGCGATGGAGCGGGTTGCTAAAGAGGTATTACCCGCAGGGATATCTTACGAATGGACGAGTACTGCCTATCAGGAAAAGATTGCGGGAAATATGAGTTATTATATTTTTATCTTGTCGCTTGTTTTGGTGTATATGATTTTGGCGGGCCAATATGAAAACTGGATTGCCCCGGCAGCGATTTTGTTAAGCGTGCCTTTAGCCTTGATTGGAACCGTCTTTGCCTTATCCGCTTTGGGTCTTTCTAATAATATGTACACCCAAATCGGGATATTACTGCTGATTGCACTAGCGGCGAAGAATGCCATTTTGATTGTGGAGGTGGCACGAGAAGAACATGAGCTTCATAACAAGTCCATCATGGAAGCCGCGGTAATTGGCGCGAAAACGCGTTTTCGTCCTATTTTGATGACCTCTTTTGCATTTATTCTCGGGGTGATGCCCTTAGTATTCGCCACCGGCGCCGGTGCCAATGCCCGACGCTCGATTGGGATTGCCGTGTGCAGCGGAATGTTGGCCTCAACCTGTCTGGCGGTGGTCTTTGTACCGGCATTTTTTGTCATGCTGGTGACTTGGCAAGAAAAAAGAAAGGCGAAGAAGAACGCCAATGCCGCAGATTTGAAAGAAGCTGAGCTTTAGGCTCTAAAGCGATCTTCAAATGGGATGTAAGCCACCCTTATCTTTAATCCTAGACCCGATTAGGCACAAGCCCTAAACCGGGATCTACATCTTCTCATACTCCCCGAGTATCGCTACTCTGCACCAGCTTTTTCTGTCATCCCGAGAGTAATGAGAGAGCTCCCATCATAAACCCCGTGCTATAGCGTAGGGATCCCCAGCTATAATCGTAAGAGGTGCTCCTCATAATGTTAAAAAAATTAACTATCAACGACTAAAGCAATTTCTTTGGACATAAGGTTTACATAATGTTTGAGTGCTAAACTATGATCATAAAGGTAAAGTGGAGACAGCAGTATGGCCCTCTCAGAAGATTACAAAAATTTTGTCGATGGAAGCAAAGGAGAAGTTAATGTCGAAAGCTGTCAAAAGAATTTCCTAGACCTGAAAGTACTTGATGTCCAAATGGCAATTTATCAAAAATTGCTCTACAAAGCAGGCGAAGGGGATAGGGATGCAATAGCTATTTTAGAGAAACTGGAAAAGAATAATTTTCCCAAAGAGATACAAGTTGGAATTGCAATCGAGAAACAGCGATATAATGTAGCCAAAGCCAATGCCATCTATCAAGAATACCTCTATCAAAAAGTTTTGGAAAAAATAGTCAAAGAACGACAAGACCAAGCAGTAGTACTGCAAGATAACTTATTATTTGACCCACAAGGGCGCTTAGTTTATGAATTAACATTAACTGAAGCAGAACAAAAACAAGTCCTTGAAAAAATAGAAAACACCCTAGATTTACCCAAAGTTGAGGATAGAGAGAATAGAGCTGGTATACAGATCAAAGAGGGGCTTAAAGCAGTCCTTGGTGGCCGCACTCCTAAGGATACTACCTTATGTTCCATAGATTTAACTAGTGGAATTCCTAATAAAGATAAAGACGATAAGATTTATACAGAGCCTCCTAAACAAGGGAAGGATGTTTATACTCAACTACAGGTTAGGTATAAAGAAAAATATGGTGATAATTCTCTTGAAAACATTCCTTCCCATCAAAGAGCGAGCATTGTCGCCTCTTTTGAAGAAACTTACGCGCATATGTGTTTAATGGCGGGCACCTATGAGAGACTCTCCATACCCTTTGGAAATGACAGGAGTAAGATTAGTCCAGAGGATTGGCAAACAATTCGCCACTCCGCCGCAGAAAAACTTCAGGATGAAGTGGCTAAGGTTTATCAGGAAGCGGTTAGCAAAGCTACTGACAAAAAAACGGGTGTTGTTGATGTAGAAAACCTGAACCAACGTTTAGCAAAAGCAAGAACCAAATTAGCTGCCGCTGCAAAAAAAGAGCTCATTGAAGGAGTTGTTGTCAATTTAAAACAAAAAGTTGATCCTTTAGATCCAACAAAGGGTCGCGCTGAAATTTTAAGGTATATGCAAAAACTAAGTAGTGAAATGGATAAACATTCAGCTACTGAGAAAACAGCTACAGGATATGATTATTTCCACACTTCTGATTACTTGCAACAAGGCATGTTAATTACCGGCACTGAACAAACCGCGCATGAAAAGACTACATTTTCGACGGAGTCAGAGTCAGAAGATCAAGCTGCTTTTAGACGGGTTTCCTATACATATCGAGATAACGATGGTGCGTTGCAACCTACTTCGGCAATGAGTGCGCGTGTCCCCTCTCCTGCTCTGGTTTTTCATGAAATGTCAGCGGATAAAATTAGAGAGGATCTGGTAAAAAAATTCGGTTTCTTTCATGACCAAATGCGGGCAATGCGGGGAGGTAAGGAAGGACCTGCTGTAGAAAGCTTATTTACTTCATTTCATTCACCGCTATTTGAGCTGATCGGCGATAGAAGTAACCGACAAAGAACGAGTGCGTTGTACATGATACAAGCGATGCATGAGTTTAACGCGACACGAGAAAATAACAACTTCTTATATGTACAAAATATTGGTACAAACCGCCATACTCAGGATTTGGGATATCGAGTTGATAGAAGCTTTTTAGATGTCACGGGTTCAGTGGAGCTGGATGACATTACCTTAAGTGCCGAAATGGCCATGCTGCATACACTTCAGGAAAATAGTGCATTTTTAAGCCCTGAAATAAAGCAACAAGTTGCCGGCATAAATGAAACCGTGCTTGAAAATTATAATTATTTCTTACAACAGGATCCAAGGCCAAAATATTTTGCCGAATCCGACGCGGGCCTGGCTTTAATTCATGATATTAGGGTGTTGAAAGAAAAATTAAAAGGTGAAATCGTTCAACAAAATACATTTGAAAAAACTGAAGACTTACCCACCTTAGCTTCCAATGCATTAGCAAGAATGTTTGTCACCAATCAGCATTGGGACATTCGATATGGCCAACTTGCGCAAGCTCTTAGTATGTATATGGAATGGGCATCAACTGGTGGTTGTAAAAGTGGTAATGAACGCAATCAGGATGTGATGCTACGTTTTGCACTCTTGAAAAGTATTCATGAGCGTGTGGAGCATGCTGGCAATACCGACGCGCTGCAAGACCATGAAAAAGAAATTTATGAACAACTAACCCAATATGCAAACGGTCAAGCAGCTGATCCAGACGCATTAAGGTCGGCAATCGCCGTATCAGTTAGTAAATGCAACCTGCATGGTGGTGCTGCAGCCATTTCACGTGAAGATCAAGGAGGAGCTGCGAAAGTTAGTAGTTTTTCATATGTACAAGACATAAAAAGTACTTTCTTGCGCACAGGAGCTCAACTTTTCATTGGAGTTCTTGGTCTTGCAACGTTTCCACTGTTGTTGATTCCCGCCTGGAAAAAACTTCTTCAGTCTGCATTCGACACCAATAATGCGGCGGACAGGGAGATGCATCTTGATGCTACCGGTGCCAGTAAAACCCAAGCACACAAAGGCCAGGATGAGCTGACTCGCAAAGCCGTTTTGGAGGCATTAGAGGCAGATCCACTCTTTGAAGGTAAGGGAGAATTAACTCGGAAGGAAAAGGATTTGTTTAAAAAAGGCAAGATGAAGCAACTCGAAGAAACAGAAGAAACAAAGCTAAAACAAGAATCAGCCAAACAACCAGTTCTACTAAAAGAAGATTCAGCTGGAGTGAAGGATGACAATGGCAGTCTGCGTAATCTGAGGCGTTTAGGGGGCACACCGCCACAGTTACAGGCTACTGTAGTATCCGAAAAGAATCATGGAAGTAGTCTTAGGAGTGAAGATGTTGATCATTCTCAAAGCTTGCGATCAGATGATAAACCTGGGCTTACATCTGATCATAGTGTAACTCTTCAATAGTTGCATAAACTGTAGTCTGGATGATGACTTGAGGAGCCAAAACCTAGGCTTCAGTTCGTCTCCTCCAAAACACAAAGCGCCCTAATTTTTGCTTTTAGCTCCGCGGATAATGGTGTGAGTGGCAATGTACTCAATGCCGCGCTTTGATACAAACGCTTAATTTCAGGATTTTCTATGGCCTGCAAATGCAGGGCAATGGTTTGCAGATCTCCTCTTGCCAAAGGGCCGGTGAGTGATTCGGTAATGTGTGGGGCTTGCAATAAGTTATTTAAATTCCCTTGCATTAAGTTGACCAGCATCTGCCGGCTTTGCTGGGGGTTAATTCCTGCGTGCAGAAATAATTCTTCACTACAGGCCGCTAAGGTAATTAAATAATTGGAAGCCATACATGCTGCCGCATGATAGGCCACTTTGGTGTCGGCTTCGATGGGGATGAGATTCGCCTCCAACTGTGTAAAAGCGTGTGTTAACCAGCTGCAGACTTCGGCATCACCCTCGAGCACACAATCCACATGCTGAAACGCAGCCGCATCGAGGTAATTGCTTTTAAATGCTTTAAGTGGATGAAAACTGGCGACGAAACAACCTTCTTGCTTTAAGGGCTGCAGTAACCGAGAAGTTTGAACTCCGCTGCAATGAATAACCAAAGACTGTGGTTTTAAAACAGGATATTGCACCAGGGTGTCGACAACATCGCTAATGGCATCATCATTACAGCAGATCCAGGTTAGCTCCGCTGCAGGTAAATGCTCTAGGTCCGCGATTGCTTGTCCGCAACCAAGCTCTTGACAAACTTTTTGCGCACTTTCTAAACTGCGATTACAAATCGAAAATGAGGTAATGAGTTGAGCCTGAAATAAAGCTAAGGCTAAATTTCTACCTAATCGACCTGCGCCGATGATATTGCATTTCATATTCTTTCTTGCCTAAAAACACTTTTTTTACCCACGCAATGCACAGAAAGTGCCGTGCATAGAATTTCTTTAAAAATTTTTACTACGAGCAATAAACTACTTTTTCTTGCTCTGGAATGGTGCGCGCTGAGTTTCGGTATTAATAATGCAATTTTTGCAAAAAAGCATCACCATTAGTTGAATTATTGGTTATAATACTCTCAATTTGTCATCTTGAGAAATGAATTATGCCTTATTGGGTAAAGGGAACTGCGCAGCAAATTTTTCATGCATTTGGACAGGATTCGCTCATTGCAGAACAAAAAAATGACACAAAGACAATTTTGCGGGATGTTCCTGCCGTTCATTTTTGGGGTAGCCTACAGCAAGCAATAACGCATTTTAAGATCTGGGCCACCCAGGCTCTAGGAAAATTTTATTTACAAGGAGATATGACTGCGGGTAATTTGGCATTTTTGTTTGGGCCTGATCCGCTAAAAAAAGTAGGGGAAGCTTCAGAGGTTTGCCATGCGAATCTAGTGCGTCAGAATTTTGCCTACATTAACGATGCTGGAGAGAATTGTGGGCTTTTGGTAATGTATCGAAAGGATGACCCCACGCAATGGGTAATGGCCTTGGAAAAAAATGGCCATGCAGCCCCAAAAGATAGAGCGCTTTTCTGTTTATCAAGTTTTGACTTAACCCCGTCGGTTAAAGTCCCTAATTCTGGATTGACCGTTTCTTTAGTGCCTTCTTTAGACCCCTTGTTAGTGCAGATTGGTTCTACTTTGCCAAGCGTTTTATTACAAAAAGCACTCAATGGGGATAATACCATTAATCTTCGTTTTCAACGCATTGCGCTGTTGATGCGAAAATTACAAGTAGAGCAAGAAACAGTAACACTGCGCGGTGGCCCAATACCCTTTTCGGATCTTAATTTACCCGCATTATTTGCAGATAATCCAGCCCTGGACAAGATTCTGCACTATAAAATACAAGACGAGCTTTCCTTGTCTGCAGTCGTACTTAAGGATCTGTTGTCAGAATCCAGTCCCTTATGCAAAGAAATTCAGGCGCTTAAATTAACTGATGATGAGCGCATCAATAAGAGCTTATTAAAAACGCTTATCGTATTTTATGAAAAAGGACTGCTGGAGGAAAATCGGGAATTACTTGCTAATTTTGATCTGATAAAAAAATTCAGCGCATTCATGTGGAATGAAACGCAAATTAAGTTACTCCCCTTCCTACTGGAACAAAACTATACTGATGAAGAAATTCGCGGTATTTTAGCAAAAGATGAGTATTACCAGGCTTTAAACAAACTCGTTGATCTGGAGCCAGCTCTGGCTCTAAAGGCCAAAAGATTTTTTAATGATCCGACAAAACTTGAGGAATTAAGGTTTATTCATTCTTTCCCTGATGAAGACTGTAAGATGCTTTGTTTGATTTTTTGGGTCAAAGGCGATTTATCTGAGGATGGATATCAGCGAATCTTTAATGCAGCGCAGGACTTTCCTTTAATGGCCTCGAGTTTAGTTGCTTTAGATCAAACAAAAACGATTGATATTGGTGGACTAGAGCAACATGCTTCAAACCCCCACCTTTATTTACAAGACTCCATTAGACATCATTTTGATAAAGAGCTAAAAGAATGTGAAGATCTTGAATTGAAATTATTTAAATTAACTTCCCCAGAATTACAAGCTGCAAACATGGCATTGCTGCTATTAAAAAAATCTGGTGGTATTACTCCTCAAGAATATCAGTTGGTATTAGAAAAAGATGCTCAAGGACAGGCTTTACGCCTGTTTTTGCCGCAGCTGGTGAATATAAAGGATGACGCGCATAGGAAGACCTTGATCAAGGTTCTTTATAGTGGTGTTATTCATGGAATACAAACGCAAGGGAATCAAATACTGCAACTGGCCGACCCCCAGCAAAGGGCTTTAGCGGAAGATTTACGCGAGCGATTTACTTGCGTGACGTTAATGCAGAAATTAAAGATGTTCAAAATGATGGTTGAGTTCGCAGCACAAGAGGATGAAGAGGCCAAACGTTTTCGACAAGTTCTTTTGCGCGTTGAAGCGCAATGCAAAGTAATTTCTGAGCGTTTGGCAGGCTCTGAGACTTATCAACCAATGCGTAAAGACTGGGAAAAAGCACAAGAAGCGTATCGAAGAAAGTTATACACCATGGCTTACGAAGCGCTTATGGATCCCGAGATTGATGTGCGTGAGCGATTACGGGGTGCTGAAAAAGTGATTCTTGATATTGTTGATCCACAAATGGAACCGGGGAATTATAAAACGATAATGGATGCCTTAATTGTTCTTGCTAACATAGTGATTACAGTCTTGTCCGTTTTTAGTGCTAATGCAATTAAATACAAAGTGACTGGAAACCTCTGGTTTTTCAATCAAACGACCTCAGGAGAGGAAATACGCGCGCTGGATAAAGAAGTGCTCGAGCTTGTAGAACCAGAAAAAAAAGACGAAAATGGTATTTGGTCAATGATATCAAGTTTTCAACTGAGTTAAATCCAATGTAGCTCTTGAACGCTACAACCCTTAGCCCAGGAACTCATCTCCCTCCTGGGCTTACCCAATGAAAAAAAAGAGAAATTCTCTTTCCCACACCTTTCTGACATCAAGAGTGCTGACAGGGTTGGTGTTTGCTTTTTACTGTTTAGTTTCCTTGTTATCTGCTTGAAAATTATTCTTGAACTTCTTGAATATTTCTGCCTAATATGAACTATTCTAAAAGGACGACTGTGATTTAATGGATTAAAATATGGGAATTCCAAAAAAGGCACTGAGGCATAGTCAACTCACTTATTCAGAAAAAACAGCGATATCCGATAGCTCTCATCAAACCTTTAAGGTTACCTTTGAAGAAGATGGAGTTGTCAAAAAAGCGTTTTTTAAAAAATTAGAACCTAAAAATCACTATCCTGAATTATTAGCTAAAATAAGCGTCGCAACCTCATCATTCAAAAGATCATTTCAAGGAAAAAGATCCGCGGAAGAGCGGTTGGTATTCGAGGAGTACGACCTTGAATTAATGCCCGATCGCAATGAAACGATAAAAGACAACACCCTTTATATTAAATTTGAGAAAGACTCATTCCAATATCTGGTTAAGACTCCTGAAGGCCTAATAAAAAAAGATACAATAGCCGTTAAGGAAGCCCCCAATTTTAATCCGGAACTGCCGTTAATTGAACAGCTGCGCACTGTAAAGAGCAATATTTTAGAAATCACCGCCAAGAGAGGGCACACTCAGGACAAATTGATCGGTACGCTTTCTATTGGTATTGAGGATTTTAAACCGTTACACTTTGCCAGCCAGGGTATTCCTGTTAATAGCACGTTAAAGGAACAAGTTGCCCCCAGTGTTAAGACACTGATTGAACATAACATTATGGAACTTTTACTGGGACGATGGTTTCTTGATGATGACGATTCTCATCCTCATAATCTCAGTTTAGCCGGTGATATCGATTTTGATATGTTCTGGTATTGGTTCACAATTTACATGAAAGTACCACGAGCGGTGATCGGGGTTCCTAAAACCCATGTCACTTTAACGGTTCGTGATTATGAAGCTTTTCCTAATGTTCAGGAATCCATGCCTTATCATTGGCCGCCCTACCAGCATCCAGGGCAAGTTACCATTCCAGTAATTGTCCCAGGGGTACAAGAACAAGCGCTTAAAAAGCTGCCCAAAGCGTATGCAGACCCTACCGAATTCGCCCGTTTGGCGCAGAACTCCCTTGCCCAAGAACAGAAATTGGCTGCAGCTCTAAAAGCTTTATTAACGTTTCAACCGGAGTTGCAACGCAAACGCTTAACAGAGCTTTTTGGTGATTTACCTTTAAATTACACCTCTTTAGATGAAACGGATCCCAGCTTACGAGCAAAATATGAAGAGTTATTTCCTCAATTTTGTAATCCAGAAACGGACAAAAAATCATTTGTTGATTTTATGATGGCTTTATATCAGGAGCATTACGATAACTTATACCGAGTGGTCGTCTTTTATATGGGATGCTTAGATAATGGTTATGGGCTACCCCTGCCTCCTACTTATTTGGCGCTGTATCAAAAACCTTCTTTTTATCGGAACATTGGGGAGTGGATCAAAAAAGAAAATGAAACAACCTATGCAAAGGAAGAGGAGCTTAAATTTAATCCTGATGAGTTACAAAAACGATATCATCAGGTTTGGCGGGATGCATTTGCTCCAACAATAAAAGAGCTGATCCACAGTGCATACCGACTAACCAACTCATTACTTAAAGAAACGACTAATCCTCCGCATGTACAAATTTCCAAGCTGGATAGCAAACAGCCCACAGATGAGACGATAACCAGTGCCTGGGAGTTGTTTGGAAACCTTCCTCAACTCGATGCTGAAACAATAGCGGCAAAAATTAGTGTTGATAAAGACAGTAAATTACGCGATGCAGTATTATCTATGGTTGCTTTTGTTAATGAGTTCCGTACGGTTATTAAAACCTATTATGAAAAAGAACGTAAGGAGCTCACAGAAGAAGATAACCTGGAGTTTTCGGATAAGCTGGGCTTACTGTATAAAACACATAATTTAAAAATTTGCCAAGCCTTGGCAAATACAACAACCCATGCCGCTGGATTTAATAATATCGCTGAAAGTCTTAAATTAATTGCTGAACAGGTCAATTTCCAGTTGCATTTAACAAAGACCGACGAACTCATGGAAAAAGCGCTACTTGCGGTGAAGAGAGACGTTTTACCTTTTACGCATGAAGATGTGAAAAATCAATATAATGATTCATTATTTGTTTGGGCCAAATCCATTAAGCCTGAAGATTTAGAGCGTTATATTACCGATATTGTTGATAAAAAATATGCTCCTTACATCGAAACATTTTCCTTTCGCAAAAGAACAGAATCCGTTAAAAAGTATTTAAAAGCCAGTTCTGCAGAAAGTGGAGATCAACGTTTGGCGTACATTTTAAGTTCCGGTACAAAGCAAGATGGGGAATTGAATACTTTGCTTATCAATGGCCTCACTCCCTTTATGCTTGAAAAATACCCCATACCAAGTATTGATCAAGCGATAAGAGATAAAAGTTTTGAAAAAGGGATTGCCGATTTTACACGTGATGTTGTGTACTTCGCCAAGAAAGACAAACGCTTTACTCATCCCTACAGTGATCGAGGTATGACCATGTTGTTTCAAGGCATGTATGAATGGGTAGATACTTTAACGGAACGATCATTTAAAAGCTTAATCGAATCATCATTAAAAAAATATGAAGGGGCATCATGGGGGAGCATCTGGGGGACATCCAGAAGACCGGAAGTAGAGGGTTATTTAAAAGGAAATGCTCATTCAAAAGCGCTCGCCTTGATCTTTATGAACGGGCAAGATTCTTCGACACTAAACGACTGTTTGTTTACCAAAATCATAGAGGCGATTAAAAAAGATACAACTAAGATTCCAGAGCTATTAAAAGATGAAAAGTATCAAATAATCGCACAATTTGCTTTGGAAGAACATAAAAAATTGTATCTGGGTGAGGTGAAAAATAATTATGCAACAATTTATGCGACCCAGCGCCAACTGCAACTCACAGAAGGTTGTTCTTATTAAGCGTGTCTGTACTTCTAATGTTTGCAACTAAGTTTGTGAGCATTGGAAGTATAGGTTATGATCCCTTTTTCTAAAATGTTGCCAGAGCTTTATATGTCCTTTGATTTAATAAAAACATTGCCTCAATATCTAATTCCTCAACATGGGCTAACGACTCTAGCTGGATGTTTGGCTGAAGTGAAACATCACAAGGTAAAAAATTACATCATTCAACGCTTTATAAATAAATACCAAGTTAATATGAGTGAGGCTTTGATTGAAGATCCTACCGCATACGCTTGTTTTAATGATTTTTTTATTCGCCATTTGAAATCAGAATGCAGACCCTTGGCTCAAGCAGACATTATTTCGCCAGTAGATGGGTGTGTTAGTGAAATAGGCTCTATAGAGCAAGGTCAATTAATTCAGGCAAAAGGGCATTATTATTCAGTAGACGATCTTTTAATGTGTAATAAAGAGCTGGCTGCGCAATTTCTTAATGGACGTTTCGCTACTTTGTATTTATCACCTAAAGATTATCATCGTGTCCATATGCCTATTGATGCTGAACTCATTTCAATGAGCTATATGCCTGGTGCTTTATTTTCAGTCCAACCATCGACGGCTCGAGTTGTACCCCGGTTATTTGCACGTAATGAACGATTGGCTGTCTTTTTTTCTACGCAAATTGGTCCTATGGTGATGGTAATGGTTGGAGCAACTATAGTGGGGGCAATAGGAACTAGCTGGCATGGGGAAATCAAACGCAGCAAAAACCGTATTGATTTTGAATACTCCCCAGAAGAGCGTCAGCAAATGGCTAAAGGCGATGAAATGGGGTACTTTAAATTAGGTTCCACGGTGGTTTTGCTGTTTGCAAATGGTGCTCAAATGAATTGGGATAAAGACTTAAAAGCAGGCAGTCCCATACGCTTTGGTCAGGCGTTAGGAGAAATTAACTAACATCTATGCAACCTGCCTGATTATATTGTCGCCCGGGTTACGCTGCGGTAACCCTGGCGACATGCCATATAAATTCCTCTTAATTTAACACAAATGCAGTTCCTAAGTTTTGATTGACCGCATTTTCATAAACCACGGAAGCGACGCTGACGTCCTGAATCGAAAGCCCTACTGATTTGAAAACAGTGATTTGGTTTTTGTAATCCGGTTTTTTATGCATTAACCAAGTACCAATCTCAATAATATCCTCTTGCTTTAACTGATTTTGTTGGACCGCGCTGATAATTTCGCCTGCCTCAGCCATCACCGCATTCAATTGATCGACGATCACCACGCTATGTTTTAGCACATTATCACTGATTTCTTTCATCTTGGCGGTGTGGGAACCTATGGCATTAATATGTACATGAGGTTGTATGTCTTGCAAGTGAATTAAGGGTTCAGTACTGGCAGTGGCAGTGCAGATGATGTCCGCGTCTTTAACCGCAGAGGAGATATGATCATAGACATGAATCGCGTATTGGTTTGCAAATTTTGTCGCGAATTGTTCTGCACTTTTAATATTTCTTGACCAGACTGAGACCTGTTTTATATCACGTACCGTTGCTACAGCCTGAAGCTGAGTCTCTGCTTGCACCCCTGAGCCAATGATTGCAACATGACTCGCGTTTTCTGTCGCAAAATATTGGGTTGCTAATCCAGAAACTGCTCCGGTTCTCAATGCAGTGAGGTACCCTGCATCCATTAATGCTTGAGGCTCACCAGTACTGGCATCAAGCAACATAATAAAACCCGTAATTGCCGGTTTATTTCGGGTGCTATTTTTGGGAAAAATGGAGGCTACTTTCAAACCTAAAGCTTTATCTTTGGCCAAATATGCTGGCATGGTTAAAGTAAGCGCCTCTTCTTCGTCAATAGTAATCCCTGTTCTTAATGGTAATTTAACCTGTTGTTTTGCGAGTTGAATAAACGCATTTTCCATTGCCTTAATCGCTTGGCTCATGGTGATACATTGTTTTACTTCTTCCAGGGATAACAAGCGAAGACTCATAATTTAACCTCCAAATTCTTTAGTTAAAGCAGACAATAAAGTTGGGTATTTGAAATCAAATTGATACTCTGACAAGCGTTGTGGGGCCACGGTCTGTCCTGACAATAATAATTCTTCACCCATTTGCCCGAATAAAAGCGTTACAAACCAGGCAGGCATGCGCAGAAAAGCAGGTTTCTTTAGCACCTGTGCGAATGTTTTAGTAAATGTTTTTTGTGATACACACTCTGGGGCAACTAAATTCACTGGGCCAGTAATTTCTGGGTGAGCGATTAAAAACATAATGGCCTCAGCAAGATCGGTACTGTCAATCCATGCTAAAGGTTGCTCACCAGAACCCAGTACAGCGCCCAGACCATATTTTGTAGGTAATTCCAGTTTTTTTAACATCCCAGCACCGCGTTTTAAAACCACACCAAAACGCATGAGGGTTACCGGCATTCCCAATTCAAAACCTCTTTTGGCGGTTTGTTCCCACTGGGTTACAAGCTGAGTCGAAAAACTGGTTTCAGGCGAATCAATAGGGGGAGTTGTTTCAGTAAACGTAAGATTATCTGCTGCTCGTGTTTTCTGTAATCCATAAATGCCGATGGCGCTTGCATTATATAAATGAGGTTTTTTTGTTTCGGCTTTAATTCCCCATAGCACTAATTGGCTGGTTGTTTCAATGCGGCTTGAGAGTAATCTTTCTTTTGTTTCGTCACTCCATCGAGCATCTGCAATATTTTCACCAGCTAAATTAATAATCACATCAAATTCATTCGGATTTAACAGATCTAGTTCATCCCAGGAAATTGGGTGTACCGTGTTTGCAAAGGTTTGTTTAATTTTTTCTTCATCTCGCCCAATGACATACACGTTATGCCCTGATTGAATCAATTCAGGAACTAAAGTTTGACCAACTAATCCTGTTCCACCTCCAATAATAATTTTCATGCACAACCTCCTTTTCACGTCGGTCTATGATAACTGAAGCAAATTAACTTACCAACACACATCATAACGGAAATGTAGTTTGGTTGCTTGCAATCAGCTAACCCTCTATGAATTTAAAAATTTTTATGCGGAATCATGATTAAGATAGGGCTTTCAGCAGCCAGGCTTACTGGAAGTTCCCGTGATTGGGGTCTATTAGAAATGGATTTATAATCGATTTAATGGTACCGAGAAGAGGACTCGAACCTCCACGGAGTTGCCCCCACTAGCACCTGAAGCTAGCGTGTCTACCAATTCCACCACCTCGGCATTGTGGCGCTAAGTTACTCATATTTTGTGGATCTGTCAATGGCTTTTTTAGATTAATCTTGCGCAAAATGTTTCAACTAACTGGAATAGGGGACTCCTGCTTTTAAGATTCGCTCTCGTACGCCTTGCCACGCTCCTGTTGCCGGAGGAAGCTCGATCGCAATGACTTGGGCATTGGATGTGTCTGCATTTCTTAATTGATAATAGAGATCAAAGGCTACTTGTCCAGGATGTTCTTTCAATCGATGAAAATGCTCTCCAAGGATTCCTATGGGTTGTTTGCTGGCAATAACGTAGATTTTATCTGGATTTTTTTGGCAAAAATGGCTAAGTGCCTCATAGTCGGTAAAATAATATAACAATTTTTGCGGTTGGTAATGACTTTCCAATTTTCCAGGAACCCGCAGCGTATTTTCATGGTCGAGCGAGGGGATTGTAATTACTTCGGCGATGGTTTTTTCATCAATAAGTCCATGACGTAAAATTTGGTAGTTCGCTACATGAGTTGCATCAATGATGGTGGATTCAATGCCTACAGTACAACGACCTCCATCCAATATGGTTAATTCTTGATTTGGGAATGATTCGCTGACATGCTGTGCCGTTGTGGGGCTGACTTTCCCAAAAGGGTTTGCTGAGGGAGCAACCAGCGGGATCCCTAATTTACTTAATAGCTCCTGGGCTATGGGATGGGCTGGGCATCTGATGGCTACCGTAGTCTGACCTCCCGTAATTAATGGAGTAATTTGCTCTGGTTTGCAACGTAAAACAAGAGTTAAAGGACCTGGCCAGAATTTTTTAATGAGTTGCTGGGCATAGACTGGTATGTCTTTGACCCATTGATTGAGATCCCAATCTTGCGCAACGTGAACGATTAAAGGATGGTTTAAGGGTCTGTTCTTCATTGCAAAAACAGCTCTAATTGCTTGTTCATTATTAATAGGAGCTGCTAATCCATAGACCGTTTCTGTAGGTATGGCAACAGGCTTTCCTGCAAGCAAATCGCGAATAGCATCATCGATGTGGGTTGTAATTAAAGGCATATACAGACCATAAATTAAAAAGCCTATTATTTTTACACAAATTGAAAGAGAAATCAGCTGTTTTGCCTTTTCATTTTCCCCCAAATACAATAGATTCTATTGGCCTGAAATATAAATGATTAGGGATAGTGGTTGTGTTACTTCATCTAATAGAACGAACTGTGGATGGTTATTTCGCGCTCCTTCCCCGGGAGAAACCTTCATTGGAGATCGTTAAATCCACACATTTGATTGCACACAGGGGGGCGCATAATCATGCACAGGGTATCATTGAAAATACGCTAGCGGCATTTGATTTGGCGAAAGAATTGGGGTGCTGGGGGATTGAGCTTGATGTACACGCCACTGCAGATAAAGTGCTCGTGGTGAATCATGATCCTACTTTAAAGCGTCTGTGGGGACATGATCGAGCAATTGCTCAACTGAGCTTTAATGAATTACGAACCCTGAGCCCAGCAGTACCTACACTCAATGAAGTTGTCGCCAGATATGGACACAGCATGCATTTGCTGATCGAATTAAAAGCACCGTTTCAAGATGAGGAAGCTTTAGTCCGCGCATTGAATGGATTATCTGCTGGGGAACAATATCACTTGCTCACTTTAGATTCCGCAGTTTTTAGCTCCTTATCGCAATTTCCAAAAAATGCACTGTTATTGGTAGCAGGGCATAATAATGTGCATCAATTTTGCAATATCAGTTTAAAAGAGAATTATGGGGGCGTTTTGGGACATTATTTTTTAATGAATAATCAGGTTGTTAAAAGACTCCAAGCCGCCAAACAAATTGTTGGTGTAGGCATGATCGATTCCAAGTTCAGCATGTATCGCGAATTAAATCGAGGAATAAATTGGCTTTTCACCAATCGTGCCAATGAAATGAATTTTTATTTGCGCCATCTTTAGAAGAATGTTTACACCCACCTCCTCTCCGCGGGGTAGTGAGAACCCAATGAGAGATTGTGTTTCGCGGGGGGAACCCGAGCAGCGCGAGGGATGACCTCGAATGGATAAAATTCTGATCTAAATAAATTATTGACCGGTTGATTTAGATATGTTCTGATAGAAATTAAGACAGCTAGGGTGTCGATATTTTGACTTGTCATGATGAAAAATTATGGTCAAGTCATTTTTTTTATTGTAAAAAAGGATGTAGGTTATGCGTTGGACGGATAGATTTTGGTCGACAACCAGTTGGGCATTTGATACTACAGTTCATGCAGTAGCAGATACAATGAGTGTATGTGGCACTTTGGCATGTACTCTGGGTGGTGCAGCATATGCTGTCTCTAACATGCTTAATTTAGAAGAAGTCAGTGCGTCCTATTATGGCGCAGTGAATGCTACGGGTAATTTTACTTTAGGAGTTAACCTTACAAACATAAATTATAGTCTTAGTGAATCATTTCCTTTGACTTACAGTAATAATATAAATAATGGTACCGCTTATAATGTAACCGATTACATTAGTTCAGGAATGGTGCAAACAGCCAGTACTATTTGCATGGCATCAGGTATTGCCTTAAAAACTTTAGGCGCAACGATTAATCAGTGGCAGGAAAATAGGGAAGAACAGCGTTATTATGCTCGCAATCATGGATTGCAAATTGCCAAGCCTCAGTGGAAAGAGTATGGTTATGTTGGTGCAGAAGCTTTTGCTGGTGCACTATCTATGGCGATGCTCAGTACCACAGTTGCCACGACGGCACTTTATTTCTCCAGCAGAACGGTGCCTAAGATCACCTATCCTCCTTCTGGCGAACGTTATGTGGCTGGTGCCTATTATAATGGTCCAACCATATCAATGCCTTTTAATATCAACATCGATTTGGGAACCAGTAGTTTCAACATTCCACTGTATTTTGATACGATGAATGTTTTGCTCAACAAAACAGTTGAGGTGGCTGCAAAGGCTACCTATGGCGGTGGTTTTTTCTTTAAACCAAACCAAAATACCCCCAACCCTCCTTTGGCGGTTACGGAGGCAGTTTCTTCAATCACAGGGGCGAGCGCTTATCTGGCACATAATTTTTTTGCCAGTAAAGCCAAACATCTTCATGCTGAGAGAATACAAAAAGCAGAAACAAGTGTTTATACATTAGTTAATAATTAAGGTTAGCCTAAAGTGCGAGACCTTCTGTCATCGAGCCCAGCGAGGGATCCCCTGCGTCGTGGAGATCTCCTCATTGTCTCAGGATGAAGGGACTAGCGTTCAACAATCGCTGCAACGCCCATTCCTCCCGCAGTGCAAACACTGATAAGGATACGTCCTTGTCCTTGATTGGCTAGGATTTTGGCGGCGGCACCCACCAAACGTCCACCCGTAGCAGCAAAGGGATGGCCAAGGGCAAGACTCCCTCCTTTTACGTTCATTTTTTGTGTGTCTATAGTTCCTAAAGGCTTTTTGAGATGTAATACTTTTTGACAATATTCAGCAGATTCCCATGCTTTTAACGTACACAGTACTTGACCAGCAAAAGCTTCATGAATTTCATAATAATCAAAATCTTGCAAACTCATTCGATTTCTTGCCAATAAACGAGCGACAGCAATCGTTGGCGCCATCAATAATCCTGCACCATGCACGAAATCTATTGCAGCCACTTCGCAGTCCACAAAATAAGCAAGAGGTTCTAGTTGATGACTTTTGGCCCATTCAGGAGAGCCTAATAATACAACAGAAGCTCCATCAGTGAGTGGCGTTGAGTTTCCTGCAGTTAAACTACCCTTATCAGATTTATCAAAAGCAGGTTTTAAGGACGCCAATTTTTCCAAAGAAGGATCTTTACGGGTAATGGTATCTTGCTTTAGAGAAGCAAAGGGGGCGATTAAATCCTCATAAAACCCTTCATTATACGCTTGAGTCGCATTTTGATGTGAGCGAAAAGCCAATTCATCTTGAGCCTGGCGGCTAATTTGCCATTCTTTAACCATTAATTCACAATGATCGCCCATAGACAAACCAGTGCGTGGTTCGCGGACTTCCGGTAATAGAGGTTTTAACATGCTCAAGCGGAATTCTTTGAAAAGGCTAAACTTTTCTTTCACCCCTTTAGCCTGTTGAAATTTAATTAAAAAATGAGTTAGTTTTCTTTGGCCAATTAGTGGAATATCCGAATTGGTGTCCGTTCCTCCCCCTATTCCTGCAGCGATTTGGCCGCTAGCAATTTTTAACGCAATTAAATTGACTGCTTCTAAACCCGTACCACAAGCACGTTGTATGGTTAATCCGGGAGTATCTGGAGACAACTCACTACCTAAAACGGTTTCGCGGGCCAGATTCCAGTCAAAAGGATGATTCATAATTGCGCCTGCAATAAAATCACCCAATAACTCACCTTGAATTTTAGTTTTACTAATAAGATCAGCTAATGCTGCCCCTAACATATCCTGATTGGATTTTCCTAAATAGTTCGTTTGTGATTTGACAAAGGGAGTGCGGGAACTATTAAGAATAGCCACTTTATCTTTGAAGCTCATGGGTAATTCCTTTTCGCTGCTCATGATTTCTAAGAATAGACTAAAATTATCCATCTGCGCTACATAATTCAAGCCGGGATATTGGTTGCTTATTTCAAAGTATGCTTTTTATCCTGGTGATTAACCAGACTGGTTTTACGCGAAGGAAAAAATTACACTATAATTTCATTTTAGCGCTTATAACAAGGAGGTTTCGCATGTATACCTTGTATTCATTTGGGACGCCTAATGGTATTAAACCGACGATTATGCTGCACGAGCTGTCCCAATCCTATTCGATTAAAACCATCGATATTTCTAAAGGAGAACAGTTTAATCCGGATTTTTTAAAAATTTCCCCGAATAATAAAATTCCGGTTTTATATGACTCGCAAACCGATTTTTATTTGTTTGAAAGTGTGGCTATATTGCAATATCTTGCAGAAAAGCATCATAGATTTTTACCGGATTCACTGCAAAATAAGTACGCTATTCTCGAATGGTGCTTTTTTCAAGCAGCTCATATAGGTCCGATGTTTGGTCAATTGGGACATTTTCATCGTATGGATGAAAAAATTCCTTATGCACTCAAACGTTATGCGGATGAAAGTGAGCGTTTGTTAGGGGTTATGGAAAAACAACTGACCCAATTTTCTTATATTGGTGGTAATGAGTACACCATTGCCGATATGGCCATTTGGCCCTGGATTTACTGCTTTCAGATTTTTTATCAACAGGCTATTGATGCGCAACGTTTTGCTCATTTACTTAAATGGTATCAACGGATCAGTGAGCGTACCGCGGTGAAAGCGGCTTTAGATGCATATGATTTGACTTTGGAAGGGAGAAAAAAATAAGGCAGATAGAACCCTCACCCCGGCCCCTCTCCCACCTGGAAGAGGGGATTTTTTTGGGTCATTTTATTATTAGTTAAACACCTGTGTTGCTTGCACTGCCACATCTAACCCATTGCCAGTTTCTTGTTTCTCTGAATAAAACCCATTCTTAACCAATAACTGACTCACAGGTATTGTTGGGGTTAGTTGATCAGTAGGAGGAGTGCCCTGATTTGAAGGAGGAGTACTTAGTGTTTTAAGCGTGTCTATAAGTTTTTCTTGTTTCACAAGAAGTTCTTGATAACGGTCATTCGATTTCTCAAGCTCTTGTTGCACCAGCACCAGTTTCCTTTCGGCATCGCAGATGCGTGTCACTATGGTATCAAAGCTCGTTTCTTTATTAGTTAGAAATAAATCGAGTCTTTCCTGGAAAGCCTGGCGTTGTTCTTCCTTGCCAATGGCGGCAACCGTTAATTCTGATATGGTGGCCTGCAACGTATTGATCATTACTTGCGCTTTATCAAGATCCGCTCCGAGTGCTTCTCTCACCTTGTGCACTTCCAGAACTTTTTGCATTAACTCCTCTTGACTGGCTTTGTATCCCTCTGTAATACGGTCTAACTTTTCCTGATTTTTTTGCATTAAGTCGGTTTGTTGTTCCACCCCCTCTTTGAGGGCTTCAGAAATTTCTACTAATCCATTTCTAGTTCCATCTAAAGCCTCATTAATTTTAACGGTGGCCATGATTTGTTTATCAATCAAATCAATGCGCTTGCTTAGCGCTTCAATATTTTCTGTGAGCCGTACATTTTCATTGGCAAATTTTTGAATCTCTACTGCTAATTGTTGACGGATAATATCCAGAGCATTAATGGTTAATTGCAGGAGGTCGGCTAAGCCTAAAATACCTTGTTGCAAACTTTCAATAGCACTGGTACTGCATTTATGATGATCATCAAGGATGATTCCTCCGGCTGTATAGGTAACCGCCGTGACCCCACAAAGTGCCAAAAGAAAGCCAATATGTGCGACAATGCCCATGATTAGGGTGGGAACCGTTAATGCGACTCCACCAATAATCTTTTGCCAAAGCGGTAGTTCACCCCAGTATTCCGCAGCTCGCGAGAACATACTCGGATTTTTTTCCATGCTTTTGATGGTATCTTGCAGACTTTTTTTGATTTGCTCAAATATTTCTTTGGTAATAGTGATTTTTACAAGTTTGTCTTGATCGGTATTGTTAAGATTTTTTAACTTCTCTTTTATTTCTTTAGATGCTGTTTCTTCGACTGCGAGTATGGTTGATTCTTTATCTTGCTCTGGCTCTTGTACGGTATCAAGCTCCCTTTCTTCTACTGCATCCAGATCAATAAGTTGTCGAGTTTCTTCTTCGTTGGTAGCCATGTGAATTCCTTTCTGTTGAATAATCTTCCTGTAACTACTATTTTTAACCAGAATATCTTAAAAAAACAAGAAAAATTTATTCCCTGGAGTTAATAATAGGCTGATGCCTCAATTAAGTGATTATATATAAATATAAAAAATTCATGTATCTTTAAGAAAAGTTGGGCTTGGGAGCCCAACTTAATAAAGTACATTTTACATTGTAACAGATCTATATTCAGGGCTTTCCTCAGAAGAGGCGGTACACTTAGCAATTTCGGCAACAGCAGTGGCGCCGGTACGGCTAAGAAGATACAGCAATGCGATAGGAGCTATAACAGCGGTTACTATGGATGCAGCAACAGCAATTACAGTACAGGCAGCTGCAATAATTCCAGCTTTTGCAGAAGCTCTAAGGTTATCTTGAGCCGTTTCTATTGCCTCTTCTTTGCCTGCACGTAGACTATGTAATCCAAAACCTGCAGCAATAACCAATTTTCCAAGTGCATAAAGTGCAGCGCATGCGGCAGCTATGGCTGCAGCTCCAGCAGCAAGAGCAAACACTATAGGCCCATGAATTGGTGCTGTGACTGTAGTTGCGATATCTGATTTAGTACTCAGTCCAAGTTGCTCCGCTAATGCTTTTTTCTTTCCAAACGGAGTAAAAAATCCAGGTACAGTTTGTTGTACAAATCCATATCCTTCTTGTAGCTTATCTTTAATTGCATTGATTGCAACTTGTTTTTCTTCAGGATTTCCTATCAATAAATCCAATACGCCTTTTTCACGGCCAAGAGATAGTGGTTGACGTGATGAGCGTTTAGCAGACGAGCTGTAATATTGATACGATTCTTCAGTTAATTCTTTTTCCTCTTCCTCATAGGGCTCCCGGTAATCGCGTTGTCCTGATTTTCTTGAACGTTCTGGTTCTTTAACAAATTTAGATTCCATAAATAAACCCCTTGAGTTTGATTAAAATCGGGTCATCCTATTTAAAAAAAGAATACAAGTCAAGTTGAGTTTATTTGGTTTTTTGATTATTTTACTCACACTTAACTCAAAAGATGATTTTTATGACGTATCGTATTGGCCAACGCTGGATAAGCAACACCGAAACCCAACTTGGTTTGGGTATCATTATTGATTTGAATGGTCGGCAGGTGAGCGTGAGCTTCCCTGCTGCGGATGAAGAGCGTATTTATTCCACCGACAGTGCTCCCTTAAGTCGTATTATTTATAAAGTGGGTGACGAAGTCACTACCGCAAACCAACAGAAAATACAGATTTCTCAAGTGGAAGAGCGTCAGGGATTGTTATTTTATACTGGAGAAGATGAGGCGGGCAATGAACTACAAATTAGCGAGCTTTCTTTAGACTGTTTTATCAAATTAAACACTCCAGAACAAAGATTATTTAGTGGTTTGTTGGATAAGTTAAGCACCTTTAAATTAAGGATAGATACCCTGCATCATGTCAGTAGATTACAACAGTCTAGTGTTAGAGGATTATTGGGTTCAAGAACCAGTCATCTGAAACATCAGGTTTATATTGCCAATGAGGTGGCACAACGCTATGCACCGCGGGTGTTGTTGGCTGATGAAGTAGGGTTGGGTAAGACTATAGAAGCCGGCATGATTCTTCATTATCAATTAGGTACGGGTCGCGCCAGCCGGGTATTGATTGTGGTTCCCCAAACGTTGATTCATCAATGGCTTGTCGAAATGATTCGCCGATTTAATTTATATTTTTCGATCATTGATGCGGAGCGCTATGAACTTTTATATGAGTTAGATGAAGAAGAAGGGATGCATATTGGTACAACCCAAGAGAATCTTTTTGAAAACGAACAATTGGTTTTGTGCAGCCTGGATTTTCTGATGGAAAATGAACAAGCTCGCCAGCAAGCGTTGACTAGCCACTGGGATTTGCTCGTTGTTGATGAGGCACATCATTTACATTGGTCTGAGGAAGAAAAAAGTCCTGAGTATGAATGCATTGAGGAATTAGCAAAACAAAGTACAGGCTTATTGCTTTTGACTGCGACACCAGAACAAGCGGGAATTGCCAGTCATTTTGCCCGCTTGAGATTGCTTGATCCATCACGATTTTATGATTTTCCTACCTTCAAAAAAGAAGAAGAAGGGTATCAGCACATCAACAGGCTGGTGCAAGAGTTGATGACCTACGGGGAACAGGCGACGGATGTCTTGCCAATAACGCTTAAGTCGCAATTAGAAACTTATCTAGGGGACATAACCGGTTTGAGTGTTAGTCAGCTCATTAAAGACTTGTTGGATCGGCATGGGACAGGACGAGTCTTATTTCGCAATACGCGGGCTGCGATTCAAGGGTTTCCTGAGCGTCAAGTGCATGCCTATCCTTTGGAGTGTCCTACGATTTATTCCGCAATGGATGAACAAAAAGGCCAGCGTAAGCTTTATCCTGAACAACTTTTGGATAAAGCAATATGGCTGGAAAATGACCCTCGAGTGAAGTGGTTAGCGAATAAAATTAATGAATTACATCCCCACAAAGTTCTTGTTATTTGTGCTAAGGCCAATACAGCAATTGCTTTAGACCAGTATTTAAAATTAAAAGTAGGTCTTCGCAGCACTTCGTTCCATGAGGGATTATCAATTATTGAACGAGATCGTGCTGCAGCTTATTTTGCTGAACTGGAAAACGGGGCCCAGACGCTGATTTGTTCCGAAATAGGTAGTGAGGGCCGAAACTTTCAATTTGCTCATCACTTAGTATTGTTTGATTTACCTTTAAATCCAGATTTATTAGAGCAGCGCATTGGACGGCTCGATCGAATTGGCCAGCGACATACAATTGAAATTCATGTCCCTTATCTCATGAACACGGTGCAAGAGAAATTATTTCGCTGGTATCAAGAGGGATTTAACTTATTCACCAAGAGCTGCTCGGTGGGTTTTACTCTTTATGAAGAATTTGAAGATCGATTATTACCCATTCTCGATACAGTAGCCCCCCCCCCACACGAATTGGAGCAGTTGATTGCAGAAACGAAAACTCGTGCCGAACAAATTAATCAAGCACTTCACGAAGGCCGCGATCGGTTGTTGGAATTAAATTCCTGTAATACCTCCCAAGCAGAGGCCTTGATTGCCGCTATTGAGGCAGAAGAAAATTGTTTGGAGCTAGAAAATTATATGGCTCAAGTATTTCAGGAATACGGTATTGATCATGAGTACCATTCTGAAAGTACGGAAATATTGCGTCCTACGGATCATATGAAAACAAGTCATTTTCCAGGATTAAAAGAAGATGGCGTTACGGTGACTTATTCTCGTTCTAAAGCACTTGTGCGAGAAGATGTTGAGTTTCTAAGCTGGGAGCATCCCATGGTCAATGAATGTATGGAAATGACTTTGGACTCCGAGTTGGGAAATGCCGCGTTAGCGACGATTTCTATAAAAAGTATTAAACCTGGAACCTTGTTTTTGGAGTCCTTTTTTACAGCAAATTGTGCTGCACCTAAAAAATTGCAATTGGATCGCTTTCTGCCTCTTACTCCTATTCGGGTGCTTATGGATGTATCGGGAAAGAATCTGTCGAAAATATTGGATTACAAACAATTAAATCAAATGTGTGAGCCTGTAAAACGTCATTTAGGCTATCCAATTATTCAGCAAATCCGAACAGATCTGGAACGCATATTAGCGCAAAGTAAAAAAGTTGCGGAAGCGCAACTTCAGGAGATCATAGAGCAGGCAACGATAGAGATGAAACAAAGTGTGACTCATGAAATAAATCGACTTGAAGCATTAAAAAGTCTCAACCCTTCGATACGTGAGGATGAAATTGCTTATTATAAAAAGCAGCTTCTCGAAAGTGAGGGATACATTCATAGTACCGCTTTAAAGTTGCAAGCACTGCGCGTTGTAATTAATAAAGCCTGAAAAACCTTCAGACATAAAGCCTTTATTATTTGAAAGGATCCGGTTTGGTAATTATCCGGATCCTTTAATGCGCCTATGCAGATTGAATGTGCAACCCTTCGTAAGCTTGCTGCAATACAGATAATTTATTGCGAGTATCCGTATGAAAAAAACCAAAATGTTGTGCTATGAATTTAGGGAGGGGATCTCGATGTTTATCAATGAATGCCCTGTTTTCATGATTGTTTAATTCATCCTGAATTTTTTGGATAAACGTACCAGACTGTTCTGTTCGCATTTGTTGAGGAAGCATCAAAAATTCAAGGGTTGTTTGATATAAAGAGAGAACTAACGTGTAGGTTTTATTCGCTTTATCTACCCGTTCGTCGTCTGTTGACTTTTCTTGTAACATCGCCATGGATTTAATTTTCAAGATCCTTAAGGAATAACTGATTTTTTGATATTTGGCTCGGTTAAAATCGGATGGCTGCTCTTTTTGCATCGCATCAATCTGCTGTCTTATTTGCTGATCCAGATCATTTAAAATCCTTTCTTTTCGGTTGATGTCCAATAATTCATCTTTAGCGATGGTTTCTTTTAATAATGACTTCCTTGGGGCAGTGACTTTGATTGGCGTGTCTGCAATTTTATTTTTAGCGTCCATAGCTGGATTTATCGTTTGTGCAATGGTTTGAGGTAGGGTATACATTTTTTCGAAAAACTGAGCGACGGCAAGCATCTCATAAACCGCTGTCCTAGTTGCAGATTCTGATGGTTCAGAGTGACGATTTTTATATTCTTTAACTTGCGTGCCAAGCTTCAGTAGCATGTGTTCTACTGAGTCGAGAACCATGATAATTTCTTTGGGAAATAATCCTTCTTTTGCAAGGCGCATGGTATTTTTGTTGGCTTTAGAGATCGCGACGAACGATTCTTTGACGTGTTGCAGGTCGGCTTCAACAACCCTACATAAATTGTCGAGTACCGTAAAAATTTCAGTAAAATGCTGCGGATCATTAATATAAATTGCTCCCAATTGTTCTATGCTGTGTAATAAGTGAGAGCAAAATGCTTGTAAGGAAATAATGGCGTGAATTAAGTGGGCAAAATTTGCCATAATGACAGTTCGCTCCAGCAACTCGTGATCTTCATTAACCACCACAAATTCGGGATCTTTTTCAGGCCCCACTCTTTTGGTGTTAATAAAATTGCGTGAGTCACTAAATACCCGCAATATTGCTTTTAACTCTTTGTCTAACCGTGCCTTGTCTTTTGATGTTTTGCTTGGTTGCTGCTGAATGGTTTGTGCCCAATCGGTGAACGCAAAAAGATCGGCGGGTGATATGACTTTTTTTTCTTTCAAAATGGAACATGGCCTTAAGGATTTGAGATAGTATGCAGCCAAGCCGATGATCCAGTCTTTAAATACAGCTTCCGGTAAATTGATTTCATGAAATTTACTAAGTACTGCCCCCCATACTTCAGATTTAATATACTCTCTACGGACCATATTATTTTCCAGCTCATCAAGGGCTACTGTATCTGCTAAATCCTTTTCTTTCTCGGGCACCACCATTTTTACTAAGAGTCGTAACAATCGATTACTGTCATCAAGGCAGGTTTCTCTAAGTTCATTGACTAATTCGCGTAATGACAGTGACTCTTTATGTTTGTCCAAGTGTTGTTTGGCATCCAATAAGTAGGTATATACTGGTTGTAAACGTTTAAAATGCTGGCTATTTTCCCGTCCTTCTTTAGATGCATAATCATCAATAAAGTCGGTCAGCGCGCTAAGATATGCAGAATCAAAATCATAGCCCTCGAAGCTTAAGCATCTGTTTTGTAAAATATTGAGTAAATAGGAAAGAACACCTGCGGTAGTATCATTATGATTATCTCGACTTAAATAATACTCTTTTAATTTTAAGATGGCATGGAGAATGGATTGTCTGTATGAGGATAATTCAGTGGGTACTTGTGGGAGTTTTCTGCCTATTTCCTTAATATCATCCACTGTATAGTGCAGGGAATCTACTGATTTGATGTCATTTTCAAGGGTAAATTTGAAAATGGGTGGGAAGCCTTGAATAACTCCATAACCAGGAACTTCAATTTTTTCCAAGAAATGTTTATGGCGTCGATTGATGTCTTCAATTTCATCTCTATGTTTTTTTTCTTCATAGTGCTCCCATTTTTTATGAGCAATTGCAATGACTGCTCCTGTACCTACTATCCCAAGAGCTACTAAACCTGCGATGGCTTCAGGTTGTGAAAGGCTAAGAGCGCTGATACTGCTTAATCCATTTAATGCACTGGTTAGGGGCATAATTTTATCCTCACTAAAAAATTTAAGGCGCGCTATCTTAAAATTAGGTCGATAGGAAAAAGCGAACTACAAAAATTAAAAGGTAGCTTTGTATCCACATGCAATTTGCACGCCAGGGAGTTTTCTTATAAGTTGAAATGTGTAGAATGAATGGAATACGACTTTAACTGGGTCCTCTCTGAGATCATCACTTTATGGAATATTATTCAGTTCTGTATCTCTTGATTTTATTTTTAGTCTCCGCTTTGGTGCATCACTTTTATAAGAATAGCGTCTGTTGCCAGACCTCTGCCGGTAGCATTGTCATGGCTATTGGGATTGCCACTTTTGATGTGTTGCCGCAATTTCAATTGGTAACCCCTTTGGTTAAACGACTGATTATCCTGGAGTTGTTGGTTATAGAGCTTTATTTAATATGCTTTTTTGTAAAATGTTCTATGGCAGGGCAATTTAATTTGTTTACTACCAGCGCAATAAATCAATTTGGTATCGGGACGTGGGTAGCCGGTTCTTCAGTTTTAACACTCTTATTTTTACAAGAATTTCCCTCCTGGGATTTGGTTATTTGGCTGTGTGCCTTTTGCGCGTTATTTTTTTGGCCGATTTATCTCGTTATTTCATTAATCAATTTACAGCGCATTTTTTTTAAAAAAATAAAAATACATACGGGTAATATTTTACTTCTTACTGTGAGTACGCAAGCATTAGCGTTGCTTACCCATTCTTTGTTTGCATCAGTAATGCCGATTTTAATAAGCCAGGTATTAATAATTTTGGGTTATTTTTTCTATGCCATTGGGATCATGATTGTTGGGAAGTATTTGCTTTCATGCTCAAAGAAACGTTTGCTGTTAGGTTGGAGTAATGGGAACAGTATCATTCATGGCGCCCTGTCCATCTCGGGATTGGCCAGTACAGCGACTCACGCTCTTGATGATAGGGTAATTCTTAATACTTGGATTCTTGCAACCAGTTTATTATTTCTTGTTGAGGGAATGAGTTTCATTAAAATGTACCATCGAGTAAAAATTGCAGGTTTTATTGATGGCATATTTGTTTATAATCTTTCTCAATGGACCCGAATTTTTACTTTAGGAATGTATTATTCATTTTCTTTTGCCTTATACAAACAACATGTGGGTAACAAATTTATAGTACAGACAGTGCTAATGTATGGAAAATATATTGTATTAATACTTTTGTTGTTTGAGGTATTTATTTTTTTACAGGATAGGTTAAGTAATCGAAAGCAATAACAATTACTCAGCTTAAAGTTTTTGAATTGTGTAGTACAAACGGATGAGTCTACTCATGAATCAGCAAATTAAGAAAATTACAACAGATCTGTTGCATTTGGCTGGTATTACGCCCAACGGGAATGAACCTTGGGATATTCAAATTAATAATGAAGAATTTTACCAACGTATTTTTAATGAGGGTTCTTTAGCACTAGGCGAGACCTACATGGATGGATGGTGGGATTGTCAAAGCCTCGACCAATTCTTTACCCGTATTCTGCGGGCGCAACTGGATCAAAAAGTCAAAGCCAACAAATGGTTATGGCCAAAATTAATTTGGCTCAAATTAATTAATCATCAATCTAAAAAACGAGCCCTGGAAGTAGGTCGAAGACACTATGATTTAGGCAATGAACTATTTAAATCCATGCTGGATAGCCGTATGAATTACACCTGCGGTTATTGGAAAAATGCCAATGATCTTGATACGGCACAATTGAATAAATTGGAATTAAGTTGCCAGAAATTAAAACTCGAACCGGGGATGCGTGTATTAGACATAGGCTGTGGTTTTGGTGCTTTTGCCAAATATGCGGTGGAGCATTATGGTGTCAGTGTGGTGGGGATCACCATATCCAAAGAACAGTATGAATATGCCAGACAAAATTGTTCTGGGTTGCCTATTGAAATCCGCTTCCAGGATTATCGGGATATTTATGAACAATTTGATCGTGTGGTTTCTTTAGGGATGTTTGAGCATGTAGGTTATCGAAATTATCGTGTTTACATGCAAAAAGCTCGTGATTGTCTTCAAGATAATGGTTTGTTTTTGTTACATACCATTGGCGGAAACGAAACGACCAAATCCTGTGATCCCTGGATTAATAAATATATATTTCCTAATGGTGTGATTCCGTCTATGGAGCAAATCAGTAAAGCTTCAGAAGGATTATTTGTTATGGAAAACTGGGCAAACTTTGGGGCTTATTATGACAACACCCTAATGGCCTGGCATGACCGCTTCGAACAAAATTGGGAGCGTTTAAAGGAACAATATGACCAACATTTTTATCGTATGTGGCGCTATTATTTATTAGCATGTGCCGGTTCTTTTCGTGCTCGTTCAAACCAGTTATGGCAAATTGTCTTTTCCAAAGAAGGCCTTCCAGGAGGGTATCAAGAGCCTTTATTTACAGGCATTAAAAACAAAGAATCTGAAAATAAAAAAACAGTTTCGAATTTTGAACTGTTATAAAAAAAAGAGGGATACTTGCCGTATCCCTCGAGTGTATTCAATTAGTGCTTCTTGGCAAATGCCATACGCAAATGACTGTTGATGGTTTCGATTGCACTACGACATGCTGGAGTATCAAAAAGATCATTGAGCATGACGAAATCATGAATAGTGCCGTGATGGCGGATTCCGGTGACGGGAACACCCGCTGCATTAAGCTTATGCTCATATGCTTCACCTTCATCCCTCAATACGTCACATTCACCATTAATTACTAGTGCTGGAGGTAACCCTTTGAGTTGATCAACAGTGGCTTGCAACGGACATGCGGTGATTTCTTTTCTTTTTGCTTTATCGGGTAAATAATTGTCCCAAAACCACTCCATGGCTTTTTTGGTTAACCAAGGGCCATCAGCAAATTCTTTGTAGGAGTCATTTTCAAAGTTGGCATCAGTTACTGGATAAATGAGCACTTGATAATCAATTTTAGGACCGCCACGTTGTTTGGCAAGAATGGTCATCACTGCGGCCATGTTTCCTCCGACACTATCACCCGCAACGGCTAAACGAGAAGTATCCAGGTTGAGTTCTTTGCCATGCTCTGCAATGTATTTCAACGCCGAATAATCTTCTTCAATTTGAGTTGGGTATTGTGCTTCCGGAGCTAAAGAATAATTGACAAATACAACTGCAGCATGAGCACCCACTGCAAGCTCACGCACAAGACGCCCATGAGTTTGCCAATCTCCAAAAACCCAACCTGCACCATGATAGAACATGACTACGGGTAGTTTTTCTTTTGAGCCTTTGGGACGAATAATACGAATGCCTACTTTCCCTTTGGCATGTTGAATAAAACGATCTTCAATATCTACCGCAGGTTCTTTTATTGAAGGGGCTTCTTGCAATTTATCAAAAATGGCTCTTCCTTCTTGTACTGGAAGATCATAAATCGGTTTACCACCAGCTTTCTTGATTTTTTCAACGAAAGCCCAGGTTTTTGGTTCTATACGCTTACTCAGATCCATTTTTTCTGTCCTCATGGTTGAAGTTTAAACACAATTTCTTTTTTTTTCTCTTATGAATAATATGAAGCCAAGGCTGTCACTTTTATTAACAGGACAAAATAAGTATAGACAATTTGGAGATTTTTGTTTTTTCTTAATAAAAAAGCTAAAAAACTCAAACGAGTGGTGATTATTGATTCGGTAAAAAAGGGGATGGGATCTCATTGATACAATAACGTGCAGCCTGAGCGTAGGGGAGAAACCGCTTTCGGTTTTTCGGACTTACACCCAAGCTAAGATCTTAGCTAAATCTTCATTATTCATTTCCTACTGGAAACGATCCATGTTCAGCATTTCGATAATCAGGGAAAGAACAGTGCATGTGTGCAATCTTCCAGGCTCCCTCTTCTTTTTCGATGGTTAGGGTACCACGCAAATGTTCGAATAGATGCTCCTTGCCCTCGATGGTAATGCGTGCATTACATACTGCGGCAGCCCACATGGCATCTTCAGGAGTTGGAACAAAACGAATTATTTCTATTTTACCCTGCTCTGATTGGCTCCAATCCCTTCTAAATTGTTCTTCTATTTCTTTTACGCCGATACGATATTCATCAAGTGCAGATCCCCAAACATTCGTATGTTGAGTAAAAAGACTGAGTAACAAAGGTAAATTACGTTGTTCATACCCATCACAAAATTGTTTAAAGAGTTGCTCTGCTGGTTTTATTTCTGGACGTTTCATAAGTTATTCTCCTGAGCCAATTTTTGACGGAGTATAGAAAACGAAAAAGAAGTTGTCTGTCCGTTACAAACACGGACACCAGTAAAACCCTATACTGCCGAACATAGATACAACATCCGCTCCATTTCTAATTTGGAAGAATATCCTGTACGTTGTTTGATACGCAGCAAATAGGTATCTACTGTTCGAGGTGAAAGCTCAAGAAATTGAGCGATTTGTTTGTGGGTTGCTCCTTGCAGCAATAATCTGAGACAGGTTAATTCTTGTCCCGTGAGGTAGGTCGCTCCACTTTTTCCAATCACAGGGATTTGGCCTTGAGTCAGGCAAATATCTTTGTAATTCACATCACGATAGGCTTCAGGTAAAGCGATGGGGTTTTTATTCAGTTCTTGGATTAACTCTTTGTTTTGAAGATCAAAATCAAAAATAAACTGCTCAATTGCTTTGAGCTTATTGAGATAAAAAGATCCCGCATGTTCTTGTTCATAGGGTAAGGCAACCGCAATCATATCGTAATAATTTTTACTGCGGCGGACTAAGGTCAGCCCATTGTGCATATTAAATTTTTCGCGGGCAATTTGCACTGGTGTACTGGGCAATTCTTCATCCCAAAGAAACCAGTATGAGTGCGTTTTTTCATGATCGTTTTCAAATGATGAGAACACCACAGGTTCATTCTCAATGTGTTGGAAGTATTCAAAGAGACCGGTATTGTTGGTCAAACAATTAATTGAGCCATCCGCAAAACATCGTAAATATTGAAAATAATTAAATCCAAATGTGTCCAATAAATTTTTGCTGACTTCCTGAATTTTATTTTTTAGCAAAAAAATGGGATGGTTTAAGTCAATTTTTAATGACATTTTATATAAAGCAACCTGAATTAATTAGACAAGCTGAAAGGTATTTTGTCAGTAATTTTATTATTGATCAAATTGAATTGCATTGTTTCATTTCTTTATATTTGATATAAAGTTTAAAAAAAGCGTATGGATTTTTAATTTCAGAATAAAGGAGTTTATCATGTTGAAGCAAAAAAATAATTCAGGTAAGCAAGAGGAAAAAAGACTCACCCCTCCACGTCTTAAACGCCAATTATCAGTAGCCTATATTGCTCCAAACGGTCGACTTACCTCAGATGATCCCGATTCTTATCAAGGACAAGAACGCTTGGAATATCAGGACGCCTTAATAAGGCAACGACCTGAAACAGGTTATGCTGATGGAATTAAAGCAAGAAGAGAAAAACAAAGGGGGCGTTTTTTTTCCCAGAAAAAGGAAGAGGAACAGGTAGAATATACTGTTCCGACCCCTCCATAAAAATTTATCGCTCAATACCTCTCCCAGAGAGGTATCTAAGCGATAATTTTGAGTCGAAATAGCCTAGCGGGCCTAAGGATAAAAAATGGATGGGCTAATGCCAAAATCCCCACACAAATTATTCCAGGAGCTTATTCTACCGAATGGTTTTTTTCCAAATAATCCTCGTTTTCCGTTGTTAGTCTATAAACAGACCTTTGCAATGGCCAATCAGTCAGTGCACGCCATACAACAAGTGTTACAGCGAAATCACTGGGGACAATTATGGGTTGATTCAATTTACGACTACCATCATTACCACAGTACAACGCATGAAGTATTAGTTATGATTGAAGGAGTCGGTACCGTTCAATTTGGAGGGGATGAAGGCAGGATTTATGCAGTGAGTCAGGGGGATGTCGTGATTATTCCTGCGGGAGTAGCACATAAAAGTTTGCATTTATCCCCAGGCTTTAAATGTATTGGCGCTTATCCCGGCAATATCGATTTTGATATGAAGTATGGTATAGCAGAGGAACATCCCCAGGTTGACGAGCAGATAAAGCGCGTTGGATTACCCCAAAGTGATCCCCTGTTTGGTGAACATGGATTATTATTTAATTATTGGAAATAGAACTCTAAAACAAGGAGTTAAAAGTATTTTTTTTTGCTTTTAAGGTCTATATTAGATAGGTAGGAACCCATAATTTAATTATTAAATTATTCGCATTTTATGGAGTTTGTTATGTCTGTCGCCTCAATAAGAAAAGTTTATAATGTTTACGCTTCATTCTACGATTTTTTGTTTGGTTCTATTTTTAACCCAGGTCGTTCTTTGTGTACCGATGTAGTCAACAAAGCAGCAAAGCAACACGCTACAGTCCTTGAAATTGGTATTGGGACGGGTTTGTCTTTACCGCTGTATCGTGAAGATTTACACATTACGGGAATTGATATTTCTGAAAAAATGTTGGAAAAAGCAGAAGAGCAGGTGGTAAAAAATAACCTCGAAGAGCGTGTGCAATTAAAGATTATGGATGCGGCCCATTTAGAGTTTCCTGATAACAGTTTTGATTTCATAGTGGCCATGTATGTGGCCTCTGTCGTCCCTGATGTGAATGCTTTTTTGCGCGAATTAACACGCGTTGCCAAGCCTACGGCAGAGATAATCTTTGTCAATCATTTTGCTTCGGAACATTCTGTAATTCGTTTTTTTGAGAGAGTATTTGCACGAGTTAATGAGCTCGTTGGTTTTAGATCCGATTTTTCAGTCCAATCTCTTCTTAATTACAAGCCATTAATCCTGTTGGATTCTCGAAAGACCAATCTCTTTGGTTACTGGAAATTATTGCGTTGTAAAATACAGAAAGAAAAATGAAGCAAATTCCTCTCCCAGCGATGGGAGGGGGGCGAGGAAACTTATTGCCTGCAATCAATACCCTCATCCGCCCTAAGAGCACCTTCTCCCCATGGGGAGAAGGGAGCTAATCTTTTATTTCTGACTGGATGAATTTGCGCAGTACTCTCGCTATTCGTCCTTGATGACGCGCCATGGGATACCATCCTGGGCATTGGGTTAAGCGATAAAAACTTAAGCAATATTTAACTGGACTTAAACGGTTTGCTAATGCGAAGGCGTTCAATAATCGCTCTTGAGGTTCAAAAGCCTGCCAATGACTCAAATAGCTATCACGTAATATGTCATAGCGTTCACTGTGTTCTCCGATCTGATGCTGGTGCATCATGTCCATCAAAAATGAAATGAGAGAAAAAAATGGGTGGGTGATAACGCTTTCACCCCAATCAATAATTGTGAGATGCCGCGCTTGATGCAGAATATTATTCTCGTGAAAATCACTGTGCTCTATTGTTTCAGGAATTGCATATTGGCTTAGTTGCTGGCAAAGCTCCACCACTTTGGGGTGCAAAGAGATAAGTTGCTGCCACTCATTTGTACGCAAACCATCCTCTTTTAAAAAAGTAGATTCCTCCAACAATTTTAAATATAAATCCGGTAAATTAGTCAAACGCCAATCAGGCACCCCGAGCGCCAGCAAGGAACCCATTTGACTAATAAGACCTATCTGGATGGTTACATAAGATTTAAGTGCTTCTTTGGCCAATTCAAGTTGATAGTTCATCGCCATACTTTCTCTAAGGGGCGTCCCTCTATCGCTCATCAAAAAGCAACCTAAACCGAAATTAGTAGTCAGTACTTCAGGTACTAAAGCTGGAAAAAAACTGCGAAGGTACAATATTAAATTAGGCTCAATAGCAAAGACTTCCGGTATTTGTTTTAAATAAAAAAATCCTTTTGTAGTAGCAATTTGATGCACCTTGGCCCAGGAAGCATGGTGCATTTGTTTAAACGTTCCTTGTATGGAATAGCCATGTTGATTCAGGTAGTTTTGTGCCCAAAGAAACGCCGGATTACTTTCTGCATTCATAGATTACCGTCTCGTCATTTTTAGCTGGGGATGCAGATCTATCAAATGCCTTAAGTAGGCGAATTTCTTTAAAACCCGTTTCATGCAATAAATCCAGTAACAGGGATGGATCATCATAAAGCCGAATTTTATATTCCTCGATTTCAGTTGTTATCAGTTGATTGGCTTCAACTAATTCATATTTGCCAATTGAATAACAAATTGATTCTTCGAGTATGGCCAGTTGACTGAGCAAAATGATTTGTCCATCGGCTCGATACCAACGTGAACCACGCCAAATGCCCAATTCTTTAGGAACGGCATTTAAGGTTTCTGTTTCAAAGATCAAGCGACCATTTTCTTTTAAATGATCGTACATCACCTTTAACGCGTGCTTAACCGTAGCCAAATCAATAATAAGACCAAACGAACCACTAGGAATAAAGATTAAACTGTATTGTTTTGCTTGCTGGAGTTTTTCAAGGTATCCATGCCAGATATTGGGATTTAAATGTTGCGCTCTTGCTTTAGCATGTAACGCATCCAGCATCGATTGGCTTGCATCAAACCCTTCGACATCAAATCCTTGGCCTAACATCGGCAGCAGAAAGCGACCTGTGCCACACATAGGCTCCAAAATAGGACCATCCGCTTCTTGTGCATAACTTAGATAAAAATCCCAAGCATCCTTTGGTGGGAGAGGCTTGCTCAAATCATAGACTTGGGTGCATAAGCTTAAATAAGTATCCAATGATTGATTCGGCATAGACAATAAACCTTGCAAAGCAGAAAAAGTGCGTTGTTAAATTTTATACTTTTAATTTTGTTTCGCCTATTCTCGAAGGTAACGATTTTTTTTATTTTCTATTACATTGAGTCAAAGCATAGGAAGAAGATAAAGAATATCACTGTTTTTCTTTTTTTTTTGTTGCTATTATCTGAAAACGTTCTTCTTAATTGAGAGGAGGAATTGTGTCGCAAAAAACATTAATTTTTTTACCTGGGGTTCTATCAGATCAGCGAGTTTGGTCATATCAAACCAATCATTTGCAGGATCTGGTGCGCTGCCAAAGCATCCCCTTGGTGAGAAGTACCACTGAAGAATTAATCCAAGAGATTTTAAATCAAGTTGAAGGTGATTTTTTCTTGGTGGGACATTCCATGGGGGGATGGCTGGCATTGGAGCTTGCCAGGAGAGTCCCCGAACGCATTTTAAAACTATGTCTATTAAATACATCGGCACAACCCGACTCCAAGGAAAAACATCAAAAAAGAATTTCGATGATCAAACAGTCTGAACAAGGAGAATTTGCAGAGGTCGCTGCAGCACTTGCAGATGATTATGTTGTTGATGAGCGAGTCAAAACAGAAGTCTACTCGATGTTTTTAAGTGTTGGCCAACAAACTTTTATTGCGCAACAAAAGATCCTTTTAGCGCGCCAGGAGTGTCGCTCCTTTCTCTCTTCTTTGACCATGCCGACCTTAGTGATTCATGCTCGCCAAGATAAAAATTTTTCTTTGGCGACACATGAGGAACTATGCTATCACCTTCCCAATGCTAAATTGGCGATTATTGAGGACTCAGGACATATGTCGCCTATGGAATCCCCCCAAGCGGTAACCACTTTATTACGTTTTTGGCTTGATTACTTTTGATGAAGTTAATCTTCATAGTCGTTCAAATCAAATGCTTCTTGTAGGTTTTCCAGTTGTTCTTCAACGATGGTTAATTTTTCAAAACTTGCGATATGGAATAAGGCTTGTCCTGAATGCACCAGAGGTAACATATTTTCACCAATAATAATCCCGGAAATAGGTGACTTTAACTGGTACTCTTCCGTACTGGTTGGATTGGCAATAACTGCTATCGTTTGTCCTTTAGCTACCCGATTTCCAGATTTTTTAATGTGTCTTAAAATGCCGCTTATGGGGGCTCTAATCCAATAACTGTTTCTGGATACCGTAGGTGTGCATTTTTTTACCCTGAATTTTCCTGGTTGAATCATCCCTAAGGCGCCCATAACACTCAAAATCCCATTAATGCCAGTTCTGATGGAAAGCTCATCAAACCGCAAAGACTCTCCCCCTTCATAAACAAAGATGGGGATACCTTGTTCATTGGCATATTCGCGCATTGAACCATCTCTAAAAGTCGAATGCAGGATTACAGGAACATTAAATGCCAGGGCCAATTCTTCAATTCCTGGCATATCCAGGTTTGCTCTAATCTGGGGCAAATTAAAACGATGGTTCGAGCCAGTATGCAGGTCAATCGCATGGGTTGATTGGGATAAAATTTGTTTACTAATTATTTCTGCAAGAATGGCTGCAAGTGAGCCATTGGAATTACCAGGAAACGATCGATTTAAGTCTCTTCGATCCATGAGGTAGCGTTTCTGATATAAGAAACCATATACATTTACAATAGGGATTGCAATGATGTTCCCCTTGATCCTTTTGAGTCCCTTTTTTTTCAAGAAGCGCCTGATGATCTCAACACCGTTGATTTCATCACCATGTATTGCGGCAGTAATGCATAATGAAGGACCTTCCTCCACACCATTAATAACATGTATTGGTAAACTGATGGGTGTCCAGTCATATAACTTGGGCATGGGTAATAAAATGGTTTTCCTTTCTCCAGGTTTGATTTTTACATCACCAATAATTACGGGTGCTTTGTTACTCATTCCCATGACTTCCTTAAATAAGGCTTATATAACAAGTGTAGCTTGAATTAAGAAAGATATAATAAAAGGGGCACCCGCTTCATAGCAGCAAAAAACGCTTTCGATATGGTTTAGCTAGATAAACGTATCAAGCGAATTACATGAGCGGAGTAGGCATTTTATGAGGATGACGTTGATCGATTTTGGGCTCTTGAGGCCCATACATTCTTATCCCTGATGAAGATTTTTGGTGCACCGTATTTAAATTGGGCATTGAACTTGCGAGAGTACGTTCCTTTTGTAAAGAAGCCACACTTCTTGAGGTAACCCCTGCGGTTTTCTTGACAACTGTTGGCGTGGGGTCAGTGGGTGTATCGATGTGACAATCGCATATGCCGCCGATGATTGCACCAACTAAAGGGGGGATGATTAGAGCTAATCCCAGGGTAAGTTTTGAAAGTAAAATGGTGATAATGATGCCGAGCAAAATACCTGCAAGAGTACTGCTGTGTCCATCGTTCAATCTCCTCATAAGAGGCTCCCAAAAACCTGGAGAATTCCTTAGCGCTGATTTTGTTTTGTCAGTGAATTTTAAAGCACGCGATTGATAGACGATCTCAGCTTGCCTCGCTGATTTGGTGCTTAATTTCCCGATCTCTGTCTCAGATTGTGTTTTCAGTTTTCTAAAAGTTTCCTTTCGATATTGATACAACTCGGTGAAAATTCCTGTCGTACTTTCATGGTGTTTGCTTTCTCCTGGTGGGGGCGTCATGCCTCCAGGATCGGGATTTGCTCGGGATACTTTAGGTTGAATTAAACCAATTCGTGCATTTTGTCTTTTAAGTTTTCTTAATGGCTCCTCCTTTACCTCATTAATTGGCGATGTCTGCAAGAGAATATTTTCTGCTTCTTTAATTTTTTTGATGTTATTCTCGCGAAGTATAGGCATCAACTTATAACTGTCATCAATCCATTTTTTGAAGTTATTAAAGGAGTTCCAATTCTTACTCGATAAAGTGGTTTTTTCAGGAACTTTCGAAACTAAATGATGCCAACGTGTGAAAAATTCAGTTGCGACCGCACAAATTTGCAAAAATTCACGTTTAGTAACGATACCTTGCTCATATTTGCTTTTTCCATCCAAAACCTGTTGCAATGTACTTTTGACTTTAGCAAGGTGTCTTGGGTAATCTAAACCGTGCCACTTTATTTGGACATCATTCCATTTAGTTTTGATGGGTTTGAAGGGATCTGTTACTTCAACGGATTTATATCCAGCAGCTTTTTCGTGAGTGGTGTAGCCCGGGCCAACATGACGAATAGAGCTGTATATTCCTATCGCGCGGTCACTCCTATCAATGACACCAGGACGAATTCCCGCGTTATAAAGCAATGGTTCAATCTGCTCCAAAAGATTGTTGTAGTCTTTTTCCTTGCCTGCTTCGATGTAAATGGTAATTTGCATGCCGTTGAATACACGTAAAATATCCTGAATCGCTTGATTTTTATCGTGTAGCGTCAGGTTACGCTGACTTAAAAAGGCTTCGCTGACTTTTTTCATCTCTTCTAGCATCACTTGCGCGGGTGCTAATCGAGTTGTTTTAAAACAGGGAACTTGTTGCGCGAGAAATAGAGGGCAAATAATATCCCATGCCTTCCCAAGGTCATAAGGATGGATGCTTAGATGAATCTTCCAATGGGATTCTTCATACCCTTCACTACGACCAAAATCGGATACAAAATGTGCAAAGAGGATCGAATCGGCGATTTTTTTGGGGAGAATGACCGCTCCTGTTGCATCGCGTTCATTGAGTGCACTCCAGGGCATGGTGGTGCCGCCAATATGTGCTTTATGATTACCAAGAATGATGGTTTTTGATTCCAAACAAATTTCGTTTAATTCAGAATACGGCATGATTAAAATAGCGGCAGCTTGTTCCTTGAGTTGCTCAATATAATGCCTTTACCAATCTTCTTCAATCTTTTTTGTTCATTTGAGCAAATTATTAACCATTCGATTTGTGGGGCTAATCGATAGAGTTTGTGGAGATGCAAAAAACTGATTTTTGCAATCTCAAAGTTTCAGTAGAGTCGAATGCATCTCTCCAAGTTTCATACCAGTGAGGCATTGATCAAATACGGTGTAATTATCATGTGGGCCTGTGTTAATGATAGGAAACACTATATGGTCGAAAAGATGGGCGCGTTTTTCAATTTCCTCAGCATATATCTGGGCCACTACTGATGGATCATTTTTAAATGCCCCACAACCCCAGGCCCCTAAAATCACGTGTGTTTTGTTTTCAATGATTAATGTATCTAATTGGGCCGCGATCCTTCTCCTCAAGTCAGTGGTGTATTGTTGCAAAGCCTTTGGAGCCAACTCGTGGGGTTCAATGGAAAATTCTGGGGCTGCTGATCTTAATTCATAAAAGGGGAAAATAGTGGAGGGATGAAGAAAGGAATAACTCAGGCCACTGTCTGCAGCGAGTTTGCTGGACCCTTCGTCATCAAAACCAGAGGTCACAGGTACTACTTCTGGCCCTCTGAAACATATTCTGGGGTGGCGGTTAAATAATACTTTATAGGCTATGGCATCGGCCTGGCTGTTGTGTTGCTTTAAGGCTTCATATTCTTTATCCGTCATTTTGATCTTGGCTTCTAATAATTTTTTTGCCATATTAGTGTAGCGAAACGTCATGGTGGCTTTATCTAGATAAATTATTTTGTCCAGTAAGGATTGAGCACAGGTGCTTCGATGCCACATATTTTCTTCTTGAGCACTCCCACCTTCCAAAGCAGCCCCTCCGGGGAATTCAGGATTAGCCATATTAAGTACAGAATAAGTGACGCCATGTCTTTTGGTTGCTTCAAGTGTTGCAAGGCCCCAATCTTTAGGAACGACTTCAACTGATTTGGGAGGGGATACTTTTTGTTGTTCCCATTGACTTAAGTTAAATTGTGCTTGTGTATGAAGTTCTTTGAGTTTGTTCGTATCAATGATGTAATCTAATGTTTTGCCCATACTTTTATGCCGCCATCTTTCCCCAGTAAGGCTGCCTCGGACAAAGCTGGGTTTATGTGCCGCATGTACTTCTTTGATTAGAGCCGGGGCTTTGGGTACTCGTCTAAACAGTGTTCTTGATAGCATGTCACAATCCTTAATTTCGGGTCCTCATTTTTCTGCCTGGTTGGTTCTCTTTTAAAAAACTTCAATGCAGATGGTTTTTACTATGGGATTTTTTTTTAAGTATAGAATACAGCAAGGCGATCGGATTGCTTGAATTCTCATGCTTTGAGAGAAACGTTCAAAATAAAGTAAGTCTGCTAAACTTTCTCTACTTGGTTTGACTGATCGAGAACAGCGCTTGAAACACCGGGAAGCTTAGGGCCACTTTCATCATCCCTAATCCCGAAATTGCTGCCAAAAGTGGTTACCCATCGTTAAGTACGAATTGACTCAGATAAAATTTCAAACGATTTGAGAATTTGCTCTGGTGTATGCATCGCAGTAATAAAAAAGCGTAAGCGAGCGGAATTTTCAGGAACTGCGGGATAAATAATCGGCTTAACATTTAAGCCACGGCTAAAACATTGCCTTGATGTATGAATGCATTTTTGTGAGTCACCCAAAATAATGGGTAAAATGGGGGTGTGCTCATTTAATCCTATGTTAAATCCATAGTTAATGGCGGTCTTTCTCGCTAATTGGCTTAAATCGTTTAACCGACTAATTCGTTCAGGCTCTTTTGCCATGGTTCTTATCGATGATAATGCAGCGGCTGTATTAGCGGGGGGAAGCCCTACTGAAAATACAAATCCTGGACAGGTATATTTTAAGTATTCAATCAGTTCCTTGGTACCGGCGATATATCCACCGCAGCTTGCAAAAGCTTTACTTAAAGTTCCCATCCATATTTCTACATCCATAGGATTAATGCCATAGTGTTCAGCAATACCTCTACCGTTTTTCCCAAGAACGCCCATGGAATGAGCCTCGTCTATCATAAGCCAGGCAGCATGGCGGTTTTTTACCTGAATAAAATGATTAAGAGGGGCGATATCACCATCCATACTATAAATACCTTCAATAACAATTAATACTCTTTTATAAAAACCTCGATCTTTAGTTAAAATAGTATCAACCGCCTGCCAATCGTTGTGAGGGAACGCAATGCGGGTGGCTTTAGAATAAACCGCACCGAGTACCAGACTGTTATGGGCAAGCTCATCATGTAAAATCAAGTCATCAGGTCCATAGAGATGGGCAATAGTCATAACGTTTGTAGCATGGCCACTCGTAAAAACCAGGGCATCTTCAACACCTAACAGTTTTGCTAACTCATTCTCTAGCTCTTGATGAATTATCTTTTGTCCTGATACGAGTCGACTTGCAGAAACAGAGGTTCCATATTTTCTAATTGCATCACAACTTGCGGAGATAATCTCTGGATGAGAAGCTAAACCCAGATAATTATAGGAGGTAAAATTAATATATTCTTTTCCATTAATGATGCAGGTATTTTCAGATATTCCTTGTTGGGCATCAAAAAAAATATTATCCCCTAACTGCGCTTGCATGTTCTTCAGATGAAGGTAAGGAGGATAGGTTTTAAATTCAGTATAATTTGCTTCAGTTGTTTCTATTTTCTTTTGTTGCGTTTCTGAAAATCCATCCCGCTTACTGAGATCAGGCTTTAATTGCTGTTCCCTAATACACTCGAATAGATAGCTCGCAAGCTCTTGGATATTCTCGAAATTAATGATTAGCTCATTATCAATTGGCATGTGGAAGTCATCTTCAATATTGGCAATGAAGTGTTGAATATGCAAAGAATCAAAACCAAAACGTGTTAATGGAGCGCTTATATCAATATTCTCCTGAGGCTGGTTTAGAATGGTTGCTACATTTCTTTGTAAATAATCCTCAATCTCACGGATACTTAACTGCTCTTTACTCATCATCGTTCCCACTTTCAGATTGCCAAACATAAAAAGCATTGAGTTCATTGTCAGCCACTAATTTTTTAATGATGTTTCTTCTTAGCTTGCCACTCGTAGTCTTAGGAATTTTCTTGGGTGGTAACAACGCAATGAAATGAGGGGTTAGGCCAAAACTAGAACTAATATTTGCTTTTATTTTATTTACAATGTCTTCAAGCTCTTGCTCGGAAAAAAGTTGCTTCACTTCGGCAACAATGGCTAATTGTTCGGAATCACTGACATTTATTGAAAATGCTGCGATACAGCCTGTTCTTAAGCGAGAATCTGATGTGGCAAGAAATATTTCAATATCATAGGGATAGTGATTTTTTCCATTGATTATAATGAGCTCTTTTATTCTTCCGGTGATGTATAAATTATCATTATATAAAAATCCCAAGTCTCCAGTTCTAAGATATTTCATGGACTCCGAATTTGTTAAATCAGCATGAAATGTTTCTTTTGTTACCTCATCATTTTCCCAATAGCCAGTGGTAACACTAGGCCCTCGCAACCAAATTTCTCCGATTTCGCCCTCGGCACATTTTTTAAAAGGGGCTTTAGAGGCAATAATTATGGGGACCATGGGCTTACCACATCCAACTAGAACAGTATGCTTAGTATTTTCAACATGGTCCGCCAGGACTACTTTATTTTGACGCAAAGACTCCACATCAACTTTTAAAAGTTGCGGATGGTCATTCCCATTTTTGTGACCACTGACAAATACAGTGGATTCTGCCAAACCGTAAATTGGATAAAAAGATTTTTTTTGGAAGCCGTATTTACTAAATTTGTTATGGAAATTCGTTAAAGTTCTATGATGAATATATTCCGCCCCATTGTATGCCACCCGCCATGAATCTAATTGCAAGTTGTTGCCAATTATCTGTTCATCAATTCTTTTTTCACAAAGTTCATACGCGAAATTTGGTCCGCCACTGATATGTGCTCCAAAATCAGAAATTGCTTTTAGCCATAAATAGGGATGCCTTAGGAATGTAATGGGAGACATCATAAAAATGCGGAAGCCTGCATATACAGGGAATAACAAATTACCTATCAGCCCCATATCATGATAGGGAGGCAACCAGGAAACCATATGTTCATTGCTGGTTTTACCGATTGTTTCATAGACTAAGCTCAAATTATCCAACAGATTTCCATGTCGTACGATGACGCCCTTAGGCATGGCAGTTGAGCCTGATGTATATTGCAAATAGCACATATCTGAGCTTTTAAGTAATACAGGCTTATATAAATTTGCCATATCCACTGATGCTTTATTGATATCCAGCCAGCGAAAATGGTGAAAATCCCATTCCATTAAATGATTCACCTGGGTTGAGAATTTAGTAACAAATTTTTGAATTAAAGGGATGGAGGCAAGATTTTTTATGAATCCCAGTTTTTTTATTTTTTGTATGATCTCTGTATTTGATAAAATAATTGAGGGCTGCGAGTTATTAATAATTGCCTGTAATTTTTCAACAGTACTTTTATCAAATGGGGGATAAGCAGGTACAGCAAGTACTCCCGCAAAAAAGCACGCCCAAAAAGTCACTATGTAATCCATTCCTGGTGAAAAAATCAACAAGGCTCGGTCTCCAGGTTTTACGTATTGTTGAATTAATGCAGCTAAGGAATGGATTTTTTGTTGTAGTTCGCCGTAGGTTAGTAACTCACTTTGTTCAAACAATCCCGTTGAAGAGAAGTAATACAATGGAGCTGATGGGTTCATAAGACAACGGTCTGTGAACAGCTCAACCATGCTTTCGATTTTTTTCTTTGAGTTCATCAGAGTGGCCAAATAGTTTTCAAATACAAATTACATTACAAATTATCGGTATCTTAGTTTGCTCATATTTTATGAGTGTAGTCGTTTTTTTTAATTGCTCAAGAAATGAACAGATTTTTTTTATGAATAAACGTAGACCAGGATTAAAACTGGCCTACATTTGAAGGGAATTAGAAAAGCAATTTAAATCAAACATACATTGAATTTCGGATTTCTTCGAAGCGGTTGCTCTCTTGTTCTTGCATTTTTTCGGCTGCTTGTTTCTCCGCTTCCTCTTGTTGTTGTTGCGCTTTTAATTTGCTAAGTTCAATCATATTTTGCAATTTTAATTCCTGTAAAATTGCAGCTAATAAAAAGTCAGAGGTAGTCTGTAAACTTATTTCTTGAATGGGTTGTTGTCCTTCCTGTGGGTTTTGAGTTTTCTGTAAAGATGATGGGGATCTTTGTTTTTGATGAAAGAAAAGTTGTGATTTTTGATGAGTATCAGGTTGTTTTCTTTTATTATTTCCATTTACAAAAGCAACATTTGTGTGTTTTTTACCCATGGTGATCTCCTTTTCCTATGAGTCCCTCTCAGATTAATATAAATCTTGAGTAAAATGCAATTCTTTTTTTCAAAATCACCAAATTTTGACGCTTATGGGTTATTCTGCTCATCTTGGCTATTTATTTTATTTTTCGTTTCGTTTGTTTATGGTAAGTCATTGCTGTCGGTTGGGCATTGATTCGACAAGTCAGTATGAACGCTTAGCATGTTCAGCCCCAAGTTTTTGGGGCTCAGTTGGCGCAATGCATCGATCGATTGTTATCAATCGATGCACCTAGCATTTAGACTAATTTCAAAGTCGATGCAGCAGAATGAGTATCTCCAAGTTTCATACCATTAAGATATTGTTCAAATATGGCAAAATTATTATGCGAATCCGTGTTAATTATAGGGAATACAATATGGTTGAAGAAATGGGCACGTTTTTCAATTTCCTCCCCATAAATCTTTGCCACTATAGAGGGGTCATTTTTAAATGCGCCACAACCCCAAGCACCCAAAATTGCATTGGGTTGTCCTTCAAGAATTAGTGTATCTAATTGGGCTGCGATACGCCTTCGCAAATCCGCTGTATATTGTGCTCGAGCTTGTTGCGTTAGCGCGTGGGGTTGGATGGCAAATTCAGGGGCTGCTGATCTTAATTCGAAAAATGGGAAAATCTCTGATGGCTGAAGAAATGAATAACTCAAGTCGCTGTCTGCAACACGAGTTGCTGATGTAAAATCACTAGAATCAATGGGCAGAGTTACTTCTGGTCCCCTGAAACATATTCTAGGGACTCGGCTAAAGAGTACTTTATGTCCTGAGGAATCCGTTTCTCCTACCTGTTTTTTTAAGACCTCACGTTCTTCATCAGTCATTTTAATCTTGGCTTCTAGCAATTTGCTTGCGGTATCATGGTAGCGAAAGGTCATCGTGTCTTTATCGACGTATATTATTTTATCCAGTAAGGATTGAGCACAGGTGCTTCGATGCCACATATTTTCTTCTTGGGCACTTCCGCCCTCCAAGGATGCACCCCCTGGGAATACTGGATTGGCCATATTGAGTACAGAATACGGTTTACCATGCTTCCTGGTTGCTTCAAGTGTTGCCAGCCCCCAATCTTTAGGGATTACTTCAACCGATTTTGGTGGAACTAATTTTTTTTGTGCCCATTGAGCTAAATTAGATTGAGCCTGTTTGTGGAGTTCCTGGAGTTTATTGGAATCCTCGATGCTGTCTAATGTTTTTCCCATGCTTCTATGACGCCATCTACTACCGGTATAAGAGCCGGTGAGGATATGGGGTTTATGAGCGGCATATACATCTCGAATTGCAGAGGGAGCTTTCGAAGATGTGGGTCTAAATAGAGCAAACCTCGCCATCATTTTTCTATCCTTAATTTCTAGTACTTACATTCTATTTTGGTGTTCTGCTTTTAAAACACGCTGGCGCAGTTTTTATTAAGAGTTCACTTCGAGATAGAATAAAAGTAAGGTCAAATTCCATAAGCACACAACAGCTTTGAGTGGTATCCGATTGAATTTCCATAATCCAAATAGCACTCTTGATTTTTGTTTTTATTGATAAATTTTTTGAACATGCAACAAGATGGGTAACTCTCCAATAGCATTATTCTAAGCAATTGCATCCTTCCCTTTTACTTCTTGATTCAACATTGAGTAAGTTGAGTCAAAATGAGTAAACCAGAATGCTCAAAAAAAGTCAACTGTGTTTTTTTACCCTAGACAGAAGTTTATTTAATCAGCTGCGGTAGCCGCCAAAAGCTAGATTTCACCGTTTCTGCAACTAGGAATTTTTAGAGTTCTTGTTAAATCAAACACTTATTTACTGAATATTTTATCTGCCTATCCCTCAGTTGATTTTATAGGGAAAGCGTTGCGCGTGGGAGTAATCTTAATTTTGTTTTTAGTAGAATAAATTTTTGTTATTTCTGCGCCAATAAAGAAAATTTGTGCTGCATAGTAAACCCAAATTAGAAGGATTATTAAAGAACCTGCCGCACCAAATATTGAAACAATGTGAGCGTGATGTAAATAAAACCCAATTAATACTTTTCCTAAAATAAAGAGTAAGGAGGTACTTAAGGCGCCTACCCACACATTATTCCATTTAAGTTTGACGTCGGGTAAATGTTTAAACATCAGTGCAAAGAGTAGGGTGGCGATGATAAAAGAAAAAAAGTAACTCATTATTAATTCAGAAAAAATATTAATACCTATAAAATAGTGAATTCGACTGCTTAAGGCAGCGAGTAAGGTAGTTATTACCAAAGAAATTAACAGTAACAGAGCTGAAATCAAGACCATAGAAAAGGATAGAAATCTACTTTTGATGAAAGCAAATCGTTTTTTATGGGGATTCGATTTAACTCCCCAAATAATATTTAATCCTGCCTGCACTTCACTAAAAATACCTGAAGCGCTGAATAATAAGATAAGAATACTAACGATTTGTACATTTAAGAAAGTTGTTGGTAGGGTCATATTTTTAATGATTGCTTGAACTTCTAAAGCAACATCTTCCCCTACTAAAATAGTTATTTGGGATAATATTTGGCTTCGAGCCACCTCTTCCCCAAATAATGCGCCTACTATCGTAATACTGATTAATAAAATTGGGGCGAGGGAAAATAGGGTATAGTAGGCAAGGGCAGCTGCAAGACTTGCAACTCGATCTTCTCGCCAATTCGTATAGACTTCCTTTATCCACTTTAAGACTTTGATCATGAATGATTTACTCAAAGAATATTTGGGGGAGTACTTACTTCCTATTGATGCATTCAGTTTGTGATTAAAAAAATCTAAGAGCAATAGCAATTCTCGTTTTTTTTCAACGAAAGTAAATCTGGCACCACTTTTCTTATAACAAGGAATCAACGTTCTTCGATGCCTCTGCAAGCAAGCACAGAACCGCCTATGCGTGTTGTCTTAACAAAATAAGCATGAATTATTGGTCTATAATTATACTATGTTGGTCTTGTGTCATCACTCATGAAAATTGATCAAGAGTCCGTAAATGCTCTGTGTGGTGAGAGTGGCGAAGTAGTGGTATTTGGCTTTGGCAAATATGACTATGAAGAGGTCTGTAATGGAATCAATGCAAATAATGGAATCAAAGCCTGTCATTCTGACGATTACGATTTCAAGCACAACGAGCTAGGCAAAGATATTCCCTATTCGATGTACCGTCACTTTAAGATGATTCTTAATGATTTAATTCTGGACAATTATAAAAGAAAAAAAGAAGGAAAACCCATAGTTCCTTTAATTTTTGTTGTTGGTAAGAGTGATGAACGTTGTGATCCACAGCAAATTGCGAAAAGAGATGAAGGCCCTGATGAAAAATGGGTTACTCTAACCGAGTTACGTAGGGTCTATAAACTCACAACGGAATTTGGCACTGAATTTTCTCAAGTTGCTCGGGATACAGTTAAATTTGTAAGCCTTGATACTCAGTCTAATCCAACCAAATTAAAGCCTGTTTCCCCTTTTTGGGAAAGCAAGGACTGGCAGAACGATTGGGAGCAACGAAAAGAAGAAACCCAGCTAAGACACAACCGCTTGATAAAAAACAGCATGTGGCGGTCCAACCTACAAGGAAAGATTCAAGAAATAGATAAACTCAATCCTGATGAGGAAAATAAAGAAGGAAAAAAACTATAAGTTTCACCTCGAATCTTTATCTAAATCAGTTGCACCGCCTTCAGTGCAGTCAAGGACGGAGAGTTAAAGTATTCCTTGTTGACAATATGATCGTTCTGTTGTGAATTGATGATAGCAAAACTGATATAAACCGAACGTAATAAAAGGGGCGGAAAATACGTCAATGCTATAATGGATATGTCCAAGCATTACGGTTAATGAAAAGAATACGGTGGCGCATAAACAAATGATACGTAGTAGCATGTGTCGCCAAAAGATCATGAGCATCAGGCAAGGCCCGCCTACGTGTCCGGAAAAAAATAAATCCCCATCAAATAATATATAAGAAGCCAAATGCGGCGGAATACTTAATAAATTCTCAGGCGGTCCTAAATGCGTCATGCAGATGAAGACACTGCGAACAAAGATGAACACCGCGGCTGTTTTGGTCACGAACGGCAACCATTGGGGTTGCATTAATAAATAGATAATGAAAACAAGCCAAAAAATAAGTGCAGCATGGATATGCAAAACATTCACATCCCATAGAGGTAAGTGATCCAGGAATAAATCAGATACCGAGGATCCTGCCATTCGTGTGGCATATAACCCCGCATAATGTATGACAACAAAACTGGTAATTAATAATATCCCACCGGTCATTAAGTAATACAAATAATGACGGTCTTGGCATAAGGTGCGGTATTGCAGAAAGACGTTTCTCATGAGCGGCTCACTTTACGATACAAGGCTTCATACTGCTCGAGGCTATGCTCTATGTCATGTTGGAGTGCGAGTTGACGGCTTGCCCGTCCCATGGCCTGGCATTGTGCTTGATTCGATAACATGTTCATCAGCAATTGCGAAAGACCTTCCACATCATTTTCTGCAAAAAGATAGCCGTTGATTCCTGGTTGTACCAGCTCTGGTAACGCCATGGCATTGGCTGCCAGAATAGGGAGTCCAGAGGCAATTGCCTCGAGTGTGACAATGCTTTGCAATTCTGCCGTGCTCGCAATCACAAAGCAATCAGCTAACCCATAAATGAAAGGATACTCTGCATCGGATAGATAACCTGCAAAGGTCACATGCTGTGTCATACCTAACTGTGCGACGTGTTGCTTTAGGTGGGACTCGTAAGCACCAGTTCCTGTCAATACAAAATGAGCATCGACGTGGTTTCGTGCCTGTGCAAATGCGGTTATGACCATGGGTAAATTTTTTTCCTGATCTAAACGCCCACAATACAACAGGGTGGGTTTGTTGGGCAGGCCTAAGCGAAGACGTAGGGGACGTGCTTCTTGATGGGGGCGAAATACATTAAGATTGACACCGCATGAAATCGCATGCACGGGGAATCGGTTATCCAACGCTTCGAGTAACGCTGCGGCGGTTTTTGTTGGCGTTGTTACTGCATCAACCTGGCGCAGCATGTCTAAAATGGGGCGCCAGCATCGGCGTGCGAACCAAGGTTTAAGGTATGAGGGCAAATGCGTATAGTGGAAAAAATTTTCGGGCATAAAGTGATTCGTCGCAACCATAGGGATCTGGAGCTTTTTTCCAAGACGAAAACAGATGCCACCTAAAAAAAATCTTCCCTGGAGGTGAATAACATCCGGCTGAAAGGTCCTTATCGCCTGTTCAATTCCTTTGCGAATGAACAGGGGCCAACACACGCGAAATTGTCGATATATCCACACAGGCCAAGAACGAACGCGATATAAATGAACACCCTGATATGTTGTATACTCTTGTCGCACACTTCGCGAAGGGCAAATTACCAACACTTCATGGCCCCGTTGCTGAAGCTGCAGGGCGAGACGATGTGTGAAATATGCGCCCCCATTTAAATCAGGGGGATAACTATCAAGCACAGTAATAACGCGCATTCTTCACTTTTTTGAAAAATAATGCGCATCATACCAGAACGGATAGTCATGCTCAAATCATATTGTATTCATATGAGCCATTCTGATGCTATTTTATATTTCATCAATCACTAATCTCAAATTTTTAGCCGATATTTTCTCACAATCGGTTCATGCTAAGGAGCTTGATAGCCAAATTGGTTTACAGGAAACACTCACCTGTGCACCTGTGGGGTCAGGCCTTGAATTTTGAATTACAACCACGTACCAATAAAAAACCGGTGCAACTCACAATTCAAGGCCTGACCCTCTAAGTCTTTAAATTTCTTTCCTAAGTCGACAGATTCAGTAATGCCCACTCTGCGCAACCAGCGTATTGTTGTAATCCATGTTGAGCGATATAAGCTTGGTGTACTCATTTAAAACCCCATTGACGCGAGATGTTTAGGCAGTATTAGCGTTTGACTAAACGGTGCTCTGGAGGCCTCAGTTGCTTTTTGGGCCTCGAATGCTTCTCTTTGCACCTCGATATCCTGTTTAATATAATTAATCGGCTGTTCGTCACTATCATAGTTTACTTTAATTTCAGAATAGTCCAGCTCTAATTTTTCTTGGATTACGAACAAGATACGATATAGATCGCCGTCTTCGGCAAGACGTTTCTTACCCAAATTTTTTTTAAGTTTCTGCAGTAAATCGATTACCTTTGCCTTAGGTGAGGGTTCAAAGTCTGCTTGAAGTATAGATCCATAGCATTCATCAAAGCTTTGGTTGTGCACACTAGCCAGCGCATTTTGTACTTCATCGCCATGGTTAGTTGCCCATCTGAATGAAAAAAAACGTCCTATGGAGCCGCCCCAGACATAGGGTCGGCAAAATATTGATGAATATGCTCCAGAGTATTTAAATAGCAATTTTTTGGCTATTTCAAACGCGTCATTTTCTTTTTCTAATCTCTTCCATACAGTGCGCCAATATTGAATCGATTGACCTGACATTTTTCACCTTGACCATCAATATTGATCGCAAATTGCACGGTTAAATTAAAAAAATGTCAAATGTGGCCGCGCGGGGCGAATTGCATTATGTTAATGGGGTCAGGCCTTGAATTGAAATTTAAGGCCTGACCCTGAGCGATCCCGTCAAATATTTGTACAATCATAATTTTCCCAGTCTATAACACTATCTCTGATAGAGTCGAAGGCATTAAGGAGTTCTTTTTTTCTAATTTTGTAGTAGTTCAAGTTTCTTAAAATATAAATTCCCAAGAACGTGATACTCAGCACTGTTGTATGGCGTACCGTATTTGCTTGCAGCTGATACTGCCATTTGTTATTGAGTCCTACTTGCCCCGCTAACCATACAGCGACCATAGCTAGCAATGCAATCAAGATCAAATTTTCTAATCGCATAATATTTTTTGTACCGGACTCTGGTAGTCTAAACCCATAACGTTTATTTTTTATATCCTTGAAAGCACTTTCTATTTGCATTCGCAACTTGTACAGCCTCATTACTATTTTAGCCATGGTGTGACTTGGAGGCAGAGAAGTAATGAGCACCTAGGGTTCGTTAGCACCTTTGGCATATTTTTTACTATTACTAGAACGACACTTTTCTCCTTGAATCGTTTTCTTTATTCGACCTTTGTTTTTTCCATGATAAATATATAACTCAACATTCATTGGATTCGCCTTTGCGACAGTAGCTTGGCCAAGATATTTAGGGGTTGCTATTGCTTTAGAATGGAGCATTCTTATATCGACCCAATGAGTATCATTTAATTTTATTAATGTCTGATGCCTGACTCTCCGAACAAAATCCCAACCTAACTGGGCTATTTGGCTAAACCAAGTGTTCCTAAAACCTGCATCTGTAACTACTATAGGCCGACACACTACGGGCAAAATGCGCTTTAGTTTCCTTAAAAACTGTTGATGCACCTGTGGGGGCAGGCCTTGAGTTTTGAATTACAACCACGTACCAATAAAAAACCGGTGCAACTCACAATTCAAGGCCTGACCCCATCAATTCACTTCACTCATCAATGCAAAAACAATAATGAGCGAATTGTTTGTAGATTGTAAATAAATACATTGATGAACCTGTTTCATTAAAAATTGAATTTGAATAATTAAACTTTGCATTTTTTTCGGATGATTCATCGCGTTAAATTTCGTCTGATTGATAGCTATTTGTGCTTGATGCTCAATTAATTGATCTAAATGAGTGCTTTGTGTTATAATTTTATACAATTGGATAGGTGATTAATTTGCCTGTGTTGTTGGAGTTATATGATGCCCTCATCCAAAGATAAAAATCCTGATATAAATAAAATACTCAAAGCTATAAAAGATAAAATCCAGAAAGAGGTAGAAGATAAATTACGTCGAGAAGAAGCAAGAGATAAGTTACGTAAAGATATAGAAGGATTGATTGCAGCTCGATATACTTTGTCTCCCCAAAAGTTTGCTGAAGAGGAAATTGCTGTAAAGCAAGCCATTGAAAAACTAGTTCTGGTACTCAGTCAACCCCCAAATCAAAGATCCCTTTTAGCTGAAATTCCAATGGACTCAATTGAAAATATGACTAAAAGAGGCCATCTAACAGTTATCGCGAAACAACTGGATGAAAATTTTCTCATTGGCATTGAAAAAATATTAAAAAATTCGGATTTTGAAATGACAGCCAATGGAGAAACCATTGCTTTATCTGATTTATACAATCAATGCAAAACAGAATTAACTAAAAATGGAAAAGAGCCAAATTTTGAGGATGTACTACTTAGGATGTATTCCAAGGAGTCTCCCTTCTATAAGAAATTGAACGCTATTGTCGGTGCCTATAATGATCCATCGAGCACTTCCGACGAAGAAAGAAAAATGGCTTTTTTACTTAATATTGCCATTCATAAGGCAGGTCTTATGAAAAGGGAATTTGAAGTCCATAAAACGCCGGATTTGTTGTACCGCGGTCAAAGCTTTGGGAGCCCTATATTTAAACAAAAATTTGCACGTGTGCAGGATTTACAAAAAAAGGGACAACTTGCTTCCTTAGCCCCTGAGCAACTGGTTGAAATTAATATTGTAGATATTATCGCAAAAAAGAATGTAAGCATGACTTCTAACATAGATATAGCCAAGGGTTTTGCTGGTAATGGAGGAGTTGTTTTGCATGTCTGTAATCCCGAACAACTTGCTGATTATTATGCGGTGGCCAATGTATCGGCTCTTCCGAACGAAGCTGAGTTTATGTCAAGAATACCTGATGACGTGGCCATGATTCCTATCGAGATAATTGAAACACAGGGTATTTATCATATTCAAGTCATGTGCATTCACTCTCAAAATACACAACTCTATCAATCCACTCGCCTTCATGACCTTAGAAACTACTTAAAAAACTTTGTTGATAAAGAAATCAATGAACCGCTTTATGGATTTTTTAATTCTTCCATGAAAAATCAAATTAATAGCGATAATTTTAATTCTTTTGGCGCATCCTCCCAGGATTTATATTCAAGAGAGTATACGCAACAACAAAAAAAATTAATGAAGGAATTAATGAGCGCTATAGAGGAATCAGAAAAGCATCCGCTCGTCGACATTGCCAAGCAAAACGAATTTTTGGAAAAGACAATAAAAATACTTAAAAACCTATATGAAACTAATCCTACAGCTAATCAGAAGCAAGAGTTAGACACCATCAATGCAATGTTCCAGGACTTTAGTGCGGCCGCCACCAATCTTAGTGTGACCCACAAGATGGCTTCTCCAAACGAGATTATCGCCAGTGAGCAGAAAAAAATGGATAAAAATTTACAGGGTAAACGGTTATGGCTTGCTGGAATGACTAGTGAAGCAGAGAGAAAGCTGATTGAACCATTAAGAAAGGATCTGGACGCTTTACTTCTTGTTAATGCTTCTTTAACGGAAAAGAGGAAGGCGGCAAATAATATTCTCGATGTGCTCAAAGCGAATCCCGGTATTGGTGCTTACTTCAAAGTATTGGAAGAAAGTATAAAGAATGTGATTAAATCTGCGGAAAAGATTGAAAAGCAAGAGCAAATTCTAATCAGGGATGCCTCTAGTGTTGTACCGTTAGAAGGTGTTTTGCGAAAATCATTTTAAATAATGAGCACCCGTGGGGTCAGGCCTTGAATTTTGAATTACAACTACGTGCCAATAAAAAACCGGTACAATTCACAATTCAAGGCCTGACCCCATCAATTCACTCATAAATCGTCAGTGCTCTGCCGATTCCCGTAACGGAGGCTCTTAGAAAATAATGCTTACAATCAGCTGCTATTGGGGACCAGTCTACGATGATTACAGGGCGTTTTTTATTACTTAACCATGCATCAGACACATACTTATAGATATACTCTCGTTCTTTATATAGTTTGGTACTGCCAACTAAAGTATCTACTTTCTTGATATTATGTTTGGCAGTACTTTTGTTTTTAATCCCTCTTCCTAGCGCACTTATCCAGAGCTTGCCGCAATCTATCAGTGAAGAGACTATATCAAATGTACATTGAACTCGATTTTTATGAATATTTGGACATCACTTTACTACATTCTTTTGCAATAATTTTACTGCATGCATGATATTTCCTTTCTCTATTTATTTCTGGCGAAACAAATTAGATCATCAACAATCATGCATGTCTATTTCTTCACAATTACAACCTATTGTTTTTTTGCTCTTTTTTAAAAAATTTGACGGGCCTGACCCCAAGAACTTTTACAGAATTGGCTGCACTTTTTTGAAGAGGAATATCAAGCCCGAAATCCGATACTAGTATTAAGAATGAGATGCCAATTAACACTCATTGGAGTTTTGCAGGATCAATATCTTTTATCTCTTTCCATACTTTATCCGCTTTTTCAATATTACCTGGTACATCTTTCAACCACAGAGGTCGTGCGTCGGCCTTATTCAGATAAAGTTTACCCTTATAAACTAAAAAAGCTTCTGGATTGGTAAGATGTTTTTTGCCACGCGTCATAGCCATGGCGCAATAACCTCCATAAGCAGGGAGGTATTGTTCTGGATTAGCATCAAATAACTTCTTGTTTCCTTCACTAGCAAATAAATAAGTGATTCCATGAACCAAGCTATAAAAATCTCGACTTCCTTGTACCGGTTTATTTTGAGTATGGTACGCCACGACATCGTAACCATTGGCACCAAAACTCTGAGTTGCAAAATCTGCCCAAGCTTGAACATTGAGTAATAGTAAAGTGACTCCTGCAAACAAGATTCCTATTTTTTTTCGGATTTTCATAATAATACCCCTTTCATATCATCGCGTTTTGGTCAGTGAATGGTCATTCCTCTTCAACGCACTCTCAATTAGAAGAAACCGCTTTGTGACACACTTTATTCAAAGCGGCCTCCATGTGTTTCAAGATATCCATTGCTTGTGGATCATGGAGATCATAAGCATGAGCAAGTGCTACAGGATTAGTAAAACTTAACCAGGTTTGGCCATCAGGATCGGTAGTCGCCATAATACGTAAAGGCAGATCCAATGCCATTGCAGGCTTGGCGTTCATAATACTCGTACCCTTAGCAGGATTTCCTATGATCAGTACTTGGGTGGCTTGTAACTTTTGCCCAGCCTTCGCCGCTTCGCCGCTGTGATCGATACGAGCAAACACTGTACCGCCTTGAGATTTAATGAGCGCTTCAACCCTATCTAAAGTTTCTTGAACTGAATAAGGACTTTGAATGGTGTCGGACCAGGAGGCTCCCATAGGTGCAGCAAGTTTAGTATCAAAAGCTCCTGCTACTTTACGACCCAAAATATCCAAATCAGTAATATCGCCTTTGTTGGCTAACAAGGTGACACATACTAATTCTGTGGGTGCAGTAAAGCGACTTAAAAATGCAGAGTAACCCGGTACATTTCCTTTAATTTCCATCATACCTGGATGCCCAGGGAAAAACCAACCGCTATTTCCTGGTATCACTTTACCATTTTTTAATGTGACAGGATGATATAAAAATTCTCTGTCCTTAGGATCTTTTACCAAAATAGTACCGGCTAAAGCAATATCCCAGGTACTAATATCCTCAGCAGAAGCAATAAGCCCACTATTGGAAAATGTTGCAGTCCAACTAAGTGGTTTAGCTGGAACATTCGCTCCCTTTTCGTCTGAATAGCCTGAGGCCGGTTCGGTAGGATTAATCATCACAGGATCTTTTAAAAATTGGCTATGCTTGAAGGGATTTGTCCCATTATTCACTTCATTTTTCACGGTATTTATATTTGAAATAAAAAAAGTATGATGCAGACCGACCCTTTCAATTTGATTTTTAGTTACATATTCTTGGTAGGACATACCACTTGTTTTTTCAATAATTAGGGCGTGTCCTCAATTTAAAGCTATTAATTGAACAGATTTGTCGATTTGTAAATTCTTTTTGTTCATCATTACACCAATTTCTCATTTCAATTTAAGCCAAATTATCGAACATGCTAAAAAAAGCATCGATTTGAAGTTTCGTGCCAATTTTTCAAAGCGCGTAGCAATACTTCGAAAGTGTTTCAATCGAGCAAAAAGATTCTCCACCAAATGGCGTAATTTATACAAAGATGAATCAAACTCTGGGTTAGGTTTTTTACTGTTTGTTTTCCGAGGAATAACAGGGTTCATTCCCGCACTTCTGGCCTCTTCTCGAATATCCTCCGAGTCATAACCTTTATCGCCTATGAAATGATCTGCTGAGCCCACTTTTTCTATTATTTTACATGCAACTTGGGAGTCGTGGACTTGACCCCCAGTGATTTCAAAATCGATCGGATTTCCATGCGCATCGGCTGCAATATGAATCTTTGTAGTAGCTCCACCTCTAGACTTACCAATGGCTCGCTCTTCTCCAAGCCGAGATCCACTCGCATGCTGGTGAGCGCGGACGTAACTTCCATCGGTGAATACCCATTCCGTATCAATTTCGCCTCGTACATCAAAAAAAAATCTGCCCATAATCCTTTTGCAGCCCACCGATTGAAGCGATTATAAGCTGTTTTCCATGGACATAATTCTTTCGGAATATCGCGCCATGGCGCTCCTGTGCGTAGTTTCCATAAAATGGCCTCCATAACACTACGATCATTATTCCATTTATGGCAGCCGTGAAATCGCATTGTCTTTTCAAGTTGTATCCATATCTCATCAGTGAGTATTTGTCTTGGCATATGTGCCCCTAATTTTTTGCAAAATAGTCGCACATCAGGAGTAAAAGTCTACAGGATTTTAATTGTTTTTTTGATTTAAATTAAGACAAAATAAATGGTTGGTGGAATGATGAACAAAAAGAATTTACAAATCGATAAATCTGTTCAATTAATGGCTTTAAATTGAGGACACGCCCTAATCCCAGAAGAAAAAAATCAGTCGCACTATTAGACGTTTGGGTTCCAGGAGTGAATAACAGTTCTTTATCTTTTATCAATGCCACAATTTGTGCAGGGGTGTATTCCTTACTAAAATCAAAATCACTGGCCTCAGTATAGTCCGGTAAACCAGAACTATGCGTCAATAAATCCCGAATGGTTATAGTACTCCACTTTTTGGGGATATAATCATTAGTAAGGTAAGTACCCAAGCCCTGATCTAATTGCAGTTTTCCATCTTCTTTGAGTTGCATAATCGCAACAGCGGTATAGGCATTGGTCAACTGGCCAATATGAAACACCGTGTTAGTCGCTGCCAAACGTTTGGTTTGAGTATCAGCAAGTCCATATCCCACCACACGGGTAATATAAGGTGCTTGTACAATAGCTAATGACATACCAGGGATATTATGCTCTTTCATGAATTGAATGACCAAATCATCTACAGATTGCCCATGATATACCGTCTCAAAGTCTCCACGACCACTTGCTGAAAAACCGAGAGTGGGCACCATAGTGCCAATAACCCCCAAAGTTACCATTACTACTCGACTCAAACTTATAGGCAACATCCCACTCTCCTTTGATATTATTGTGCTTTAATCAGATGTTATTAATCGATAGATGTAACCGCACTGAATTAATATGATTTTTATATTAAATTTAGTTCAATTGATAGGATATGTCCAAATTACCTTTAACTAGCACGTATGGGGTCAGGCCCTGACCCCATTAATGCTCATTCATGGTGGTCGAGCAATTGCTCGAGCTTGTAGTAAAACAACTAATAATAGAAGCTGTTGGATCAATCGAATTTAAGAGCAAGATGGTATCACAAGCGATTGAAAGTTAGACATTTTGCTCTAAAAATGAAAGCATAAAATACTTTTCTTGATTTACACGTCTTTTTCTTTAATATGATTATAACTATTTAGATCAAATCTATTACAAAGCATACGAGGTTTGCTCTTCATTACAGTAATGTACTGCATAATAACGAACTTTTGGCAATTTTAATTGAAAAATAAAGCAATACTCATTTCAAGTATGGGTAACATTATAGAATGGTTTGATTTTGGGTTATTTATTTTTATGGCTCCAATCATTGGGGGCAAATTTTTTCCTCAAGAATCAGCAAGCACTTCAACTATTGACGCTTTAATGGTATTTGCAATTGGCTTTATTTGTCGTCCTATTGGCGGTATTTTTTTTGGTTATTTTGGAGACACTCGAGGCCGGGCAAAAACATTAAGAATTTCAATACTCATTATTACCTTATCCACCTTCTTAGTTGGCATTATTCCTACTTATAAAGAGATAGGAGTATTCGCTCCGACCCTATTTGTTTTACTGCGATTAATTCAAGGATTATCCATAGGTGGTGAGTATAGCGGTATAATGATTTATCTGGCTGAATCAGCCGCACCTAAACATCGGGGATTTATTACAAGTTTTGCAGCAAGTGGAGCAAATTTGGGGTTTCTATTTGCAACATTAACATTAATAGTACTTAATTTATTTTTTTCTGTAGCAACAATCAATACGTGGGCCTGGCGATTACCTTTTCTTGTAGTAGGTATATTCGGTTCATTACTTACATATTATCGTTTTCAATTATCTGAAACCAAAGTGTACTCATATTTAAAAACAAATCATCTTATTGAAAATAGACCATTTATTACTGGTATTAGATATGCCCCTTACCAACTCTTTAAAATTTTGGGACTTACTTGTATGAGTGCCACATTTTATTATTTTTTTGTTGGTTATATCGCCACCTATTTAGAACATTACATGGGTTTCCCCTTCAAAACAGCATTAACTTTTCAAACGATTATATTAATTACCATGTTATTTATCGTTCCCTTTGGAGGAGTTCTTGGAGATTATTTTAGTCGAAAAAAAATGATAGTAATCACAAGCCTAGCTATTCTATTATCCATTTTCCCTTGTTTTTATTTATTGCAATTTAAATCATTATTAATGACTTCTTTAGCTCTAGGTGTAGCAACCCTTCTTAGCTCCCTAGACCAAGGTAATACCATGACAGCCATTGTTGAAAATTGCCCTGAAAATATACGTTACAGCGTCATAGCCTTTTCATACAATTTAGGAAATGCCTTATTTGGTGGGACTACCCCGCTAATTGTTACCTTGCTTGTAAACAATATTAGTCCTACAGCCCCCTCATATTATCTATTTTTTATGACCATTATAGGTTTGATTACAGCAATAACATTGCTTCCAAATAATCAATCCAGGGAGGCAATTTCTCCCGTACGGCCACAAGATCTATCGCTTTTGCCCATATCAAGCAAAACTAATAAGTAAGTGCAAAATCTGGAGGTATTGGGCTTAAATTTTTGTAAATAAAAAGCACGAGACATATAGGGTCAGCTGACGGTGCCGTGTTCGTGCCGCAAAATTATTTGTTGCTATAGACTGATTAATAGATCAGTATACAGCAACGCAGACCTACCGAAATGTCAGGTTTATTGAAATGGATTAATTCATTTTGACTACGAAAAATTTAAGTTATTTATTGAGTAAAAGTCCAATCAGACCCAAGTTCTTCATCTTTATTATCATCCTCTTCACTAGGTTTCTCTGGAGTGTCCTTTTGTGGCGATTTGCCATAAATTCTAGCCTCAATAAACTGTTGATTATCAAAGGCTCTGGCTAAGCGTCCAGCGCTAAAATCGGCCATTTCAGCATAAGACGTTTCGAATGTCATCCGGGGAACCTCTTTATCTGCTGCATTTCGAATTACCTCATTCCGTGCACCAGCAAACCAAGTGTTAAATTTAAAGGCCAAAGTATCAATGAATTGTAATAAAGCATGAAGTACTCTATTTTGTTTTTCATCTTCTTGAGCCTCATCTATAGTTTTGGAAGAATAGTGCATCAGCGCTTCAGCTTCGATCATGGATGAATAACCGCCACATTGTTTACGATTAAATTTTTGTGGACCACCAAAATCCGTTGGATCCACATGCAACCATTGTTCATCACCCGGTGGTTTAATCATCGCCGTAAAATGTTTACCACCCCACATTGTTTTTGTACCGGCAACTACGGTCGCCGCACAGTATTTTTGAGCCACAGGATGTTCGCAGCTTTTGCTATATACTTCATAACAATGGTCAAATACTTCCCCCATGAAAGCAGCGCGTTCTTCGTCATTCATATCCACAGTCAAATCTTGGGTAGCAGGCAAAATAAACACAGGTACTTTTTCAGGACTTTCTTGAATCACACAAAAATCTACATTTTTGACTTCACTTTTATATCCCTCTAAAAATGTCTTATATCTATATATATCAGGATCAGCTTCAGCAAATGGCAAAGAGAATTGCATCACCATCTTTGCTGGAACCCCCTCAAGAGCTCTCATTCGTACATCATTGACCATTTTATAATTTCCATATACTCGTCCTTCGTTTTCCAGATAGGTATGACCAGTCTTATTGCTATCAGGCCCAATTTTAGCTTTCATAATAATATCTCGCCAATATAATAAACAACTTGTATTGGATTTATTATAACAGAAATTAGAATATACAGCTTCACTTATAACCAAATCTAAATTTAGGCAGTTGATAAGCTCATAGGTGTCTAGTTAAGAGAGGAGTTCTTTTTATCTCCTAACTAGGTTGGTCATATCGATTAAGCCAAATCAGCAAGTAGCAACTGTCTTGAATTAAAAATTTAGAGAAGGTATGAACGGATGGGGTCAGGCCCTGACCCCATTAATGGGGAAATTATTTCCTGATCCCATAGTTTGATTGCATAAATTCAGAATCAAAGGGTTGAGATACCAATTCATTCTCTTGCTCTTTTTTTTGGTAATAGGTCAATTTTGCTTCCGGATTTAATACCCAGAGATAAGAATTAGCGGAACCTTCAAGCCCTTGAAATGGTGATTGTTCCTTAAAAACAAAATCGTTATAAGTGCATGAACCTATTAATGTTTTTTTATTTTCCATAGGACCAATAGTGCCTTTTTCATTTCTATCGTTAGTAAATTCACAATACATGAAACCAAAACCTCTTTTTTCAGATAACTTCATGGCTTCATTATTTACTTTTTTGGATAATCCACATCCATGATAGTGAGCATCAACAGCGGTAATAAATAAATGAGAAATATTATTTTTTACAAATTGTTTTCCCTCAAAATAATGAATACCCAGTTTTTCTAATAAACTAAAAATCGTTTCGAATTTTGGATCAAATTCAGAAATGTCTAAGGGATCTGGAGTGAAAATATCTTCTACGATTGCACAAGCCACAATTTTTTTAAACCATTGTTAGTTTGAATTCGGTGCTTAAGCCTTAGACTAACAATGACTTTAATTCCAGCAACAAAAAATTAACACGAGACATATAGGGTCAATAGAAAGAAAAATGGATGCTTTTTTCGAAAAAGAAGCTAAAGCAATTGCACAAAGTCAATTGGAAATAGAACTCGTTTCTTAGAAACTTTATTTAATGAATATTCCTGACTCTAAATCTTGAGATATTCCAAAGTATTTACCCATATGGGGAAGATGAGAAACTGACTACCTGTAAATGAAACTCAAAAATTAATTTTGTTGGTTAATTAGAGAATAGTTTTTGATGCAGGAGCCGTGTGGATCGCATATCCAGCCCAAACTGGCAATGAAAACTCGGCCGTTCTTTTTAGGCATGAGATAACACAGGAAACATCACTTTATTTTCAACAAAAATTCTATCCTTATCTTGCTGAATAAAAAGGACATCATCCCCAATATTTTCTTTTATTTCATAAGAAGTACAATCTTTTGGAGTAAATCCGAATAGAACTTCATTGATGTTTGAATCCTTTATTTTTATACGCCTCATCGGTCATGACTGTGCCGATTTGAATATATCGCTGCTGCTGACCTAATACCTGAAAATTCATTATGTTGACCGAAACATTAGCTACGGCCCTGTCTCCATAAAACAGAGTATAAGGTATGTATTTTTCATTCCAATACCCTGCTTGATACCAATCTTCAAATGAAATACCAAAAGTTTTTTTTGCTAAATTATTTAACTGAGCTCTGTAGTTATCTTCTTTTTGGTATCCTATTAGAAATGTATACTCTGATTATTGTTCAAAGTTATTTTCATATAAAATCTCTTAATTTTATTTATAACTGAGTCTTTATTAAACTAATTTGGCGTGTATTTTACGGATATATGTAGATAATGATAGAGCGACGGTTAAAAGTTGTGTATAGTCCAAAAAGATCAGGCAGATTTCCCCTTCTCTACTGAACCATTTTGTTTGATTTCTCTGATACCATCGACGAATTTTACGCCACGCACGCACATATAGGCTCAGGCCTTGAATTGTGAATTTTTTATTAAAAGTTAATTCAATTCACAATTCAAGGCTGGACCCCATTAGCTCTAAAGAGTCCATTGGATCAAATTTGATGATATTTTTAAACGCTGGAATTATAGAGTTTGCCCCATACAAATTGGATCGCGAATTTTCCAAAAACGGGAAATTATTTCGCTCACGTCCCTTAGCTTGAAAATATATACTATATTTTATGAGAGAAAGATTGGAAAAAGTCTTTTAATTCATAAGCTCATTTTCACTTTAGGTTAAAGCTCTGGGCAGAGGGAGGTAGAAATGACTACTGCAGGGGTATACTATAAAGAGTGCCCTAGAGGTATGACTATTGACGAATGGGCTGCACGTGTCGATTTAGCTGCACTTTATCGTCTTGTTGCCTGGAAAGGTTGGGACGATCTGATCTTCACTCATATATCAATGCGAGTACCTGGAAGCAAACACCATTACCTGCTAAGCCCATTCGGTTTAATGTTTGAAGAAGTGACCGCTTCAAGCCTGATGAAGGTTGATGTAGAAGGTCATGTTATTGAGTCGGAAAGCAAAATGATCAATCCAGCAGCTTTTACCATCCACAGTGCAATCTATAAGGCACGTGACGATGCAAAATGCGTTATCCATCTTCATACCCTAGATGGTGTGGCGCTCTCTGTGTGCGCAGAAGGGCTATTACCGCTGACGCAGAATGCCATGATCATTAGTGGCGAGCTTGCCTATCATGACTATGAAGGTATTGTGCTTGATTCTCAGGAAGGGGAAAAGCTGGTTGCTGATTTAGGCTCCAAACATCTCATGCTGCTTCGCAACCACGGAACCTTAGCGGTGGGACCTAACTGTGGGGCTGCCTGGTTACTGATTTACTACTTAGAATCTGCGTGCTCCATGCAGTTGCGCGCCACAACCCATAGCAGAGAACTTAATAAACCGATACAGGGAATCCCTGAAAAAGTTCATAAAATGAGTCGCGCTTGGTACGATGGAACCTTGGGTACGTTTGCCTGGCCTACTTTTCTGCGAAAACTTGACCGCATTGATCCTAGGTACCGAACCTGAAGAAACCTACGTATGAAAACATATACCACTTTAGAACAAGGCATTCATTTTCTTACCAGAAAACATACCTCAATTCCTACGCAAGAGCTTAAAGGCGAATGCGCCTGGAAGGCTAAGGAAATTGGAAGTCCTGAAACATTCGCACATCATTTGTCTTTAGCTGAAATCAACGCTATAGATACTTTAGTTGATGAAGTCGAAGCATTAAATATCAGGCTTGATGAAATCGGGCCAGGAGACTGGGGTAATGTCAATTTACAATTACTTGTTGATGAATGTTGCACTGCATTGTTTCAAGGTCGAGGCTTTGTCCTGATCCGCGGTATTCCGATTGAGCGTTGGTCCCTAGCGCGCGCTAAATTATTCATGGCAATTTTCGGCAGTCAATTTGGCCATTTAGGCATCCAAAACCCACAAAATGACCTCATTGGCGAAGTATGTAATCACCCCGAGGTAAATATCAACTATGCACGGAATTACCTCACAAACCAGGAATTTCGTCCTCATTGCGACGGCGCTGACCTAGTCGGACTCCTTACCATCCGACCTGCGGCACAAGGTGGGGAAAGTCGCTTGACGAGTTCCGTTTCTGTATTCAATGCATTACTCAGCGAGTCACCACATCTGATACACCGATTGTTTGAGCCTGTATTACTCGACTTACGCAACGAACAAGCTCCAGGAACTCCCCCTGTTGTCTGGATAACACCTTGCGCACACCATGAGGGTCAACTGAAAAAGGTTTATCTCTCAGATTATTTCCGAAGTGCAGACCGTCATCCGGGAGTTACAATTGATCCTGAAGCAAAAATTTTGTTTGACCTATATGATCGTCTTGCCACTCACCCTGATCTTGAATTACGCTTCACTCTGGAAGCAGGGGATTTACTGATTATCAATAACCACGTTATCCTCCATGCACGTGATGCATTTGTCGATGTACCCCATGCGAAACGCCTTCTGCTTCGTTTTCTCGTATCCTCCAATCGCTAATTTGATAAATTATTGGACTTTGGAGTATCCCTGACACTCAGCGTAGATACTGAGTTGATTATCGACAGTATAAATTTGTCCTATTTAACTCGTTTGAGAAGTATAGGACATATAGGGTCAGGCCTTGAATTGTGAATTTTTCATTAAAAGTTAATTAAACTCACAATTCAAGGCCTGACCCCATTAGCTTCCTTTTTGGCAGACTCAATCCAACATATCCATTCATTACGGGCAAGTGGTGTAATGCTCTCCCATACAGCTAGCTCCTTCGTGTCAGAAGATAATACCTTTTGAAAATCCATTGGCAAATTATGCACTACACCAATTGCGATCTGCTTTCGAGCCATTAAATTAATCCAAAAATATCAATGTATGCAGTTCTTTTATCTATTGCAATTGACCTTATCATTAACAGAATAAATATTTTTCAAATCAAAGGAAATTATCTTTTTTGTTCATTTAAGTTAGATGTGAACATTTCTGTTATAAATCCCATTTAAGATTAATCAGACTTAATGAGGACTTGACGTGAAATTTAGCTCAATGTTGTTCAGATATTACTTTTTTAGCGTCTTTTAAAAGAAGTAATAATTGATTCTCTCTTATTGGAGAAGGTTCAAATCCAAATCGTTTGTAAAAGGTTTCGGCTTTCTCATCTATAGCATGAACTAATAAAGCTCTTACACCACCTTGTTCTGCAATTTGTAAGGTTTTTAATATTGCATCTTTAAGCATTGCCTTCCCAATACCCTTTCCTTGATAAGTATGAAGAACAGCTAATCTTGCTAATATGACAACAGGAATAGGATATTTGCCCATTCCCTTTTTTATGCGTTCAGATGCCTCATCAACATCTACCTGCCCCACTGTAAGACTATAAAAACCAACTACAAGATTATTATCAGCAACTATAAAGGTATTGGCAGAACCGGACATTTTTGCTTGAAAAGCATATTTTTTTAACCATTCATCTAATTCAGGGTAATTACTATTAAAATCAGTTAAATTATGATCTTTATTTAAAGGTTCAGGTTTTTTTAACGTCATTTAAATCCCATGGAGATGATGAAGAAAATAAATCCTTTAGCCCTTCATTGTCTTGCTCTGGGCGATCTAGAATTTCAGAAAATTGATTAAAGACATCGCCAGAAACCATAAAAAGTCTCTGATCTAAAATAATTTTTTCAGCAGCTTGATACGCACTATCCGTTATAAATTCAGTCAATGACTTATGACTTATATCAGAGGCCATTCGGATTATTTTGGCTTGCGATTCAGATGCACGAAAACCCAATCGGGAAGTTTTAGCGCGCACAGTCCTTGATTGCGGTCTTTTCACCCTTCTTGGGTCTTTAGCCGTAGGTGTTTTTGTATTATCCACCTTTCTAGCACTGGTCATAATATTTCTCAAAATAATTTCTATTAATTATATGTTAGTACAATTGACGCACATTATCAATAAAAATAGCTTTATCAGTAAATAAAACGTGGATTATTAAAACATCTCACCCTACTCAGCAACAGAAAAAACCATGCAAATTGAGTCAATAAATAGATTAATTTTTCAAAGAAAAGATAAAGTAAGAGTAATATGAGATTTTATATACACAAAAAGAACTATGTCGACTTCACAAACTCAGTCCATCAAAACAATTCTCACGATCATTCTAAATCCCACTGGGCTCACATATTGATAAAACCGACCGATCAAAAGGTCATGCTCATAGCCTTAATTCTTATTCTTTTTCAATGATTTTTGCATTATCAGAAAGAATTGGCTCTACCCCAAATAAGGGGGCATTTTAATCAACTTAGTCTAAACTAAGTCCTTGATTTAGCGATCTAAAGGAGATTAAAGTGCCGAAGTACAATCTTATCCTAAATTTACCTGGATTTTCCATAGTAAAAGTGAGCGGATATCAACCATTATTATTAGATGTAACCTATAACCGATTAGCTCGTTGTAGTCATTGCCAAAGTAAGCGGGTTCGCAAGAAATCATCGTATGTAAGGACAGCACCTGTGGGGTCAGGCCTTGAATTTTGAATTACAACTACGTGCCAATAAAAAACCGGTACAATTCACAATTCAAGGCCTGACCCCATTGACGCGGAAGGGTTTCATCGTAAGATGAAACTGATTCAAAGACGTGCTTACGGGTTTAGAAATTTTGAAAATTACAGGTTAAGGGTTAAAGTTTTGCGTTCTTGATTAGTGCCCCCGGAAATGGGGAAGAGCCGTAAAATTTAAGGTTTGATTGAATTTCGCCAAAACCTAGACTGGGATTGGCTCCCCGGACAAGACTCGAACTTGTGACCTAATGATTAACAGTCATCCGCTCTACCGACTGAGCTACCGGGGAATAGGGTCGGAATCTTAAAACGATTCTGATTGAGGGTCAAGTAGATTTAATAAATAATTTTTTAAAATTTGTTTTATTTGCAGCTTTTTGGGTGGCAGGATTACATTCTACATGTTCCATTTAGTAGAAATTCCCTCCCCAACTTGAGGGAAAGGGGTAGGGGTGAGGGAATTATTTGTAATTTAATTCCCTCATCCGCCCTGGCGGGCACCTTCTCCCCTTGTGGAGAGGGGATTTATCTAACTGCAAAAACGTTGTAGACGGTTTAAGGCGTCTTGCAGTATTTCCATGCTGGTTGCAAAGGATAAACGGATGCAGCCTTCATTGCCAAAAGCAGAGCCGGGTACTAACGCCACGCCTTCTTTAGCGAGTAATTCTTCAGAAAACTCAAGGTCATTCTGATAACCGCGTTGTTTAATGATTGCTTGTACGCTTGGGAAAATATAAAAAGTACCATCCGCTGGAATCACTTCTATTCCAGGTATTTCTTGCAATCTGGACGCGACAAAATCATGTCTTTGGCGAAAGGCTTTAACCATTTCGACGACGCTTTCATTGCTGCCTGATAGTGCGGCTACAGCGGCTCTTTGGGCAATAGAGCAAGGATTTGAGGTTGATTGGGACTGGATGGTTTTCATCGCATTCATTAATGGCAGCGGGCCTGCTGCATAACCGATGCGCCATCCTGTCATGGCATACGCTTTGGATACACCATTTAAGACAATTGTTCGCTCATATAATTCGGGGCAGGCGTTAAGAATGTTCGCAAAAGGTTGGCTCCAAAGAATGTGTTCGTACATGTCATCGGTAGCAATAATAATTTGCGGATGTTTTTTCAAGACCTCGGCTAAAGCTTTCAATTCATCCAATGTGTATGCTACTCCGGATGGATTGGATGGGCTATTTAAAAAGATGAGCCTCGTTTTAGGGGTGATGGCTTCTTCGAGTTGCTGGGCGTTGATTTTGTAACGTTGTGCCGGGGTTGTAGAAATAATCACCGGGGTTGCTTCGGCCAATAAGACCATATCGGGATAAGAGACCCAGTATGGCGCAGGAATAATGACTTCATCACCAGGATTAAGCAGCGCTTGACAGAGATTGTAACAGCTTTGCTTGCCACCAACGGAAACCAAAATTTGATTGAGCTGGTAATCAAGGCCGTTATCTTTTTTAAATTTATTTTTAACTGCTTCTTTGAGTTCAGGTATACCGTCAACTGCAGTATACTTTGTGTACCCTTTATTAATCGCAGCAATAGCGGCTTCTTTAATGTAATCGGGTGTGTCAAAATCGGGTTCACCGGTACCTAAATTAATAACATCATGCCCTTGAGCACGCATTTGGGTGGCCTTTGCTGCTACGGCCAAAGTAGGTGAAGGCTTAACTTTTTGCACGCGTTTTGCTAATGCGATATCCATTTGTTGCTCCTGTGCGATATACTAATAAGATATGAAAGATTTATTTAAACTATATGCCGATTATAAGCCCGCTGGTGACCAGCCGACAGCCATAGCCTCATTAATTGACGGCTTAAAATCCGGTTTATCCAAACAAACCCTTTTAGGGGTTACTGGCTCGGGCAAGACCTTTACTATAGCACATGTTATTCAATCCATGCGCCGGCCTGCCTTAATTATGGCGCCCAACAAAACGCTTGCTGCTCAGCTTTATGGTGAATTTAAAGCCTATTTCCCCGACAACGCGGTCGAATATTTTGTTTCCTACTATGATTATTATCAGCCAGAAGCTTATGTGCCCGCTTCAGATACCTTTATTGAAAAAGATTCATCCATCAATGAGCACATAGAACAGATGCGTTTGTCTGCAACCAAAGCCTTAATTGAACGTAAAGATGCGATTATTGTCACAACGGTATCGGCAATTTATGGTTTGGGTGATCCGGATTCCTATTTGCGTATGGTATTACATCTTTCCCGTGGAGAACAATCCGATCAGCGTAAAATTTTAAGACGACTTGCTGAAATGCAGTACACGCGCAGCAACTTGTCCCTGGAACGTGGTCAGTTTCGCGTGCATGGTGATATTATTGATATTTTTCCAGCCGATTCAGAACGCGATGCGGTACGCATTGAATTATTTGATGATGAGGTTGAAAACATTGCTCAGTTTGACCCGCTCACTGGTGAAATTTTGCAACGGTTCCCCCGGATTACGATTTTCCCTAAAACCCATTATGTGACCCCTCGTGATCGTATTTTGCAAACTGTAGATTGGGTCAAAGAGGAGTTACAAGAGCGTCTGGCTGAATTTAAGGAGCAAAATAAATTAGTTGAAGCCCAACGTCTGGAGCAACGCACTAATTTCGATCTGGAAATGATGTTGGAGTTGGGCTATTGCTCGGGTATTGAAAATTATTCCCGTTATTTATCTGGTCGTGAGGCGGGCGAACCACCCCCAACCTTATTTGATTATTTGCCTGAAGAGGCATTGCTGATTATTGATGAGTCTCATGTCACCGTGCCCCAGATTGGCGGTATGTACCGCGGGGATCGTTCGCGTAAGGAGACGTTGGTGCAGTATGGTTTTAGACTTCCTTCAGCCCTGGATAATCGACCGTTACGGTTTGAAGAGTTTGAAGCACGCTCACCTCAAACGATTTATATTTCAGCTACTCCAGGTCCTTATGAACAAGAACATTCTGATAATGTTGCAGAACAAGTAGTGCGTCCCACCGGTCTTGTCGATCCGGAAGTAGAAATTCGACCTGTTCGTACTCAAGTTGATGATCTAATGTCAGAAATTCGTCAAGTGATCCAACAAAATGGACGCGTTTTAGTGACCACCTTAACGAAACGCATGGCAGAAGATTTAACGGATTATTTAAATGAGCATGGCGTTAAAGTACGTTATTTGCATTCCGATATCGATACGGTGGAGCGGGTGGAGATCATTCGTGATTTGCGCTTAGGTGTATTTGATGTTTTGGTGGGGATCAATTTATTACGTGAAGGTTTGGATATGCCCGAAGTGGCTTTAGTTGCAATTCTTGATGCAGATAAAGAGGGTTTTTTACGTTCTGATCGCTCTTTGATTCAGACCATAGGGCGGGCTGCGCGTAACGTGAAGGGACGTGCCATTCTTTATGCGGATAAAATCACAGGCTCCATGCAAAGAGCGCTTGATGAAACCGACCGAAGACGTGAGAAGCAAAAGGCATATAATGAAGCGCATGGCATCACCCCCAAAGGGATTAGCAAATCCATAACAGACATTATGGAAGGTGCTTATCAAGGAAAACGCAACATCGCTGTTGCAGAACCCAGTCCAGAATATTTGCACTGGTCAACTCAAGAATTAGTAAAACACATCAATACCTTGGAAAAACAAATGTATTTGCATGCCAAAAACATGGAGTTTGAAGCAGCAGCCAAGATTAGAGATGAGTATCTTTTATTGAAAGAACAATTGATGAAGTAACGTCATTAGACACTCGATACCAAACGCGACTATTTACCAAGATTATTAGATCGGGTGACGAAAATTCTGCATTCCCTCAGATTTTTGCATCTCAAAAGAAAGGAGCCCGACAGACATGGATTATGAACCCTGAGGTTCAAGTGGGTAGCGAATGAATCGGTTCAGGCTTCCCACTCCAAGGTGGGCTTGCACAACGCCGATTTCAGGATGCTTCCCATGCTGTTAGCATTGGTTCTAAAATCTCTCGCTATCGGGTTAAGCTGATTATACCATGGCCATCTCGATGAAAGTCAAGAATGGCCTGGTGCAGACTTAAAAAGTATGGGGGCGTTCACCTTCCTGATCTTCATTTTCTTTTTCTTTTTTAGAAGACAGCATGAACTCACGAAATCGCTGACTACTGTTTTGAATGGAATCTTTTAATGAGGTGTGTATCCGTTCAAAAAGAGGAGTAACTGCATTTTGCATTTTTTCTACAATAGAAGAAAGTTTACGTTCGGCCTTGTCTTCATAACGGGCTACCAGATTTTTTAGGTGATCTAACTTGCTTTGTATCCGATTTTTTAAGTCGTGAAATGCCTCCTCTATTTTCCGCGTTTGTTCGCTTCTTTTGGGAGGCACTACTATTCCTAAGTGAATTAATTTTTTTAACTTTGACTTAGAAAGTAAGGTACTGGCTTCAGGAAGCGCACCTCGAGTCTCACACTGCTGTGACGCTTTATCTTGAGCTGTTTCTATCTCTTTTTTTGTTTTTGTGGCTAATTCCTCTCGGTGTGCCTCCATTTCCAGGGATAGGGTGTTGTCAGGTTCAGAGGGTTTGCTTGCAGCTGCTTTAACACAGTTCGAGATTATTCGTTCCATCCCGGGTAATGTATCACAGCCTCTAACGATTTTTCCTTTGCTATCTAAAATAAATGGATTAACATCATCCGTAGAAAAGGTAATATCAGTCACGGTAAAATTCAAAGGAACGTAGGTATTTTCACGCTCACAACGCCCTCTAATCGCTGCAAAATTCTTTGCATCGTTCTGCAATTCACCGAGTTTTTCTAAAACGTGCTGTGCATGAGTTGATAATCCCTCTTTTGTCTTTGCCAAACGAAAGATAGGAGTTTGTTGTAATGCTCCAAAAATGGGGAGTGCCGCATCATAATGTTTTTGTGCCATCAGTTTTTCAGTGATTAACAGATAACGCTCCATCACTAAGGTTCGTTCATCCATCGATTCTCTAGACAGTATGTCTTTGAGTACGAAATCCGCTATTTTATCATAGCGCTGAAAAAGAGCTTTTTTACGTGTATCGTCTACGAGCATCTTTCGCCGTGCCGCTTCGATGTAATAATCCAGTGGCATGGTTTTCATCTGTTCGATTGCAGCGATTTGTTCAGCGGCTTCTTTTTTGACTTGCTCAATTAACGTTTCATTTTCAGGAAGTTCTTGCTGTTTTAGTTCCTCTATTTTTTTGTCTCGTTCCGATTCAATGGCTTTGATGGTCAGTTTTTTCGCCTTTTGATATCCATCTTTCTCTGCTGCCTGAAACACCTGTTCTTCAAAAATACGGCGTTCGGCTCGGACGTAATAATCGGGTGATATTACTTCCATCTGTTGAATTGCATTGATTTCTGCGGAGGTTTCCTGGTTAACTTGTTCAATCAATTGATTTCGTTCTGCTTCAGTAAGTACCTTTTGATTTATATCCCTTATTTTTGCGAATGCTTCAGTCTGAGCCAATTTGCTAGCCATCTCCCTGGCTAATTGAAGACGGTCCTCTTGGGCATTAATCGCATCAATCTCTTTAGCAGTTGCCTTATTGACTTGCTCAATCAACTGCTCCTGTTCGCCTTCAGGCTCTTGTTTTTTTATGTGCTCTATTTCTTGAGCTGCTTTAGCCTGAATTAGATTGATGGTTAGTTCCTTAACGAGATGAAGGCAGTCCTTTTGTTCTTTAATTGCAGTGATCTTTTTTGCGGTTTCCTTATTAATCGCAGTGAGCTTCTGTGTGGCTTCCTCGTTGGCGTTTTCAATCAAGTCTTTCTGTGTCTCTTCAGGCTGCCCTTGTTTTTTTATTGCCTCTATTTTCTCTTTTAGTTCCGCTCTTATTTCCTCTCGGGCTTGAGCCGCTTCAGTCTCAACCTTTTTGATGGCCATTTCCTTTGCTTTATTACTGTCTGTTTTCGCTGCTTCAAGACCCTCTACTCGAAAATACTGATTTAAGTTAAGTACATCTATAATGCTTTTAGCGTAAGTTTTTGAGCCTTCTGCGGCGATGGCGGCAAAGGTATCCGCCATTCTGTTCATCAAGTAGCGATTAATATGCTTCATCGCTCTTAATTCCTGGCTTTTTAACGATTCAGCCTGAATCAAAAGTGCATCAAATGTTTCTCGAAAGGTCGCAAAACCGTGGTGGTCTATCAACTTTTGACATTGCATCTGTAAATCACCAATTTTAGTGGGTCGGAATTCAGCAATAACGGTGCGTAGGGCAGTTTGAAGATCTAATTCAAGGAGCTTTTCCACTGCAAGTGGGGGAGTGTCTTTCTTGCCCTCTTGAAGTTCACTTAATTCAGCCAGATCATCATCTAGACCATCCAAAACAGTTTTTTCTTCTTCAGAGAGGGTATCAAATGATTTTTCTAGTTCTTCCATTAATTGATTAAATTCTCGAAGAATTTCATCCATCCTTTCTCGTGGGAAATCTAATGCGTCATAAGCCATTTCTATTACCTTAATCTGTAAAGCGACCTGTATCAAAGTATAGATAAAATAGAGCTTGTTTGCCTTTTAATTGCTTATTGTGTGAAGAAAATAAACTATGGTAGATAAAATATGAGCCCTAGGGAATTGATTTCTATTAAATAAGCGGCATACCAGTCAGCCATTCAGAATGTGCCATTTGATTACCCTGGATTTTTCGTTTACCATGCAACCGCAATTCTTTTTTGAAATTTTGTTCAAAATGAAGATCACTCAACACTTCAATTCATGTTCACTCAATCTATTTGTTGATATTCTCCTGCAACGAGGAATCGAGACGAATACGATAGTGTTCTAGTGCCTATTTTGGGTTAATAAGGGGTAATTATGGTAGCAACTGCTTCAAACATGCTTCCATTAGGAAGTAAAGCACCTGATTTTACTTTAGTAGATACACGCAATGATCACTTGGTTTCCCTTGCGCAGATTAAATCACCGATTGCAACAGTGATTATGTTTTTGTGTAATCATTGTCCTTATGTGAAACATATTCAGACAAAAATAGTTGAATTAGCGGAAACTTATCAGAAGAAAGGGATTCAATTTGTAGCAATCAGTTCCAACGATGCCGAAAAATATCCTGCTGATGGCCCAGAAAAAATGAGAGTGGAAGCGGAAAACTTTCATTATTCTTTCCCTTATTTGTATGATGAATCACAAGAAGTGGCCAAAGCCTATAAAGCAGCATGTACCCCTGATTTTTATATTTTTGATAAAGACATGCTTTGTGTCTATCGCGGCTGTTTGGATGAATCAACACCAGGAAATAATAAACCGGTAACCGGCTCGCATTTACAAAATGCCCTCGATAATCTCCTTGCTGGAAAACCAGTGAGTCCAGAGCAAAAGCCAAGTTTGGGATGCAATATTAAGTGGAAGTAATGCATTACTTGGATGGTCTTAGTGTAAAAATTTGTTTATCTTTAGGTTTTTTATACCGACGGGTTTAGAAGATGGAGGTGTTTGCGTCCAGGAGTACTCGTAGACAGTATCCTGGTTGCAGGCGCTAGAAAAACCATGTGATGGCTTTTAAACTTAGAATTTATCAGGATCGGCCATTTCCCAATGAGATTTATAACTCTGAGGAATATCGGAGCCTAATAGTTGTCCTGGTGTAAGATAATCATATATTTCATTAAATGTTTTGACTTCTTGCACGCTGACTCGCCTCATGATGTGGATGGGTTTTAAATCGCTGGGATTGTCCAAACCGAGCGCGCCAACCATTTCTAAAAAGCTTTTCATGGTGTTTTTATGGAAATTAGCTACATAATGTTTTTTCTGATCGACAACGAGGCCATATTGTAAGCGTTTATTTTGCGTTGCAACTCCGGTGGGGCAAGTATTTGCATTACATTGTTTCGTCTGTAAGCAACCGGTAGCCATCATCATTGCGCGTGCAGAATTACACATATCAGCACCCAAAGCGATATTAGTCAGGATATCAAATCCATTCGCAACCTTACCACTGCAGATAACACGAATTTTATCCCTTACATTAATTCCTACCAAGGCATTATGCACAAAGACTAACCCTGCTTCTAACGGTGTGCCTATAAAATTAATGTATTCTTCTGGCGCAGCCCCAGTTCCTCCTTCTGCACCATCAACAGTAATAAAATCAGGCAGGATATTGGTTTTTAACATGGCTTTACATATGCCGAGAAATTGATCTCTTCGGCCCAGACATAATTTAAAGCCAATCGGTTTGCCATGAGATAAATCGCGTAATCTTTTTATGAAATAAAGTAACTCTACAGGAGTGCTAAAAGCAGAGTGAGCTATAGGAGAGAGTACATCCTGACCCATAGGGACTTTTCTGACTTTTGCAATTTCCTCCGTTAACTTGGCAGCAGGCAAGATGCCTCCATGAGAGGGTTTGGCTCCTTGCGAGAGTTTTATTTCTATCATTTTTACTTCTTTACGATTGGCTTCAGCGGCGAACTCCTTTTCGTCAAAATTGCCTTGAGCATCACGACAACCAAAATAGGCAGTTCCAAATTGGAATACCAGATCGCCGCCTTGTAAATGATAGGCGCTTAACCCCCCTTCACCGGTGGCTTGATAAAAACCACCAATCTGCGCTCCTTTGTTCATGGCCATAATTGCTTTACCAGACAGGGCCCCAAAGCTCATGCTGGAAATATTAAATCGAGAGGCACTGTAAGGTTGGAGGCAATCTGGCCCACCTACCATAATTCGGGGTTCGACCTCTGAATGATGTTTTGGAGCTAAAGAATGTAGGGCCCAAGTATAGCCAACACTTAAAATATCGCGCTCGGTACCAAAAGGGACTGTGTCACGAGTATTTTTGGCGCGCTCATAAATGAGAGAACGTATTTCACGATTAAAAGGAAGTTCGCTTTCATCAGTAGCAATAAAATATTGTTGAATCTCTGGACGTAGAAACTCTAAAAAGTAGCGCACATGCCCCAAGACGGGAAAGTTACGCAGAATGGTATGTTCTTTTTGAATCAAATCGTAGATCCAAATCACAATAAGGGGAATGAGAAAAGCGAAAAACCATTTGATGCTATGGAACATCGCAAAGAGGGCAAGAGTAAATAATAAGGCTACTCCAAATCCTATATACCATTGGCGTCTCATTTTTAAGTCCTTTTAATCAAGATCTATTGTCCCTCTTATTAAACTTTGTTGAACAAATCGCCGGTCATTCCAGCGAAGGCGGTAATCCATTCTCCATTGGGCATGATGCCTAATGTATCGATTCTCTCCTCAGGGGAATGATAGAGACAGCTTAGTTCTTATTCTATTCTTCCACACTATCTAATCAACAAAGCCCACATGATAAGAGATGAAGCATGTGTGCTAGCTTTCCCGCGAAAGAGGCGGGAACATTTTTTGCAAATCCAGAATAAATCAATTAATCCATTTCTGGAATTCGTTCTATCATCTCTCCACCCACCATTTTATTGATTTTATTTTCCAGGGAGTTAATAAATTGAGTGACCTGATGTTGCTGTTGTGCTTGTTTGTTTTTACATAGTATCAATTCATGACTAATATCAAGTGCAGCGAGCAATAAGGCTTGGAAATTGTCCAACTGTTTCGATTTCTTTTTATTCATCATGATTTGATGATTTAATTTTTGCACCGCAAGCAATAAATTGGGTTCTTCACCTTCCGGGCATTTAATTTCATATGTTTTATTGAGTAATTTAACAGTACACGATTTCATCTGCGTCATAATAAGACCTTTGCAATTCCATAGAGAGCTGTTATGAATAGTAACAATTTTGATCGCAAGCAGCAATTAGTAGGATGAACGCTTGCATTAAATCGGGTATCATGGGGTATTTTTTCTATAAATGAGTTAAATATGTCTGAAGAAAGAGAACATTTGCATTTACCTGATTATGATGAATTTTCTGCATCCATTTCTGTTTTAATGCTGCATATATCAGCCAGCTTATTGCATGGGATGATGTGCGGCTACCTATGTGCTGGTGCTGACAGTCAAGGAGAAGCTTATTTACGTGCTTTATTAAATAATAAAAAGGATGAAGCCAGCCGCAATGCTGTTTTAGCCATGTTTGCTGTTTTTTCTATAAGCCAGCAACAAATTAACAGTTTGGATTTTAAATTTCAAATGATGCTTCCTGATGAAGAGGAATCATTATTGTTAAGGGCACAAGCCTTTAGTGAGTGGTGCGAAGGGTTTACCCAAGCATTAACTTTAGCTGGTATAGGTCTTAACCAATTGCATGAAGAAGAGGCTCAGGATGCATTTCAACATCTTATTGAATTTGCTGAACTTGATTGTGATACCTTGGATGTTGACGAAGAAGATGAACGTGCATTAATGGAAGTCAGTGAATATGCACGGATGGCAGTTCTGCGTTTGCATAGTGATCTAATTATGAATGAAAGAGAACGTGGTGGTCATACTGGAATAACTCATTAAAAAAGGAAGTTACAATGATTTCCCAACAAGAATACCAAATAAGAAGAAATAAATTAGCGCAAAAATTGCCCGCAGGCAGTATTGCCATTATCCCGGCGGCTCATGAAGTATTACGTAACGGTGACGCGCATTATCGCTTTCGTCAGGACAGTAATTTTTATTATCTCACCGGATTTAATGAACCTGATGCTTTATTGGTACTTATTGCGGGAGCAAATACTCAGAGTATTTTATTTAATCGTATACGTAATCCGGCGGAAGAACAATGGACAGGAAAACGTCTTGGACAAGATGGGGCGCTTTCTGAGTTGGGCATGCACGCTGCTTTTCCTATAGACAGTGTTGAAGAAGAGCTACCTAAATTATTAAATGGTAAGTCAGCCATTTATTACGCACTGGCTCGAAATCCAGAGATGGAAAAAACGATCATGCAGTCATTAAAAGCCCTTAAAGGTCAAGTACGACGCGGAGTTAAGGTGCCAGACCAGTTGTGTGATTTGGAGCCTATATTAGGTGAAATGCGCTTATTTAAAAGCGATGCGGAGCTCGATTTAATGCGTCGAGCAGCCAGCATTTCCGTGAAAGCACATGAACACGCAATGCGTCGTTGCAAGCATTTGGAACATGAATATCAGCTTGAAGCAGAGCTTGTTTATGAATTCAGTCGTCATGGTTGCCGTAGTGTCGCTTATGATCCTATTGTGGGCAGTGGTGAAAATGCGTGTATTTTGCACTACACAGAAAACAACAAACCTTTGCATCGAGGCAGCTTGGTCCTTATTGATGCAGGAGGGGAGTTTGAAAATTATGCTGCGGATATCACCAGAACCTTTCCTATCAATGGCAAATTCAGCCCTGAACAAAAAAGTATTTATGAATTGGTGCTCAAAGCGCAAAAAGCGGGGATTGCGGCGATTAAGCCGGGTCTGCTGTGGAATGGGGTACAACAAATCATGGTCCGCATTCTCACTGAAGGATTATGCGCCTTAGGTATTTTACAAGGAGATGTAGAGGAATTGATTGCCCAAGAAGCATATAAACCGTTTTACATGCATAATTCTGGACATTGGTTGGGATTGGATGTTCATGATAGCGGTCTTTATAAAATTAATGGTGAATGGCGTGCCTTAGAACCCGGGATGGTTTTAACGGTTGAGCCAGGTTTATACATTAGCTCAAACAGTCCGGGAGTGGATAAGCGTTGGTGGGGTATTGGTGTACGTATTGAGGATGATGTGGCAGTAACGAAAACAGGGCATGAAGTATTAACTGCAGCATTACCTGTGGATGTAGATGAAATTGAGGCATTAATGCGTGATTAATAAAGAGATTGATATACTGATTATTGGAGGAGGCTTAACAGGTGCCACTTTAATGCTTGCATTGCAAGGGTTAGGGTATAGTACTTTATTAGTAGAAGCTAAGCCTTTTAGTGATAAAATAAGTCCTGATTTTGATGCACGCTCCCTAGCACTATCGCCCGCGAGTCGACGTATTTTAAGGATGCTTGGCGTTTGGGATCTTCTTAAAGAGCATGTAACTGCTATAGACATGATTCATGTTTCCGATCAACATCACTTTGGAACATCACGCCTGCAAGGCGAGTTGGATTCTCCTTTGGGCTATGTTGCTGAAATGCAGCACATCAATCAGGCTTTGCATCAACTGCTGCCTCATGAGCAGTTGATTGCTCCAGCGAGTTTACAGGCGTTGGATTATGAAAACCATTCAGCGACCGTTCTCACTGATTCGGGTGAAATAAAAATTAAGGCACGTCTTATTGTTGCTGCTGATGGTGCGCATTCGGAAGTCCGTCGTTTTTGCTCATTACCTTCCAAAACCAAACTCTATAGTCAACACGCAATTGTAGCGAACGTGGGCTTGCAAAAGCCTCATCAACATCGTGCTTACGAACGCTTTACCAGTTATGGTCCTTTGGCGCTTTTACCGATGCAAGAAAATCGAATGTCTTTGGTTTGGGCTGTGCCTCCCAAGGAAGCAGCACGCTTGTTGTCTTTATCTGAGGTTGATTTTTTACGAGAGTTACAATGCGCATTTGGTTATCGCTTAGGCCGTTTTGCCAAAGTAGGGAAACGTTTTTCCTTTCCTTTGCAACAAGTTTTAATGCCAATACAAACCAAATGGCCCGTAGTGTTTGTTGGTAATGCGGCGCACACCTTGCATCCTGTAGCAGGACAAGGATTTAATCTTGGACTTAGAGACGTAGCTATGCTTGCACAATGCATCGCTGAGAGGGGACTCAATGCAGAAATGCTCCAGCATTATGTGCAATTAAGATCTCATGACCAAAAGGCCATCACTCATTTAACCGATGGTTTAATCCAAGTGTTTACTAGCCGTTTACCTGGATTGGGAATTGTGCGTGGGTTAGGATTGATTGCTCTGGATAATATCCCTGCTTTGAAGAATCTTTTAGCACGATATGCACGTGGATTCGGGGGAGTAATTCCTGATTTAGTCTGTGAAATTGCTTTGCCAAAGCTGCAAAAATAGTTATGAAGGAAATGAAATGAGTCTGCAATTTAATGTATTAATCATTGGTGGTGGTATCGTGGGCTTAACTGCGGCCTTAGCTATGGCTCAACGTGGTTTCACGGTAGCAGTCATTGATGCGGGTTCATTAAAAGTCGAAAATTCACAATCAGATACCCGAGTCTATGCGATTAATCATGCGTCACAGGCTCTCTTGCAGCAATTAAATGCTTGGCAATACTTGGTGAGTGCACGTGTTTCTCCTTATCGTCGCATGTATGTTTGGGATGCTGAAAGTAAAGCACATATTGATTTTGATTCACGTCACGTGGGTGCATCGAATCTAGGGAGCATCATTGAAGAGTCTGTCTTAAAACATGCTTTACTGCAGCAGGTTTCTACCCAATCTTCAATTCATTTATTTCCTGAATGCCGTGTGGAAGAGGTTTTTTGCGAAGAAGCTGGCGTTCGAGTATGCAGTAAGCAGCAGACTTGGGAAGGACAATTGTTAATGGTGGCTGATGGTGCCAATTCTCCAGTCCGTCAACAACTCAAGGTGCCTTTAAACAGCTGGTCCTATGATCAACATGCACTCGTTGCAACCGTTTCTGTAGAGAAAGAGCATCAGCAGACTGCCTATCAAGTGTTTCGCGCTGATGGTCCTTTGGCATTTTTACCTCTAGCGGATGCACATCAATGCTCCATCGTGTGGTCTACTAAACCCGCACATGTTGAACGATTAATGAATCTTTCAGTGTCGGAGTTTAATGCATCCTTAACTGAAGCTTTTGCCAGAAAGCTAGGTCAGGTCGAAGTCATAAGCACACGTCATCAATTTCCTTTACAAATGAGACATGTCAAACACTATGTGGGAAATCGTTGGTTACTTCTGGGGGATGCAGCCCATACAATCCATCCTTTGGCGGGATTAGGCCTCAATTTAGGGTTGGCTGACGTATATTCCTGGATGGATTGTTTGAATGCTGCTCATGGTAAACTTGTATCTAAAAAGGCATTAGGCGCTTATCAACGCGAGCGTAAAAATGCCGTATGGCAAACGATTTTGTTAATGGAAGGCTTCAAGCGCTTATTCAGTAATTCCTTTATGCCTCTTGTTACCCTGCGTGGTCTGGGTTTAAATGTATGTAATGGATTGTCCCCTATAAAACGGTTATTTATCCAACACGCACAGGGCACACACCAATAAAAGTCCACAAATTGTTATTAACGCACTTTACATGCAGGTAGGCGTGCCCCCAAAAACATGGGCTTAGGTCGTGCCTTTCGCTCGCATGTGGATGTTCAAATGCATTCTTCACGATAATTGTACCGATATGACTTGGGCTTTTCGGGTGACGCTCATGGGCATACATCAAGGAGAACACCTCCGATTGAGGCAGGTGAGAATAAAGATTAATTTTTCATCCAGGAAATAGCTGGACAGGTTATTTTTTTTCACTAAAATTCGTGGCAAATAAAATGACGTAGAATCAATATGCCCCCAAAAAATGTTAAATTTTTGAATAAAGGAGTTCAGCTGCAAGCTCAAGAAGAAATGTTAGCTGAACAATTGTTATTTTTTCCTGAGAGCGGAGAGTCTCAATTAAGACTATGTAATTACGTGAAGGATAAATGCGACCAACCCGACTTTGATTATTTATCCACCGATTATGATCAAGGGGTAATTATAGCGGCTATTCCCAGTCTTGGTTCCAAACAACTGGGAGTCTATGCAGCTAAATCGTTTGTCAAAGGAGAAATCGTCGGAGAAATCAAAGGCATAGATTTATTCGGTATAAGGCCTAGCGCTAAAATAGATCGAGAAGTCAAAGACTATCAAGGTGATTCTACTTATGTGTGGAAATTAAATTTAGATGATAATGATGAATATGCCGTAGTCATTGATATGTTGAAAGCAGGCTCTAATACACGTTGGGTTAATCACGCGGGAAAGCCTAATTTAGAAGTACAGGTCATTTGTCGTCGATGGAAAGACGAGTTTGGTACAACTCAATTTGATTATCATGCCTATTATGTCGCGGCCAAAAAAATTGCTTTTGCTGATGAGCTGACTATTTCTTATGGAGATGAATACTTTACAAAAGATCGTCCGCAAATCTGGCGCCAGCCACAAACTTTGATTGAAGTTCTGCAGGATTTGGCTAAAACACAAGAGCAAGAAGTTAATCCTGAAGAAATACATACACCCGATGCAATAAGAGACTTTTTTCATTTATTAACGCAGAAAGCGGATCTGCGCAAAAGAGAACATAAAAAGCAGATGTATTTAGACAGCAATTTAGATCCTAAAATTTATGATTTGGATAAAGTAGAAGAGGTGGCGCGTTTTCAAACAAATCAAAAAATGGAGCTAAAAAGAAACTCACCTTACCATTTATTTATAGCTCCTACGGTAAGAGGGAATGGGGAAATCCGTTACTCTCTATTTAGTGGCCAGACAATCCCTGCAAAAAAACGACTCTGCCAACTGGTTGGCCAGAGAATGGATGATGTGCCAGAAGAAGGGATGAAATCATGGGCGAAACAACGTAATCTAGACATAAATTACCTAGTGCAATCAGGCCGGGGAGGATATCTCTATACTAAAAATCAAGCGTCGGAGGCCTATTGCATAGAAGGGGCACAACACCGAAGTGGGATGAATGTACGTTTTGATTTTGCATCGGATTCTTATGTAACGACAGGCCAAATTCAACCAGGCGAAGAAATTCTTGCCTATTACAGTGATTATGATTATGGTGCCTTACCGACCTATTTACCGCAAATTGTCGCTGATTTTAATGAGTCCCAATATTATTACAAGGCGACCTGGAGTGAAAACGAACTGACTATGGAGTATGTGATCCCCAAAACTCCAGGTTATAATTTACAAGAAACTGCGGAGCCCATTTGCAATCCATTTAAGGAAGAGCAAACGAATGAGTGGATTGCGCAATCTGATTTTGAGTTTGAGGATAATGAGCGAATTCTAACTCCTGGCTATGATTACAATGCGTTTGAGCAAGAATTTTCTCCACTTGTGGTCGAAGATTGTGCTGAGAATGACAGCAGCCATAAAGCGAACTTAACTTCTTGGAGTCCCACCTTCCAATTTGGGGAACATAATTCGAGCAAAAAAAGGAAGATTGCTGAAATCAGCGAAGATGAAGAAAGTAAGACAATGGTTATTTAAGACTATTTTCTTCAACCCGAACACAGGGATCTCTTGAATGTGGCATTTACCCTCTATAGAAAATGTGCCATAAATTAGGAGATCCTTCGTCGTAAACTCCTCAGAATTTGATAAAGTTCTTCAGGATTTTTTTGATCGACCTCATACCCAATGTAGTGAGGGAACTCATGCTGTAGCATCATGTTTTTCGAAGAGAGATACCCTCATTATCTCTCGAGAGGCGGAACATATTACCAACACGTGCTACTTTAAGCGGGCAAAGTGTTCACGACTAAAGGCTACTTTTTCGGCTACTGATTCGTTAGGGTGTTCCTGGTGGTGCGCTTCGATTGCTCGATAACGTTTCAAACCACCCTCCCTATTCGCAATTTGGATATTTAAGCCAGGCCGAGCATTGAGTTCGAGCATTAAAGGTCCTTGGTCTTTATCAAGAACTATATCTACCCCAAGATAACCTAGGCCAGTGAGGTCATAGCAACTGGAAGCAATCTCCAGTATTTTGTTCCAATAAGGTACTTCTATATCCACAATAGGATTGAGTGTATCTGGATGATAATCAATGATGTCATTATGAAATACCCCACCAAGGGTTTTTCCCGTAGCGAGATCTACTCCAACACCAATTGCGCCTTGATGGAGATTGGCTTTCCCACCAGACAAACGTGTTGGCAACCTCACCATGGCCATAGCAGGATAACCCAGTAAGCTGATAATTCGAATATCAGGAATGCCTTCGTAGCTTACTTCAGCAAATACAGGATCAACTACTACTCGTTTCTCTATAATTGCATAATCTGAGGAGCCGCCAAGACTGTACGCCCCTGAGAGCAGGCATGATAGATGATAGCTCAGCTCCTGAGTAGTGGTTAACTTTCCATTAATTTGTCGATAACGTCCATAGACTTTATCTTTAAACACTAAAATACCATCACCACCTGAGCCCCGCGCGGGTTTAACCACAAAATCGTTGTAAGGCTCTAAGCGTTCTTCTATGGTTTTAATTTGTTGTTCTGTTTCAATAATATCGTATAAAGGGGGAACAGCGATTCCTGCCTTTAGAGCCAATTTTTTTGTTTTTAATTTATCATCAACAAGAGGGAATAATTTTCTTGGATTGTAGCGTAATACAAAATCAGTATTACGCTGGTTGATACTTAATATCCCATGATTTTTTAAGCGACGAAACAGCGTAATCATTCTACATGTCTCGCAAGTGATTTAAAGCGCTTTAACTCAAATAATCGGTATCCTCGATATTGTCCGAACCACAATATTAAAGCCAGCAGAACTAAAAGAAGCTCGGGGAACGCAAAGACAAGGTATTGTAGTGGTTCATAGCTCATTGCCCAATAAGAAATTACGGCCGCGACTAGACTGCCTATCCCCGATTTTATTGCTTCGGAGGCACCTCGCTCATCCCAGGTAATGCACATACGTTCTATGGTCATGGTTAAAATGACCATAGGGAATAAGGCAACTGATAGTCCTATATCTAACCCAAGATTTTGACTGATGACGCTTATAAAGATCATCAGCAAAATGACAACAGTCAGAATTGCCGCGAGCCTTGGTACCAAAAGCAACCTTAATTGATCCAGATAAAAGCGTGCTAGGAGGCCAAAAGATACAATAATGACAAAGAGGGAAATCCCCCAGATTACATGAGTTTCTCTAAAGGCTAAAGCAATCAAAACGGGCATAAAAGTACCGAATGTTTTAATCCCGATAAAGTTCCGCAGAATCAAGATAATAAAAGCACCTATGGGTACTGTTAATAAAATTTTATAAGTTGCCTGTACGTTGACGGGTAGTTGCAATAACGAGAAGCGCAATAATTGTGAGTCTGATTGTAAGCCTCTCGTTTTGGCAATACTTAAAGCATTTATGGGGGTAGGAGACACCGTTAAACTAAATTGAGCTTTTTTACCACCAGTTACATTAAATACAGGTTCATTACCATATTGCCAGACAAGAAAATCTTTGGGCAATCCGGCGCTGCCTGTTTTAGGATTGATATACACCCAATTTTTGCCATTAAAGACGGCCAAAAATGAACTGAGCTCCGCCTTGCTCTTTTGCGATAAATAAATTCCTTTTACTGGAATCGCTGCAATTTTAGACTGGTTCAAAATAAGGATTGCTGCATTAATCAGACGTTCATCACTAAAATCATTTCCGGTCAATAACTTAGCATTCCCATCCTTTTTATTCAGTTCTTTAATTGTACTTTGGGCAAAAGTTTTAATGTCTGCCGAGGATTGTCTTACTTGGTTAGTAATCGTTTCTACTGCAGATTTTTGGCTTTCTTCAAGCGGCTGTGTTTTGACTGCCGGTGGGGTTCCTAATGAAGATTCATTTCCCTCAGTTTGCCGGAAAATTGCTCTGTAATATAAGGATTGTGGGCCATGTGCGCGTCTGATGGACCATACTGTTTCCCGATTATCACCATTTAAATTGGTTGTTACCCCATAACTCCTTGACACAAAATACTCATCTAAAATCGCAAAATGTGTCGGTAAATAGGGTATATTAAAACTCGCCTTAATTGGTGTATTCGGATCTGCAACAAAACGCAAATTCGACTCAACCGTCCAACTATTTATTGTTTCAGTGTCAGTCAGTGGCACATCAAGTATAAAGTGTCGGTATAAAAAAATCCCTGTCCCTAGGATAAATAAAGTCAAAATAAGTCCATAAACATGACGCGCGTTATTTTTCATTATTTCTTAAGACTCTGATTTCTTAACGTAAATGTCAGTGCAGGATTTACCGCACCATTGAAAGCAATAATTGCATCTCTTCCTAAAAGCAAAGGGTAGAGGAAGCGTTTGCGATTCGTTAAATTCACTTTAATCGTTCTAACTTTATCTCCGAGTTGTATGGCAAGCAGTACAACAGGACGTTTGATGGGGGCGTGTGCTAGTATTTGTGAACCATGCTCTCCATCACGAACTTTTATTTTGACGCGGCCTTTATATTCTGCCTCAAATTGAAAATCTCCGGTTTTCGTTGGAACCGTAAAACGCAAATAAGGGACGCCATTTTTAGTAATTTCGGTGATATTGGTCGCATTTAATGAGGCTGACTTAGCTCCGGTATCCAGTTTTGCTGAAAGTGTTAAATTTTTATCTGGAAACGTAACTTTCTCAACATACCCGTAAATTTGTGTTTCATTTGATGCCATAACAGGTCCAGTCATTAGTGCTGCAAAAATAAAGAGAGCAAGTATTGATCTCATTTAATCCTCTTTCCTGAGTTGTTTTAATATTAGTGCAATATCGTAGCAGGTTTTGCCTCTTAAGTCACAACCCGTAGTTGGGTTTAAAGAAATATTTTTTGTACGAACTGAGTATGATATCCTAATAAACCGCCAACTGAATTGTGTGTTTTTAATTCAGGATGAAACGATTATTGACATCAAGCGCAATTATCCATATAATTCGCGCCATCCTAACTTACGGTCATTTTTGTGTGTAAGAATGTCTAATAAGGGCGAAGAAGGTTCATCTTTAAATTCTAAAGAACTCGTTTTCCTCTTGGCAATCGCCGGCCGTATTGACGCGCAAAGTAGACTCCTCGCGCAAAAACTCGATAAAGACCGTTACATTTATCATGCATATGCCGTTCTGGATTCCCTAAGCTCTTCCTACAGTATGTTTAAATACTTTTTAGAAGTATTTATTGCTAAGAGTGACGCAGAATTAATCCGTAAGATACTCACCTCTCCTGAAGGCATTGCCGCAGTTGCTGCAGAGGCAATGTTTTTAGTGTCTTTTTCCTTTCTTGCTAGTGTTTTTGATGGAGAAGAAAATAATTCCGTAAAAAAATTCATAGCAGCTGCTTGGCCCTATTTTCGTGATGTAATGAAGGGCTTAAAAAATGCGTATAAAGGGTGGCGAAGTACCGTACAAGTGTTAAGCATGATCAGCGGGATGGATCTTAAATATATGGTCATTCCTGTTGGTTTGGTATTGGGTGTGTTTGCTGCCGCTAATCGCTTCTGGATACGCAGTATGGTCGAGCGGCGTAAAAAGCAAATGAATGAGAATAAAGAGCTTTTACTTGAAATCCAGCAGTTGACTTCATTAGCACCATTAGAGCGTAAATCTTATTTAGATCGCATAGAATATCAGAGTGCAGAGGATCGTTTTTATGCCTTTTTAGCGGTAGGAACTGGTGGATTGATTGATGGTTTATATCTTTATATAGGTGTGGTGAGTCTCTCAGTTCTTTCTCCGCCCCTTTTTCTCGCCATGGCAGTCATTAGTGCTCTTTACACACTAGCTTGTGTTGTTACACGAATATATGAGGAATATGATTTCCAATTGCGATTGGAAATTACGCAAACCCGCTGTAAATTGGCGTTAACAACCAAAGAATTAGAACTTACTTATGCCCAATTGATTGACCTAAAAGAAAATGCTAATAGAAAAGCAGTAGATCCCTTGGAATTGAGCCGGTTGAAACGGAAAGTTTGTAAATTAATTCAAGAATTTGAAGAAGAACGTCAATTATTACAAAACCAAACAAATCACAGTTACATTACGGCTGGGTTATTGGGAATGAAATATGGTTTGTTTGCTTATGGAGTATTAACTAGTATTTTATTTACTGTCTCCACGGTATTTTTAATTACTGCAAGTGCCTTTCCTCCTGCGCTGCTTGCTGCATTTATTGTTTCTGGTCTGGTGTTAATGGTCGGAATGACCGCTTATATGTTGCATGCTCATTATCAGCATATGCAGAAACAAAAAGAAGAGCTTGAAAAAGAACATCCTTATGCACAAGTAAAAGCGATGAAAAAAGATTTAGAGGAACAAAAAGATGCTCAACTTTTAACGGCAGATCATTTTAAAACCTCATTAAAAGATGGTCTTTGTATAAGCTCTTCACCACAAAGCTTCTTTCAAGAACGGTGTGAGGTAGGTCGTTCTCTCGCTTCCGGTATTTCTAAGGGATTTAATTTTTCTAATTTTGTCACGACCCCTTTCCAGGAAATGGATTCAGAAGGACATTATCAAGATACACCGGCAATGGGTGTATTAGCGATAGCTAATGCAGTCTTATTTTCATCAATTCTAGGCCTAAGAGCTTTGGCACGTGGCTTAGGGCGTCCACCTTTAGGTCAGGTTAAGACGAAAGAGGCTGGCCAGGACGATGTGTCGATGGATAAAAGCAAGACCGAGTCCCACAGGGGATCAAGTGACTCTGTCAAAAGGAGCGCCTCTGATTCCCTGTCGAGGAAAGGCTCATCTTCTTCTCTTTGGAATTTCTTCTTTCATAAAGATACCCCCCCTCAAAATCCCCCTCCAGATCGAACAATGCCCCATTCAAAAAGTGATTCAGATTTGACGCATCACGTGATATCTAATTCCGGCAGTACAATTGTGGGTTTAGATTAGGATCGTTATACATTTTAAATTGATGATAGATTCGAAACGTACGTTTTTTTGCTTTTACTTCCTCAAGCAACTCCTTGAAACACTGGGCTAATTGCTCCAATTGTTGATTGATGATTATTGACTTGTGCGCGCAATTTTTGCGATGTTCTTCCGTGGCATCTTCGCGCTTAGTTTGTAGGTCCATATGGTATGATTTCAAGGACAAAATAGAAAGGCGATCAATGATCATTCCTGGTGATTCAGAGTTCACTGGACATCTACTAAAGTGTTCCGGTTGCAGTTGGTTGAAAAGCCATTCATCCATCGCTTCCATTCGGTTATTACGCAATTGATTAAATCGGTCAATCTCCCGTTTCGCTTGATATACAAACTCAGGGCCCTGATCATCACGACGAGCCCTATCTTCCGCATGCCAAAGTTGATAGTTAAACGCGTGATTCTCTTCAACCAGCCGATAGAATTCTTGGTGTTGATGGACTATTCCTGAAGCTTTCCATGTGATGATGGAATTTTTGTGAAGGTTAGTAATTTCTGCGACATTAATACTATCTGGCATGTTTTATCCTGTACTTTTTATAAGGGTGCCAGTTTAACTCATACTCAATAGAGCTACAAATTAGAGCCGAAATATTTATTATAGATGGTTTCATAGGTCCCATCATTTTCCATTTCCAATAGTACCTTATTGATTCTGTCAATTAGATTGGCATTTTTGGGGAGTGTGATGAGTCCATATCCATTTCCTAGAACAATAGGAGAGCCTACTGTTTGAAAATTAATAACTTTATTAATGGTAAGATACTTGAAGATATTTACATTCATGATAATTGCATCCACTTCCTGATTGAGTAATGCCATAATCATGAGCGAAATTTTGGGATATTCTTTGATGTTATCTTGACTCGTATAAAGTAAAAGCGTGTCGCGAACTGAAAGATCCCCACGAAATTACCAAACACGGTTAAGCTCCTGTTCTATAATCTCTTGTAAGGTTCTAGGGTCAGGGGCTAAGGAACAGAGCTGATTATGCTCAATCATAAGCTTACCCAGGGTAAAATAAGAGAATATTTTCTTATCTTTGACCGTATTGGCTTGGAAGTATTGTTGTTTATTTTGACTATGTGCAATTACTCCAATAACCCAATAAGTAATTTGCACAATAGCAGCAAGAAGCATTTTTACTCCCCATCTATCTACTGAATGAGTACGCACATAACGTCCTGCTAGTCCGAATTGATGACTTTTAACATCTCTAAACGATTCTTCTATTTGCATTCTTTTAAAATAGAGATTGATAATATCAGTAGGCCCTACATCCAATGGTAAATTAGTAGCCAAAATCCATGGCTCTTTATTAGCTTGACTATAACTTCCATTAGACAGTGTCGAGGTGGTTTTTCCTCGTGATGTCTTTACCTTTCTTCCCTTAGGCTTACGATAGGTTGTAACCACCCTACAAGGTCTTGTATGCTCTTTGGTTAATAGAGCATGCTCATAATGTGTCGTTTTAGATTTAATATCAGGGATTAGTTCTTTAATGAGTTTCCATCCCAGTTCTTCGGATAATTGTACCGATTTAACTCCTCTTACACGACTTAGCCAATACCAGCCCAGCGCTTCTATTTCTTTAAACCATTCTTCATAAAAACCGGCATCCATGATTACGATTACTCGACGATTTTTGGGCAAACAAAGACTCAACTCTTTTAAAAAGTCCTTAGCTCGTCCTTTTGTTTCGGTATCTCTATACACTTCTCGATAAAGAGGAAGACTTCTACCTTTTAACGCTATTTCTGCACTGAGCATTTGAATTTCTCGGTCGTCTTTTAAGCAGCAAATATCTACAATCAAAGGTAAGGTTGTATCTTGCGAGATGTAAGTAAAAACAAAGCTTGATAACCCTTGATAAATGGAAAAAAGTTCATTATGCAGTGCCTTATTGCCTTCCAGCCTATCAACTTTCTTTATCTTATTTTTTAATTTTGCATCTCCAGGCAAGTTCCTCCCTAATTCACTTAATGAAAGGTTTTGGCTATGTCTTAAGCCTGATGCTACATCCATTACTGCATTCAATCGTGATATATGAATTTCAGGACATGATTCTGTAAGCGAATTATAAAGATAGGTTTCTACAGCTAACATTTTAATTTCCATGAGTCTTAATGACGCTCATTTGATCATGAGACGCTCTTTATTTCAACTCATAATTCGTGGGGATAGATCAGGTCGCGAAGGTGGCTTTCTTGTACAGTGCCTATTTTTTTGTTTTTAATGTCGGCAATTGTTTTTATGTCTGGAGACATGGTTAAAAATTGGCCATTGCTGGTCATATAAGGCAAACTGTAAATGTAATCATGCGATGGTGTTTGCGGTATCGGGGCGGGTGGAAAAGTAATGTCTATGTCACCTGAATTCAACATCTCTATCTGGTTTCTTATGGTTATAGGTTTATATTCACAGGTTTCATTAAGACGTTTGCATATTTCATTCATAATATCGATACAAAAGCCAAAATAATGACCGCCACCAGCTATTGCAGAAAATGGGGGGGCTGATTTAGAAACACCAACAATAATGGTATCGCTATAAGCAAGTGTATTGCTCACTAATGTAATAAAAAACAGGATATGCCGAAGCAGCTTCATGCAGTTTATCATCCTTCTTGTGCCTATTTAAAATCTAGGTTGCTGAAAATTATTTGTCAAATTTTAATGCCCCGCTCTTTGGTGAGCGTGCTTGAAGTATGGAATTGTTATCCATTAGAGAGAGGTAGGGGTTGAGGTTCCATTCCAGCAATAAATACTCCTCCTCACCATGATTTTGGGTTACGGCATGGAGATTCCTCCAATGCTCGGAATGACAAGGACAGGGAGAAGGAAATTAATTATTTTGGTGCTTTCTTTGCCAAACATCTATCCAATGCATTAGCAAAAGCAGTTCTTTCTTTGATGCTTAATGCAGCAGGGCCACCGGAATAATTTCCTGTTGCACGTAATTGTTCGTGCATATCTCTTAAATTTAACCGTTGCTTGATGGAGTTTTCAGTATATTCCTCGCCACGCGGATTAATCGCTAATCCTTTTTTGGCAATAACTTCTGCAGCTAGAGGGATGTCGGCGGTAATCACTAGGTCAAACGGTTTTAAATGTTCTGTAATATACTGATCGGCACTATCAAACCCCTTAGTGACTTGCACTGCGCGGATGAACGGAGAGTTAGGATAGGTAAGAAAGGAATTGGCCACTAAAGTCAGTGATGTTTGTGTACGGACTGCGGCACGAAATAAAATTTCCTTAATTACTTTGGGGCACGCATCGGCATCTACCCAGATATGCATATTCGTTACATTGGCAAAAGAAAAGTAGAATGATTTTAGCAAGTAAGGCTGACTAGAGACATAGGCTAATTGTATAAATATAATTTTATTCTTGTTAAACTGTTCCACAATATTGGACAAACAGGTTCAATTTTTTATTTTGGGAGAACGTAATGAGAATCTTCGCTTTTTTGTGTTGTTCGCTATGGTCATTTTCTGTCACCGCTGAATCGACTTTCCCTACTGGATGTCAGGCAGTTGCAGTTCAAGGTGAAACAGTGACACTACAAGCTAAAAAAAGCAGTTTGGTCTTTATTCATAATCTTGCTTCTACAGATATATGGATTACTCATCCGGTAGCAAATCCCAGTGCCAGTGCCGGTTGGACAACGCGGTTACAAGGTGGAAATTGGTCTGCATTAGCCTTAAATAAAGGTCCATTTGCATTAAATTGCATTGAATCCAAGCCAGGTCATGAGCAACAAGTACCTTGTGAAGGCCTCATTGCTGTGTGCAAATGGAAAGGTGTAAAGACTCCTGCTAATGACAAAGGCAGTACGTTTTGGGCAGCAGAAAACATGTCCTTATCTGGATTAACTGCGGCAGTAGGTACACGTGGATTTGTAATTCCTGTAGCCAAACCCCAGTAAAGCGTAGAGCCACTTAGCTTGCTACTTTCATAGATAAGTGGTAGAACATGAGCACATGATGAGTGATTCAATACGATGAAAACAAAATACAAACAGGATATACGGTGAGCAAAAAATCGAAAGATCCCTTTTATAAACGGGAAAGTGAAAAATACTCCGATCCTGTTCCTAGCCGCGAATTCATTATGGACGTTCTTAATGAATACGGTAAGCCTATGTCGCGCAATCAATTATTCGATAAATTACAAATAAAAGATGAACGCAAACAAGAGTCCATGGGATTTAGACTCAAAGCAATGTTGCGCGATGGTCAAATTATGCAAGACCGGCGCGGGCGATTTTGTTTAATGCAACGAATTAACCTATCGCGCGGTACCGTCCAGGGACATCCAGATGGTTTTGGCTTTTTTATCCCTGATGACAGATCGGAAGATATGTTCTTGTCTGCTAAAGAAATGCGGGCGGTCATGCATGGAGACGTGGTCCTTGCCTATCAGGTTGGCGTGGATCGTAAAGGCAGGCCTGAGGCGAAAATCCACGAAGTGATTGAGCATGCTAATGCGACTATTGTGGGTAGGTTTTTTACAGATCATGGTGTTAGTTTTGTCTTGCCGGATAGCAAACATTTAACTCAGGATATTTCCATTCCGCAAGAACTGGTGAATGGGGCAAAAAATGGTCAAATTGTTTTGGTCGAATTAATTGCCTTTCCAAGTAAACGGACCCAAGCTATAGGCAAAGTAATTCATGTCTTAGGCGAGCATATGGCTCCCGGTATGGAAATTCAAGTTGCACTTTATGCTCACGGAATTCCTTTTGAATGGCCGGAGGATGTAAGCACTGAAGTAGCGAAAATCCCACAGCATGTCACCGAAGAACAAATTAAGGGCCGTACTGATCTGCGTGGGCTGCCTTTTGTGACGATTGATGGTGAAGATGCTAAAGATTTTGATGATGCAGTTTATTGTTATAAAAAGCCCAAAGGCGGTTTTCAATTATATGTTGCAATCGCTGATGTCAGCAATTATGTAATGCACGATTCGGCATTGGATAAAGAAGCAGCGCGCCGCGGTAACTCGGTTTATTTCCCCGGCAAAGTAATTCCCATGTTACCGGAAGCTTTATCTAATGGTTTATGTTCGCTAAATCCTCATGTCGATCGGCTGTGTATGGTTGCTGAAATGGCGATCAGTAATGAGGGTAAAATATCGCGCTCTCGTTTTTATCGCGCAGTCATTCATTCACATGCTCGATTAACTTATACCCAAGTGGGCTCTTGGCTTGAGCAGGACGCTGCGGATGAACAACATGTCTCTTTATGGCCTACATTGCAAGCGCTTCATGATTTGTATCATGTTTTATTAGTTACTCGTAAACTTCGAGGCGCTATGGATTTCGAAACCACTGAAACACGCATCGAATTTGATGAAAATAAAAAAATTCAATGTATCGTTCCAGTGATTCGCAATGATGCCCATAAATTAATTGAAGAATGTATGTTGGCTGCGAATGTTGCCACCGCACGATTTTTAGAAAAAGCTGAAATTCCTACACTTTATCGAGTGCATGCCGCGCCAGAAGAAGACAAAATTACCGCCTTAAGACAGTTTTTAGGTGAGTTGGGATTGCAATTGAGTGGTGGAAAAAAACCTGGGCCTAAAGATTTTCAGCGAACTATGAATGCCATTGAGGGTCGACCGGACAAACATCTGATTGAAACGGTAATGCTTCGTTCTCTGAAACAAGCACACTATGTTGAGGCGAATGAGGGACATTTTGGTCTGGCTTATTCTGCCTATACTCATTTTACTTCACCCATCAGACGTTATCCGGATTTGTTAATTCATCGCGCCATTGGTCATTTGTTAGATAAGAAGCCAATTTGTGAGTTTGATTATACCCATGAGGATATGAATCGCTTAGGTAAACATGCTTCGATGACCGAACGCCGCGCTGATGACGCGACCCGCGAAGTAGTTGCTTGGTTAAAATGTGAGTACATGCAAGATAAATTGGGGCAAGTATTCAACGGGCGAATTTCTGCAGTAACAGGTTTTGGAATTTTCGTAGAACTTGATGAAATTTATGTTGAAGGTCTGGTCCATGTGACTTCTTTAAAAAATGATTATTATACATTTGATTCTGTAAAGCATCGTCTAATCGGAACACGTGGTGGACAGGTATATCGTTTGGGAGACAGGATGACGGTATTAGTCGCCCGTGTGGATTTGGATGAGCGTAAAATTGATTTTGAGCTAGTAGAGGAACCACAGAGTCATGAGTGAGCAGTATGTATATGGGGTGCACGCGGTTTCTGCTTTGTTAACCAATCCACATCGAGTGACTAAAAAACTCTATATCAGTGAAGAACGTGCGGACCTGCGCTTGCAGGACCTCATTAATAAAGCCATGCAAATGGGTGTCCACATTGAAAAATTGAGTATACAAAAAATGAATCAGCGCTTTGCAGACTTTACTCACCAAGGTATTGTGGCAACAGCTTCGGCGTTACCCGATTATAATGAATCTCATTTGCTTGCATTATTGGAGTCCAGTAAACAGCCTGTTTTGATTCTTATTTTGGATGGGGTCACTGATCCACATAATTTGGGAGCATGTTTGCGTACCGCAGATGCAACCGGAGTTGATTTTGTAGTGATACCAAAAGACAAAAGCGCCAATATTACTCCTGTAGTTAGTAAGGTTGCCTGTGGTGCAGCAGAGTCAATCCCTGTAGTCAGAGTGACTAATTTGGCCCGTAGCATGAACCTTTTAAAGGAACATGGGGTTTGGATTTATGGTGCTGCGGGTGAGGCAACCAGTTCGCTTTATCAAACAGACTGCACTGGCAATATCGCAATGGTTATGGGGGCTGAAGGTGAAGGGCTACGTAGGCTGACGCGTGAGCACTGTGACGGTTTGTTCTCTTTGCCGATGTTAGGCAGTGTATCCAGTTTGAATGTTTCTGTAGCCACTGGTGTTTCTTTATATGAAATTGTAAGGCAAAGAAAAGGGAGCGGTTCTTAATGAGCGAATTAAAAATGAAAGCGGCAAAAGCTGCATTGCAATTTATCGAAGAGGACATGGTGGTCGGTGTAGGTACCGGCTCCACAGTGAATTTCTTTATTAAAGAATTGGCGACCATAAAGCATAAAATTGATGCGTGTGTATCAAGCTCTAAAGCGACAGAAGCGCTTTTAAGAAAGGAAGGTATCCCCGTTATTGATTTGAACTCAGTACAGGAACTACCTATTTATATCGATGGTGCTGATGAAGTAACTGAGCATGGCGAAATGATAAAGGGCGGCGGCGGCGCTCATACGCGTGAGAAAATTGTAGCCCAGTTGGCAGAACAATTTATTTGTATTGTGGATGACTCAAAGCTAGTAAAACATTTAGGACGTTTTCCTGTCGCTGTTGAAGTAATTCCTTTAGCACGGAGTATGGTTGCTCGGCAATTAGTAAAATTAGGTGGCGATCCCGAGTATAGAGAAGGATTTATCACGGATAATGGTAATATTATTCTTGATGTATTTAATTTAACAATCAATGAACCATTAGATATGGAAGATCGTATTAACCGCATCACTGGCGTTGTAGAAAATGGTATATTTGCCCATCGTACGGCGGATGTTGTTTTATTGGCTTCTCAGGACGGTGTGAAGTGCATTAAATAGCAGAGGCCCCAGCTTTCTGAGCATGCGAGGCTGACGAAAGTTCTTGCTGCACGGTCCAGACTACTTATAATAAATAGGTTTTAGGCTAATGAATGAACATAAAGTTTATGTAAATCGAATTCTAAATATGAAAAAAATCAAGTTAATTGGTCTGGATATGGACCATACCTTGATTCGTTATAATTCGGAGAATTTTGAGTCTTTGGTTTATCAGCTCGTCAAAGAACAATTGGTCGAGGTAAAACATTATCCTGAGCAAATTAAAAAATTAAATTTTAATTACCATGATGCAATTCGTGGTTTAGTCATTGATAGCAAGAACGGCAACATCTTGAAATTGAGTCGTTATGGTGCTATTCGACAAAGTTATCACGGCACCAAACAGATTGATTTTGTCGAGCAACAGAACATTTATCGCAGTATCTATGTTGATTTAGGTGATCCAAATTATATGGCAATCGACACCGCTTTTTCGATTGCTTTCTGTGTTTTATATGGTCAATTAGTTGATTTGAAAGATAGTTTGTATCCTGAGCAAATTCCCAGTTATCAAACCATAGCTCAAGACGTACAATTTTGTGTGGATAAAGTACATTCGGATGGCAGTTTAAAAACAATCATTAGTAAAAATTTGCCTACTTACGTGATTAAAGAGCGTGCATTGGTCGAGGGATTGAAGCATTTTATCCATCACGGGAAAAAAATTTTTATTCTTACCAATTCCGACTATTCCTATACCAAACTCTTACTAGAATATGCGATTAATCCTTTTTTAAAAAAGGGTGAGAGTTGGATCAATTTATTTGAATTTGTCATTACATTAGCGAATAAACCCCGTTTTTTTTATGATAATCTCCGTTTTTTGTCGATTAATCCTGTGAATGGGACCATGACTAATATGATCGGGTCTATCGTTCCAGGGGTGTATCAAGGGGGTAATGCCAAAAAATTTACTGAAGATTTGCGTGTCCGTGGCGATGAAATTCTCTATATTGGGGATCATATCTACGGTGATATTTTACGATTAAAGAAAGACTGCAATTGGCGTACTGCTTTAGTTGTTGAAGAGCTTGGAGAAGAAATAGCGGCGCAAGCACGGGCAATGCCGGTAGAGAAAAAAATTAGCGAAGCCATGAATGTAAAAAAAGAACTGGAAAAGCAATATGTCAATCTCTACACCAAAATGATTGATGAAAGTTCAAAACAATACAGCCATGAAATTCAAGAACTGCAAGCGCAAATCAGTAAAATTGATGCACAACTTACAAAATTATTAAAGGAACAACAAACCTATTTTAATCCAAAATGGGAACGTATTTTTCGCGCGGGAGCAGAAGAAAGTTATTTTGCCTACCAAGTCGATCGCTTTGCTTGTATTTATATGGAAAAACTATCGGATTTGTTGGAGCATTCTCCTGCAACTTATTTTCGTGCGAATCGACGTTTATTGGCGCATGATGTTGAGGTATAGGCTTTTGCTCTCCGCAAAAGCGTTGACCTATTGTTAAGTAAAAATTGACCAAGAAACCACATTTGTGGGGATAACAATGACCGTACATATCGATGTTTCACTTGTACACAGACTGATTCAGTCACAATTTCCACAATGGTCTGCTTTACCCATTCAGCCTGTAGAATTCAGTGGCTGGGACAATAGAACCTTTCATCTTGGTAGCGAAATGACGGTTCGCCTTCCAAGTGATGCATTTTATGCACTCCAAGTAGAAAAAGAGCAGCGTTGGTTACCCTATCTTGCATCACATTTGTCTTTGCCAATACCAATCCCGTTAGCAAAGGGTGAGCCCACAGAGGACTATCCGTGGCATTGGTCGATTTACCGCTGGATCGAGGGACAAACCGCGTCCATTGCGCGTATTGATGAAATGAATCGATTTGCTGCTGATTTAGCTCAATTTTTGCTGCAATTACAAGGGATTAAGGCGATTGGTGGTCCAGTAGCTGGCGAACACAGCTTTTACCGCGGAGGAGCACTGTTAACTTATGATGCCGAGACACAAGAGGCTATTAAAATTTTGCGGCAACAAATAGATACTGGGACTCTTTCTGCAATCTGGTCTGAGGCACTGAGTGATGCCTGGCTTTCTGATCCTGTTTGGGTTCATGGCGATATTGCCCCAGGCAATTTATTAGTCAAAGAAGGACGTCTGTGTGCGGTCATTGATTTTGGTCAATTAGCAGTCGGTGATCCTGCATGTGACTTGGTGATTGCTTGGACTTTTTTCAAAACGGAGAGTCGTGAGGTTTTTCGTAAAACGCTGCAACTTGATAAAGCAACATGGGCGCGTGCTCGAGGATGGGCGCTATGGAAAGCACTCATTGTCTGTGCAAGATTACCTGGGACTAATCCAGAGGATATTGAAAAGTCATGGAAAATAATTGACGAATTAATTGCGGATTATAATTTACAATAATGTGAGTAAGATTCTATTCGAAATGAATTTTGAACTAACTTATATTATATTTAGAGTTAACGTAATGATTTGCTACTCCATTATGTTTATGAATAAATGGGTAAGACACCCTATAAGGGAATAAATAATTCATAAGGAAAAAACATGTTAACTATGCAGCAATGGAAAAAAGCTATTTTTGCGTTGTGTCTGTTTGGAACTACCTTATTTGTTTGCTCCTGTAATACCAATCATCCCCCTTTTTCAACTAACAATGAAAAAGGTTATGGCGGAGAAGGCTCCGGAGAAGGTGGTAGTGGACATGGTGGAATAGGTGGCGTTGGCGGTGGTGCGCGATAGCTCTCTATCTCTTTATTTGCAAATACAGGCACGTGTTGCATTACTTTTTCAACGATCATAGCCCAATGGTTTGAAGCAAAATATTTTCCTCTGAGAGGTGACCTGTTTTTTAAATCATCACCTCTTCTCTCGTAACCAACGACTCATAATCCAATATTAAAAATAATTATTTATAAAAATAATTTCTTAATTGTTCCTTAAGGTTTGATCTTTATACTTAATCTTGAACTAACAGGGAGCCCGGATGCGATGCGTGTATTAATTATTGAAGACAATGCCTTTAATGCATTTTGTTTGTCTCGACTCTTAGAGTCAGTAATTGCATCGGTATCAATAGATGTTGTGAGTAATAGTCAAGACGCATTGTCTTGTATAGATACCCATGTGCCCGATCTCGTTATCATTGACGGTGAGTTGAATTTGATTGATGAATTATCGACTCATGGTCCGCAACTTGCAGCCGTTATTTTGCAAAAATATCCCCATCTTCCCATAATTGCATGGTCAGATTCGGAGTTTATGCGTAGTGCTTTCGCCAAGGTTTTTATTCAAGCGAATCGTTTAGTTAACGAATACAATACTTGGACAAAAACAGTCAACCCAGAGTGCATTCAAAAAACCTGGTCTTTTTATTTTGATGATGCAGTCAATGAAAAGCAACCCACATACTCTCATCATACTCGTACTAAAAGACAAGCCAATTATCATCTTGATTGCATCTAATCCAATACTCAGCTCGTTTTAGAGCCGCGTAAAACGATGGGTGTACTCTTTATCCGGATGGTGATTTATCTCAGTCGTCCACCCGTGTGCTCAATTTTCTCCGATGTTGACTCCTTTCCCAGCATTGAAGCTGATGATCAATCAGCAAGTGCATAAAACACACGCTATAATTAGAGTTATCTATTCTATGGACATATAAATAAGATCCATGTCTTGAGGAAGGTACAATGGAATATGAATGGATGCAAAACTCCAATGATAAGAAAGCAAAAAAAATACTCGCGGAAAGAAAAAAGGGTGGGAAAGAGACTTTTGGAGCCTTTGGTCAACAATTAAATCAGACTGAAAAACACAAGAGCAAAGAGAGTATGCGCACAGAAAAAAGCATTCTCAATTTGGAGGCACAAACCATTAAAACAGACGAAGACACCTTTTATGCAAAAAGTATTTTGCAAAATATACTGGAAAGCTCCATAGATTATTCGATTGTCGCTACCGATTTAAATGGAAAAATAATTGTATGGAATGAAGGAGCTTACCGCAATTATGGCTACCATGCTTCTGAAATGGTGAATAAAAAAAATCTACTTTCCTTACATATCCCCGAGGACATTGAATCGGGAGCAGTTCAACAATTTATGCAAAAAGCTTTGCAGGAAGGGAAAGCTGAAGGAGTGTTTGAACGGGTTCGCAAAGATGGATCACATTTTCTTGCTTCCGTTACCTTAAGCTTACGTCGAGACGATTCAGGTAAGCCCATTGGTTTTCTTTTAATTTCCAAAGACGTTACCGAGGCGAAGCGAGTTGAAAATCAACTGATTAAAACCAATGAAGAATTGGAACAATTTGCTTATATTACCTCACATGATTTAAAGGCACCTTTGCGGGCAATCGAACGATTAGCCACTTGGATTGAAGAGGATAATGCCGACAAGATTGATGAGAAATCAAAAGAACACTTGGCATTGTTACGCCAACGTACTTTGCGTTTGTCGAATTTAATTGATGGCATATTACAATATTCGCGTGCTGGTCGGGTCGATTTGAATGTTGAACTTGTGGATACTAAAACAATTTTGAAAGATATTATTGAAGGCCTTAATCCTGAGGGCCAATTTGAGTTTATATACCCTAAACAATTACCCGTTTTTCAAACAGCGAAGATTCCATTGATTCAGGTGTTGTCCAATTTGATAAATAATAGCATCAAACATCACCATCGAAAAAAGGGCACAATCAAAATCGAGGTTGATTCATTGGGGTCATTTTATCTGTTTACGATCAGAGATGATGGCCCAGGCATTGAGCCTGAATTTTTTGATAAAATTTTTATCGTTTTTCAAACCCTTAAATCAAGAGATGAATTGGAGTCCACCGGTGTTGGCTTGAGTATTGTGAAAAAAATTGTTGAATCTCAGGGAGGCAAAGTGATGGTGCAATCTCAAGTAGGCCAGGGTACAGCAATGTCATTTACTTGGCCTAAGCAAATCAGAAAACAAAATAGTGATTAGTCCTTGCTCTTATCTTTATTAGGAAATTCGAGTAGATTCCAATAACGATGTAATGATGAAATTATTTCCATAAATTGTGACACCTGAAAAGGTTTTACAATATAGCCAGCCACATTTAAGTTGTATGCCTCTATTTTATCTTTCTCACTATTTGATGTAGTAAAAATAAAAATCAGCAGTGATTTCAATTGATTATTGGCACGGATATTTTTCATAAATTCTATGCCATTCATTTTAGGCATATTGATGTCGAGGATAATAATTTGCGGGGTTGGCATAATCTTTTTCTCGCCATTTAGCCCCAATAATTTGTTTAATGCTTCTAATCCGTTGGTTGCAATATGAAGAGGATTATCAATATTATTTTTCTTAAAGGTTCTTTGCATGTCTTTGATATCAATTACATCATCGTCAATGATCATGAAATGAATTGATTTATCCAATTGATACATAATTTTATCCTTCTCTATATGTATATAAATTATAGGCAATAAATTTAATTTTTTTTCAAAATTGATATATTTTTAGTACTATAATTAATGTAAGCCTTATAGAGGCGCTGGGGCTAAGTTTTTTAGCCAAAATATTTCCTGATTTCCGCACACTTTTAAATATCATTTAAAGTACAGGAATGCGCTGGTGGAGAATTGTTATGGAAACACACAAGAACGCCGTTGATATTCTGTATATCGAGGATGATGTTGTAGATGTCGAGGGTGTAAAGCGCATATTTAAAAAAGTTAAAGAATCTTGTGCGATTGAAGTCGCTTCCAATGGTGAAGAAGCACTGAACAAATTATTGGGACGTTACGGACAAGAAAAAATACATCCCAAGGTGATCCTTCTCGATATTAATGTACCCAAGGTAAACGGCATCGATTTGTTAAAAATTATTCGAAAGGATCCCTCATTAGCATTTACAGAAGTTTTTATTTTGACCAATGCTTATACAAAAGAAGATAAGCTAGCAATTAAAGATTTAAATGTGAGAGGGCAAATTATTAAACCTTTAGAATATGGTGATGCATTGAATATTTATTGGGCAACGCACCATACATAAAAAAGTCACTTAATCTCTATAAGTTACTATCAATGCGTTTCTTCAATTTTATTTTTTTTATAAATTTCAATTACATTACTTGCTAATTGACGGGCAGAGTAACCAGTCCAGCGGGATCCTGCTACATACAGCAAACCTTGTTCAGTATGATAAACTCCGATTCCAATTGCTGCAATAATTGGTGCAACACCCAGTTTAATTTCACATTTTTCTGGGGATTCTAGACAAAGAGAATTCATTGTGGCTTGAGAAATAGTTATTGATGTGCCTGGAGCAATAGAACAACTCCCGGTGTCTAGGCAATCGTAGTTAAAAACGTGTGCTTCTGCTATTTGGTCACTCGAGTTAATAATCATTAGATCTTGAGCTGCTTGAGCGTTCCATCCAAGAGAAAAACAAAGAATAGAAAAAGTGGCTTTTAGTATCTTATGAAACATCTTCTTAGTCCTTTTAAGTGTTTCAAAAAGAATAATAGAAGCGCACGCGGAATACAATTCTAATTTAATTGTATTCCGCCAAAATTTTTAATGGGCGGCATCCCAATTAGTCCCTGTACCAATAGAGACTACAAGCGGCACAGACAGTATCACCGCATGTTCCATCAATTCGCGAACTCTTTTTTTGCAGGGCTCTACTGCCTCTTTATTTACTTCAAAAACCAATTCATCATGGACTTGCATAATCATTTTCGCAGATGGATTTTTTTGCTCATTTTGCCATTTAGCGATGGATATCATGGCTTTTTTAATAATGTCTGCTGCAGTACCTTGCATCGGCGCATTAATTGCAGTTCGTTCAGCTGCTTTTTGTCGTACCATATTGCGAGTATTAATTTCAGGTAGATACAAACGCCTGCCGAATAAGGTCTCTACATAACCGAGCTGATGAGCCTGTTGGCGGGTTCGGTTCATGTATTCTAAAACTTTAGGATAACGCTGGAAATAAGTATCAATGTAATATTGGGCATCCTGCCGTTCCACCCCAATTTGTTTTGCCAGGCCAAAAGCAGACATTCCATAAATCAAGCCAAAATTGACGGCTTTTGCTCTGCGACGTTGTTCGCTGCTAACTTCTTCGAGTGGCGTTTGAAAAATTTCGCTGGCTGTTGCTGCATGGATATCCCAACCTTGAGCAAAGGCTTTTAGTAAATTCTCATCCTGTGATAGATGAGCCATGATCCGCAATTCGATTTGAGAATAATCTGCTGCGAGGATAATGCAATTATCGGGAGCGATAAATGCGGTACGAATCAGACGACCTTCTTCACTGCGTATTGGAATGTTTTGCAAGTTAGGCTCACTTGAGGAAAGTCTACCTGTTGCAGTAACCGCCTGGTTATAGGATGTGTGTACTCTATGTGTTTGCGGATTAATTTTTTTAGGCAAAGCGTCAATGTATGTAGAAACCAGCTTAGTCAGGCTGCGGTATTCCAGGATCACCGCGGCAAGACGATAATCATAAGCCAGCTCTTGTAATACAGACTCTGCTGTGGAAGGTTGTCCAGTTGGTGTTTTTGCGATTACAGGCAGTTTATGGGAATCAAAGAGAATTTCTTGTAATTGTTTGGGTGAGTTCAAATTAAAAGGTTTGCCTGCCAGTTGCAATGCTTCTTGCTCTAAGGCATAGATCCGCTCTTTCAAACGGGTTCCATGTTGTTCCAAGGTCGCTGAATCTATGAGCACTCCCAATCGTTCCATATCGGCAAGGACCGTGACTAAGGGCATTTCTATTTCATTGAATACACTTTGCACCGATTCCGGGATCGAAGGAAACAGTTTATTGTGCAGCTGCAAGGTAATGTCTGCATCTTCCGCTGCGTAGGCTGCTGCTTTATCCACTGGAACTTGATCAAAACGTAACTGCTTTGCCCCTTTGCCAGCAACTTCTTCATAACTAATCGCTTTGTGTCCCAGATATTTTAAAGCTAATGTATCCATATCATGACGACCGGCGCCACTGTTGAGTACGTAAGACTCTAACATCGTGTCGTAACGTATGCCTTGTAAAGTAATGCCATGATTTTTCAATACCGCATAATCGTATTTGAGGTTCTGACCAATTTTTTTTATTTGAGGATTTTCTAAAACAGGTTTTAAAGCGGTTAATACTTCTTCACGAATTAATTGAGCTGTTCCATCTGTATGAGTAAACGGGATATAAACCGCTTTTCCCTCTTCAATCGCTAAAGAAATGCCAACGATCTCGGCCAACATAATGTCAATGCTGGTTGTTTCGGTATCGATACAAAATGCTTGGCATTGTTCCAGTTGATTGAGCAAATGATCGAGTTGTTGGTTCGTTGTGATTATTTCATAGGGTATACTGGAGATACCTGGTTTGTTCGAGGAGGAGCTTCCCTCTTCTCCTAAGAGTTCTTTTAGCCAGTTTTTGAATTCAAATAGGCGCGTTAATTCAATAAGCTGCTCTTTATTCACTGGATTAGGTTTTAATTCACCCCAATTTAGAGGTAGCTCAACATCAGTTTTGATCGTTACTAACTTTTTGGATAAGGGGAGTTGTGGAATACTTGCGCGTAAATTCTCGCCAATTTTACCGCCAATTGCGTCTGCGTTTTGAATCAGGTTATCTAGATTTTGATATTCAGTAAGCCATTTGACTGCTGTCTTGGGCCCACATTTGGTTACCCCAGGAACATTATCGACGGTATCGCCTATTAGCGTAAGATAATCAATTACTTGTTCTGGTTTAATACCAAATTTCGTTTGGACTCCTTCAATATCCATGGTGGTGTTGCTCATCGTATTGATGAGCGTAATATGTTCATTAACCAGTTGAGCCATATCTTTATCCCCAGTAGAAATGACAACCGGGATTCCTTGTTCTGTGGCTTGTTTTGCTAAGGTTCCTATCACATCATCTGCTTCAACGCCATCAATAATCAGTATGGGAAGACCCATGGCTTCTAATAACTGGATTAAGGGCTCAAATTGGATGCTTAAATCATGAGGCATGGGCGGCCTATGAGCCTTATATTCTGGATACCATTCATCCCTGAATGTTTTCCCCTTGGCATCAAAGACTACGGCTAATTCTTCCGGCTGATAATCTTTAATGAGCCTTTTAATCATATTGGCTACCCCATAGATCGCTCCTGTGGGTTGCCCTTTTGAGTTAGTCAAAGGCGGTAGTGCATGAAATGCACGAAAAAAATAGGATGAGCCATCAATGAGGATCAAGGGTGATGTCATAGTTACTCTGCCTCTTCTTTGGCAAGTTGTTTCTTCAATAATTCAACTTGTTCCGAAAGCGCTTTAATATTTTTGCGCATCAAGGGAATGCGATTAACCCCCAACTCATGTTGAATGGCAAGATCTTTGGGACGAGCAGGATTTCCTAAATAAATATTCCCTTCTTTCAGATGTTTGTTCGGAGGTACTCCTGTACGAGCCCCTAGAATTACCCCATCATCAATGCGTACATGATCGCTCACACCAACATTGGCAGCAAAAATTACATGATTCCCTGAAGTAGTGCTTCCGGCGATACCGGTAAAACCACAAAGGATATTGTGTTTACCTAATTTAACAGAATGTGCCACTTGGACCAGATTATCAATTTTAGTCCCTTCACCAATAACCGTTGCTCCCATTGTGGCTCGATCAATTGCGGTATTCGCACCTATCTCTACATCATCCTCAATAATGACCCGTCCAACATGGGGAACTTTGAGATGTTTGCCATCAACAAAGGTATAACCAAACCCATCAGAGCCTATAACCGTAGAGGCATGAATAATGACTCGGGAGCCAATTTGACATTTATCGTATACGGTGACATGGGAGTGTATGGTGGTATTATTTCCTACAGTCACTTCACGGCCAATATGAATGTGACTTTTTAAAATACTATGATCCCCGATAATACTACCTGCTTCAATCACTACATAAGGGCCTATAAAGACATCCTTTCCCAATTGCACTCCTTCACCAATGACTGCCGTGGGATGAATGCTAGGGATCGTTTTTTGAGGCGGATTAAAATGATGCATCAAAGAAATGAAGGCTTTAAATGGATGCTTTACTTGTATTAATGGTTTTTTTGAAACAGAAATCTGTTCGTTGACTAATATGGCAGCTGCTGGTGAGGCTTCTGCTAACTTCACATTTTCATTACTATCAGCAAACACAATGCTTCCGGGGCTAATTTCATCAATAGGTGATAAGACAGAAACTTTTATTGAGTCATCACCAATGACTACCCCTTGTACCTTGTTTGCTATATCACGTAGTGAATAACTCATCTGTTGGCCTTTTTTTATAAAATAGCTGATTATATACTCAAGAAACTTCCATTGCTATGTTTTAGGCCGCTTCATTTTTGTAGATCAACATCTGCATAAAAGAAAGAATGAAAACCATTTAGCTGATAGATAGTTAACCCTCTAGTTAGCTGTTTTTGATTGAGTCGCCCATGATTCCCAACAAGGTATAATTCTAAAAAATTCAGCCTTTGGTCTAATGATAAACGTTAACTGGAGAATGTTAATGCTTCTTCTTCGAGACGTAATGACTCCATTTTTAAAGTGACCGCTTGCAAGAATAACTCTTCTATATTTTGACCTGTTTTTGCGCTTGCCGTCATGTAACATAAATTATTAGCCTTAATAAATCCGTTCAGTATTTTAATGTCTAATTCTTGATCAGGTACTGCATCACTTCTTAACCCAACTAGAATAATTTTTCCCAACATATCCCTGTCTAAATGCCGATCAATTTCTTCCAGCCATTTTATAGCACCATCAAAGGTTACTTTTTGGCTTAGATCAAAACCTATAATCGCTATGTCTGCTTCTTTAAAATAAACCCTGCATAAATTGCCATAACGTGCTGCGCCGGATATATCCCATATGTGAAGATTTATTTTGCTTCTACTGACTTCAAACAATTTATGATAAAAATTTGCGCCCATTGAAGCTCTAACATAACTGGGGTATTTTCCTGAAGTAAGTGTTTGTAATAGCGAGGTTTTGCCGCAAGCGTCCCCAACAAAAATCACCTTAAACGATGGGATTATCTCTGGTCCCTTTAGTTCTTGCAGCTCAATATTTGTGCCAAAAAAGCCAAATTTGGTTTTCATATTTATAGCTCCCTGGGAATTTATGTAATCATACTGATAAAAATTTCACATACAATCAAGCCATTAACAAATGAAATATGAATGACTGCCTAAAGGGTTTAAAGAGTTAATAATAGTCTAACTCTTCTAACTCAATAGCCGCCGTCCCTCTGTTCACGCTACAATTCTCGCAACCGAGGTATAGAAAAGTAGATCCAAATACTGTATAAAATTACCCTGAATGCCCAGGATTTCATGATGAAAAATCAAAAGGATATGTAATGTTTAAAAAAATAATAGTTTCAGGATTTTTTGCATTCCTTTCAATCAATGTCTTTGCTACTGAAGACCTCTATGCCCCTGTTTTACCGCAGGTGTGGTCGTCTATTATTATTGCAAGCGGAGGACCAGCTTGGTCTAATCCGGGGAAAGATCAATATCTTTATCCTTTTCCGCCCCCCCAATACAACCGTTATCTTGCCGATTCGAAATCGGATTGGTTAGGCACTGGCGGACTCTTTTTTGGGTTGCAGCATTTTATCGGTGCAAGCAATGTCATCGCTCAATTTGGTCTTGGAGTTGCAGCAGCCAGTGATGCTTCTCTTTCGGGTACAGTTACGGTGAATGGAGTTCCCGATGTTTATACCTATCAGTATAAAGTAAGTCATTTCCGAGCAGAGTTTAAAGGCAAGCTTATTGGTAACGGTTTTCAAACGCTACAGCCTTATCTTAGTGGCAGTTTTGGTGTGGGGTGGAACCATGCTCATGACTGGCAGCCTACAACAATCGATCCTATTCTTTATCCGACGTATTGGTTTACTACTTCCAGTATAGTCGCTTTTTCTTACACGCTTGGCGCGGGTGTCCAAAAAATGTTAACTCAAAATTGGCAAGTAGGTGCAGGAGTTGAATTTGCCGATTGGGGTAAAAATTATTTGGGGGGCGATGGAGCAACTTTGAGCCAAGGTCCAGGTATGCCTCATTTATATACTACTGCCTTAATGTTCAGCATAGGCTATATGTATTAATTAGCCCATTGCTTTTGCACCAGAAATTATCCAAAGATGTAGGATGGGCCTTGGCCCAACCTACAACACTACAATGCATCAATGAGTAAAAGTTAGGTTAAATACCGTGTCCAAAAGCAGCCAGATTTGCTCTTCAATTGATGTATCTTCGAAGAATCAAAGCCATATTAGCCCCTCCAAAGGCGAAATGATTGGATAGGACGATATCAATAGCCTTTTTACGTGCTTCATTAGCTACATAATCCAAATCACAATCAGGGTCAGGAGTTTCTAAGTTAATCGTAGGCAGCAACAAATCATGTTGCAGACTAAGTGATGTGGAAATGACTTCCATTACTCCAGAAGCTCCAATCGCATGTCCAATCATTGATTTTTGGGCGGTGATTGGGATCTCATAGGCTTGTTCACCAAATAGTGATTTAATCGTTTGCGTTTCAACTCGATCATTTAATGGCGTCCCAGTCCCATGAGCTTTCAGATATTGAATATCGCGCGGTGATAATTTTGCATCATCTAATGCCCCTTGAATCGCACGTTGCTGCCCTTCCGAAGAGGGTGCGGTAATATGAAAGGCATCACAGCTGGAGCCAAAACCAATTATTTCTGCCAAAATGGTAGCTCCACGTGCTCTGGCTTGATTTAATTCTTCAAGAATTAAAACTCCAGCTCCTTCAGCCATCACCATCCCTTCTCGATGCAAATCAAAAGGGCGGCAGGCTTTTGTTGGATTTTCATTGTTCGTAGACAATACCTTTAATTTGCACCAGGCAGACATCATTGATTCCCAAATTGGTGCTTCAGTACCGCCACAAATCGCCGTGGAAATCCGCCCATGAGCAATTTGATGGTAGGCGGCGCCTATAGCATCAGCTGATGAAATACAGGCATTGGAAATGGTTGAATTAGGACCTCCAAGACCAAAGGCGATGGCAACAAAATTGGCAATAGAGTTGGCCATTCCTCGGATCACCGTCAGGGGTTGCATTTTTTTCCAATTATCAGCGAAGAAAAATTGATAACTTGATTCTGATTCGGGATAGCCCCCCATGCCCGTACCCATGAAAGTTCCTGCTTTACTGAGCTCATGGGCGGTAAGTCCAGACTGTTCTATGGCATTATGTGTGCAATAAAGAGCGAATTGGGCAACTCGTGGATAACGTTTGTTTTTATTCAGTTCGGGAAGGTGCTCTAGGGAAAAATCAGTAATTTCACCAGCTATTTGAGTGGGATATGAAGAAGGATCATAACCTTGGATGCGTTTTATTCCGCATTGTCCCTGTTTTGCAGCCTCCCAAAATTTACTTAAGCCTGTTCCTATGGAAGAGGTTATTTCCATACCGGTTATGACAACCCTTTTTTTCATCAATGATCCTTTTAATTTTAATGGATGACGCTTTTTATGTACGTTGAAACAGCGACTTCTATGAGAATAGCTGATCGGACAATACTAAAGGTGGGGTTTAAATTCTGTCAAGCTCTACGATGAGGTTTTATTTTACAGAAAAATGTTTGCCCAGACAGATAAAAGCTTCTGGGGAAACATGATGTAAATTAATGGGGGTGTTTTGGCTTAACTAATTTTTGCAATGTGTAGAGATCGACTTCCCAGTATTCACATGAGTTTTGTGTGAGAAAACCGAGTCGGGTATAGAGATTTAAGGCTTTTTGGTTATGTGTTTCTACATCGAGATTGAGCTCCGGCTTACCTTCGCTTAAAGCATAATTAATGCAGTGGGAAATCAATGCTGTTCCTAACCCCTTTCCTTGGCGAACGGGCAAAACTGCAATATCAGAAAGAGTAGCCCCATGCTTTTGCCAGCGTATATGTGCTTTACCTATAAGATGGTTGTCTTCAAAGGCCAATATTATTTGATAGGTTCTATCACTTAATATGTGTTCAAAACGAGGAATTAATTCGGACTGAGTTTTAAAAAAACATGCCTCATCCAGAACACAGAGTAAAGGAATGTCCTGCTCTGTTGCAGTGCGATACGTCAGATTTTTCTTATAATCCAGTAAGGGATTTAAATCATGTCGCTCCATGTAATATTCGCTATGCATATAAATGAATCCGAGATCCGCAATCCATTGTTGATTCAAATGGGAAGGACTAGAAAAAACCAGTTTAGAAAAGCCTTGTTCTTTCACTAAAGGCAAAATGGTGTGAAGCATTTTTTTAGCAATGCCTTTACGTCGATAATCTGGATGAACAAGCAGCGAGATTTCAACTGCATCTTCATAAAAGAAAAAAACACTTAAAAATCCAACTAAATGGTGTTTGTCATAATGCAGTAAAATCGTAGGCAAATTGCGTTTTTGAGTGAGCAAATGAGTATATAAATTAGGAACGCTGCCATCCTTTTTTTTACAGACGGTTTTTAATTGTTCCAGATCATTGAGTTGATCTTCATTGAGTTGATTTGTATTACTAAGCATAATTTAATAAATAGAACTTGTTTTTCTAAAGAATAGCTTGTTTTGTCTTAATTTGCTCTCATTAAAATTGAAAATTTATTAAAAATGTAAGTTTAAAACGGCAACTACAATTTCCAAAATGATCAATACAATAATGATAATCTCTAAATTATGACCATGTCGATTGTCCAAGTAACCATTAAACATATCAAAGATTTCATTGAGAGTGTCCAAGCGATGATTAATTGCATTGACTCGTCTTTGGATGTGCAGGTACCGTTCCAACATGGAAAAGTGCTCTTCTAAAGTTGGATGTTGCCAAAAATATTTTGGATGATAAAGGAAATTACTAATTAAATTCATTTCACTTTTAGCACCAAGTATTTCTCCAATAATCTGTTGTATTTGGGTGCGGCTAATTTCCATCTCACCCGTGATTGAAAGACTTTGGATCATCGGATTATATTTTTCAATGAGTGCATCAATTATGGTTTCAAAATATTGTAATTTTACTGATTGAGAAAACCCATAAGAAAGGCTGAGTTTGAGCTCATCACTGTCATCTTCAATGGTTAAACAATCCACATCGAAAAAATCATGTGGTTCTATGGTGGTTTTATCACTGAACTGATAATGAAATTCATCATGCACTAAAAGAGTTACGGGTTTATCAACCAGGAGTTTGATCGTATTCAAATAATCATTAATTTGATAACGTTTGATCCCCCAGGAAACAACCGTGCCATTTTTAAAAATAAAAATCGTATGGTCTTTGTTGTGGTTTGCACTTAATTTTAGGACATCACGGGTCTTCAACGAAGTAAATTCAGTTGAAGCACTTTTAAAATGATTGTCGACTCGTGCTAAATCAATTGTTTTGGCAATACAAAAACTCAAGCATTCCATGATGGTAATAACCCGCGAAATAAAGCTTTTAAGGTAAAAAATAGAGATACAAACTGCTGTACCCAATACCCGATATCAGGATCAGATACAGCATTTTACAATATATAATAATTATCTCAACTTTAACTATTATACACTATCTGCAACTTCGCGGCTTGGATAAGTTTTTTTTCTGTCAGTTGCGCCACCTAACCATTGTGGGCAAACTTCTAAAATTTCTGCAATCTTGTTGAGCTGTTCGTTCCCTGGAAGTATATGGCCGAAAATTAAAGAATTTGCTAAATGTCGTGAAACACCAAAAACTTTAGCTACCGCTTTGATTTTCTCCGCTAAATCTTCAGGAAAGCCCAATGAAGCTAACTCGCGATTGAAGCGTTGCGAAAATACTTTACTGTTCATTTTCTCCTCCATGAAAAAAATATTCAGCATCATGCTGACCTATCCCAGATACCTGTCAATCCATGATTCAGGTAAGAGAGTTATAACTCATTTTTTTTTAATAGCAAAGAGTTTTTTAGTATGAAATCAAATAGTTATTATTTAACTTGCCATTATGATAACTAGTTGACCAGTAGCGGTTTAAAATCAGTGATAATTCCCAGCAGAATGCGAGGTTACCTCGTGAAATGAAGGAAGTGCACCGAGTACAGGATGTTGTTCATTTGATAAATTAATAGTATAATATTTATACAATATGATAAATATTGATTCTTGCAATGATATCAGAAAAAAATACAGCCGTATTTTTGAATGAGGTGTAAAAATGGGCAGTAGCTATGAAAGTATTTATACGAAATTAGGATCTAGGGAACATGTGCAACACCTTCATCAGCAGGATGATTTATCTGATCGAAAAAAACTTAAATTAGAATATCTTAATGAAGCATTTGCTGTTTATCTCGAGTCTAAAAAGAGTCAGACAGAGGTTCAAAAACCACAAACTCTAGAAGCTTATAAAGAATTGGCTCAGCAAAACCCAGATTTTACTCATTACTATACTATAAAGCTGCTCTTCTCTTGTATCACGAAAAATTAGATGCGGTGGCAGTAGAATCCAGAACCGATGATGCGTTAAAAGAGGCATTTAAGCTTGCATTAACAAGCTTAATTTCAAAGAAAATTATAAAAATTGATGAAAAGACAATGGACGCTGTAATTACCTCTCTAGTGGACAAGGCAAAGGAGATTGGAGCAGAAAATTATGCAACGAATAACAATTGGCATGCTGTCTTAGCCGATCAGATTGTTGCTCAAGGAGTTTCTAAAAACGAACGGGCGAAAGCACAAAACGAAATAAATAGAACCATGCAAAAAGCTTTGACTGCATTAGAGCCTTATGCACGTTATGGAACAGAAACAATAGACTATAATATTGCCAAAGTGATAGAATACGCGTGTAAACAGTATGAAGATTTAAACCCCAACCCAAATAAGAAGCGGAAAGCCGATCTTGTGGCAATAAGAGGTATAATAAAAAATCATCAGGATACTAAATCATCTCCTGATGATGTGGTTAAAGAGATAGCAAAACATTTTTTATCAGATAAGTTTAGTAGGGGCTTTTCAAGTCGATTTGAAGATTTAATTAAGAAAGCCATCAAAGATTACGCCGTAAAACAGCACAACACGGGTAATGATATAAGAACCTTACAAACAAAAACATGGTCTGACTCTACTTTAGAAACAGAACCACGCAAATTAGTACTCGCCGTGCACGGATTACAAGACAGCGTCAATACATTTAATGTAGTCGCCAATCAATATGCCAGAAAAGGCTATAAAGTCATCAGTTATGACCAGTCGGGTGCTGCGTTTGATGAGTCTCGCGGAAAGGAGGACTTAAATATTAAACAAATGCAATTTGATTTTTATAGCATGTTAGAAAAAGCCTATCGCGATCCAAATGTTGATGAAATCGTTTTACTCGGTCACAGTTTAGGTGGGGCGGTTATTAGCAATGCTTTAAATATGATACATGAACTGAATGAAAATCCCCCAGAAGGTATCGCTAAAAATAAAATCAAAAAGATTCAGTTAGTCGCTCCAGCAGTCATGAAAAACCCACTATTACAAATTATCGGCAATCTACCCACGATTTATCGAAATCCAAACGATAAAGATGAACACGCTCAACTGGTAGGACAACGAGGAATAAGACGGGAGGGAGGAGCGTCTGCTCTTTCATCGCTTGGGGATTTTATCAGCTTTGTAGCCAATGCGTTTAAAAACCTGGAACGATTTTTCAAAAGAGAGGATGTTGATAAGCTCATTCCGATAGAAGTCCATTATTCTGAAAACGATGGTTTGGTCAACAAATCTAATTTTGAAGAACTTGCAGCGATTCAACCTAATTCTAAGACTGAGCCTAAAGCTCAAATTTTTAAAAATCCTGAGGGAAAACACCATCTTCACGCAGCCCCAAGTTCGACGCTAGTTGAGGGAGTGGAACAGCTTCCAGACATCGATGATGAGGGATCTTCATTCACGTTATAAGCTGTCTATAATCTGGCTTCGGAGACTTCCTGAATCTCTTCAATTTCATCAAAAGATATTTTGAAATCCGATAAGGTATTCCTTGGAGCCAAAGAAATCTCTTGAAAAAATCTATTTTTCCTTTGGCATTCGTCAGCAAGCGAAAGTCCAAAAAAATTAAAGAAACTCAAAATTACTGCAAGGAAACCATAAAAAGCCGATTTAACTCGCAAATCGCTTTCTATGGCCTTTTGATGGCCAGAGCAAACAAGCTTTAGGTTTTGCTCAAATTTTGCATGTTTTTGAAATTGTTGGATGGGGCGTAATTTAAAAAACTTATCCGTTAAAACAGTTAGTTTGATTAGGGCACTTTCTAATTCTGCGGCATAAGGATTATTATTCATTTTTAATTGTTGAATTGTTTCTTCAACTATTTTTAATTTATCCCTAGCTTCTTGTTCTGAGTTAATTAAATTATTTTTCAAATATTGATTATAAGCCAGAGTAAGAACATGAAATGCGAGTAGTTCATTACGACATTCAGAATCGCTTAATTCACGAGAAAATGAATCCAGCATGATTCCAAGGTATGGATGTATTTTAATTCCATGCACCGCAACTCTTACCATGTCATCGATCAAGCCCATAAATTTATCGGGTTCGATGCTATTGCAGGTCTTTGCGGCATGATCAAAGAGCAGAAAAGCAGATGCAGCTAGATCTTTTTTATTTTGCTCATCAGGATCCTTAAAATAACTGATTAATGACGCTCTGAATTTTTTGCTTAAATTTTTAGACATTAAAAAATGTATTTTTATTTTAAGTGTTGCAGAGTGTAATCAATAACTTTAAATTGGTAAATAAAAAAAGCAAAGAGATCAAAAAATAGAAGAATTGGGTTTAAAAGCCATTGCGGGATGACGGTAGTTCTTATTTGTTTCTAGACGATTTATTAAGTGGTTTTCGATCAAAATGAGAATTAATTTATAAATTTTTGCACTATTCGTATGAAATAGGGTATAATGCTGGGCTGAAATTAATGAAAGTTCCCTCTTTTTTTAGACAACTTCATATTTTTATAATTCTCTGTAATGGCTTAGGGGAAATAAGCCATTTCAAGGAATATTTATTTCATATTAGGAGTTAAAACAGAATGATTAAAATAGCCTCTGTAGTATTGGGTTTGGTTTTAACTGGTTACGTTGTTGCAGACAATCCTAAAGAAATAGCAACTCATAAAGTATCCCTTGCTGGTTTGCAACCAGGAGAAGGTCGTTATATCCGTAGTGATGTATTCGAAAATAATAAATTTCAATCAGGTACTTATTTTTGTGCTGGTGCTGATAGTGTTCTATATGATATACAGTATGTGTTTTCAAAAAGCCAAGAACCATTCCATGCAGAACATTTGATTAAATTTTCAATATGCCAAGATGAAACGATGGCTCAATGCCAAGAGTTTGCTACAGATAAATATCTTACTTATAGAAATCTTGATGGTTATTTGCAAAATGATGTGAGTAAATCAACGGTAGACGTGTCTCCGCTAAAAATGGTTTTTCAATCGTGTGAACCAAGCGCAGAGATGGATGAATTGGTTAAAAGATCCATTTATGAAAATGATCGTCGCTTTTCACATGTAGGCTAACTACTTTTCTTCTTTAGCACGTGTGACCATGGATTGAGTACACCATGGGTTACACCTGCTTCACTCAGGCTGTCATGATGTTTGTTTTTGCACCAATCAAATACAACCCCCATTTGTTGAATTTTGTAAACTCCATTCAACGTTTCACCTGAAATGATTGATGAGTAGTTAAATGATGCTCATTTAAAAATTATCCATGTATTAATTTGGAGGAATAGTGAATGAAAAAAATAAGCGTATTAGGATGTTGGTTTTTATTAATGCTTGCATTGGATGCGCACTCCTACCAAACTCAAAACAGTAAAATTTACAATGACAAAGGCCAGCTTATTCATATCAATGGCCTCTCATGGTCAGGATTTCAGGACTCAAATATTCTGCAGGGTTTGCAAAGCAATCCTTTTTACGCCATCCCAACCCTTAGTTCCAACCCAAGAGCTTATGGCATGATGGATTTAATCAGTAACCCAGGGAACTTTCCAAGTTCGGGCGTAGATAAAAATACCGCGGTGAATTTTAAGACCTTACGATTACCCATACAACCTGAGGTGCTTTATGATGAGCAACATGAGGTTGATTTGAATAAATGGCTTGCGGACAAGTCTTCTCCAAATGCAGGCAACGGTATATTTTGTAAGACATGGCAAAGTAATGGTCTGGCGTGTGAAAAAGCAGTGAGTCCGAAGCAAGCTTTTTGGATTGTTCTGCACGAATTAAAAAAGAAAAATATCAAAGTAATGATTGATATCCACCATCGTCATGGTTATGGTGATGCGATGCGCGATGGAACTGTATATGAGATGAAGCAATATGAGCAAGACATTGCTCTATTAGCAACAGAAATTAAAAACCGAAACTTAGACAATGTCATAGGCATTGACATTTTTAATGAGCCTTATCGATTAAATTGGTTTAAATCCCATGACTCTCAAGTTCCATGGACTAAAGTCATCGCCACAGCTGCCAATGCAGTACAGAAAAATAACCCCGATTTACTGTTGTTTGTCGAAGGCCCTGATTCAGGAAATGATGATTCAAACAATCCTGTAATTTGTATCCCTAAATCACAAGTAGTGAATGACAATGGATACAGCCATTCTCCAGATCCTTCTTTATGTGGCAATTTAGAGCGTGTGTTTTTTAAAGGAAATTGGGGTGAGGATTTTAAACCGTTGCTTGATGAAATGCAGGCTAAAAACGGCATTGCTGTTTTTGATAAGAACAAATTCAAGAGTGAGTTAAGCAAGCAAGGTATAAATGACGCTGCATTATCCTGGCTGCTGGGTGATGATTCGGCTCAGAATGGTCATTTGGTTTTCTCACCCCATGTTTATCCTGCTGAGGTTGCAGGATGGGAAACAGCACCTGGGATGCCCAGTCAATTACGTTTTGATTGGTCATGGGGATTTTTATATCAAGCGGGATATCCTGTTGTGCTGGGTGAGGCCTCTTGGAAGACTGCAAAAGGAAAAGCCTTTTTTACAGATTCGCTAATGCCTTATTTGCAAGCCAATATGGAAACCTCCAACCTTTTCTTTTGGGCAATTGGCTATCTGGGAGATACGGTGAGTGCGATTGACCCGAATTCAGGTGAACTCAATTTAGAGGTACAGTACACATTAAAAAATTATTTTGATGATGTGTAATTGATGGGTCGGCAGCTCTATCACACTGAGTTTCCCTTCTCCCCGAGTGGAGAAGGGATCTTCGCTGCTGGAGGCATGGAGGCACTGTAATCTTAAAATATCGCCTCTAAACGCACCAAACTTTACTCACTTCCCACACAATGATGACAGCTAAATACATTGTGCGGATCGTATTTGTGTTTTATCTGAAGTAGTTTCGGATAATTACTTCCCCATAAAGCAGATTGCCAATTCTTAATAAAATAATCTGCTTCGTTCGGATAAGTCCCTGAGTTCGGACTTAACGCATGGAATAATTCCATCGCCTTATTCGCTTGATGGATCTCTTTTTTTGCTTTAATTAAATCAGGCTTATGACCGGCAATGTTGGCATAGGTATTTTGTTGGCCTCCAGAAATAATGACTAAAGCTACCGCATCAAGTACTTCTGGGTTCATTGCGGTATCTTTTTGCCGTGCGGTAGCCTCGGATGAAGCCCCCGACAAACCTTTATTAAAATGAAGGACCACTTCAGTGAAACGGGATGCCTTAAAAAGGGTTTGGGCCAAATGATCTGCGTTTTCTTGAGCAAATAATTTGACAGGAAGATACATGGATAAATAATAATTGATGTACATGGATACTTCAGATTGATTTGAGGCCCACCAAAACTCACTGGGGGATGTATTGTTATCTTTATTTACCACAATGGCCTCAGGGGCATTGGCAATCAGAAAATCAAAATCCCAGTAGTGTTTTGCAGGACGTGTCGCACTATTCCATCGAACCTGGTATTGTTCTGGCTTTTTGCTTAACCAATCAAGAAATGGCTGCCACAGTGTGTCCACTTCGGACTTGCTTAAACCTTCAAAAACTAGAGAGAAAGTCATTTTATTACCGGGAGTGAAGCTCACTTGTTCTCCCCAATGTTGATTATGGAGATGGTCTCGATAAAAATGGATAAAGTAACGAATCAGTTCTTGGTAGGCTGTATCTGATTTCGCTGTAATTGTCCCTTTAACTTTTCCAAATGAGCTCGGGAGCTCATGAGTGAGTAAGGTGATTTTACTGACAATGCCGAAAGTACCTCCTCCGCCTCCTTTCAAAGCCCAGAAAAGATCCTGGTTTTGGCAGGCGTTCGCAGTGCGTATCATGCCATCGGCAGTAATGATTTCTGCCTCGAGAACTCCTGCAGCCCCGGTACCAAATTTTTTGGAAAAACTTCCAAAGCCTCCGCCTTGAATGAATCCACCGGCAGCACCGACGGTAGTGCATCCTCCTCCTTGCACGTAACGGCCATTATTGGTCGTGACTTCTTTATATGCTTCTAACCAGCGTGAACCTGCGGCTATGGTGACTGCAGGTTTAGGTATCTGTGTTGTAGGACACCCCTGGGGAATAAAATGATCGTGGAGGGTGACCTTGCGCATGTTATGGGTCCAGATCAAGAGTGAATTGGCTGCGTTGGAGCGACCAAGATAATCATGACCGGTACCTTTCACCACAAGCTTTATTCGATGTTGACGGGCAAAATTAACTGCCGAAGCAATTTCTTGTGCATTTTCAACCGCAACAACATAAGGACTCACTGCCGATTGCCATGCATCGATCCAGCCATTGGATTGAGTTGCACCAGGTTGCGACTCAATAAAATAAGGATTTTTAAGTTTATTGAGAATATCGCTACATGCGATGTTATTCGCGCTTTTAATACAAGGAGATAAGGGAGAATGTCCTTGCAGCAAATGACCGTTTACTTGTCTATTTAATGCGTCCCATTGTTTTTGGCTTGGCCAACATGCTTGATTAGGCAAACAATATGCAGAAGCTCCATAGCAAAAGGAGTGCATCAATAGAGAAAATACCATCATCCATAATTTCATTAATCATCTTCCTGAATTGAGGAACTTCGCTTTATTTCACCAGGCTACAAAGTATCCGGCGGTGGTTTCACATTCCAAGCACGACAACACCATGTCTGAGTGGGTTCGCTATGTTCAAAGACAGACAAGGCTCCGGTAGCGATTTTGATTCCGTATTGTGCACTGAATGTTGCAAAGTCACCCGTTAAATAGGGTGAAAACCGGGCGATCCCATTGCTAGTCACTACAAGACATGTTTTTCCCGGGTATTCTTGACGTATCCGGGTAGCAAAATCCATCCAATTCTTAATCAGTGCGGCAGGGTCTACCTTCCAACCCTCAGGCACCACCGCACCTGATTCCCAGGCATGGAGTACTTCTTTGCCAAGACGGCCAACAACGTTTTCTTCGGGTTGATTTTCATCGGGTCCATAATCGATCTCGTTGAAAATAGCCAAGGTGTTAATCGGTAAATTGGTTCCCATCGTATTTTGTGCTTGTTCTGCAGTTTGTATGGCTCTCTTGAGTTTGGAAGTGAAGATGACATCAGGAATTAGATGATTATTTTTCAGGTAGCTACCCAATAGGCGTCCCTGATTCAGACCACTATCCACTAAGGGCAAATCAGTGACTCCCACTCGTCGAACAATGTCCCCTGGGCCAAAGGTATTACCATGGCGTGCAATGAGTAATCGTGTTGTCATCGTTACCTACTCTCTAATAATTCACCGTATTGGGCAATCAATGCCTCAGCGCGAGCGACATCTTCTGGGCTATCAATGCCTGACATGTTGGCGCGACCTTTATAATCAACTGGAATGCAACGAAGGGTATAGCCATTTTCCAAGAGGCGCAATTGTTCTAATCCTTCCATTTTTTCGAATGGACTTTCTGGCAAAGTAATATATTGTTCCAACATATCTAACGAATAGCCGTACAAGCCAATATGACGGAATACTGGGCTTAAATCACTTTTTTGGCGTAATACCTCTTCTTTGCGGATGGCGGGAATAATATTTTTACTAAACCAATAGGCATTGCCTGTTTTTTCATTGAAAACGGCTGTAGTGCCACTAAAGGGGGTGGCTTGTTTATTTTTGCGCAGATTATCGAGCTGTTTCCAGGTTAACTGCGTCACAGGAGTTACTGCGTCGCAAGGAGAGGAAGCAAATGCATCAATCAGTGCGCGCAAGAAATCAGGGGGCGTTAGTGGGGCATCGCCCTGCATGTTTAAAATAAAATCCGGTTTGTTGGTCATGGTGCTGATGGCTTGGGCGACTCGATCAGTTCCGCTGGGCGCATCAACTGAGGTCATTACGGAGGCAACGCCTAATTCATCGCAATGTTGGACAATGCGGGCATCATCAGTGGCAACTACCACAGAAACATTGTTTAGTCCCTCGACAGCAGCACGGGATAATTGCACTACGCGTTGGAGCATGGTCTGGCCATGAATCATTGCCAGAGGTTTTCCGGGTAGGCGAGTTGATGCGTAACGAGCAGGGATGACGATGGCCGTATACATGACACAAATTGTTCCGATGATAACAAGGCTCAATAATAGCCTAAATATTATACGGTTACTATAGTGGAATCAGGTTACAATAATTGCGGATTAGGCGATTTATAATTCACCTCTCTCGTCCATTTTGGTTCTCTCGAGTGAATGGTATATAGTTCCTAAGCTGAGGTATTTGATGTTTTGAATTTTATATAAAATAAGGACGTTGTTATGAACAAATTAAATGGGTTAACCATAGGGTTGATGCTAATTAGTGCGACTACCGGCGCTGTTGCAGATGAATATTCTTTGGTGAAGTTAACTGATTTGGCAGGTGCATCCGGTTTTGAGAAGTCTGTTCGTGATGTAGTAAAGCAACAATGGCAGCAATCCATGAGTAATCTTACTGTGGATGGTATGGGCAATTTAATTGGTCAATATAAAGAGGATCAGAAAGGGCCTAACGTCTTATTGATGGCGCATATGGATGAAGTAGGATACATGGTTGAATCCATTACTCCAGATGGTTTTTTAAAGATCATCCCCTTGGGCGGTATCCCTGCTTCAGTCATCTTTGCACAACGTTGGATGGTATCGACTCCTAATGGTCCTATTTTGGCCTATTCTGGAATGGACTCCACCCATCTTCTCGAAGAAGCGAAAAAAAATAATCTGCCTGCAGCTAATGCAGTGTTTCTTGATATTGGCGCAGAAAGTAAAGAACAAGCCGAAACAAAATTTAATGTACGGCCAGGATTGCAAGTTACTCCTGCCAGTCAATTTAGTCCGTTAAGTGAAAATCGCTTTTTAGCAAAGGCCCTTGATGATCGACTCGGATTGGCCCTCATTGGCGATGTTCTTGATTCCATAAAAAATAAGGACCGCCAAAATCAACTGTATGCTGCTGCAACAGTACAAGAGGAGGTTGGTTTACGTGGCGCGAGCACAGTGTATCAAAGCACGCATCCCGATATTACCATTAATGTTGAGGTCGGTATTGCCGATGATTACCCTGCTCTGGTTGCAAAACGTAAAGGTCGTATCGCATTGGGTAAAGGGCCTACTTTATTTGTATACGATCGGTCCATGATTCCTCATCAAGAACTGCTTAATTGGATTTTAGATTTAGCCAAAAATAATAACATTCAGGTACAGTTGGAATCAGAAGTAGGTTATGGACAAGATGGATCAAAAGTACAAGGTTCTGGTTCAGGCGTTCCCAGTATTAATATCGGTGTACCTATTCGTTATGCGCATCAACAAGCTGGGGTGTTTGATAAGCGTGATTATGACCAAGCTGTTAAATTAGTAGGGCTTATCGTAACCCACCTTAACCAAAATATTGTTGATAAAATTAAAGAGGGCTAAAGCTAAGAAATTCGGATAGCAACTGCCTTGCATTTTATTTCAAGTCAGTTGCTGTTTTAAACATTAAAGATTAAGCACGATGCTCCTTGCACTGCTGCAAAAAATATTTTGCAGGTGAGTCATTGGGATTACTTGTCACGATTTGTTCAAAAAGCTTTGCCGCTTGATCAAATTGCTTCGCCGCATAATGATCCAAAGCTGTAGCAAAAATAGAGGCAGAATCATTTTTCAATTGCACCTCGGTGGGTGCGTTATGATTAAACACCTCAAAAACTTTGATCGGCAGGCTTTTGCCTTTCACTTTCGAGAAGCCTAAGAAACGTAAATTATATTTTTCTTTTTGTTTTAACTGCTCATAAGTTTCTTCACCAATGATGAGTTCGATATTAAAACTTCGCGTTAAGGTCTCAAGCCGAGAGGCAATATTGACCGCATCACTAATTACACTGCAATCCATACGCTCCTCAAAACCAACGGTACCTACAATCAAGTTGCCTGTATTTATTCCAATTCCCACGTGGATGAGGGGAAGATTATCGCGCGCTCGTGTGGTATTAAACGTATGCAAGGCTTCCAACATATCTAATGCGGCAGCAACAGCTTCATCCGCATTATTGAATAATGCCATAATGGCATCACCAATATATTTATCAATAAGACCAGAATTTTTAAGAATGGCTGGATCTAAATAACTCATTAGCGTATTAAAAAGGTTGAAAATTTCAACAGAAGATAATCGCTCTGCCATAGAGCTAAATGATTTTATATCTAAAAAAAGAACGGTCATGTCTTTTTCAACGCAGTCGCCAAGTTTTATGTCGGCAATATTTTTACGATTCAGCACCTTCAGAAAATCTTGGGGCACAAAGCGTGCTACGGCAATTGCATTTTGCTGGATCTCGACTAGCTTATCGATAAGCTCATTATTGAGTACTCGGACTTTTTGTTCGGCAACTTGCAGTTCTTGAAAGTACGAATTAGTGCGCACCATATAGCGCACCCGATAGCCTAAGAGCGTGGGATTAATGGGCTTGGTGGTAAAATCTGTGGCACCGGCCTGGAACGCTTTATTAATCGATTCATAATCCTCCAAGCCGGTAACCATCATAATCGGAAGATAACGCCAATCGGGTAATTTGCGAATCTCAGCACATACTTCAAACCCATTCAAGCCAGGCATTTCTACATCCAGCAAAATCGCATCGGGTTTCGAAGTTTTTAGTAATGATAATGCTGCTTCACCATTCTCAGCCTGAATGACAGTAAATCCCGTTTGGTTTAGTGCATTACAGGTAATTAAACGCATGGTGGCGCTGTCATCCACAACCAAAATCACCGGACTTTCTTTTTCCATAAGGTGCTACTCATTTTCAGTGGTACAAATTTTTGTTAAATAACTTGCAATATGCTCTAACCCAATGAGCTGATCTACAGCATTCAATGACTGAGCAACAGCTCCCATTCCAAAAACTATAGAACTTTCTTGGTCTTGAACCAAGGTATGCCCATGCGCCTGTTTTAATTCCAATAAACCCTCTGCGCCGTCATTACTCATTCCCGTTAATAGGATTCCAATAGCCTTTTTCCCCGAAACCTTCGCAATTGATTGCAGTAATCGTGTAATTGAAGGACAAAAACCAGAAACCGGGGCGCCATCAACTAACCTACAGATCAGTTGTTCATGAACACGTTCAACCTCCATATGTTTGGGTTCAGCAGCTATGTACACCGTTCCTTTTTGTAGGGGTTCATTATCTTCAGCATTTTTCACTTTAAGACTTATATTTTCTCCAAGCCATTGTGCAAATCCTTGGATAAAACCGGTACCCATATGTTGAACAACCATTATAGGTAAAGGGAAATTAGGGGCTAATTGCCCGAGAATGGTTTTCAATGCCATAGGTCCGCCAATCGATGCGCCCATTGCTATAATTTCGTAATGGGTTGCTTTAGCATGTGCTATCTGATGTCTTTTGCTTTCCTCAAGATGTTTTTTCAATGGTATTTTTATAACCCGAATATCAGAAAAACTGCGTAAAATATCAACAATATGTTTTCTACTTTCTTCGAAAGAGGAAGAAAATACATTCACTGGTTTTGCTAAAGCAGTCAATGCACCTGCTTCAAGAATATGGAAGGTGGCATGAATTGATTCATCATTAACCAGAGAGCTTATCACGACAATTGGTGTTGGATTTTTGGCCATAATGATGCGTGTTGCCTGAAGGCCATCCATGATGGGCATCTGAATGTCCATCGTAATGAGATCAGGTTTTAATTTTGCAACGAGATCGATTGCTTCTTGGCCATTTTTTGCAATACCAATGACTTGCATATCTTTTTCAGATTCTATGATGTGTTGAATTAATGCAGCTTCTGTTGGCGAGTCATCAACAATTAAAATTTTTATCATAGGCCGTAATTCACTATAGCAACATTCGTTTAATTATCTCTGCAGAGTTTAATACGAAATTAATTTGATTGCTGCCTGTTAAGGTAGCTCCGATTATACAAGGTATATTGGTTAATGGTTCCTGTAATGGTTTAAGTACAATTTCTCTTTCACCAACAATTTCATCGACAAGCAAGGCGATTCGGTCTCCATTATTTTTGATTGTCACAACAGAGATATGTTCTTTAAAATTTTGTTTTTTTTCATTAAGATGCAGTGCTTTAGACAAAGAGCATAACAAAACGGGCTGTTCTTTGACAAGAACAGAAGGGATTCCTTCGACGTTGATAATCTCATTTTTCCTTAACAACATCACACTTTCTACCGAGCTGGTAAGAAGGACAAAAATTTGATTGCAACAGGAGATAATCAATCCACGCTCAGTAGCCAATGTGAGCGGAACTTTGAGATAAAATATTGTCCCTTTATTGGGTTGACTTTCAACACTCGCCTGGCCTTTTAAACGGAGCAAATTAGAGCGCACCGCATCCAGCCCTATACCTCGACCTGAAATATCTGTTGCAATTTCACGGGTAGAGAAACCGGGTCGAAAAATGAGTTCATAAATATCTTCTTTTTTCATATTTCCAAGCTCGGCTTGGGTAATTAAATTCTTTTGCAGGGCAATACGCATCACATCATTGGTATTAATGCCGGCTCCATCATCAATAATTTTAAAAACTATCTGATTATCTTCCTGATTGACCTTGATGTGGATATTTCCTTGCGGTGGCTTGCCTGCTGCTTTACGGACCTCAGCATTTTCTATCCCATGATCAATTGCGTTGCGCAAAAGATGCATAATTGGATCTTTTAAACCATCCAGTATAATTTTATCAATTTTTACATCATTACTGCTTATTTCAAGATTGACTTGTTTGTTGAGTTCTTGAGCTAAGTCACGGACTATACGTGGTAGGTAACGTAATTGTGTGGATACTGGAATAAGACGTAAGGTGCGGATTTCATCTTGCAGGGCATTTAACAACAGGGATAGTTCGTTAATCGATACTGACAACTCTCTTTGCATTAAGTGCATCGAATTATTGATGTCGGATAATTCAACGAAATTTGTGGCGAATAGGTAATCTATTGGTCCACTTATACCATCAGTATTTGTTTTAAAATAAGCTCTATTTTTTTTCCATGAAAGGAGTAGATCATCGATTTTGAAATTCATTTTACTTAATTTGGAATAATACTCTTCAATAGCGATTTTTATGGTTTGAATTTCTTCCGTATAAACTGAAACACTATCTAAATTTTGCAAAGAGACGCGTATTGATTCAAATTCACTTGTTTTAGCCTGTATCGTTGGAGTATGTTGGTCTTTTTCAGGCTCTTCTATATCTTTTGCATACAATTCTCGAGCAGAAGATATGTCTTCAGTAGGTAATTCCATGTAGTGTTGCAGTTGCAGTAAGTGTTTTTTTAAATCGAAGGAAAGCGGTCTTTGCTCGCTGTAGCATTGCATTGCTTCATTCATGTAATCGATCGATTGCAGGCAAAGATTAATGAGTTCAGGGGAAACTTTAATACTTTTCTTCTGAATTGCTGTAAATAATGTTTCTAGAGGATGGGCAATCTCACCGACATCTTGAGCTCCTATACCCCGTGCAGAACCCTTAATGTTATGGGCAACTCGAAACATTTCATTCAGCACGTCCTGGAATTCTTCTTCTGATTTTGTTCCCTTCTCAAGCTGTAGCAAACCATCAGTAATGGTGATTAAATTTTCCTGAAGTTCTGTTTTAAATGTTTCAACAATTTTTTTGATGAATTCATTATCCAATGGTTTAGAAAGGGTTATGGCTTCGGTGACCGGGTTCTCTTCAGGTAATGGAGGTTGTTCTTCTGTGCTTGGCGATTCTTCTTTTTCTTCATAAATCAGAATGTATTGTAACTGATGTAACAATTCGTCAAGCGCAGTTGAACGCGGTTTTTTTTCTATAAAATCATGAAGGAGCTCACGCATCCCATTTATGGTGCGAAACGTTAAATTAATGACTTCTGGTGATACCTTTTGCGACGGGGCAAACAGCTTTTCTACGTATCCCGCCATGGTCCCTAAGTCATTAATCCCCAGAGAAAGTGCGGAAACCTTAATATTACGCCCTGCTCGCGAAACGTCTTCCATAAGATGACTTACATCATCCATTGATCCACCACGTTCCATTTTTTCTAAATTATCCGTGATGACGGTCAATAATGATTCAAGCTCTGTGCCAAACGTTTCAAACAACTCTTTGGATAGGTGATCGTCTGGAGTCATTGGTGCCTCCTAAACTTTATAAATATTCACATCGTCTTTAAGATGTTTGGCAATATTATCCAAATTATGAATAAACGCCATCATCTCTTTTATTCCGCTTGAGAAAGTTGAAGTAGTGCGATTTATTTCATTCATACTCTCAACAATTTGCTCAATTCCAACTGCTTCTTGACGGATAGCCACCTCAATGTGTTGGCTAGAAACGGATGCTTCATTAAGCATTTTACTTAGAGTTTTAATCACTTGGCCTGCTTTCTCAATCAGTTTTGTTCCTGAATCAAGAGACTTCGTTCCTTCCTCGGTTACAGTGACTGCTTTTTCAGTGGTCCGTCGAATATCCTCAAGAATTTTTTGGACTTGTACTGTTGACTGTTCTGACTGTTCGGCAAGATTTCTTACTTCTGTGGCTACCGCTGCAAAACCTTTTCCAGCTTCACCGGCTTTTGATGCCTCAATCGATGCATTTAATGCCAGCATTTTTGATTGTTGTGCTAGGGTGTTGACGACCGAGGTAATATCGCCAATTTGTTGGGTGTGGTTACTTAAATCAAGAATGGTTTGTGCTATAAGCTTCATTTTTTCTTCTGAGGCTTTAATGCCATGAATGCTTTGTTCGACGGATTCAGTTCCGAGTTTCCCTTGTTCATAGGTGTTCTTCGCTACTTCCCGCAGGGTTTGTGCTTTCAACATGGTTTGTTTTGAGCTCTTATCAATTTCTTCTAATGAAGCACTGATTTCATTGATAGCCGACGCTTGAGAGGTAATTCCTTCTGCTTGTTCATTTGCAGAAGTGAGCACGGTTCCCACCATAGTGACAATGTCGTTACTGACTTTAGTAATTTTTGCTGTAATTGATGCCAAACCATCCGTCATCAAATTTAAATCTTTACCGAGATCCTGCAGTATATCTTCTTTATCGATTTCAAGACGTTCTCTGAGATCGCCCGCTGCAACTTTACTGCTATGTAGCCTAAATTTTTTCGATGAATTAACAAGTTTCTCAAATAATTCCCGTGACTCCTCCTCTTTGGTGCGGAGGATTTCCTCATTTTTCCTAATTGCTTCTTGCATGGTTTTGAGGGATAAAAGCAATTTGCCTAATTTATCTGCTGAATGAATTTGGATAACTACATCACGTTCGCCCGCAGCAATTCGTTCTGCTATATTAATTGCCTTGTCTACAGGATTGGCAATGGCTCGCTGTGTTATGTAAGGAACTAAAATCGTGAGGATAATAGTAAGGCTAAATAGCCAATAAGCGCTCATCTTTAAAGAGTTTAAGCTGTCATTGATTTTATGGGTATTTTTTTCTATTTCCTGCCCTAAAAGCACATATAACCCCCCATTTCTTTTACCTGATTCTGGAGAATAGGAGCCCAATATAATGTCAATCATTGCATTTTCAACAGTTCTTGTCATATATCTGCTATTTTCTACATTATTTTGATTATTGGGATCTCTAGGGGCATTGATTATGGATGATTGAATATCATAAAGAGGGATATATAACTCTTGTAATTTATCCCATGCATCGCGTAAGTTTTTGTTACCCAGGGAGTGCATTGCTTGATCCCATTGACTGCGAATCTTATTGATTTCATCCCACAGTAGTGCAAAATGTTCCCTGGCCTCCTGGTTGCCGGTCATTGCCCAACGTTCAACAAGATCTTGGGCTTGGAATATTTGACTATCAAGAATTTGGGGTAAGTTTTCACTACGAATTTTTTGACTTAGATAGACCACCGTATCTACTTTGGGTATCAAAAACATCATTAATATCAATAAGGGCAAACTCAGGGTCATAAAACCAATAAGTAATCGAGCACGTACAGTAATAATAAAACCTCGTTTATTACTATTAGTTTCCATGAGACTCTCCTGTCTTGTATAAACGCATTTTAATTTCTTGGTTTAAGCTGGATATCATCTTTTCCACATTCAGGATTGCAGTGGCCGCCTGGTGTAATCCCAGGATATATTCTGGATTAGCAATGTTGACGGCGGATAATGGGGCCGCTAATTGGTCTTGTTGATAAGTCTCACTGCCTTCAACATGATAAGTCAGCAAGCCAAGAGTGATATCATTTGCTCGGATAATGATAATAAATTTATTGTCCTGCTTCGGATTGTGTTCCGAATGTTGAGGATGAAAAAATTTGTTGAGATCAACCACTGTAATCAGCGTACCACGCCAATTAATCACCCCGGAGATAAAATGAGGTACAAAAGGAGGTTGCTCTATAGGGGTATTATGTAAAATTTCTTGAACATATTGATATGAAACGCCATAACTTTCTTTTTGGCCAAGCTTGAAATGAACAAAAGAAATACCTTGATTTTTGCTGGTATCAATTTCCTGTTTTGCAAGTTGCAAGGCCCTTGATTTCAGGATTTTTATTGCTAATTCAGTTTTGGGCATCAAAGCGGAAGCGTGCGGCTGTTCTTTATTCATCATTCAATATCCTTCTTTGATTCACTGCTGCTATCCAGCGAGAAATAGATTGCACCATCATGATGAAAAACAAGATTTGTCCCATTGGTGACAATAGGATCTGATGCACCTAATATAAGATAAGCGTTTTTATGCATACATGCACTCAGCTTTTTCATAATTTTTCCAGCAAGTTCATTATCAAAATAAATAAGCACATTGCGGCATAAGATCAAATCCACCTCAAATATTCCATTGATTATCGAGGGGTAGCTGTTATCGCATAAGTTAAGGTATTTAAATTGTACTAAATCGCGAATCTCGGGTGAAAGAATGTAAGTCCGGTCATTTTTCACGAAATAGCGTTGTAAGTATTTTTCTGGAATAGAACGCATGGACCATTGCCCGAAAGTAGCTGCAGATGCTTTTTCAAGTGAGGTGGTATTGATATCGGTACCTAATAAATAGAGGTCCCATATGTCAATATTGGGTATGAGCTCGGCCAACAAGATGGCCAGGGTATAGATTTCTTCACCCGAAGAACAACCAGCACTCCAAATTTTTAAAGAGAAGTCTTGGGACTTTTGATTAATTAAATCAGGTAACAGTTTATTCTCAAGTAACTGCATTTGATTTTTATCACGAAAAAAATAACTTTCTCCTATGGTAATTGCCGCAACTAAATCAGCTAATAAAGAGGAATTGCTGGCACAGTTATTTAATTGTTCTAAGTATTCTTGAGGTTGATAATTGAATTTATTGCATGCGACAGCAATGGTTTTTGTTAACTCTTGTGCTTGATTCACATGGATTACCAATCCATAGCGCTTATGGATTAACTCGATAAATGCAGATTCAAGTTTTTTTATGTCATTTAATGTATTGTTACCCATGTTATATTACTCATGATTGGTATCTGACAGGTTGATTTCTTGCGTTAACTTTAGAGCTAAAACCCAATTGATGTCGAGCAATAGTGAAACCCCGGTTTCTAAAGTGACAGCGCCCAAGAAAGGTGAGTTATTATTTGTTAATTCTTCATGTACTTCGATTTGCTGGTTGTCGATATCACTCAACCCAAGCACTTCATCAACAATCAGACCAACTTGATGCATTCCATCGGAACAAAGTAGGACGGGTATATTTAAAGGGTATATTTCATTGCGAATCAAGCCAGTACAAATTGCCAGGTCAATAACCGGAATGCATTTATTTTTTAGATTCATTAGCCCTACAAAATAGATAGGGCTAGACGGTACAATTTCAAGCATAGGCAAGGGTAGAACTTGTTCTATGTAGTTTAAGTCCATACAGACTTTTATGTTCTGCAAAAGAAAGTGGAGAACTGTAAGGTTCTTCTGGGGCACTTTATATTGTTCCTTAAAAAGATCTCGGAAATTTTACTGAAGGGAGCGAATTGCTCGGTCGATGCACCGCCTCTGCTTGCACTTTATCCCCCGCAGCGAGTTTCCTAAGAGTTCTAATAGCTGTAATTTAAAACCATCATTGAGCACACAAATCCGGGGTCGCAGATGGAGCCGAAATGGTTCATTCTATTTTATAGTTATAGACCTTATAAGATTGATGTACAAGAGCTATTCTAGGTGCTTTATAAATGGTTATTGGCTTTCTGAACTGTTTGAGTAAGGAGTGTAACCAAAAGTTCTGTAGTGAAAACCTTTCTAACCTTAAAAAAAGAATCCCTCCCCCACAAATGGGAGAAGGGCCTCTGGCAGAGCAATAGATCTACTTCTCTTTGGATTCCTGATGTGCAAAATAATTTAAATCCAACTCTCGAGCTGCTTTTACATCATCCAAGCGTTTGACAGGCAGCGTATGAGGTGCCTCTTTGACTAAATTAGGATTTGTGGCCGCTTCTTCTCTAATGGTTTTCATTATCTGTACAAAGTGATCCAATTCCTCTTTACTTTCTGTTTCTGTTGGCTCAATCAGCAGACATTCTGGGATGAGCAGTGGAAAATAGGTGGTTGGTGCATGGACCCCATAATCCAATAATCGTTTGGCAAAATCCATTGCAGTAACACCATACATTTTCTTTTCTGGACTTAAAGTAAGAATAAATTCATGAGAAGCTCGCCGGCTTGGATAGGCTGCAGTAAAACCTGCTTTAGTGAGTTCTTTAAGCAGATAATTCGCGTTCAACGTTGCATATTCTGAAACTCGGAGTAACCCATCTTTGCCAAGAACACGCATATAAAAATAAGCGCGCAGCAAAATACCGGCATTTCCCATAAAACAGGATAAGCGGCCAATACTTTGTGGATAATCTTGATGGGTTGCCCATTGATATTCGGAATTCGTTTTTTTCACTACCGGTAATGGCATGAAAGGGAGTAAGCGTTTGCCTACAGCCACAGGACCAGCACCGGGGCCACCCCCGCCGTGAGGTGTAGCAAATGTTTTATGTAAGTTTAAGTGCATGACATCAAAACCCATGTCCCCCGGTCTAACTTTTCCTAAAATAGCATTGAGGTTGGCTCCATCGTAATACAATAACCCTCCCGCTTGGTGAACAAGGGCTGCTATTTCTTTAATTTGACGCATAAACAAGCCCAAAGTCGAAGGATTGGTTAGCATAATGCCTGCTGTTCTTGGCCCTAGTTTGCTTTTTAATTCTTCAAGATCGATATCGCCATCTGCAGCAGTCGATATTTCAACAATTTTAAAGCCACACATGACGGCAGAGGCGGGGTTTGTACCATGGGCTGCATCAGGAATTAGCATTTCATCACGAGCGGTGTCACCTCGAGATTGATGATAGGCTTTAATCATCGCAACCCCAGCAAACTCACCTTGGGATCCGGCCATGGGAGTCAAAGAAACACCTGCCATGCCTGTAATTTCAGCAATATGCTCTTGCAAGCGATACAATACTTCCAGGAAACCCTGGCTGTTTTCTTCCGTTGCCAAAGGATGACGATTAAGAAAATTAGCCATGGATGCTGCTTTGTGGACTCCTCGCGGATTGTACTTCATGGTACATGAACCCAGAGGATAAAAATTGCTGTCGATTGAGAAATTTTTATGGGATAAACGGGTAAAATGCCTTACCACTTGTAATTCGGAGCAAGCGGGCATTTTGGGGGGCGTTCTTCGCTCCAATTCAGCGGGAATGGCGTATTTGCTGGTTGAAATTTTGGGCGCTTGGGCAGCTGCTTGACGGTCTTTTTTAGATAATTCAAAAATCAACATAATTTGCCTTCCATTTTTTGAATAAATTCTTTAAGTTCAGCGCGATGGTTGACCGGAGTAAATTCAATAAATTGATACTCAGCGATCTCCGCCAGATAATAGGGATCCTTTTTGAATATGGATTCGAGATAAGCTCGATCATTTGAAGCTGCGATGATGATTCCACCAGTGCGTGGCTTCATAGGACCCGAGACCAGCAATAAACCTTGTTTATAATAGTAATCAAGGAATTCTCTATGTGCTTGCAGGTATTTATCTACTTCACTAAGAGGAACTAAATAGGTCAACTGAATTACAAACATGAGTCACCTCGTTGAGACATGATGGATTTCAACGTTTTTGCATAAAACGCGATGTCCTCTGGCGTTCGCATTTCCGTAGCACAAATTAAAAGGGTATTCGCTAATTGAGGGTAATGAACTCCTAAGTTATAACCTCCAGTGATACCCGCATTCGCTAATTCTTTTAATACCTGTTCTACAGGTTGATTGAGTTTAAGCAAGGCTTCATGAAAATAAGGTGCAGTAAACACCTGTTCTACACCATCAATTTCGGTTAAGGCGTCCACTAATTCATGAGTATTATGGTGGCATTGGCTTGCAACTTGGCGTAATCCTTCTGCGCCCAAAAGACTCATATGAATGGTGGCTGCCGTAACCAATAAGCCCTGATTGGTACAAATGTTTGAGGTTGCTTTGGCACGACGTATATGTTGCTCGCGTGCTTGTAAGGTTAGGGTAAACCCTCTTTTTCCATCTTTATCCAAAGTACATCCGATAATTCGCCCAGGCATTTGGCGTACATGAGCCATACGTGTGCTTAAAAATCCAAAATAAGGGCCTCCTGATGCCATTGGTGCCCCTAAAGGTTGACCCTCGCCACAGGCAATGTCTACGCCATGTTTGCCCCAGGCACCTGGTGGTTTTACTAAGGCAAGTGATACAGGATTGACGCAAGCAACACTGATTGTTTTGTTTTGATGAGCCCAATCACTCAGCTCATCTACTTTTTCCAGGCAACCAAAAAAATTAGGTTGAGCAATAACCAATGCCGTAATATCTTCTCCTGCATATTGTTCCAAAGCCGCAAGAGAGGTAATGCCCTGTTTTTCATCAAAAGGCAATGTAATCACTTCAATGTGCTGATTCCGCAGAATGGTTTCAATGGTTTCACGATAGAGTGGATGAGTTGTGCCGGTGATTAATACGCGGTTTGTTTTGCTGTGTTTATTGACACGTACTGCCATTAAAATGGCCTCAGCAAGCGCGGTAGCACCATCATACATCGATGCATTGGATACCTCCATGCCTGTTAGTTCACAGATCATGGTTTGGTATTCGTATAACAATTGCAGCGTGCCTTGACTGGCTTCGGCTTGGTAAGGTGTGTATGCGGTTAAGAATTCACCACGCGAAGCAATATCCCACACTGCTGCAGGTATGTGATGCTCATAGCATCCTGCACCTATAAAGCAGATTCCGTTACGGTTTTTATTCGCCAGTTCTTGAGCTTCTTTTAACATATCCATTTCATTGATGCCAGCAGGTATATTTTGAAATCCTGCATATTGCAAAGACAATGGAATTTCATCAAACAAAGTTTGGGTATCTTGCGCGCCAATGGCGTCAAGCATCGCTTTGCTGTCTTCGGACGTGTGTGGGATATAAGGCATGATTAGTGTTCCTCAGCAATCTCATTTTGATATTGTTCAGCAGATAATAAACTGTCAATTTCACCAGGATGACTAGGTTTCAGCTTGACCAGCCAGCCAGCAGTATAAGGGTCGGAATTAACAAGCGCTGGATTTTCGACGACTAATTCATTGACCGCGGTAACGACGCCACTTACGGGGGCATAGAAGTCAGAGGCAGCTTTTACTGACTCGACAACACCTAACTCTTCACCTGCGCTCACTTCATCACCTACTTCAGGCAATTCTACAAAAACCATGTCACCCAATAATTGTTGCGCATGATCCGTGATGCCTATGGTTACTTCATTTTGCTCTTCTTTGAGCCATTCATGGGTATTTGTGAATTTCAATTCATTCATTCGTATTATCCTTATTTAATTATATAACCACTTAATTCAAAATGTTTGGTAACGATTCAGCTGAAAAGCCATATTTTGCCCATCTTGGGCGAAAAGCACGCTGAGAAATGTTCACATAACCATCTATGCTACACTTTTTCAACGCGCTTTTCGCTCAACCTACGCTCAACTCTGTCTTTCACTTAGATTTTGAAATCATAATGAATCGATACCGTGTCTAAAGCGCCTTTCCTGATTTAACAAAACGGGGTTTACCTACTTTTGCTGGAACTAATTTGCCACGAATATCAACCATGACTTCATCACCTGTTTCAACAGGGACTCTTGCTAAAGCAATGGATTTTTCCAGGGTGGGTGAATAGCTGCCGCTAGTAATAATCCCATCTGCGCAGCCTGGAATGATTACCTTTTGTCCATGACGCATAATCCCTTTATCTAACAAGGTAAGTCCAACCATTTTACGCTTGATTCCTATTTGTTTTTGCGAAAATAAGGCCCCCATTCCGATAAAATCACGATCTGCAGGTTCCCATTTAATGGTCCAAGCAAGCCCTGATTCTAAGGGGCTAGTGGTCGTGTCCATATCCTGGCCGTAAAGAAGCATGCCCGCCTCCAGCCGCAGCGTATCTCGAGCGCCTAAGCCACAGGGATGTACGCCCACCTGCATTAAGTTATTCCATAATTGGACGATGCTCTCTTCAGGCGCGATGATTTCAAATCCATCTTCTCCAGTATATCCAGTGCGTGCAAAAAACCATTGTTCCACATCCACACATTCAAAATGTGTCAGTGTAGAGACTGCATCAATTTGGGCAGGATTAAGCGTTTTCAAGGTTTTTTCTATTGCCTGAGGTCCTTGGATGGCAATCATCGCCAATTCTCTGCGTTCTTGTAGGCCTACCGCAAACCCTTCGCTTTTTTTGCGAATCCAGGCCAAATCATTTTGTCGTGTTGCCGAATTCAGGACAACTCGGTAATTATCGGAAGCACGTTGATAAACGATGAGATCATCAATAACTCCACCGTGTTCGTTGCACATGCAACTATAAAGCGCCTTGCCATTGTGCTCGAGTTGATCCACATCATTCGTTAACAGCTTACGTAAAAATTGGCGGCCACCGGCGCCAAGTATGTCAACAATCGTCATATGCGAGACATCAAACATGCCGGCATCTTTTCGAACATAGTGATGTTCATTAATCTGCGATCCATAATGCAATGGCATTTCCCAGCCATGAAAATCAACCATTTTAGCGCCACATGCTTGATGAGTGGCATGAAGAGGGGTTTTAGCAATCATTGTACGTCCTTTTTCAATCACCTTAATGTGGGTGATTATACCTATTGCGATATATACTGTATATTGCATACAGCATATTTCTTAGGACTACTTTAATGATTGGGCTAAATGTTTGGCGTTGGATGCTGGATTTAGGTTGGTTGCTCTTTCTTTTAATACTCTTTAGACATTTTTGGCGTGATAGACAAATTTTGGTGCAGGCTCAATCATGGCTAAAAGTTAAGGGATATATTACCGCATGCGAATGGACTACAGTCGGCCATAGCGTTTGGCCTAAAATTGAATACACGTATCAGATTAACGATCATAATTTGACAGGGGAATATTTGTTTTTGGATACAGCTCATAATAATCCGAACAGTAAATATTCTCGTGGAGTAGCATATAAAGCAGCCGTAGCCTTTCAAGAGAATGAGGCAATTGATATTTATTATAATCCGAATCGTCCAGAGCAATCTGCTTTAGACGTATCCATGCCAACCAAATTAAATATTATATTGATTTTGATTGGCATATTAATTGTTGTGCACCTAGGTCTTATGGCTTGGCGTTATTGGGGGTAGGTGGAGTACCTGTTGATGGTGTATTTGTCGTACTCGGAGATGGTGTGCTATTCGGTGTTTCACTGTCTTCTTCGACAATGCATTTACAAGCGGGTTTCGTTTCTACAGACTGTAAGTTGGTAATGCTGTATCCGCGAACACCTTGACCTGAAGGTGCGACCATAAAATTAATGGCTACTTTCAAATGTTGTCGTTGCTGATACTGAGGATTTTGGTAGATCACCAACAGCCTCATGTTTGCTTTCCAATGCGTGGGATCAATTTGAGTGATTACAGGAGGTTCTGTTGCTACCGAGCTCACTCTATATTGATTTTTTTGCACCGCTTCTGGCAATTTGGACGCATTTAAAGCATTACTGAAGGCGATCCAGCCATCAGCTGTGAAATATTTGGCTATTTTCTTTTGATCTTCGAGGTAATTTTGATAGCTGTAGGTATATGTAGCAACAATTGCTTCATTGACCCAAACCGATAATTCAGCCTGTTCAGGTTGTGCATAACTTAATTGGAAAAAAATGGATAATAAAATAAAGGCAAATTTTTTATTCATATGTATGGTCCTTTTACAATAAGGAGGGCTAGACTTCGTTTACTACACCATAGTGTAGCATTATTCAATGCACATAAAAAAATCCCCGGCTGCGGCCGGGGCAAATTGGATGTTTAGATAATTAATCCAAACATTGCCCCGCTTAAGAGGGGGTAAAGCGGAGCTAAGCATTCGGGGGAAATGCTCACTATGTTAGACACAAAAAATATCAAAAAGTTCAATTATTAATCAGATTTTTATCATTTAAATCAATAAATAATCAAATGGAATAAATAGGCTATTGAATATTAAGGCATTTTAATAATTAAAGCAGTTATTTTATTCTCAAATTTATATCGAGCAACGTTGGGTTTTTTGAACTTGAGTCAGATAAAACATCCTAATTAAGCAGAAAAGTACATATTCAACTGCTTAAATCTATCGATTATGTTGTCTTTATGGTATTTTATTCCCCTTAAACAAGCAGCTGAAACTCGCATCAATACAATTAAACCTGTATCACAATTTGAGATACAAGCTTATCTTGATGTTATTTTTGAACTTCACTGCTTTTTCTATAAAAATAGGGCCTGTTGCAACTTCGCTAGATTGAGCCCAAATGACGTGATTTAGAATATTAAAATGCAGTGCCCAATCTCCGTCATCCCGAGCATAGCGAGGGATGACAAGGGATAGTATGCCAGCGCATATCACGCCATTTGCGCCCAATCTAGCGCATTGTAAACAGACCTTTACTGCGTGATTCATACGTTGCAGAGTGTGTTTTGGGTGTCGACAAGGTTATTAAGGGGGGCATGGTGCGAGAAAGTCGATTCTACTTTGCTAATCCTGATAGATTTGGCCGATATATCAATCGTTGGGATTTGTTGCTCCTTATTCTTATTTTTTCCATCTTGTTTTTTTTGGGGTGGGCCGGTTCACAAATGGCTACTCCTTATCAGTTGGGACAGCAGATACCTATTTCTTTAGATCCTGCCAATCTGCCTTTTTATGCATTACGTACCGTTCTTCGTATGTTTATTGCATTGTTTTTTTCAATCATTTTTACGTTTACTGTAGGACTTTGGGCGGCCAAAAATCGCCGTGCGGAACAAATCATTATCCCTGCCATTGATATTTTGCAATCCATACCGGTGCTTAGTTTCTTATCCATTACCGTGACTGGGTTTATCCGCCTATTTCCAAACAGTTTGTTGGGACCTGAATGTGCCTCCATTTTCGCAATTTTTTGTGCCCAAGTATGGAATATGACTTTTGGTTTTTATCAGTCATTAAAAACATTGCCTCATGATTTACAAGAAGTGTCTTCTATGTTTCGACTTTCAGCATGGCAGCGTTTTTGGAAACTGGAGGTTCCTTTTTCGATGTCGAGCTTGTTATGGAACATGATGGTTTCTATGTCTGCAAGTTGGTTCTTTGTGGTTTTATCGGAAGCAATTTCTGTAGCTCATCAAGACATCAGATTACCCGGGGTAGGCTCGTATATTGCTCTAGCAATCCAGCAACGGGATATCCATGCAGTGGGCTATGCTATTTTGGCAATGGTGGTCGTTATTTTCTTATATGATCAAATATTCTTCCGCCCCTTAATTGCTTGGTCCGAAAAATTTAAAACAGAACAGTCTCATGATGAAGTGGAATATCAATCTTGGTTGATAGATTGGATACGCGGTAGTCGGTTAATGAAGCAATTTGCTGAAGTCATTAGTATTTTTACTGATTATTTTGTCAATGCGCGCTGGCTTAGGATTAATGAGGCTAAAGCCATTAAAGAAGTTGATTTTAAAAGACAGAAACGTCTGGATCGGCTTTGGAGTATTTTAGTCTTAATCAGTGTTTGCTCGGGAGCATGGTTCCTATTACGCTTTATCCTTGCAGAATTGAAAGTCAGTGATATTTTACATGTATTTCTACTCGGCGCTGCTACAGGCACTCGAGTTCTTTGTTTGATTTTCTTGAGCTCCCTCGTCTGGATTCCAATAGGGGTGTGGATTGGCTTGAGACCAAGAATTGCACAAAAAATACAGCCTGTTATCCAATTTGTTGCGGCGTTTCCAGCGAATTTATTCTATCCTTTATTTGTGATTGCTATTGTCGCGTTTCATTTAAATGTAGAAATATGGGTGACGCCACTCATGATTCTTGGAACACAATGGTATATTTTATTCAATGTGATTGCAGGAGCATCTACTATTCCGCGTGAGCTTTATCTCGCTGCAGATAATTTTGGTTTGAAAGGATGGATTTGGTGGAAAAGATTGGCGCTGCCTGGAATTTTTCCTTTTTATATTACTGGTGCCATTACAGCAGCAGGAGGTGCATGGAATGCCAGTATCGTCGCGGAATTTGTGAGTTGGGGGAATACTACCCTTAGAGCCACAGGCCTGGGCGAATACATTCAAGCCAGTACGGCAACTGGTGATTTCCCAAAGATTGCTTTAGGTACCGCGATGATGTGTTTGTATGTGCTTACTTTTAACCATTTGATTTGGCGTCCGCTCTATCGGTTGGCGGAAGAACGTTTTAACTTTAATTAAAAAGATACCTATGTCTGAAACCATTATTGCTATAGAAAGCTTGCGCAAGTCATTTAAAAAAGCCGCAGAACAAGATTTGCTGGTGCTTGAGGATGTTAATTTTAAACTGCAAGAAGGTGAAATCGTTGCTTTATTAGGTAAATCCGGTTCAGGAAAATCTACTTTGCTACGTATTATTGCCGGGCTTATAGCGCCTACCAGTGGAACGGTAACATATCGAGGCAAACCGGTTACCCGCCCAGTTGATGGTATTGCGATGGTTTTTCAGTCTTTTGCGTTGATGCCATGGCTTACCGTATTAGAAAATGTGGAACTGGGGCTTGAGGCACAAGGTGTAAACCGTGAAGAGCGAAGACATCGCGCGATTGAAGCAATTGATATTATTGGTCTTGACGGTTTTGAATCCGCTTTCCCTAAAGAGCTTTCTGGGGGGATGCGCCAACGGGTCGGTTTTGCGCGAGCCCTTGTCATTAATCCTGATGTCTTACTTATGGATGAGCCTTTTTCTGCCCTTGATGTACTCACCGCAGAAAACCTAAAATCGGACTTATTGGAATTGTGGAAAGAAAAGAAAACCAATACCAATGGAATTTTATTAGTAACACATAATATTGAAGAAGCCGCTACATTAGCCGATAGAATTGTAATTTTCGGTAATGATCCCGGCTACATTCGTGCGGAACTCCCTGTAACTTTACCGCAGCCGCGTGAACCTGAGTCTCCTGAGTTTCGGGCTTTGGTTGATAAAATTTACACGTTAATGACAACCGGCCCCAAAGAGAAGGCAAAACGTGCGCAAAGAGAACGACAAATCGGTTTGGGATATCGCTTGCCTGATGTAGAACCTTCAGAATTAACGGGTTTGATTGAGACAATGACTTCTTTTGAAGAGCGGATTGATTTGCCAGAACTCGCTGATGAATTAATGATGAATATTGATGATCTGTTCCCCATACTCGAAACTTTGGAGATATTAGGTTTTGCTAAAGTTTCTGCGGGGGATATCCAATTAAGCGACTTAGGAAAGCAATTTGCGGAAGCGGATCTTCAAGAACGTAAGCAACTATTTGCACAAAGATTATTGGAGAAAGTGCCCCTTGCACGTTATATACGACGGATTTTAGATGAAAAAGTAGGTCATCGAGTTTCCGAAGAACGGTTTTTGAGTAAGCTTGAAGATTATTTAAGTGAAAAAGAAGCCGATCGGGTATTACGCACCATGATTGATTGGGGGCGTTATGCCGAGATTTTTGCCTATGATTTCAATACGGGGATCTTAAGTTTGGAAAACCCTGGTAAAGGCGCCTGATAAAAATCTTCGTCGCTGCAAAGCGGATTTCACTGTGCACCAATTAATAACTATAAGTTCAAAGAACACTTAAATTAACACCAATAATTCGTTATGATTTTTGTTCAAGCTGATCTAAGGTTATTTAGCATGGAGCACAAAAGAGAATATGATGAGCACTTCAAAGTAATTCTTCTTGGAGATAATGCTGTAGGGAAGTCCAGTTTGATGCATACCTATTGTGGGGGCACCCTTCATCCTTTTGATGAATATATGAGCACCATGGGTGTTGATCAAAAAATACAATGGATAAATGCCTTTAATAAAAAAATACAATTACGGATCTGGGATGCATCGGGGGCTCCTAGATTACAAAAAGTAGTAGACTCCTATTTTCGTACGGTGGATGGCGCCTTGATTTGCTTTGATCTCTCACAAAAGGGATCGTTACAGAATACCAAAGAATATATTGAGCGTTTACGGTCAGCTAAAAAAAATGTACCTATACTACTCGTGGGTTGTAAAGCAGATATCACCCATCGTCGAGAAATACCCACCGAACAGGCACAGCAATTCGCCGATGAATTGGGACTTGCTTATTTAGAAGTTTCTGCCCTCAAAAAAGCAAATATTGAGCAACCGTTTACCCAGATCCTTGAGCAAATATATATTTCTACGCAGCTGAATAAGGTAAAGCCTAGCTTAGAAGCGTATTTCCATGAGTATTTAAAATTAACTAATCCCAGAAACTATGCCGGTTTTTTTATAGACCAAGGTGTGTTGTTAAGTAAAGGTGATGAGAAGCTACAAGAAGAATTCAAAACTCATTTTAAACAATTATTTGATTACAAAAATGTGAAGGAGTTAGTTGCGTTTTGTAGAACAGCATCGGAGCTTATGGAAAGAGGGAGTGAGTTTTATAAGCGGGACAATCCTGTTTTGAGTGGCTTTGTTTCAAGTCCGCTTACAAAAATATTAAAACAAACATTAAATGTGCTAACCAATGTGTTAGGGGAGATGTTGGGTTTAGCTAGCGCAAAAGAACTGATTTATCCGAAAAGTACGATGACCAATGTTCTTTAACTACGAAACCCATCAGGACATTCATTTGCATGAGCCTATGCTGACCGAAAAGCATGTCTTGAGTTGGTCTATGTCTATCAGGTGAAGAAAATAGGTCAAAATATCCCCTCACCCTAACCCTCTCCCACGAGTGGGGGAGGGGATTTTTAATGTTATCTAAATATTATTTCACCTACACCCCACCTTGGGGGAGAGGGTTAGGGGGTATTTACCGCATCGCCACCCTTACGGCCAGCATGCATAAGGCAGATTACCCTTTGCGAGAGAGGTAATTCAGTATTTCCAGTAAACGTTCCGGACTCCCTGCCATTTGTAAATCAGTTTTATATTTATTATTCACTACAAAAGCGGGGACCGCATTAATTTGATAAGTGCCCATGAGGCTCATTCCATTTTGCACACGCATATCGATTGTTGGCGAATTTTCAAAGGCACTTTTTGCAATTTCCTTATCAACCCCTTGAGTAATAAAGAAATTGATCATCGCTTGTTTTGATTCTAACGGTTTTTTCTCTACTTGTATGGCTTTAAAGAGTAATGGATCCATTTTATCCGAAAGTGCCAGTGTTTTTGCAGTGTAGTAGGCCTTGGCATAAAGCTCCCAAGTAGGCTTGAAGACGACAGGGACGCGTTCGAATTGGATGTTATTACCCATTTTACTCACCCATTCATCTAAAGGTGCTTCTATTTTATAACACCAAGGACAGCCATAACTAAAAAACTCTTCAATAATGGGGGTTTTATTTTTATTGGTGGCTTGGGGATTACTCACAACTTGATAATCCTTACCTTCAACAAATGAAGCGGCTAGAGCCATTGCGGGCAAGAGCAAGAATACAGCGATTAATTTTTTTAACATAATTTAATTTCCTAATGTAACCCTTCAATATAATGTGCTACTGCTTCCATATCATCTTGGCTCATTCTACTACTAATATCTTGCATGATATGGTTTAAATCATTTTTTCTCTTACCGTCTTTAAATGCATTGAGTTGCAAAACGGTATAAGCAGCATGTTGCCCCGAAAGCACCGGAAAGCCCGCTTGGGAGTTACCTGTCCCTTTAGGACCATGACAGGCAATACATGCTGTAATCCTTTTTGTAAAATCTCCACCACGGTAAATCTGCTCACCACGGGTGAGAAATTTTTCAGGGGTGCTGCCTTGAGCAAGAGGCATTTTAGCATAATATGCTGCCAAGTCATCCATGTCCTGCTCGTTCAGCATCGCAACAATAGCCTGCATGGTAGGAACATTGCGAAGGGTACCCTCTTTGATGTCTTTAAGCTGTTTTATAAAATATTTGGGATGTTGTCCTGCGATATTAGGCCAATCAGGATTGGGACTATTGCCTTGTGGACCATGACATGCGGTACAAACAGCTGCTTTATTTGCAACGGAGTTAGCATTTTCTTGGGCAAAAAGGGTGAGTGGTACACCGAGAAGAAAAGTGAGTACAAATTTTTTCATCGATTTCTCATAATAAATTCTTGAAGTAATGGTACACTGCCTTGGTTGAAATCCGAAATATTATAATTCATATGTCAGAAAATCCTTATTCTAAAGCAATATTCTTAAAAAGTGCTGCACGCGTATCCCATCTGCCCGAGGACTCAGGATATGAAGTTGCTTTTGCCGGCCGCTCCAATGCCGGCAAGTCAAGTGCCTTAAACTGTTTAACCGGCATCAAAAATTTGGCACGAACCAGTAAAACACCCGGCCGCACCCAATTAATTAACTTATTTGAGATCGATACAGAGCGTCGTCTTGTTGATTTACCCGGCTATGGCTATGCCAAAGTCGCCTTACAAGTGAAAATGGATTGGCAAAAAAATTTAGCACATTATCTTGAAGTCAGAAAAAGCTTAAAAGGGTTGATCTTATTAATGGACATCCGTCATCCGTTAAAGGATTTGGACGTGATGATGATCGATTGGGCTTTGGAGCGAGAGCTTCCGGTACATATTTTACTGACTAAGTCGGATAAATTAAGCCGCAGCGATGTAAAGAACACCCTATTAAAAGTACGCAAGCATTATGACTTGGCGGAGCATTTAATCACCGTGCAATCTTTTTCTTCCTTGAAGAAAGAAGGGGTTGCGGAATTGATTGCTTTGCTCAATCAATGGTTTGAATTAGTGTAGTCTGGTTGCAAGCAACCGGACTACAAACTGGATGGAGAGATGAATTTTCTATAATCCATTCTCTAGTTAGCCCTTAATTTCCGCATTGTCCAATACTTTTTCTGCTTGAGCGGCACGATATTTTTTAATCGCCTCGCGATACTCGGGATACTTATTGCCCAGGATCGTTACTGCCAAAATTGCCGCATTGATAGCGCCTGCTTTCCCCACTGCAAGAGTGCCTACGGGGATTCCTGCGGGCATTTGGACTATGGATAACAGTGCATCAAGACCATTCGTGAAGGTCGATGAGGGCATGGGGACACCTAAAACAGGTACTATGGTTTTCGCAGCAACAACACCGGGCAAATGCGCTGCGCCACCTGCTGCAGCGATAAAGAGTTCTACGCCACGTTGTTCTGCTGATTTGAGATAATCGAATAACGCATCGGGGGTGCGGTGTGCGGATAAAGCACGTACCTCATGAGGAATATTAAATTGTTCCAGAGTTAAGCTGGCTTCTTCCATAATGGCCCAATCCGATTTCGAGCCCATCAGTATTGATACAAGTATATTTGACATATTCACCTCTATTATTTACATGGAGCCTTGTCGGAAGTTGCAATGGTGTATATCGCTTCAATCAAAGCCTCTCCTTCCAGTTCCTGTACTCTGGTTTTCAACAACTCGGGAGTATCGCCTGCCAAAACAGGGCATTTCTTTTGTACAATAATTGGGCCAGCATCGACCTGTTCCGTGACAAAGTGCACGGTGCAGCCAGTTTCAATTTCAGCCCCATCTAAAACGGCTTGGTGCACATCCAGGTTCATTAATCCTGCATAAGCAGGCAATAAAGAAGGATGAACGTTGATTATTTTATGTTCCCAATTCGCGACAAACTCAGCAGATAATATACGCATATAGCCAATTAAAACAATGAGCTCTATGCAATGTTGTTTGAGTATCTCGGATAACGAATGGTCAAAATCGCTGCGACTTAATCCCTGAGGATTAATAAACAGGGATTTGAGTCCGAAATTTTCTGCTTTTTCCAAAATGGGAGCATCTGCTTTATTGCTTAAAACCAGCTCGATTGTTGCAGGTAAACGCTGCTGCTTTATTGCAGCAACCACGGCGTTTAAATTAGTACCGCGAGTGGAACCAAGTACGGCAATGCGAATCATGAGGCGCGTATCCTTTGCATATGATCAATACGTTGCTGAATTAATTGTTGTGTACCGATGTCTTCACGATGAAATAAAGGCCCTTCAATGGATGAAATTTCACCTTCCGCTTTTATTTCAGCAGCGACAATGGAATCGGCAATTCCTACATAAGCTGCAGTACGCGAACCTTCAGCAATGATTTGCTGATCGACCTGATTGACTGAAGAAAGGTAGAGATGATCCTGGCAAACTACTTTTGAAAAATCAACGACAAAATTCTTCTTTGGGGTATCAGGATAGCCTTCAGGAACTGCATATTTACACACTGTTGCCTGTTTGGAAAATCGGACCTTATCATCGCTTAAGTTGCCATGAATCATTGCTTGGCAAACGGTAACAAAATCAGATTCTAAAATCGATAATACATTTAATGATTCGGGATCGCCAAAGCGGGCGTTAAATTCAATGACATAAATTCCGTTTTTAGTCGCAATAAAGCTGCCATATAAAATGCCAATATAAGGTTCATCATATTCAGAAGACAATGCCTGAAAGACAGCGTTGTTAATCGCTAGGGCTTCGTGTACGTCGTGAGGCGTTAAAAAAGGCAAGCGATGGTCGGTGTCTGAATAACTGCCCATACCGCCCGTATTAGGACCTCGATCGCCGTTATAAGCGCGTTTATGATCTTGCACTAAAGGCATGGGGATGAGTTTTTTGCCATCAGCAAAACACATGAAGGAAAATTCCTGGCCAATGAGTTTTTCTTCGATGAGAATCGTTTGCTTTTTATCAAGAATTTCCTGACAAAAAAGTAAGGCCTCCGCAATTGAGTGCAAATGCTCCCCTGCGACTTTAACCCCTTTGCCCCCCATTAAGCCATTGGCTTTAATGACGTAATTGCCTTCCCCAAGCTCAGAGAGGAATGTTTCAACTTGATTGAGTGTGGTAAATTTTTGATAACGTGGCAGACCGGCAATATGATGCTTTTTCATTAAATCACGGGCAAACTCTTTAGAGGTTTCAATTTGCGCCAATTCTTTTTTCGGGCCGATGGTTGGAATTCCTGCTTGCCATAATGCATCCGCCATGCCTTGTTCAAGAGGGGCTTCTGGGCCAATAATCGCTAATTCAATATGCCAGTGTTTTGCCTTAGAGACAACGGCAGCGCAATCGGTAATATCTCCAGCAGCATAGTGCTCCGTGAGATGATGGATGCCTGGGTTGATTGCCGTCCCATAACAAAATAATGAAGGTCGTTGTGGTGAGCGGTGTAGTGCTTTGATGAGTGCATGCTCACGCGCACCAGAACCGATAACAAGAATGTTCATTCAATGTCCTCTTTTTTTGGGGAAATACCTCTACTTGTTTCACGTTGTAGTTCAAGTTGATTCATTTTTTCTGCAGTGAGCTTTTTACAAAAGTAATCGCCATCCATACACGCCATGCAGGGTTTCTTGATTTGATGTTCCCCCCGACGCGTTACGGCTTCAATCAAGTCCTCGTGGGATTGATAGAGTAACGCATCCACCCCGAGATAGTTGGCAATTTCATCCTCACTTTGATTTGCAGCAATTAACTCTTTGCGTGAGGGAATATCAATTCCACTAAAGCAGGGATTTTTAAGTGCGGGTGACGTGGAGGCAAAATAAATTTGTTTCGCTCCAGACTCTCTTACCATTTTGACAATTTCGCGAGAGGTGGTGCCTCGAACAATACTGTCATCGATAATCATGACTATTTTATTTTTAATTTCCGTTGGTTGCGGGGTTAGTTTGTAACGAATATTCCGACTTCTGGCCTTTTGATTGGGCATAATAAACGTACGGCCTATAAAAGGATTTTTATACAGCCCCTCAGAATACCGGACCCCTAATTCGCTGGCAAAAGACAACGCGGCGGTATTGGCCGTGAACGGCGCAGGGATAACAATATCTGGGATAAGATCGGGATGCTTTTTCTTCCATTGGATCGCCAAATTCTGTCCCATCCGCAAACGCGAACGGTAAACACTGACGTTATTGAGCGTTGCATCTGGGCGGGCGAAATAAACATATTCGAAAACACAAGGTCTGAATTCTTGCGTCTTCAAAACGCGGCGGTGCATCGTACCCTTTAAATCAATAAAGGCAACTTCGCCAGGTAAAATATCTCCTTTGGGCTCAAAGCCTAAGGCATAAAAAGGGGTGGTTTCTGATGCAAAAATTGTATCTACAGTTCCATCAGGATTTTCACGTGTTCCCCAAACTAAAGGGCGAATCCCGTGGGGGTCACGAAAGGCAACCAGTCCCTTGCCAATAATCACAGAAACAATCGAATAAGCTCCTTCCATGCGTTCAAAAATATGTGAGACTGCTTTGGTCAGTAGCTCGAAAAAGCTTTCATTGTTTTCCTCATTACTGGCGGCATTACTGGCCAGATTATCGGCAAGCATCAGTAATAGGGCTTCCGAATCGAGGGACGTGTTGAGATGTCGATGTTGTTTTAAACGAATTTCATCGGCCAACTCTTGGTAATTCGACAAATTGCCATTATGTGCCAGCGCTATGCCACGGGGGCTGCCAATCCATAAGGGTTGGACATCGGTTTCCGTATAACCGCCTGCGGTAGGATAACGAACATGACCAATGCCGATATTACCCATGAGCGGGGAAACATTGTCTGGCGTAAAAATTTCACGTACCAAACCCAATCCATGTTTGGTGTAGAACCGCTGATCACAAGTCAGGATGCCAGCGGCATCCTGACCTCGATGTTGTAAATGGATAAGACTCTCATATAATTCAGAGGCTACTGGTTCGTGACTGTAAATACCTACTATCCCACACATTGGTTATGTTATCCCAAGTAATTTGCAATATGGCGCATGATCCGTTGCTCAGCAGGTTCTTTATGTTCCGCAAAGCTGAACTTTTTACCTGTGATTCGTTCATACAACTGAATGTAGCGTGATGAGAGCTCTTCAATTAATTCTTGTGGTGCTTGCGGAAGTTGCTCATCATGATAAGGGTCTGAATTTTTTGCAAACCACAGTCGCAAGAATTCCTTATCAATATTTTCGGGTTCTAATCCTGCGGTAATGCGGTCATGATAACTGTCGGCAAGCCAATAACGACTAGAGTCGGGTGTATGGATTTCATCCACTACGATAATGTTCCCCTCTGCATCACGGCCAAACTCATATTTGGTATCTACTAGAATCAAACCATGATTTTTAGCGATTTCAGCACCACGTTGAAACAGTTTCAGTGCTAAAGCACTGGCTTCGAACCAATCCGCTTCGCTCATCCATCCCTCAGAAATAATTTCAGCTGGCGCAATAGGGCGGTCATGAATTTTTTCTTTAGTGGTTGGCGTCAAAACCGGCTGTTCCAATTGCTGGTTTTTTCTTAATCCTTCAGGAAAAGTAATCCCACAATATTCACGCACCCCATTTTGATATTGAGTCCAAAGCGAAGTACCGGTTGTGCCACTAATATAACCTCTTACTACAAATTCAATCGGAAAAACGGAGCATTTTTTGGCAATAACCACATTAGGATCAGGAACCGCAATGATGTGATTAGGAACAAGATTTTTGGTCTGTTCAAACCACCACGCACTGGTTAAATTAAGTACCGCACCTTTGTAAGGGATGAGGGCTAGATGCCGATCAAAGGCGGTGAGCCTATCAGTAGTAACGAGCATGAGGTAATTACCCAAATCATATGCATCTCTTACTTTTCCTTGATATTTTTTGCCTACAGGTAAATTCGTTTGATCCAAGCAAAAAGCTAAAGCCTCTCGAATTTCGTTGTCATAACGCGTGGTTGTATCGGTAGCATTCATGAGCATAGGGATTTCCAATGATGTGAGTTAACAAAATAGGGTCTATTAACGTAGAAACATCAGTTTCCTCGCTAGTAAACTGCCATAAAACACCGTGATTAATTGTATTAATTTTTGGTAATTCATAGTGGGTATTCAGCGTTTGTAGCGTTTGTTGTCCTTTTAGGTCTTCTTTTGCACGAACGAGATACGCGAAAGTATTGTTCGAGTTGAGCTCGTTAAAGGAAACTTCTCGCTCTTTTCGATCCGAATATAAAAGTCCAGTATTTTTGAGCTGTGCAAACTCGTCTGCAGAATCACAATCAATTTCCCAGTGTTCAAAACGATTCACTGTTACCGGAAATCCTAAGCGTCTTAAGGTTTTTTGTACCGTCAAAGCTTGGTTGTCTGTGATAATGAGTTTGACCAGACAAAGATGACTGGTTGGATTTTTATTGAAATTTTTTAGGTGGACGGCGATTCCTTCCCGCGCCTTGTTTGCAGAATCCCATTCACGCGAGGACTCTGGAGCGGCTGCATCGACACCCAAGCGACCAGTACGTTCTTTGATATAATCACGCATGGAAGCAAAAATTGGATCACCATTAATCGTGCGCTCTGGATGCGGCATCATCGCCATAACATTTCCAGCCTGATTGGTAATGGCGGCAATATTTCCTGCAGAGCCATTGGGATTAATTGGGAAATTATCAATAATCTTGCCTTCAGCATCGCAATATTGAAATAAATTTAAACCATGCTGTTCTATTTTCTTTAACAAAGAATCAGGCATTAAAAAACGTCCTTGCGCATGGGCAATAGGAAGATGAATTAAATCGGTGGTTTTAAGATGACGGGTAAATGCATTATGTTGATGATTTTCTGCTAATCGCATGTGCACCCAGGCATTATAAAAACCAGTGCCTACTATTTTGCCATTGGCAATGCGCTTATTTTCAGTCAGTGCCATACTAATCTCATCCTGGTCAAAGCCGGGCACTAAACCTGATTCGACGAGTATTTGGGCTCCATTGCAGATCCCAAACACCGGTTTGCCTTGTTCACTCTGGGCTTTAATTTCTTGAATTACGGGATCAAGTGCGGCAATAATTCCTGCCCGGGAACGATCTTCATAAGAAAAACCCCCAATAAGGATATAACCATCTAATTGACGTAGCTTCTCTAGAGGTTCATTCCATAAAAACTCTACGGGCTCCATGCCAACGCGTTTGACCGCAAGCGCCGTTTCTCGTTCACAATTGGAACCTGGAAATTGAATTAAACCAATGCGTATCATAACAGTTTCACCCTTTGATCTCCTCTTACAACCTGTCCAATTTCATAAAGAGGGAACGATGGAAAATCACGGAGTACTTCGCGTACAGCAGATAATGTTTCTGGTGCTATAAAAAGAACCAAACCCGCGCCCATATTAAACGTACGATACATATGCTCATCATCCAGATGCCCTAACTTACGTAATAAATTGAATATAGGTAGTTCAGGAATCCGATTTTTATGAATTTCTACACCACAATGTTGCGGTAAAATACGGGGAATGTTCTCCAATAAACCACCACCCGTGATGTGCGCCATGCCTTTAATGGCGATGTTTTTTTCCAAAATACTCAAAATCGGTCTGGTGTAATTAATATGTGGGGTTAGAAGCTCTTCCCCAATACTATGGGAAAAATCTTGAAATTGTGACTCTACTTTGTAACCCGCAACATCAAAGAGCAATTTTCTTGCTAATGAATAACCATTGGTATGCAAGCCACTTGAAGGAAAACACACCAGCAGATCGCCCTCACAGATGGTTTTGCCTTCAATCGCTTTATTTTTTTCAACTACCCCGGTAATAACTCCAACCAAATCCAGTTCGCCAGGTAAATAAGTACCAGGCATTTCTGCAGTTTCACCACCAACTAAAGAAATTTGGTTTTCTTTACAGGCCTGGACCATACCTTTAATGATCTGCTCAACAATTTCCGGTTTTAATTTATCGTTGGCAATGTAATCAAGCAGTGTAAGCGGTTTGGCACCTAAAACGATAATGTCATTGGTTGTGGCGCTGACTAAATCGATCCCGATGGTATCGAATTTTTGCATCATTTTGGCGACCATCATTTTGGTACCCACACCATCAATGCTTTGGACCAAAACCGGATGCTGGTAATCTTGCAGTAGGGTTTTGAGATCGTACATGGCACCAAAGCTGCCAATCCCGGTCAGTACATGCGGCGAGAACGTGCTTTCTACCGATTTTTTAATACTACGAACTGCTTCATTGCCTGCTTCTATGTCTACACCGGCAGCTTTATAATCAATAATTGACATTATATGAGCCTCTCAACTAAACCATTTTTCCAGGCAGTTTTGGCTGCACTGATTGACAGATTGATAACCGAATTCATTATCAAGGTTGGGGTTGCTGTGGTTTCACCTATAGTTTGAAACGCTACAGAATATTGGTGGAATATTTGTTCCAGCATGCTTATATTTTCCGGGGAAACTTCGAGGATGAAACCGCCGCTTTCTGAAAACAGTTTTTTATCATTGGGCAAATCACCGGAAATAAAAACATTGACTCCAATTTCACTTTTAAAGCTCATTTCTGCGAGAGCAACCGCGATGCCGCCTTCGGAAATATCATGAGCTGACAATACTAGATCTGCTTGCATGGCTGCATGTACTGCGCTGATCTCATCAGCAAATGCAGCAAGATCCGGTTTAGGGAGTTGGCTGCCCAGTTGATTGTGTAACTGATAATACACACTGCCACCACATTCATCTTTACGTGCTCCAACCATCAAAAGCACTGAATTAGGATGCTTGAAATCATAAGTGACCGTTTTGGATAAATCATTCATTGCACCAAGGCAACTGATAATAGGACTTGGTGGAATGGCGCCTTGGGCTGATTCGTTATACAGCGACACATTCCCTGAAATAATAGGGAGGCTTACACTGCGATCAGTAAACATTTTTACCGCATGACACGCATCGACTATCCCACGCACAGAGTCAACAAATTCACCCATTTGCTCGGTATTCTCGGGATTGCCGAAGCACAAACAGTCGGTCAAAGCGAGAGGCCAGGCACCTACTGCGATGATATTACGCACGGATTCGATGACGGCATTCACTGCTCCCCAATAGGCATCAATTTTATTGTAACGGGGATTATGATCGACGGATAAGGCAACGCCTGTGCGCTGAATTTCTTCGGGATACTTATCCTCATTAAAGGGGGCAATTACTCCTGCATCAGCGCATCCTGGCTCCACAATAGAACGACCTTGAACCTGCTTATCATAACTTTCATAAATGGGGGCACGTGAAGCAATGTTTTCATGAGCAAGCAAACTCAATAATTCTTCATTGAAATCACTCACGATAATAGGCTGTGGTTCACTGTGCGAGTGTTGTTTTGAGCTGTAGGGACGATCGTAAAGAATACCTTGGGTAATGTCTTCTGCTCGCGCTGAGACAATTTCTTTTGCTTGGGCTTTAACGACATATAAGCCATCATTTCTTATTTTACCCACTACTGTTGCTTGTGCTCCATCGCAGATTTCTGGAAGTGCAAAACGCGTGTTGTAATGGTTTAAGAAGGTCTCCACCAATTCTTTGGGAACAACCCACATAAAGCGTTCCTGTGTTTCGGAACATAAGACCACGGCAGGTAATAAATTGTTCATACTGGTTGGCACCAAATCAAGGTTGATTTCTGCCCCATAGCCACTGGCCTCTGCCAACTCAACGCTGGCGCATGCAATTCCTCCAGCACCTAAATCCTTGAAACCAACGCGATCAATGAGATTTTTTTCGCGCAGGAATTCAAACATCGCATAATTTGCTTTAAGAATATGTCTTTGCAAGAACGCATTGGGTTCTTGTACGGCGCCTTTATTTTGTTCTTGTTGCTCTTCACTCAACGTGGCCGAAGCAAAAGCCGCACCGCCAAAACCACTGTTATCTGTGGGTTTACCGACCAATATAAATTGATAATCTTCTGCATTAGGGGGGGCATAGGAGTGGATAATGTGATCTTCTCTAACTACACCTAAGGTAACTACGGTAACGAGACAATTTTCATTATACGCTTCGTCATAATATGTATCACCGCCGAGATTGGCGATACCAAGTGGATTGGCATAGCCCGCAATTCCTTGCACTACGCCTTGATGGATCCATTTTGTTTTTGGACGATTAATATCTCCAAAGCGCAAACTGTCTGCAACGGCAATGACTTCAGCACCCATACAGCATACGTCACGCACATTTCCACCCACTCCCGTAGCCGCTCCTTCGAAGGGTACAAGTTGTGAGGGGTGATTGTGTGATTCATGACTGACCACAATACCATAGCGTCTATTTTGTTTGTCTGTGGCTACTGCCACAATGCCGGCGTCCTCTTTGGGGCCTAGGATGACGTGGGGTGCTTTCGTATTAAATTGGTTAAGGTGTTTGCGACTGCTTTTATAGGAACAATGTTCCGAACCCTGAATTGACCATAAGACACATTCAGCATAGGTTGGTGGTCTTTTTAGTAAGGTATTCTGAATGGTGAGGGCTTCTTCGGGAGTGAGGCGCAAGCTAAAACGTTGGAGTAAATGAGCTATTTCCTCCAAGGATAGCTGAGAAAAATCAAAACAATCCGGGGCATCTTGCATTTTAGGGGATCTGACTTGTAGCTAAAACGTGTCTAATTTTACTTATATTTCGCATATAAAGCAACACATATTTTGCATTTACTTGACAAATTGGTCAAAAATTTACAATATTGGGGCGTGCAATTATAGCCTGGATGCAGCACCAAAAAGCCCAGGTTAAGACATTCATATTCTCGAAATCCCGGGTTACGGCGACGCCTTCACCCAGGCCACATTTTTAATAGATAAATGAATGTATTAAGATTGATTTGACTCCTTCCACAATTTCTCTACGATTTTTGGGTTTGCCAAAGTGGATATATCCCCCAATTCATCAAGACTCTCTATTTCCTTTCCCGCAATCTTACGTAAGATACGACGCATGATTTTGCCTGAGCGGGTTTTGGGTAAATCACTCACCACATGAATGACATCAGGCTTGGCTATAGGACTTATTTCTTTATTGACCTGCTGGATTAATTCCGTCTGTAATTTGGCATCAGCCACATAATTTTGCTTTAAAATAACATAGGCGTAAATACCTTGGCCTTTAAGCTCATGGGGAATACCGACTACAGCTGCTTCAGCAACAGCAGGATGGCTCACCAGGGCACTTTCGATTTCTGCAGTGCCTAAGCGATGTCCTGAAACATTAATCACATCATCCACGCGTCCGGTAATCCAATAATCACCATCTTCATCTCGTTTTGCACCATCTCCCGTAATGTAATAACCATGGTGTAAATAGGTCATGCAGTACCGTTGGTGATCACCGGCAATCGTTCTTGCCATAGAAGGCCAGGGATATTTTATTGCTAAAAATCCTTCGCCGGCGCCAATGATTTCGTGACCATGTTCATTGAGTAGTACAGGAACGATGCCTGGGATGGGTTGACGCGCTGATCCAGGCTTATGGATGGCATCATCCGCTCTGGGACTAATCATTACGGCGCCAGTTTCGGTTTGCCACCAGGTATCTACTATAGGGCATCTGTTTTGGCCTACTTTTTGATAATACCACTGCCATGCTTCGGGATTAATAGGCTCGCCAACGGATCCAAGTAATCGTAAGGAGCGTCGGGAGCTGGAGTTTAACCATTCATCGCCAGCACGCATTAAAGCACGTATGGCGGTGGGTGCCGTATAAAATACATTGACTTGATGCTTATCCACGATTTGCCAGTCCCTAGAAGAATCGGGCCAAGTAGGGATTCCCTCATAAATTAGAGTGGTTATTCCATTACAAAGCGGACCATATACCACATAGCTATGCCCTGTAACCCAGCCTATATCCGCGGTGCACCAAAACACTTCATCTTCTTGACAATTAAAGATTAATTGATGGGTGTAAGCAGTTTGTACTAAATAACCTCCTGTTGTATGCACTACTCCTTTCGGTTGGCCGGTACTTCCAGAGGTATACAATATGAATAGGGGATCTTCTGCATCCATAGGTTCTGGATCACACTGCGCGCTCACTTTTGTTTTGAGCTCATGCCACCAATGATCTTTATTTTTATCAAAAGGAACGGCATCCTCGCTGGTTTTGATTAGGAGTCTTTGCAAAGGAAGATCATTACATGCTTCATCAACCTGCTCCTTAAGACTAACTAATTTACCACCACGATTAAAATGATTTGCCGTGATCAAACAAGTGCATTCAGAAGCAATGACGCGTTGTCTTAACGCGTGGGCAGAAAAACCAGCAAATATGACGGTATGCACGGCGCCAATACGGGTACAAGCGAGCATGGCAATTGCTGCTTCAGGAATCATGGGTAAGTAAATCGCTACTTTGTCTCCCTTTTTTACTTGTAGCTGTTTGAGCACATTACTCATGCGACATACTTCTGCATGTAATTCAGCAAAACTCAGGATTTTGTGTTGGCTGGGATCATCGCCTTCCCAAATAATCGCTGGCTGGTTCGCTTTATGGGGTAAATGGCGATCGAGACAATTCATGCTGACATTCAATTTTCCACCTTTGAACCAGGTGACATCCCCATGTTTGAAGCTGCCGGTGAGGACGGTATCCCAAGGTTGGAGCCAATCTACAGTTTGTTGGGCCACTTCGGACCAAAACTCGCATAGGGAGTCTTCAGTTGGAGTTAATTTTGGATAGTGCAAATGAGCATGCATGTTATACCTCTTCACCTTGAGAAATCATTTTAATAATTGCAGAAAAATCAGAATCGCCTAGGCCTTGGTCGATAAAATGTTGATAAATGGTGGTTGCTTTTGCACCTAAAGGAGTACTCACATTAACTGATCGAGCTGAATCCTGGCTGAGCAATAAATCTTTAAGCATCATTGCTGCTGCAAATCCGGGTTTGTAATCATTATTGGCCGGTACGTTTTCCAAAACTCCTGGAACTGGTGCATATTTGCTCATTGCCCAGCATTGTCCTGAAGCATTAGTGACTACTTCAAAAAGTTTTTGCGGTGACAGTTGCAGGTGTTCTGCGAGAGTAAATGCCTCTGAAATCGCAATCATCGAGATCCCAAGGATCATGTTATTACATATTTTCGCTGCTTGTCCGCTGCCAGCAGTACCTGTATGAATGATTTTCTGTCCCATGGTTGCCAAAATAGGCTGAGCGGCATGGAATGCATTTTCTTCACCACCCACCATGAAGGTTAAGGTGGCTGCTCCGGCTCCAGCTACTCCGCCAGACACAGGAGCATCAACGACTTGAAGTTGGTGTTGTTTGGCTAAGTGATGCAGTTCACGCGAACTGTTGACATCAATGGTGGAGCAATCAATAAACAACGCTCCTTTTTTTGCTGCCTGGAATAATCCATTATTGCCATGACAAACATTTAATACTTGCTGGCCGTTTTGCAGCATCGTAATTAATATATCTTGTTCTCTAGCGACTTCAAGGGTGTTTTGCGCGACTAGGCCACCTGCCTGGGAAAAATGATGCAAGGCGCTTTGTTGCACATCATAACCGGTCACTTGATGTCCTGCTTTAACGAGATTGATGGCCATGGGTAAACCCATATGACCAAGTCCCACAAATCCTATTTTTGCCATTGCGTTCTCCATGTGCTGTAAAATGTAGCCTGGGTGAAAGCGAAGCCCTAACCCGGGGCTTCTCTATCAAAGCGTTCCGGGTTCAGTGTCGTTTTATTCAGGCCACATGAAATTATTTCTCTTGTTTTAATCATGCGTTGGCATAATAAAAGCACTTTCATTGATTTCAGTAACAGGCCATTTACTGGTGATGGTTTTGCGTCGGGTATAGAAATGGATGCTTTCCTGTCCGTGCATATTACTGTCGCCAAAAGAAGAATGTTTCCAACCACCAAACGGATGATTGGCAACAGGGACAGGGATAGGAATGTTAATCCCAACCATGCCAACCTGGACGCGTTGGCTGTATTCGCGAGCACTAAATCCATCCCGTGTGAAGATTGCGGTGCCATTACCGTACTGGTTTCTATTCACCAGGGCGAGTGCCTCCTCAAAATGATTGACACGAACAATCACCAAAACAGGACCAAAAATCTCATTTTGATAAATGGACATGTTTTCATCCACATAATCGAAAAGACAGGGGCCCATGAAGAACCCTTGTGGGTGTTCAGGATGCTTAAATGCTCTGCCATCAATAATGAGTTTGGCTCCCTCGCTTATTCCTTTATCTACGGCTGCCAATACTTTTTCTCGATGCACTCCACTAATTAATGGTCCCATATCCGTGTTGGGAGCATCCCCAGCATTGATGCGAGTCGCTTTAATTTGTGGCGTCATTTTGTCAATTAACGCATCCGCTGTATGTTCGCCTACCGTAACAACGACGGAGATGGCCATACAACGTTCACCTGCAGAACCATAAGCTGCGCCTACAATCGCAGCAGCTGCTTGATCAAGGTCGGCATCAGGCATGACCACGCAATGGTTTTTAGCCCCCCCAAATGTATGAGCACGTTTTCCATGCGATGTTGCTGCAGTATATATATGTTGGGCAACAGGTGTAGAGGCTACCGCAGTAAACGCAGCAATGTCGGGATGGGCGAGCAAATGGTCTACTGTTGCTTTATCACCATGTAAACAATTGGCTACACCCGCTGGTAACCCTGCTTCACTTAATAATTCCAGCAAGCGGACAGAGGCAGAAGGGTCTTGTTCAGAGGGTTTTAATATGAATGTATTGCCACAAGCGATAGCAGGAATCATCATCCATACAGGAACCATTACAGGGAAATTAAAAGGGGAAACACCGGCACACACCCCTAATGGTTGTCTTAATGTGTGGCAATCAATGCCATGGGTCACATCGGCTGAAAAATCACCTTGCAGGTGATTGGCTATCCCACAATGTAATTCGACTACTTCGATAGCACGTGCTACGGAACCTTTGGCATCATCCAAAGTTTTGCCATGTTCACGAGTAATGATCCGTGCCAGGTCCAATTGATTTTTTTCTAATAATTCTCTGAACTTAAAAAGGATGCGCGCTCTTTTTATGGCGGGAGTCTGGGCCCATTCGATTCCTGCTTCTTTGGCGGTAGCAACTGTTTTATCACAAAGTGCTGTAGACGCGAAATGAACTTGACCAATCACTTCTCCCAAAGCAGGATTGTAGATAGAGTGGCTTGTGGCGTTCGTTTCGTTGATAAATTGACCACCAATATAATGTTGTACAATGTAGCCCATTAGCAAACTCCTTTTTATTATTTTTATCAAATTAAGTGATTATTGTAATTGTTTCATGGAATTATTTATACAATAATAACGAAGAGATTAGGACTAAAAATGACCTCTATTTGAATCGCACTGTTGAATATTTTTGAATCGAGGCAAGTAGTTAAGGAAATTAATCGATGGGAAAAGGAATTATTATACGTGTACCTCATGGTACCGAATTATCATCAGAATTACTCAATTCATTACAGAAACGCTTTCCTGGTTATGTTTTAGAAACTTACCATCAGAAACCTGATTATAATCGGAGTTTCGGACGTCGGGTCAATAGCCTTAACAATGCGTTCAATTTTCTTCTTGACGCATACCCCTTACCTCCGCAGAGTAATTTTTTGGCCAAGGAAACGTTACGTGATTACGTAGAGGACTGTAAAAACTCGGCTTTAGATGCAAAAGGAGCAACAGATAAGTTACATAAAGAGTTAGAAAAATATACTGCCAAACTCATCGAAGTGATTGCTTTGGCTTGGGGTACCTCTAACGAAGAAGCGATTGAACTGCTCAATGAGGCGGAACAATATGAATTAATGCGGAATGGTCGCAATGATTTGGCCACTTTAATGCCTTTGAAAGTGGGCGAGGATATCAGTTATATCCTTCAATTGGACGAATCGCTGCCTCCTTACTACGATGAAATAATTAACGAACTAAAAGAGATAAAAGCCCAGAAATATCCGAAAACTCCATCCTGGCTAGCCAAGCTGCCTGAATATCAACAAGCCTATTTTTACCATCTGGATCGAGACATTAGTAGTCCTACGAAAGTGGTTCAGGATTTCACTGACTTTAAAATCAATTGGACATCAATAAAAAAGAAAGCCATCAGTTTAAAGAGGGATCTAGAACAAATTGCTAGTAATTTGTTGCCACTCCCCAAATGGTTTAATGAGTTGAGCCCGCATTTGCGAGAGATGATGCGGCTTTTGGCTGCGAATCCAGCTCAATTAGACAAAAATCTGGATCAGTTTAAAGATTTGATCACAGGAGAGAGTTTTAATAGCGAGAGTGCGGATACAGTGGGACAAATCTCCAGTCTTCCGCAATGGTACTGGGTATTGCCTCATCACCAACAGTTTTTTTTGCAACACGTACTACAAGGTTTTGATAAAATAGAAGATGCGGTTACTTTTTTATCGAGCCGTCATCGTACGCTGCCTTTGCCTGCAAATTACGCCGCTCATAGTTTATTGGGCATGAGTCATGATGGAAAAGTAATTCGCGAACTCTCAAAAAAACGTTACCGTTCCAGCCATATTGCCACACGCGATGGGTTGGAGTGGCCTGCAGCAGTACAACAACGCCATTCCGACTCTAATTTGGCTAAAGTGATGGAGCAGGTGAAACCTGATCAACCAGCATTATTACAAACGCTGATTAGTCCAATTCATGCTGTGGACTATGTACCGACCTGGATTACAGACTTTTTACCCACATTGCCTCCAGATTTGGCCTTGTATAAATTAGCACGGGCTGCGGTAGAGCGGCGAGAGAAGTATGCACAAGAGCGGGGAGAAAAGCTTCAACCCATTCAACAAAATAATCATCCTTATAATTTAGCAAAAAGGATCTACTATACTCCGTCAAATGATCCTGACGGTTTGAATTTATTGGCTGTGGGGAAAAAATACGTTTCCACAACTCCTGGACTACAGACTTTACTGGATCAATATAAAAATGTTTTAGAGTCCAAACCAGGTTCCGCAACGGTTTTTGATTATGCTGGCAGAGAGTTGTTTTTGAGCTCTTTGGAACAGTTAATTATTTTGACCATTGATGGGCATCCTTATGGATCTTGTGTGAGTGGTAAGGATAGAAAAGCCATTGAACTCATCCATACGGATGCAATGCTCCTTTATAGAGAGCTTTATGGCTGCTGGCCCATATTCGATGAACCTGAAGCTAAAGATCGCATTCGTTTTGTTTCTCTGGTCGCTGATCTTTATATGAGCCGTCATCAACAGGAACATGCAGGACATAATGCTCCGGGCTCTGAAGGCATTAAAACTCCTGAATGGTATTTACCAGAAGATATTGCCACTGAAATTAAAAAGCGTCTCGATAGTGAGCGAGCGCTTAGAGATGATGACCGAGCTGCAACGGATAACGAAGTAAAAAATATTTTTGTGGGTGGTCATAAAAAAGTAAACGAATATTTATTACCTAAAAACACCCTAAAATGTCGTTTAGTGGCGCGACAATTAGGCAAAAAAAATTGTAATCGACTTTACGATGCGCTTCATCCTTTAATTAACGAAAAAAGTTTATTTACCCCAGAACCGAGTTCACGTTGGTCTACTTTGTTTTTTACGGATACGTCGCCAACAACTCCTGAGGGAATAGAACAAATTTCTGAACTCATGTTAAGTCCTACCTCTGGAAAAGATAATCTTGTACGGCTGGAAAAAATATTGCAAATCGTATTAGATAGGCCTATAGCAGATGAATCCCGTTCTGAGGCTACAAATTCTGTTTATGGACGTTTACGCTCACTTTTAAAGGCAAATGAAGAGCAACTCCCTTTTGCTGGATTGGTCGACCGGACCGTCGAAGAGTGGAGCAGCTTGTTTAATAAATCGAAACAATCACACCATAGTGAGGTACCTTTTCATCATTAACTAGAGCCCGGTACATTTCGTTGGCCGGGCTGAGTCTCGATGTTAAAGTAAATGCTCCAGTCCGTAAATTAATGTAGATAATCCCAAGACTTTTTGGCAGGACAAAATAATCCCGGGCATAAAACAACGGCGATCAATACAGTCATCAGTAATGGTTAATGTTTCACCTACACTACCGAAAATGACTTGTTGACGGGCAATAACACCAGGAAGACGTAACGAATGGATACTGACGTCTCGATGGGTTCCACCACGAGCACCAGGGATCAATTCCTTGAGATTTAATTTATTTTTGGGATGTTTTCTTGCTGCAGCAATCATTTCAGCAGTTTTTAACGCAGTTCCCGATGGGGCATCAAGTTTTTGTTGATGATGCGCCTCAATAATTTCCACCTCGGGAAAGTACTCAGCAGCCTTAGCCGCAAAAAGCATCATCAAAACAGCACTTATAGAAAAATTAGGTACAATGATGCCACCCAGACGACGACTTTCACATAATGCGGTTAATTCTTTAATTTGATCTGAAAGAAGTCCTGAGGTTCCAATAATTGGGTGTGCGCCATGTTTGATAATAGTAAGGCTATTTTGATACACACAATCTGCACGAGTGAGATCAACCACAATTTGTGCTTTAGTCTCTTCAATTGCTTGCGCTAAATTATCTTGTTTGCCAAGTTGGGCAACTAATTCAAATTCCTTGTGATTCTCTAAAGTCTCACAAGCCAATGAGCCCATTTTACCATTGGCCCCATTCACAATAACACGCGTTAACATAGTTCTCCTCATAAAATGATTTATGATTTTTCTTTTGGGGGAGGATAGTGAGTTCGCAAAGCCCAAATGGTTGCAAAAGGCCATCCAATCACTGTTGCTTGTAAAGCTAGGGCAACAAAGGCGCCTCCAGGATTATCATTCATAAGAAAAATGATCCATGGAAAGAATACAGCGAGGAAGAATATAAACATTTTTTGTATGAAGCTTACCATATAGTGCTCCCATAAGCTTTAATCGAAACGTTAAATCCGTCATTAAATAATCTTAGCAAAAGCAGTTGAAACGAGTTGTGCAAGCGAAGGATGCTCACTAGGGTTTCAACTGTTTTATCAAGGATTATGCATGTTATCACATCAATGCACAGACCAAAAAATGATGGCCATTGCAAAAAGACCTGTTTCATTATAGGACCATAATTACCTATTTTTCTACTAGAGCCGTTCATTGTTCTACTCATTGATCAAACTGAGCAACTATTCGCCTGATCTGCCTTATTTTCCTTTTTATGCACCGTAACTGAACATGATTAAGAATGCTTGCAAACAATCATTAAACATTGTACATTGTGCGCTCATTCTTAAGGCCAATCTGGAATGACATTTACTATCTAACAAGGGTACTCTAATGAGAAAACAGGAGCTGCACCCACGCACCGCTGTTATAAATAAAACTCAAAAAAATAAGTCTAAAAAAGCACGAACCGATGCATTGTTATGGCTCGCTGCACATTTTCCTGAAGCATTCGATAATTCATTACGAATTCGTCCATTAAAAATAGGGATTATGGATGATATCTTGCTGCATGCAGATAACGCTGCAGAACAAGGTATTTCCAAAAGTAAATTAAGGGAGGCCGTGGTTTTATTCACCCGCCGTCTTGATTATTTGGCGTGCCTAAAGTTGCGAGAAATGCGCATTGATTTGCACGGTAACGTTGTTGGTGAAGTCAGTGAAGAAGAAGCCGAGCACGCTGCAGTTAAGATTAAGAAGCGTGTTGAAAAAAGCGTACGAAATGCACGTAAAGTTCTGACGGAAAAAACACCAAATCAAGTCAGTTCATCGCAGCAAAATACAAGCTTCCAAGCGAAAATAGGTCAACCATCGTTACCTGCTGAAGACCACTTTCCTACTTATCCAGTGCGCTCCTCAACATACAATACCTTAAATGCACCAGCACAACCTGCTAGAGCTACGGCAGTGATGGTAAAAAATAAAACTACAAGACAATACGATCCCGATGTTGTCGCGCGTTTGAAAGAGAAATTAGGGCTCTCGAGAAGCCTTGAAGAGAAAAAGGAAGTCATAGAATAGTTCTTGCTGTAATTTGAGTGACGCGTAGCGCAATCTCATCATCCCGAACTTTGCAAGGGCTCTCTAAGTTGTAGCACAATGCCATACTAAGAGAACCCTCGTTGCATCCGAGATGACACAAAAGAACCTGGGTTAGGCTGCGCCTTACCCAGGCTAGAAGGCATCACTTCTTTTAGTCAAAATCACAAGTCATTAGAAAATCTGCTAACGTCTTTTTATCCGTTACTTCGATATTAAAACCGCCGCTATTGGTAGCCGGAACATACTCAGAATTTCCTTGAACATTGATTGGATATATAGGCCATGGATACCAATCATAAGTAAATCCTTGTCCTGTCCATGGGTAATGAATGGGTTGACCCGAATCTTTACTTGGGGTCTTGCTGCAATAAGCGGAATAAAATTGATTTGTTAAGAACGAGCTGAGTGTCGTTCCATCATAGGGTGCGGGGGGCGGATTTTTGCAATTATGAGCGATTTCTAGAGCAGAAACAGGGCAGGAAAGGGTTTCAATACTGCTATTCACCGCACAGGGTCGAAAAATATTGCCATCTTGTACCCCAGAAAGGTGCGGATTATTTCTTAATTTGAAAAAAGTAAATGCGCGTTGTACGTCCGGGGAGTCTGGTGGTAATCCGAAAAACTCGTTAATACGAACGCCCGCATCTTCTAATGATAAATTAGAACGCTTAATTGAATAACATAAAGACTTTAAATTTTCTGCTGAACCCAGGAATAAGAAACCATAGTTGCCGTTACTGTAATTGGGTGAGGGAGGGACTGTTGGATCTGGATAGTTAAAAGTAGAGTAGACTACGGCTGGATATTCATAATCTGGATTAGGGGTTTGTGCGCTGGAATAGGGAGGGAATGACTCTAAAGGATAAAATTGTTGCAGCAGGCCAAAGTTTTTCAGTGCTGTAGGCATGACTGTCAGATTATAAATTGTCTGATAGGCTAGGTATTTATTATATCTCGGATCAGATAATCGTGCCGGATCGGATACCTTCCCGTCATGAATGCGTTCGCAATAATAGTTGAACTTGAGAAACGGCTCATCATAAGAGGCACATTTGATGCTGACTTTGCCACAGTAGGGATCATTAACCTGATCACTTGGCGGACTGTCGATTACAAAATTTCTAATCTTAAATTTAAAGGCCATGCGCTCTTTACCCGTTGGAATATAAGGATTGGAGAGGATATAAGTTGTTGCTGGATAAACATAGACATTAGGATTTGCTTGGTAATTGCAATTCGGATGCGCTTGGCTGTAATTTTGATATACCATTTGCACACGGGCCCGTAACTTGCGCTCTTCTGAAGAAAATTTATTGTCTTGCTGAACTTTTTCTATTTTTAAAACATCCCAATAGCCTTCTTCACAATAAGCACTACTGCATAAAAAATATGATGTGAGAAATAAAAATAATGATGTTATTTTCATAATTATCCTTAACAAATGAGTCACGTCGATTGGGGCTTACAAAATTCTTAAAGTAATCAATTTTTTCAGATCATAAGGAGACAATCTACCGCAAACGATAAGGCAGTTCGTGGTTGGTGTGTGTTTTAAAACAGGATCTGGAAATAAAGAGAAAGCACTTAAACCTAGTGAATTTGAGTTAAATAGCTCATAACAATTCCTTATGTTATTACTTGGGGTGGCTGTGGCGAATTAAAAACACTTTATGATACACGCGGCAAACGGAACAAACAAGGTTTGATTGTTGCATCAAAAAGTACCAATGACACACGAGTATCATCAGTACACCTTAATGAGCGGGTGATGGGAATCGAACCCACGCCATCAGCTTGGGAAGCTGAGGTTCTACCATTGAACTACACCCGCAAAATTTTATTTATTATAATCTCTAAACCCGAATAATCTCCATACTGTTTGTACCGCCTGCTGAACCAATTACTCGACCACGTGTTAATAATACAAAGTGTTCTTTCTCCAGATGGCCTAACTTGATTAACTCTGCAAGTACTTGTTGATTCAAGGTTTCAGAAGCGAATTGATGGTAATCCATAAACACTGGGAACACATTATGAACAAGACATAAGCGACCTATAGTTCTCTTATTCGCAGATACGGCAATAATAGGAACGGCGCTTTGTTGTCTTGATATCCATAATGCGGTATCGCCTGATTCAGTCAAAGTAATAATGGCTTGGATAGGGAAATGATTCGCCGCATGCATTGTTGCCATCGCAATTGCTTGATCGGCACGTTGGTAATGATAGGTTTCCTCGTTACTATGATAGTAAAAATTCGCATGCTTCTCAGCACTGAGGCAGATCTTATTGACCATAGCGAGAACTTTTACGGGGAATTGACCACTGGCAGTTTCTGCAGACAACATCACCGCATCAGTTCCATCCAATATGGCATTAGCAACATCAGAAACTTCGGCACGAGTGGGTTGAGGATGGCTAATCATCGATTCCATCATTTGTGTTGCAGTGATGACCACTTTATCCAATCTACGGGCTTCACCAATAATATGTTTTTGAATGGCAGGGACTTCTGCCGCACCTACTTCAACGCCTAGATCACCTCGTGCAACCATGATTGCATCGGCTTCCTGAATAATTTCAGTGAGGAATTCCAGCGCCTCTGTCCGTTCGATTTTTGCGATAATCGGTATTTTTTTACCGAATTCAGTGATGAGGGCACGGGTATGGCGAATGTCTTCGGCATCTTTTACAAAGGACAAACTGATGTAATCTACCTCCGCTTCAATGGCTGTATGTAAATCACGTTTGTCTTTATCCGTCATGGTTCTGGCTGCCAGGCCACCGCCTTTTCTGTTTAATCCTTTAAGATCACTCAGAATACCCCCTTCAATGACGATACAGTGAATTTTAGAGCCAGAAATGGTTTTGACTTCTAATTCAATCAAGCCATCATTAAGCAATAAATGATCTCCTGGGGCAAGTTCCCGAGCTAGACTTGGATAAGCTACAGATACTTCATTATTATTACCTAAGAGTTCTGGGGCATCGCAATCCAAAGTGAAGGCTTGACCTTCAATCAAGGAGATCGATTTATTTTGGAAACGGCCAATGCGAATTTTGGGCCCTTGCAAATCGGCCATGACTGCCACGGGGCAATTCAACTCTTCCGCAATTCCTCGAACCAGGGCAATAAGCTGCAATGCAGAGGTATCGGCATGGGAGAAGTTAATGCGTACCACGTCAACACCAGCGGTTAACATGGCTCGGAGTGTGATTGGGTCGCTACTGGATGGTCCTAATGTGGCAACAATTTTAGTTTGTCTTAACATCTTGTGCACGCTCCTGCAAAATGGCAACAGCTGGCAAGGTCTTTCCTTCCAAACACTCAAGAAACGCCCCACCCCCTGTGGAAACATAAGAAATTTGCTGGTTTAAATCATAGAGATCGATTGCTGCAAGCGTATCGCCACCACCGGCAATTGAAAAGGCATCGCTTTCAGCAATAGCAATAGCTAAGGCGCGGGTTCCATAAGCAAACTGTGCAAATTCAAAAACTCCAACAGGACCATTCCAAATGATAGTTTTAGCTTGATTAATAATATCAACGTACTCACTGACGGTCATCGGACCAATATCGAGAATCATGTCGTCTGTAGCGACATTTTGCAGTGATTTATTATAGGCTGGGCAATGTTCACTAAAGGATTTGCCGACTACCACATCAGTTGGTAAGGGGATATGGCAGCCTTTCTCTTTAGCCAGTTGGAGAATTTCACGTGCTTCATCCAATAAATTCTGTTCATAAAGAGAAACACCAATTTCAAATCCCTGGGCTTTAAGGAATGTATTGGCAATTCCACCTCCAGGGATTAAATAATCAACGAGAGTGACTAATTGGCGTAACAAACTGAGTTTCGTGGAAACTTTGGCGCCACCGACAATTGCCACAATGGGTTTTTTGGGGGCGGCAAGTGCCTTGTTCAAAGCATCCAGTTCCCTTACTAATAAGGGGCCTGCCACTGCAATCGGTGCATATTGAGCGACACCGTAAGTCGAGGCTTGCGCTCGGTGCGCTGTTCCAAAAGCATCCATGACAAAAACATCACATAGATTGGCAAGTTTCCTTGCCAGCTGTTCTTCATTGCTTTTTTCGCCAACATTAAAGCGTACGTTTTCGCAAACGACTAATTCACCTGGTTTGACTTCCACGCCATTGAGGTAATCACTTACGAAACGAACAGGATAATCTAAATGGTCCTGCATATATTCTGCAATGGGCGCCATCGAAAAACGTCGTTCGAATTTTCCTTCTTCAGGACGTCCCAAATGAGATAAGACGATAACTGCAGCACCAGCATCTAAAGCAGCTTTAAGCGTAGGAAGCGCTGCCTGTAATCGTTGGTCACTGGTAATAATCCCCTCTTTGATTGGAACATTCAGATCTTCACGAATCAGCACCCGCTTTCCTGACAGGTCTATATCCCGCATTTGTATCAGATTCATCAGTTATCTCCAAACAGGGGTTCTAGCAACTCATCATTTGCTGAGCTGTATCAAGCATACGATTAGAAAAGCCCCATTCATTGTCATACCAGGCTACAATTTTAACAAGGTTACCAAATACTTTAGTTTGAGTAGTGTCAAAAATAGCTGATGCAGGATTATGATTAAAATCACAGGAAACTAAAGGATCATCATTAATTTGTAAGATGCTACTTTTTGCTTGGCGTACAATATCGTTGACTTCTTTTGCAGTGGTTTCACGTTTTGCTGTAAAAGTTAAATCAATAACAGACACGTTAAGAACTGGAACACGCATCGCAAAACCATCCAGTTTTCCTGCTAATTCAGGTAATACCAATCCTACTGCTGCTGCGGCACCTGTTTTGGTTGGAATAATGGAGTGGGCTGCTGCACGAGCACGACGTAGATCTTCATGGCTTCCATCTAAAAGCATTTGATCATTGGTGTAGGCATGCACGGTATTTAATAAACCTGCTTCAATGCCTAAAGCATCGTTTAATGGTTTCACAACTGGAGCTAAACAATTTGTGGTGCATGAAGCATTGGAAACGATGAGATCAGAGGCTTTGAGTTTATGGTGGTTTACTCCATAAACTATGGTCGCATCCACATTTTTTCCTGGGGCAGAAATCAATACTTTTTTTGCACCAGCAGTAATATGTTGCATCGCTTTTTCGCGCTCGGTAAAAAAGCCGGTGCACTCTAAAACTAAATCAATGTTCAACTGTTTCCACGGCAAATTCAGGGGATTGCGTTCGGCAATGATTTTAATCGCATGACCATCGATAACAAGCATGTCACCTTCAACACTTACATCGGATGCGAAACGACCATGTGTTGTATCATAACGGGTCAAATGTGCTGTAGTATCAATCGCAGATAAATCATTGATTGCAACAATTTCAAATTCATTTTGTTTTTTTGATTCAAAAATTGCTCTTAAGATACAACGGCCAATGCGACCGTAGCCGTTAATCGCGACACGTATTGTCATATTACTTCTCTCCAATTTTAGTGGCGTCTGTTTACAATCTAGCAAATGGTAAGCAGACCCTTTATCTCAAGTTAAGTATCTAATTCGTAGCTTTACCGCCATGAAGCTCAGCAATCCCCTCTCCCCATGGGAAGAAGGGATCTCCGTAGGGCTGATGAGGGTTTTTAATTGCGGTTATGTGAACCCTCACTCAACCCCTCTCCCATAAGTGGGGGAGGGCATGCTTCTTTGCTTTATCTAGACTACAAATTTATTAATCATATTTTATTTTTTACTACCAATGTTTCCAATGTCTTAATTATTCGCTCTACAGTAATACCCAAATATTGATAGGCTTGGGCAGCAGGGGCAGATACGCCAAAACGATCCAGGCCGATGACTGCACCTTGTAAACCAACAAATTGATACCAATAAGCAGAACTGGCCGCTTCAATTGCGATGCGGGTTTGAATATTTTGAGGCAAAACATGTTCTTTATAACTTTGATCTTGCTCCAAGAATCGTTCCGCACAAGGCATAGAGACTACTCTCACCTTAAATCCTCGTGTTTTCACCTGCTCCGCAGCAGCAAGTGCTAGTTGAACCTCCGAGCCTGTTCCGATTAAGATGGCATCAGGAGTTCCATCACAATCCAGAATGATATAACCTCCTTTTATAATTAACTCAGCCGCTGTTGCTCCATGAGGCAATGCAGGAAGATTTTGCCTTGAAAGCAGCAAGGATGTCGGCCCATTATGATGCTCCAAAGCGAGTTTCCATGCAACGGCTGTTTCCATTAAATCTGCGGGACGCCAAACACTCATACCTGGAGTCATACGAAGCATGGACGCATGTTCTACTGGTTGATGGGTTGGACCATCTTCACCTAACCCAATTGAATCATGAGTAAAGACATAAATAATGCGTTGCTGCATTAAGGCACTTAAACGTATGGCATTACGTGCATAGTCGGCAAAAACAAGGAATGTTCCACCATAAGGAATAAATCCACCATGGACTGCCAGGCCATTCATTATTGCGGCCATACCGAATTCGCGTACGCCATAATATAGGTAATTACCGGAAAAGTCTTCGGCAGTGATGGCTTTGGTGCCGGACCAATCTGTATTGTTGGATCCAGTTAAGTCTGCTGAACCACCGAGCATTTCAGGCAGTAAGCGAGCAAAATGTTCAATGCATTGTTGTGATGATTTACGGGTGGCAATGGCTTTATCATTGCTGCGGCACTGCTCAAGAAATGCATCGCTGTAACTTTGCCAATCATCAGGCAGATCGCCATTGATGCGACGTAACAATTCATAGTGGTCTTGAGGATATTTTTGCTGGTATTGATTCAGTTGCATGAGCCATTGTTGCTCTTCTTTTTCCCCTTGTTCTATATGATTCCACTGCTGATAAATGGTATCAGGGATGACAAAAGGCTCGTAGTTCCAGTTAAAAAATTCACGAACATTGGCAACGTCTTTTGCACCCAGCGCAGATCCATGAGCTTTTTCACTTCCTGCTACCGAGGAACCTAGTCCAATTACGGTTTTGCAGATAATCAGTGTGGGTTGTGTGGTATTGGCCTGTGCTTCAAGAATGGCTTGCTCAATAGCATCCATATCATGGCCGTCTACCCCCTCGATAACTTGCCAATGATAGGCTTTAAAACGTTGGGCTGTATTATCAGTGAACCAGGATTCAACTTTCCCATCAATTGAAATGCCATTGTCGTCATAGAAAACGATGAGCTTTCCTAAACCTAAAGTACCTGCGAGCGAACACGCTTCGTGCGAAATGCCTTCCATAAGGCATCCATCGCCAGTAAAAGTATAGGTATAGTGATCCACGAGATTAAAATTATCGCGATTAAAGTGTGTTGCGAGCACCCGCTCTGCCAAAGCCATGCCTACAGCATTTGCCAAACCTTGTCCTAAAGGACCTGTAGTCGTTTCTACTCCAGGCGTATGGCCGAATTCTGGGTGTCCAGGGGTTTTCGAATTTAATTGACGGAACTGCTTCAAGTCTTCCAAAGAAAGCTTATAACCGGTGAGGTGAAGTAATGAATAAAGCAGCATGGAACCATGCCCATTGGACAATACAAAACGATCGCGATTAAACCAATGAGGATTTTGGGGATTGTGTTTTAAAAACTTCTTCCATAAAACGGTGGCTATGTCTGCCATGCCTAAAGGCATTCCTGGATGTCCTGATTGAGCTTGTTCTACGGCATCTACACTTAAAATGCGAATGGCATTAGCTAATTCTTTGGAAAGATTCATGGGTACTCTTCGTGCTTAACTCGGTGTGATATTGTCGCTCAGAAGACATGAATCAGCAAGAAAATAAGTGCATTTTTGATCATTATTTTGCAAAAAGACTTAATTTTGTCCTATTTTCGTGTTTAATGAGCATGCTAAAACGATAAATTTGTGTAACTATATTATAGATCGATAAGATAGATCATGGATATTTTTGGGCTGATAAAAAACGAATCCAGGCGTGCTTAATCGATTCACTAAAACAACAACCAGTAGGACTCATGTTCATAAATTTTCTTTTTGTATAGATTTATATATAATCAGACCGATTTTTTTACTTTTGAAGTTATTAATAGACAATAAGCAAATGAGCAGTATAAGATTGTTCATTTGATATCCCAAAATTCATTTTAGGACATCATGACCCCACTTATTCGACATTTACATGAAACTTTTTTAGCAGAAACTTTCTCTGAGCTCCCTTTCTCACAGGCTGTACAAAATCCTGTGAATTGGAACTTCACAGAAAGCATTAAAAAGTTAGGTCCTGATTTTTATCGTAAGATAGTCCCTCTTCATTTGGTATTGAACCTAGAATACAGTCTTTTGGGACAACAACTAAAAGCCAAGTTTGACTCTGAGAAGCCGATCGATCGAGAGGAACTCAAAGAGCTGCTGATTGCCGCATTGATGATGGCTGAACTTTTGGAACATATCTACGCGCACTATTTGATTGTACCAAGAGAAGTGGTAAGGTTACGTCAGCAACAAAATTTGTATCGTGAATTACTCGCACAGCTAATACCCAATTTTCTTAAAAAACCTAAAACTGTAGATGAGTTTTCATTTACTCAAGAAATACGCAATATGACGGTCGAAGCAAATCCGTTTCGATTGTTATTCACACGTTCGAAACGTGCTTTAGATTTTATCTCCCGGATATCCAAATCAGAGTCATACCTTCATTTTGTCAGTGTAATGGATAATGTTCTGGACCCTATTCTTGCGCAAATAGCATGGATTTTCTTTCTACCCCGTTTGTTGGTCAACTTCTTCGTGGTGTTCAAACATACGGTGCCTGGTTGGTGGATGGAGGAGGAAGAGGAATCTTTAGGTTGGTCTGTTCGTTTCAATGCTCAAATAAAACGTCGGTGGTTTGAATTAGGGAATGATATTGTTTGGTTTAGCGCCGGATTTATTAATTGTTATTATTTAGTGGGCGCCTTGGCGCCATTTGCTTTTTATGTGTCCCTTGCTGCTTTTGCTTTTGATATCATCATGTCATTGACTCGTGCGTATATTGAGTTGAGTCGTTTATTTGAGCTACGGTCGCAATATACAACCATGTTAAGTACGACCTCAGATATAAATGAGCAAAGAGCAATAAACGAGCATCTTAAAGCAATAGACAATCAAATTGCCTTTGAGCAATTTCGACTTGGCTCTCATTTAACGACGACCGCGCTCATTTTCCTGGCTATGTGTTGCGCGCTTCCCATTTTTGCAGCAAATCCCATTATTGCTGTGCTTGGTGCCATTGCCCTGGTGGTGATTTGTTTTGTTAATTTTGCTCTAACCGACGCGATTAATGAGAGTCGCCCCAAAGATACCCTAGATCGTTCATCCGCATTGTCAAAGTTCGGATTTTTTGGCAATAAAGAGCCAGCAATTGTAGAGTTAGAGAATATTTCTAAGGAAGAAGACGAGATGCAACTCGATGAGACCTCTTGCTGCCTACAATAATCGGCCGTCATCCCGAGTGCAGGGAGGAATCTCCTCTGATGCACCGTGCTAGAAAATAGAGAGTCCTCGCTGCACGACCTTCACCTCCATCAATGATCTCATTTGGGGTATAGAGCCTTTATTAATTGAATGTTATGCTTTAGGTCTTGTATTAATTTTCAAAGGTAAAGCATGTCAGCGCCAGTCGGATTACCCCAATTTAGCCATCTTGATGTGAATCACTTTCAATCGCATCTTGATGCCATATTAAAAAAGCATTTGGAGCAGGTGGAACGTTTGCTCAAAGAAAATCCTCATTATACCTGGGACAATTTAATGTACCCTTTAGATGATATGGCTGATGAGCTGGAGCGTTTTTGGTCTCCGCTGTCTCATTTGCATGGCGTGATGGACTCCCCTGAGTTGCGTCAATGCTATGATGCCTGTTTGCCATTACTCTCAGCTTATGAATCGGCAATGGGTCATAACCATGACTTGTATGAAGCCATTAAATCAATCGATCTCCATTCTTTGAATCCAGTGCAGCAAAAAATAATTGCGGATAGTTTGCGGGATTTTGAATTATCCGGCGTTGCTTTGGATAAAGAACATAAAAATCGATTTGAAGCAATCCAGACACGTCTGGACGATCTGACCAATCAATTTGAACACAATATTTTGGATGCAACCCAAGCATTTACCTTACATATTAAAGATCCTGCGCGTTTGGCAGGACTACCAGAGCATGCGTTACATACTGCTAAAGAAGTTGCCGCAGAAAAAGGTCTGGAAGGACATGTGCTGACCCTGGAGTACCCCTGTTATCAAGCGGTGATGACGTATGCGGAAGATCGCGCCTTACGAGAAGAAATGTACCAGGCGTATATTACCAGAGCCTCAGATCAAGGCCCTCACGCGGGTACTTATGATAATACACCCTTGATTCAGGAAATTTTGGCATTACGGGATGAAAAGGCCAAACTCTTGGGTTTCAATAATTATGCAGAACTATCAATCGCAACAAAAATGGCCGACTCAACCCAGCAAGTGCGCGATTTTATGGACGATTTGGTTGCCAGAATACATACCCAGGCAACTAGTGAGTTTAAACAGTTGGAACAATTTGCCGCAGAAAAATATCAGCTTAATCCGGTCAAGCCTTGGGATATAGGGTATTTGTCTGAAAAACGAAGACAAGCTTTATTTACTCTATCACAGGAAGATTTGCGTCCCTATTTCCCTCAACCGAAAGTCATGCAGGGACTATTTGATTTAGTTAAAAAGCTTTACGGGATGTCGATTGAAGAAATAAAAGGCGTTGATATATGGCATAAAGACGTACAATGCTATTGTGTTGTCGATGAACACAACAATGTTCGTGGTTATGTGTTTACCGATTTGTTTGCCAGATCCAATAAGCACAGCGGTGCATGGATGGATTCATTGCAAAGCCGCAGAAGGTTGGAAGATGGTACCCTACAGTTACCCATTGCGACATTGACCTGTAATTTTGCTAAGGCATCAGCCAATAAGCCTGCGATGCTTTCCCACGAAGAGGTGGTGACTTTATTCCACGAATTTGGCCATTGCTTGCACCACATTTTAACTCAGGTCGATTATCTCGGTGCCTCAGGTATTAATGGCGTGGAATGGGATGCGGTGGAATTACCCAGCCAATTTTTTGAAAACTGGTGTTGGGAGAAAAGCGGTTTGGCTGCTTTAACTGCACATGTGGATACTGGGGAGCCACTCCCTGATTCACTTTTTGAACGTCTGATCGCCGCCAAAAATTTCCAATCCGCTATGGCAATGTTACGGCAGATGGAGTTTTCAGTATTTGATTTTCGTATTCATCAGGAATATGTTCCGAATCGTAAATCATTGGTTGATGACATTCTGGCGGATGTACGTTCTAAAACCTGTGTGGTCCCTGTGGTTCCTTACAATCGTTTTCCCCAGAGCTTTAGTCATATCTTTGGTGGTGGATATGCTGCAGGCTACTACAGTTACAGTTGGGCCGAAGTTTTATCCAGCGATGCTTTTTCCCGTTTTGAAGAAGAAGGCGTATTAAACTCCAAAACAGGACATGATTTCTTGCATTATATATTGGAAGCAGGCAGTTCGAAGAAAGCCGCTGAGGCTTATCAAGAGTTCAGAGGACGTCCTGCAACGGTGGATGCTTTGCTACGTCACAATGGTATTCATGGGTAATGAGACACTGGGCGAAAGCGAGGCTGTAGCCCAGGTGCCTTTCTAAATCCAAATGAATTTTCACAAGAAAGGCTGCTCATCTGCGACCATTTTATGTTATACTTAAAATGTACAGATTGGGGGGCGACCTGGCTTCGACGTGGGTTGCAAAACCAGAGGTGCATGCCGAGAATGAGAACTCTCGTAAATCAGACTCAACTAAATATAAATGCAAACGATGAAAACTTTGCTGGTGGGGAAGCTATCGCTGCCTAATAAGCACTTTAGATGAACCATCACTGTGTACTGGCCAATAAACCCAGTATCCCGTTCGACCGAGCCCGCTTATCGGTATCGAATCAACGGTCATAAGAGATAAGCTAGTGTCTTAATCCATCCCGTATTAAGATGCGAAATTCAGGGAATCGCTGTGTAGTATCCTGCCCGTCGGAGAATGCACAGTTAAATCAAAAGACATGGCTACGCATGTAGAGCTGAAGGCAGAGGATTTGCGGACGCGGGTTCGATTCCCGCCGCCTCCACCATATAACCTATTGATTTATCTGGATTAAATTAACTAATCTTCAAGTTGCGGCACCATAGCGGCACCAACTCTAAAAATAACCACATAAATATATCTTATAATTAAATTGGGCTTGTAGTTCTTTTTGCTCAATTCTCTGAAAGCAGCAGGCAGTAGCAATTGGGCTATTGTTGAGCAATGCGCTTGAACGCATTCTTCTGTAAGAGGTGACTCATGTCCAATTCTTATAAAAGAGGTCGCGATGCTAAAACAGGTCAATTTATACCTGTAAAAGTAGCAGAACGACGAAAGTCCACAGCGATTGTGGAAACAGTAAAGAAAAAAAAGTAATTAAATTATAATTGCTTCTACAAGCCCGCTTTTAAAATAAAGGTTATACGAAAAACATTCATCCTAAATGACTACCCCAATCGTGAACTGGGCGGTATCCTGATTGTGAAGAACTATCTGGTATCCATCGACCATAAGTCTTAATAACCATTTCAACATCAACATGACCTAGTTGCTTAGATACCCACATAATGTTTTCCCCTTGGGATAACATCATAGATGCATATGTGTGGCGGGTTTGGTAGGTGTTACGATAGCGAATACCAGCTCTTTTTAAAACATGCATCCATTGGGTACGGCGAATTTGCTGCGATGTTTCCCAAGGTTTATTCGTTTGTGGATTATGAAATACTCTTCCTTTTAAAGAAAAAGTATATTGCTTTTGTTGTTCTAATGCTTCTAATGCTGGGGGTAATAATAGCACATCTCGAACCCCTGCTTCCGTTTTTGGCCCTTTTGCTTCTTTTGCAACAATTGTTTCTTCAACATGAATGATTTGATTTTGCCAATCCACGTCTTCCCATCTCAGGCCGATTAGCTCTGATACCCGTAAGCCTGTGAAAAAAGCAAATTGCGCAACTTAATGGGGTCAGGCCTTGAATTGTGAATAAATTAGGGAATATTTATGCTTGCATTATTCTAGTGTGAGTAAAATAGTCAAAAAACTACGACTATAGTTTTGAAAATTCACAATTCAAGGCCTGACCCCGTGAGTGTGTTGGTACATGTTATATTTCACGATGAATTATTTGTCTTAATGCACCCCAAAAGTCCAAAAAAATCCCAGAGTTTTAAGGTAATGCCTGAAAGTCTCGAAAACTAATCATGCTGCAATAGTTAATTGAGATAACACGCCCCATTATTGGCTTACTTTGCCATCCATTTGCATCGTTTTTATGCAGAATGATACTGTTTGAACACGTCAATTTTACTCATTTTATATACAATATTTTATGTTCTCAAACTACCCCACGATGCTATTCGGTCAATTGCATGACGATTTTCACTCAGTGCTTCTTGTTGCTGGGCAAGTGCAAACATCATTCTATCTTTTCCAAGAAAGAAATCACAATTCAATTCTACGTGCGGATTATTATCAATGAATTGCTGAAGAAAGAGTATTCCGAAAAATTTATCTTCATTAGTTAATTTTTCTTCCATAGCGTTTATACCCAAAGTTTGAGGAATACATTTTTTTAATTTCTCTATACCCTCAGATTGTAATAATAAGACATAGCCTCCGCAAATAATCCAACTTGCTGTCTGCATCAGGCACATTTTCATGTTTGCTAAAAAGCTGGAATGATTAAATGTGGAAAAATTGTCTTTTATCCAGCCAGTATGTAACAAATCAAGTATTTTTTCTCTTACTGGGCTGGGAGATATATTTTTAATTATATGCGCATCGAGAGCCTCTATGGAGCATTTAGCAAAATCAGGCTGTTCTCTTGATAGGATCTTAGACCATGCATCTATTTCTTTTTCAACTTGTTCGCGCTCTATTTCTAATTTTGCAGCAAGATCTTCAACAAAACTAATTGCAGAGGATTCGCGTAACAAATTGAAAAATGGCAAGTTCATTTTGTTAGTGAAAATTAGGGTTAATCCATGGGTAGATGACATGAGTTTAAAAAAATTAGGGGGTGTAAAAGGCATATTTCTTCCTCATAAGATATGCGTGTTAGCTCGATGCTTTTTCTATTCATTGAGTATGGGTTGGGGATTTTAGATTGTTGAAATTACTCATGTCAATTTTCTCTGAGCTGATATGTGCTTTAATATTGATCATTATCGGCGTCGGATAAAATTTCAAATCGATCTTTTCAATTTTGCAAATTTTGAAGCTAATATTACACACCTGACCCTACAGGTGTTTTACTTTTTCAAGTACTTGTCTTAGATTAAGTCGAAACTAATTTATTATTTTGATTTTTCAATCGATTCTGCCCCTGATCTATGTTTTACGGATCAATACTTAATGGGGTCAGGCCTTGAATTGTGAATAAATTGGGGAATAATTATGCTTGCATTATTCTAGTGAGAGTAAAATAGTCAAAAAATTACGACTATATTTTTGAAAATTCACAATTCAAGGCCTGACCCTGTGAGTGCAAATTCATTCTCGTCTGAGATTACATCCTGCTGCTTTGCTCCAAATATTCCTTGTCCCGGATAATTTATTTTTATGTTAGACTTTTTCACCAGTTTTTCATCAGGTTTATGGAAGCCAGGAGATGCAAGCGAGCCTTTACGAGGGGTTAAAACCACCACTCTACTTGATACTACAGATTTAAGTGGTCTTCGTCCATTGGCTCCCTCGTCCAATTGCTTATCAAATTCAACTCTTGGAGTTGTCAAGCTTTCTGTTATTTCAGAACAATCTGTCGCAGCACTTTCGTCTCCAGTTAAACCGGAAAAATCAGTTTGTGCATCTTGATGTTGAGGACCATTTGTAATATCAGAACCCTCTATATCGGCACTATCAACCCGAGGTACATCAGGATTATCTAATAAGTTTGCTTCTCTTTCATGAGACGCTGGTAAAGTTTGTGATTTGAATTTATCAGTTCGGGAAATTTTTTTACGCTTTATTTCTTCTTCTCTATCTTCTTTACTCCAGTATTCGCTCTCATAATCTGATGAATCCGAATTAGTAGTTATTGATTCAGATGAACTTGTAAACGGATCAATATCATCGATGCCAATTGTTAATACATCTTTTCGTTCACGAGATTTTTTAATTCTGGAGTTTGAACGCCTAAAAGGGAATGAATCAAATTTTGATTTTTTCTTTTCATCTGTTTGAGGTAAAGTAGAATACTCTGCGGAAATTTTAGACCGATTTTGAACAACTTGTTGGCTAAGGTATCTTGGGGTTTTTTTGCGAACAAAATCATGCTCTCTGAGCTCTAATTGATCCAGTTGAAGAGGGCTAAGATTAAAGTTAACCCTTTCTTTTTCTGATCGTTTTTCTGGATGCATGGGTTGATCAAGATGCTCTTCAAGATCCAGCGCAAATACTTCTTGAAAAAGTGCTATAGGGCTAGAGCTAAGACTACCCTCATTGCTGGTATCAGAAGAGGTAATAGAGGTATCTGGATAACTGTGTCTATTATTTCCAGTTTTAGATATTTTTCTTTCAGAGTCTGTTTCTAAATCTTGCCACTGGGGATCTTGTTCGTTTCCGTCCGTATTATTTGATTCCAATTGTAGCGCTGGGCCCATAAAAAATTTATCGATGGAACGTGTACCATAACCGAGCTCTCTCAGTCTTTTCCAGTCTGGATTTGACTGAGCCCTCGAACGCGTTTGCTCTCTGCTTGCAAAAGTATCTTCTATTGATTTTTGTTCAACAAAATCCTGAACTTCCGTAACTTGTTCTACTTGATGTATTCCAGCGGGGTCTTGTAATGCGTCCTTTTCTTTAACAGGAATCTCTATTAAACTTTTCAAGAACCCTTTAATTTTGCCTTGCTTTTTTTCGGCTTTTTTGGCTCTAAATTTTTTCGCCACTTTCTCCATGCCCAGCATTCTTCACCTCATCATAACCGTGGCTTACATAATTTTCCGCGACATATCACTTTTTTTTGCGGATTCTAGCAGCTTGAGTTTTTCTGTAAAGAAATATCAACAACGCTTAATGGGGTCAGGCCTTGAATTGTGAATTTCAATTGAAGATTGATGAATCTATTGACGATTAGAATGCTATAGTTTTGAAAATTCACAATTCAAGGCCTGACCCTGAACGCTCCTGAACGATCACTCAGCTATTCAGCTATAGCAACAAATAGTTGTATTAGATGCATTCAATAATCGTTGAGCTAAACGCTTCTGTTTTTGATTTAGCGAGCCCTATTCATTTATGTCCATTAGTGACGATGGAAGAGTTTAAATCTCAAGTACAAAAGAGTAAATCCACAGAAATACCCTCAGTAAGTTCGATAGGGTACTTTAAAATAAGAACCCCCTTTAAGGAAGCGGTTGAGGGGAAACTCACAACCGAGGTGAAAACCGCAACTTTCTCAGGACCCTAAACAAGTTAAATGCTTACCTGGTTTACTTTGGTTAAACCAGGCTCCTTCCCCAGGGTACATTTAAAATTATCAAGTTTCGTATAGATTACTAATAGAAATAGGAGGCAAGAGGGAAAAGTTCCCGAAAACTCAGGGAACCTTTCTAAATCTCAACTCCATGATTTAAGGGTTCGCTATCTGCACAAACCTGTTTCTCCAATGAAGTAGCAAAAATTCCCTGTTTCCCAAGAAGTGCCCCCGTATTTTGAGGAGTACTTTGAGATAGTTGATACCTATTCCACACATCCGGAATTGGATAGATTTGAGTTTTAATTAAATCAATTGTTTTCATTCCTGATTTGAATAATCCATCAGTCTTTAAACGTTGAAAACTATCCATTCCACGAATTAGCTCAGACATTGACTCTTTGATAGTAAAACCTTCAATCATATTGGGATTATCCAGAAGGGTTGGAGAAAATCCATGTCGCACCAATTCTCGATTTAAAAGGAGATTGCAAAACAATCTTCCATTGCAATCACTAAAAGGATGAATCAGTTCTAATTTCTTGCAAAACATAATGATCGCATGTAATAAAGCTTGCGGGTTTTCAGTTTGGGTAGAGGCCGTTGTTTCATACTCTTCTATCATTCGTTGAATGACAGTATCTAAGTCCTCCGTTTTTATAGAACTTACTCCATCAAAACTCAAGGGAGCCTGCTTTTCTAATGTGCATAAGTCTTTAAACTGCGTTAGGTTCTCTATATAGCCAAGAAAAGTTAAAGTCCTCAATGACAGTCCATAGCTAGGTCTATATTTTCGATAAATCCCTTCCGTTTTATCCCCAATAATACCTTTCGCACAAATAGAGTGTAGTTTCTTAAAGTACTCAGGGGTTAATGGTTCTGTGATGGTTTCTTTAGTATACAGCCAGGCTTGATATAATTGATTAATACAGCCCCTTTCCTGCGCCTCATAATTAGCCCAACCCTTCTTTTGTTGATAACCATCCATAAAGAGACGCCACAATTCAAGCTCAGGAAAATCCTGATAAAAATAGGCTGCATTTCCTTTTTGTTCAGGATGCCAGTAAATTTTGAGTGAGTTTGCTAGTTCTTCTTCGCTTAAAGTATTTCTCTGAAAATGCGGGGAATTAAACGTGCCTGAATTTATTATTAATTCCCTGAGCACTTGATTTTCATGTATCGCTGCAACCAATGTGCGTAACTCGAACTCGCTAAGATTGCTCGCATATTCGCTAATAAAAAAAGACAGTTCCTGGATAAGTTCTTGTAATAATTCAGGAACTTCGCCTATTTTTTCCAGAGCGGAGGATGTCCAATCAGTATCACCATGTTCATTTTTATACGGAATTGACTTTATAATAGATAGCGGGTTTTTTTCAAAAAAAATACGAAAGGCAAGGAGAATACTTCTTTTATTTTCCTCCGATTGCTCCAAAATAGATCTTGGTAAAAGACCAAATAATTCCGCAATGACGGTACAAGCTTTGTAATCATCAGTTTGATTAATGGCTTCAATATCAGTGGGATTGGTAATATGAGCAAGAATAAATTCCCGCAATTCAGCGTCCTCACCAGTAATATGTCCATAATGGATCCCTCGTGCGATCAATCGCAAGGGAGTATCTAATTTGGGTGTTGATTTGAAGTTATTTAGTTTTGATTGATATAGCGGAGAAATTTCCATGAGTTTTTTAGCAAGGAGGGCTTAGAGCATACATTGTGCAATCTATTATTTAATTTGTCAATTTTAGGGCTTTCCAAAATATAAGCGGCCTGAAGGCTAGATAAGATAGTATAAGAGAAAGGGCAAACATCGCTAACCAACGCCTGGTCATCAGTAATTCGCAAGCGTAGAGTGGATCGAAGAACTTCAAAATGATTCGCTAACTGACGGGATAATTGAATAAATTTTTTTTGTTAATAATTAACGACATCTCTTTTTACAAAATGTATCTATAGCCTACGTTACATTTTGCATGATGAAAATTGAAGATCCAATATATCTTCAAAAAATATGTTCTCTAACTTATCATAAAAGTTGTGATTTCTAATTAAATAATCTGCAACCTTAGGCCAATGCGCTATCATTTCTGGTAGATTTAACTGAGAAAATCTTTTGCGTATTGCTCAAGGTATCCTTATATCAAGATCGGCTTGCATTGTCCAACTGCCCATTTCACGAAAATACGCATCTTAATGGGGTCAGGCCTTGAGTTGTGAAGAAATTGGGTAACATTTTTGCTTGCATTATTTTGGTGTGAGTAAAATAGTCAAAAACTACGACTACAGCTTTGAACATTCACAATTCAAGGCCCTGACCCCTTACGGGGTTATAGAAGTGAGAAGGGAAAACAAGTAAAGGAACCAACGATGCTGGATCTGAAGTTAATTTAGAATTAAATAATAAAGGAATTTAAATGAGGTTTGCATGTAATATAGATAAAACAGATCGGGTTAACCGTACAATAATTGGTGCTGCATTGTGTCTTGCTGCGATCTTTGGAATGGGAAAGATTTTTTATATCACATTGGGTATTGTATTGATTTTAGAGGGCATTATCGGTTGGTGCTCTATCCCTTATTTGCTTGGGAAAATAAAGTTAAAGCACTTAAAACGATAGATTTTTTCATAATGGTATGACTTTCTATTCATTTGCCAGGATAAAGAAATTAAAAGGAAATTTATTGGACGTCCCTATTTAAAATTTTACAATTTAAGGCCTGACGCTGGACGCTAACGTAGCCGTTTATCAAAGGCATTCTTATCATTGGTTATTATTTGAAATAATACCTTGATGTTGAATGTCATCCTCTAAATATTTAATAAAAAATGTTTTAGTTAGTTTTGGATTATGTTTATTTTCTCGGACAAACTCCACTTCATAGCCGCATTTTTTATAAAACTCTGGAGCTTGAAATGCACTGGTTACCAAGTTGATATTATTATAACCCTTGCCTTTGAACTGATTTTCAAGAGTTTCAAGAAGCGTGCCCCCAATTTTATGCTTTCGATAATTGGCGTGCACCCACAGATCTTCCACGTAAATTTCTGCAAAGGCAGTGTATGCGGTTAATAGCCCAACTAAACGATTCTTTTTATCTCTAGCTGCAATGTAAAATAATGCATAATTACAAACAATACCATGTTCTGCTTCGGCTGCGATATGACCTTTTTCGACTAAGTCCAACTCGGCTTGTGTTACAACAGCCTCATAATGATAACTGATTTCGTCCATACATTTTCCGCTCTAAATTAATTTAAAAAAGAATCCGTTACATCAAGAAAACTATCTAGATTGTTGGGGAGGGCTTTGTTAATGTTTTCACTTTATAGGATAGGTTTACAAAATCAAGATTAATCGAAAATACTTAATGGGGTCAGGCCTTGAATTGTGAAGAAATTGGGGAATATTTTTGCTTGCATTATTCTCGTGTGAGTAAAATAGTCAAAAAATTACGACTATAGTTTTGAAAAATTCACAATTCAAGGCCTGACCCCAAAAGTTCACACTTGAGTAGATTTCATCCATTGGCGGTCAGCTTCAAGAAAAGATATGGCCGATATAGGGACTTCAAAAAGTTTGCGCGCAATACGAGTTACCCTATCGAAACGCTCCTCATTCTCCGTATCGAGGATGTGCAATTTGTAAAGCGTTGCTAGACGTTCCGCTTCATTTTTGGGTTTTTCAGGAGGAATCATTAATATTCCTTTGCTTGCAAATTTACAATATTAAGAAAAACGCTCATTAAATAGTATATATCATTTATTCTGGATAAATTGAACGTGTGAGTACTTCATTAAAAGTAGTGAGGTCATGCAAACGATAATTTGATAGTGATTTATTATGAGCATGCTTAAAAATGAGGGTCTTTTGATGAGATGGCACTCAAGGAAAATGAGTGCCATCTCAACACAACTACTCTTTAGGAATTAAAACGTGATCGATAACGTGAATCACGCCATTAGACGCGTTCACATCAGCTTTGACAACCTCTGCATTATTGACAAAAACTTTACCCTCTTTAACTGTTACATCAACATCTTGTCCGCCCAGTGTTTTAACCATTCCTGGCTTAATTTTATCAGAAGTAATGTCTCCACTGATGACGTGATAAAGTAAAACAGCCTTCAGCTTCTCAGGATTTGCTAGAAGGGCATCTAAATCAGCTTTTGGAATACTGGCAAAAGCCTCATTGGTCGGTGCAAAAACCGTGAAAGGTCCTTTACCCTCAAGTGCACTGACAAGCCCCGTTTTTTTAAGTAAGGAAACAAGAGTTGAAAAATCTTTGTTACCTTCAGCAACGTTAACTATAGTACCGCTTGCACTTGCTGCGATGCTGTAGAGGGAAATGAGTGCAACTAAAAACAACTGTTTGATTAATTTCATATTAATATCCTTATGAGTTTGTAACTTTATCTGAAGATTAGACTATTTTCTGATTGAAGCCATTTCAAATAGTCCTTAAATTAAGCCTGGTTTTATAAACATTTACTATCAGTACGAATCAAATTTTTTGATGTAACACCTCCTTATTGCAAAGTTTTTTCTGCAACTTTTTTGTTGATCGATGAAAATTATTTTTACCCATTGACTTTACCTGTCATAAAATTTCCGCAGCAATGGCGTACTCATTTTGCATTTTGATGAGCTTTAGCTTGCTGTCTTGGTATCGCTCATGATTTTTATCGACTAAAGTAATGTGTCCAACCTTGCGCTTAGGATGAGATTTTTTACCATAATCATGATAATGGGCACCCGGTATCTCAAGACATGATTGGATGGGGAACATCTTGCCAAGGCAGTTGACTAACAAGCAATTGCTCATAAGCTCCGTAAGGCCTAAGGGTAGAGAAAAAATCGCACGTAAATGATTTTCAAACTGACTGGTTATTGCCCCTTCAATGGTTAGATGCCCAGAATTATGGACTCTTGGAGCCATTTCATTGACTATCAGTTCGCCATTATGGTTAAAAAATTCGATGGTTATAACGCCGACATAGCTCAGAGAATCCATAATCTTTCTCGCAATGTCTTGGGCTTTTTGTTGCAATAAATTATTGTCTAACGGGGCTTCGGACCACTGAAGGATGCCCTGATGATGTTGATTTCTGATAAGAGGATAAAATTGAACCTCTTCTTGCTGATTTCTCACCGCAATAAGCGATAGCTCCTCCTCAAAAGGAAGAAACTGCTCCAAAATCAAATCACGTGACTGCATCAATTCCCAGGCTGTTGCTAAGTCAGACAACTCATGAAGAACATATTGTCCTTTGCCATCGTAGCCTAATCGTCTTGTTTTCAAAATGGCAGAGCTATTCCAACTTACAAAGGCGTCCTGCAGTTCCTTTTGCGATTCAATCGCAGTAAAACGAGCTGTTTTTATTTTTAACGAGTTTAAAAATGATTTTTCCAAAAAGCGATCTTGAGTTATTTGCAGCGCTTTAGTAGAGGGATAAAATGGAACTTTTTTGGCAATGAACTCAGCACAAGCCAAGGGTATGTTTTCTGTTTCAAAAGTGACGCAATCGACTTCATTGCAAAACGCAGTAAGTGCTTTCTCGTCATCAAATGATGCTGAAATGAGGCGCGTTAAATGGCGCACACAGGGACTAGGATCGGGTGATAGGCATACCGTATTAATTCCTAACGAGTGGGCAGCCAAAACTAGCATTTTTGCGAGTTGCCCACCACCTAAAATACCGAGTTTCATAATGACTCCAATTGGGGTTTATTGTTATCAAGAACCTTTTGGGTTTGTTGCGCCCGGTATTGATTCAAGCGTTCGCAAATCTCCGGGTTATTGTTGGCAAGGATTGCGGCTGCTAACAGTGCTGCATTAATTGCGCCTGCTTTGCCGACTGCTAATGTACCAACCGGTATACCTGCTGGCATTTGTACTATGGAAAGTAGTGAGTCCAGGCCATTAAGTAAGGAAGAAGGTATTGGGACACCAAAAACAGGAAGTCTGGTTATTGCGGCCATCATTCCTGGAAGATGTGCCGCACCTCCAGCACCCGCGATAATAATCTGTATTCCGCGTTCTGCAGCGTTTCGCGCATAGTCATAGAGTTTGTCTGGTGTCCGATGCGCCGATACAATTTCTGCCTCAAAAGAAATCTTTAAGCCCTCTAATGTTTTTGCGCTCTCAGAAAGTATTGGCCAATCACTTTGAGATCCCATAATGATGCCAACTAAAGGTTTTTCTTGCATTTCAATATACTCCTAATGGGGTTACTTTTTTTAAGGGTTACAATAATCACAATATTGTGGCTCAGCTGCTTCTAACCCGTCTTTTCTTGGGTGAGTCTCCTGATAATCACATTGAATACAGCCCCAAACTTCGTGAAGGTAGAAGGAGGTGGGTGATGTGCATTCATTGCAAGGAAGACTGCCTGAGGTTTCTTTAAACCCAAAACCAGGAGCGCAACAATTAGGGCAACAACATTGAATTCGATGAGCTAGTTTTTCTGCGAGTTCAGAAATCGCCTGCATCCTTAATGGATTCATCATGGCTCTCATATCCGTTGCAAGAAAGAGTTCTTTTTCTTGTTGGAAGCCAAGAGATAATGCAGTCTTGAGCGTCTCAATGTCTCTAATTCCTTTGGCAATAACCGTTTTCTCTTTGTTGGTTTGCAAGGTTAGAGCATGTTCGGGAAAACCTGCTTTTTCTAAAAAATCGTCAAGCTCTGTTTGTGGGGTAATGGTCATCATGCGATAATTTGTTTTGGTTGTTGTGTATTGCTCTGCAATCACCCAATTGTTTTTGCGATCTAAAAAGACCATGATTTCATGGTCGCTGGGAATAAAGGGAAATGCAGGATGCGGACCAAAACTTCCTTCGCTAGCAACTGCTAATTCATAACCGTAGTGCTCTGCAGCACGTCTTGCTTTTAAAATACAGGTATCATAGGGACTTAATGTCCTTGCTATTTCACCAGTAAAGGTCCCAAATTGGTCAGTATCGAAATCGTGTACATCCAGTTTGCACGACAGTTTATCAGAAAATACTTTCGCAATTGCTTTTTCTTTCTCATGTTTTGAGGCAAGCAAAACCGACTGATTGCGATAATGCATGATTAAGCTCCCGTGGTTGAGTGGAAATAATCCACTCGAGCTACATCAACATCGGAAACAAACATCACCCCCGAATTCTGCTGCAATAAGGTTTTCATTCCTAAAGCAAGGGATGCTATGACTTCCTCCGGAGCTACGGCAAGAAACATAATCAGTGACGCTCGGTCGTTGAATAATATTTTTCCTTCATGAAATCCATTATGGCCTTTACCTGAGATGTTGCGAAACAAGGTAAACCCTGTGACTTTTGCCTCTTCCATCATCGAGCTGATGAGCTGTTCATGCTCACCAGAAACGATTATTTCTATTTTTTTCATGGGGTGGAGGTTAATCCCAATATCCTTTCGTTCTTGAACTTTAATCACTTTCATTTTTTTCTCCTCATTAGCGAGCTAAAATCCACGTGCCATTTTGATTCAGTTTGTAGGCTTGACCATCACTTGGTTCAATGATGATGAGATGAACCCACTCATTGAAGAACAATGTTTTTAAAACCGCTTGACGTTCAATGATGCTTGAGACGAGAGCTTTGGGTGCATGGACTACTGCCAACAGGCGTTGTGTCTGATGGTAAGGAGTTTGATCACTTCTCATCACCGATTGCAAAGGAAGTCCATGCATTAAATCACTGCCATTGCCTTGCATGATGCCTATTTTACCTGTGACATTGTGGGTTATTTTGCTGCCACTGCCGTAAGCAACATTATCGAGGGTTGAAAATAAATACTGGGTATTAATCCATTGAGCAACCACCATGGGTGCAGTGAGGATTGTTTCCAGGAAACTTCCTTCGGGGTCTTGTTCCCACTCATAGGAATGTAAAAAGCATCGACCATCAAGATTGATGTTTTTGGTTAAAGAACGGGGCGCCACAATAAAAGCTGCATTGCGTGCAAGACCCCATTCAGGGCGTGTTTCAGACCAATCCTGACTTCTTCGCAGAATGTCTTGCTCTGCATGTTTTGAATTTAATTTGCGACCTCGTTCTAAATTATTGCTCGATTTTGCTTCCTCCAAATCGGCAAGTAACTGATTTAGCAGAGCGGGATAAATGACCTTACTTGATTTCAGGTTATAAAGCTCAATAGAGTCCGTTGTGGTGTTGTGAAGAGCACCATAAAACACTGTATCGATTGGAATGTGAATTCCTTTATCCTCTAAACCACTTCTTACTTCCGTTTTATTTAGAATTGCTGCCAATAATTTGGCGTTAATGCCCCCATGATTCCCGCCACAGGCACCACAATCTAGAGCCGATGCATAGGGATTATTTTCGGTGGAACTTCCATGACCGCAAAGAACAATCACTTTTGCAAAACCTGAAGAGAGCCCCATGAGGCGTAATACCGTTTCGGCATAGTCAATCTGCTCGCTTAACGCGATGCCTTGCTCCAAATTAGTCTCATTTAATTCAAACGAGGGCTCTGTTTGGATTTGGGGGACAATTAAATGATTTAAGGCTTGACTTGTTTTCTTGGTATAGTTAGGAGCTAACGATTGAAGCACCATCTTCAGGCCACACCAAGCTCCAAGGGTTTCAACCAAAGCAAAGGGCGTTGCAAAATTATATTTTAATTCTTGATAGACCTTGCCAAGAGCGGTCTTAACCGTCTTGCCCTGTTGGTGTTGTTCAATAAAGGCCTTATTTGCTGCGCTTGGTTTTTCATCAACACGATAACGGGGCTTTAATAATACTGGGCAACAGTCTTTTGTTTTGCCACTCTCAAACTCTTGCACACGAATAGGTATACCAAAAAAGCCGGCAAATCCTAAAGTTTCATAATTTCCCAGCTTCTCTATAGCCCGGCGAATTGGTTCAGAGCGGACATCAATACAAAACACCAGTTGCGCATCTGCTCTTTGAGTCTTGGTTGTCCGCTGATTGACTGCAGGCAACAGTGCTTTTAGTAATGCCTGCTCGTAGTGTTTTTCATTGCGTTTTATTTTTTTAAGAGCGTCCTGCACCAAAGAGCCATCTCCTTCGCTTTTTTTTTCCAGGCCTGCTTCAGGCCAGAGCAAACAGGTAATAACCAGGCGCACCGCAAGAAACTCAGCGAGTGTAACCGGTATTTTGTCTGCTGTTGTTGGATGGTGCCAGTGAGTTTTCCATTTTACAAAACCCGCCCAACCTGGCAGATAAAGAAAGGTTTGGGTGATGAATTCTTCTGCTTTTTCTTTGGGTACATTAAGTTTTTTCAGGCAAAGAATAATTGCCTCTTCAGCAGACTCAGGCAGGCTCATTAGCCATTGTTTTGCCTCTTTCTTATGATCATGAAGTTTTTTGTCAAAACACGCTAGTTTCAAAAATCCAAAATAGAACCCTTTGTCTCGATAGGGCATTTCAATAGCACCTTGTCCAGCATCAAAAAAACCGCCACACCATTTAATCATCTGCAGGTTGACGTTTTCTAAAGCCCGATTGCGGGAAACTTCCTTTCGTCGAAATCCGCCTTGCGCTAAAGCCTCTTCAAAACTTTGCGCTTCAAACCCTTGTAAGGGGTTGCATGCGATAAACGTTTCTAGCGGCCAAACCGGGGCAATCCGTTGGGCAGCGTTATCCACCAATGCACGGACTTCGAGTCTCTTGTTTGGAGTTTTGACGGAGGCCTTTGTTTTCAAAGGCTGCTCATTGATTTTTTCTTCATTCGCCATTGCTTTTGCTCTGCTCATGGTTACTCCTCAGGATAATTAGTATTTATAATCAGACCGTAATGCGGTTACCGTTTGTGGGGCGGGTTGGCTTTGATTGAATAAGTTCATGTAGAGCCAGCACCAAAAATTTGATTCTTTAATTTTTTTCGTAAACCCAAGGTTAAATAGCAGCCAGGGGAGTACAAGCAGAACTAAAGCAATCAGATGCAGTATTGATAGCTTGGGTAAGTAATACTGAGTTAAGTTAGGAAGAAGTGCTTCAATCAGATGAATGCTTGCTCCATATATCAATCCCGCTAAGGAAGCCATCAAGAGTCCAAGTGTCATGTTAATGATGGACAAGCGATTGTTCATTACTGTGAGCATCAGTTGTGCTCCTGCAATGAATGCAAATACCAGTAAGAATGAGGTTGCCTGCAGAGACAGGATTGGCTTATTCGTCATAAATGCAAAACCAAGCATGCCTAAGAAGCCGCCACTGCACGCAATTAAAAAGAGAAGCGGTTTGTATCCAGTGGCTTTAGGTTCATTCCTTTTTTGAGCAATCGCAGAGCCCGAATTGAGGAATAAATAAGCTTTAAATAAGCCATGCCAACACAAGTGAGCTACAGCGGCGGCAAATAATCCCAAACCGCATTGCATCATCATAAATCCCATTTGCGCTAAGGTAGAGCACGCCAGCATTTTCTTGATGTCATGCTGCATGAGCTTCCAAAAGGTTCCTAAAAATGCTGAGATGGTTCCAAGAATGAATACAGTCATGAGTAAGTGACTCGATGCTGCAAAGAGCGGGGCAAATTTGACAATCAGGATGCCACCGCCATTGACAAGACCTGCATGCATTAGCGCGGAAACCGGGGTTGGTGAATTTAAAGAGCTAATCAACCAGCGATGAAACGGCCAAATGGCAGATTGAGTTAATGCCGTGAGTATCATCAACGTCATCGCTGGCATGAACACGGCTGAACTTGCTATATCTTTCTGATTTATAGCTTGAATGGATGCAGTGTCACTACTTAAGGTGATTAAGATAAAAGCGGCTAACAAGCTGATACTTCCTACTAATAAAGTATTGAAGGTAAGCCGACCTGAATTTTTTGCCGCAGTCCATTCGCTCTTATGAACCATTAAAGCAATTAATAGCAGGTTACTTAGCGACCAGGAGCACCAAAACAGAAACAGATTATCGGCAAGAACCATAACTACAGCACTAAGCGTAATCGCTGAGAGGGTGCAAAAATAACGCGAATAGAGTCGGTCGCCATCCATGTACCTTAGTGAAAATCGATGAACAATAAAGCTCACCAATAAAACTAAAGTACATAATAACAGGGCTAAGGTATTCAGGCTGGTGAGTAGATAAATCATCGGCATTTCTGAAAAGCGCAAGCAGCTTAACAAAATAACACCGATTACAAATCCAAAACCAATCAATGCACCTGCCCAGCGAGCGGCAGATGCAGCTCTTTTCCTGCCACTAAAACAGTTAATGAACAGGGCGAGGGTTGGACATGCCAGAAGCGCGCCAGATAAAAAAAGTATTATTGTATTCACAGCATTCCTCATTAGAAAATGTTTTGCTACAATGAAAATATATAAGATAAACTTATATTAGTAAAATTAATAATTTTTATATCTTTGATTAGGATTTCTAATGAGCCTTGATACCGTAACCTTGCAATGCTTTTTGGCGGTTGCAGAAACCAGAAGTTTTACAAAAGCAGCCGTTCGTGTTGGACGCACTCAGTCCGCAGTGAGTCAGCAGATTGCAAAACTGGAGCAGTTGATTGAAAAACCCTTAATTCTTCGCGGACGCGAGTTGTCGCTAACCCCTGATGGCGAGCTTTTTTTAGGTTATGCCAAAAGAATTTATGAACTGCATCGCGAATCACTTGACCGATTTAAGGCCCCAGAACTTCATGGGGAACTTCGATTTGGTTTGCCTGAGGATTTTGCGTCAATGTTTTTATCGGATGTGTTGGTGGAGTTTTCACGACTGCATCCACGGGTGATGCTGAATGTTGAGTGTGAACTGACTCTTAATTTAATCGAACGTTTTAACCACGGCGATTTTGATTTGATATTGATTAAAACCAATCAAAGAAATCAAATTGCTGAGGGTGTAGATGTGTGGAATGAGTCAGTCGATTGGGTGGGGAAGAGAGAGCTTCTCACTCAACTCAATAAAAACACACCAATTCCGCTGGTGCTCTCACCAACACCTTGTGTTTATCGTGGAAACGTGATTGATTCTCTAGAGAGTCACCATTTAAACTGGCGTCTTGTGTTCAGTAGTCAAAGCTACACTGGGAAAATGGCTGCAGTGCGCGCAGGGTTAGGAATTACTGCCATACAACGCAGCATGATTCCTAATGATCTTGACCGACTTGATGAGGCTTTTTTACCTAAATTAAACGATATTCATGTATCCTTGCTAAAAAAGAAAGAGCACAATAAGGCAATCGAGTCCCTTGAGTTTTTTTTATTGAAAAAATTAAAACACTAGTTTTTAGGATTAAAAAAGGATAATAAGTAAAGAAATGAATTCAATTACTGATGTTTTAGATAGACCCACTCTGATATCGATTGCACTCATTAGCTTGATAGCAAGCTTATTCACATTAAGCATTCCGATTGCTGCACAGACATTAATCAATTTAATTGCTTTTGGTAAATTAATGCAGCCCGTACTGACCTTGAGTCTTATTGTGTTCATCTTAATGGCGGCACTGGGTGCCTTAAATGTTTGGCAAACTGTAATTCTTGAAGTCATTCAGCAAAAATTGATGGTAAAAATAAGTCTAAACCTCACCAATCATTTTACCCGTCTGTCGCTTGATAGTTTTTCAACGCATCATGGTCCTGAGCTGGTCAATCGTTTTTTTGAAGTGGCTACCATCAATAAATCACTTTCCAGTCTTTTGCTTTATGGGGTTAATTTAGGATTACAGCTTTTTTTGGGGTTATTACTTCTCCTCATTTACCATCCCTTATTTATCATTTTTGACGTAGCTATCATTCTCAGTCTCTTGTTAATTATTTTTATCCCCTTTCGTAAGGGATTAGAAAGTGCAAAAAAAGAATGTGCCGAAAAACATCAAGTGGGTGCCTGGCTTGAAGAACTTCTAATCAATCGATTTTTATTCCGGTTTAGTAATTATAATCACTACGCCACGTTACAATCCGACAAGCATTTGGTTTCTTTTTTAAATGCAAGAAAGACTCATTTTAAACAACTGATTAAGCATCAAATTGGTTTTTATCTGCTGGCTGCGTTTTCAAGTAGCCTCCTTTTGGGATTAGGAGGATATCTTGTGATTAAAAATCAATTGAGTTTAGGACAACTGGTCGCTGCTGAAATTGTTCTTGGTGCATTGATTTATGCATTTAAACGATTTGGTGTTCTTCTTGAGAATTATTATGATTTAATTGCCTCCAAGAATAAGATTGATGTAGTCCTCAATTTGCCCTTAGAAGAAATTAAAATCGATCTCAATGCTTTATTTGTACCTATCCAAACCATAGAAATAAAATTCCCAAATAAGACTCAAGCAATTGCCTCTTTGAATAAACCTCTATTAATTTATTCTCAGGATGCACAGAGTTGCAAAACATTTTCTGAATCACTGCTAGGATTTGGGAAAAAATATGATATGCACGTTCAAGTCAATCAACAATTATGCAATGAAAAGCATCGAGCAGCACTTCGAGAATACAGTTTATTGCTACGAAAACCTGAATGGTTTGTAGGCAGCATTTATGACAACTTAGTACTAAACCATAAGAATATCTCTCCTAAACAGGTTATGGAGCAGCTCAATCATTTCGGACTTTCTGAAAAAATAGTACATCAACCTTTAGGTTTAAAAGCGGTTATTTATGATTGGCAAAATGAATTTACTGAGTTTGAGCTTATTGCACTCATGATAGTACGAATTATCTTGCTTGAGCCTCAGTTAGTGATTATTGACCGTACTTTTGATGGATTGGAGCGCGATAAAATTGACTTGCTCATGGCACCATTGCTGAACTTAAAAAATACCCTGATGATTTTAGTTAGCCAAGCTCATCAATTTAAAGAAATATCAAATTACGCGGTGCTTCCATGAAATTACATGCCTATACGATGATCGCCAAACTCCCCAAGCCCCAAAAAATCGCCAAAATCATTGTTCTTATTGCTTTGATTCTCATTTTATTTTTAATTTTTACTCCCTGGCAACAGTTTGCTCTTGGCAATGGAAAAGTGATTGCTTATTCCCCGACTGAGCGACTTCATACATTGAACTCACCAATCAATGGACGCATTAAAAAATGGTATGTTGATGAGGGAATGAAGGTACAGCCTGGCGATCTTATCGTTGAAATCAGCGATATTGATCCTCAATTATTAAAGCGATTGGAATTAGAAAAAAAAGCTATCGAATTGCGGATACAGGCAGCACAGCAATCCATTATAGCCGGAAAAGCCAATCTAGAACGTCAAAAAAGATTGTATCAGCAAGGAATTAATTCAAAGCGTCAGTTTGAATTGGCACAAATTGAATATTCGAAATACCAAAGTGAGTTAGCACAAGCAAATATTGATCTAGTCGATGTTGATGTGCGAATCGCCCGTCAGCAAACACAACTCATAAAAGCACATGTCGCGGGAGTAATTTTTAAACGGTTGACAGGTCAAGAGAGCGTCGTCATTAAAGCAGGAGATGTTTTAGCGCAAATTATTCCCGACACACAATCGCGCGCGGTGGAGTTATGGATTGATGGCAATGATATTCCGTTTGTTCAACTTCATCAAAAAGCTCGATTACAGTTTGAAGGATGGCCTGCAATCCAATTTAGAGGTTGGCCAGAAATTGCTGTAGGTACCTTTGGTGGTACGGTAGCCTTTATAGATCCCACAGACAATGGAATGGGGTTATTTCGTGCCGTCATTGTCCCAGATGAGCCTTGGCCTCAACCTCGATTTTTAAGACAAGGCGTGCGTGTTCATGGTTGGGTTCAATTAGGCGAAGTCCCTTTATGGTATGAATTGTGGCGCCAATTTAATGGTTTTCCGCCCGAAAGTACTCCCGAGAAGAATTCGTTAAGTACTCCAGGGAAGAATCCGTCATGATTCGACTTTTTACTCATAGTGGTTTTAAATATCAGCTCATTCTAGGTTTAATGTGTTGTCTTCCCTCGGTTGTCAGTGTGGCAAGAGAAGACCCTCAATTAACCCTGGATAAGGTGCTTCAGAGCGTTACTGAATATTATCCCAAAATTAAAATAGCACGTTTGGAAATTACAAAGGCTCAAGGCGCGCATTTGAGTGCGTTGGGAAAGTTCGATCCCTCTCTTGATGCAAGCACTCGATCCCAGCCAGCGGGTGGTTATATCAATAATTACGGAGATACCCAGATCAGTGTTCCTACTTTTTATAATGGAGTCCAATTATTTGCTGGGTATCGAAATGGCAATGGAAACTGGCCTATTTATTATCAAAATTACTTAACGAATTCAGGTGGAGAATACCGAGCCGGTTTATCATTACCTTTACTTCGAGATCGATTGATTGATAAGGAGCGAACCGATTTATTAACTACCGCTGAATCCATTGAGTTGAAAAAACACGACATGGAAGCAATAAAAATTAAGATATATCAGGAAACGATTAAAGCCTATTGGCAATGGGTAGAAGCAGGGTGGCAATTAAAAACCTTTAAAGAGTTATTAAAATTAGCGCGAAAGCGACAAGTTGCCATTGAGCAGCAAGCAAATCAGGGCGATCTCGCGCGACTTGCAATCACTGAAAACACACAACAAATAGTCCAAAGAGAGCAGTTGCTGAATCAAGGGAGAATGATATTCGAACAAGCTGCAATAAATTTATCTTTGTATTATCGAGATGAACGAGGGAACCCCAAAATTCCATCGGCACAAAGTCTGCCTTCCCAGATTTGGATGCAGCAACGTCAATTAGCCCAAGGATTCCCTCAGTTAATTCGCCATCCTGCATTACAGAAACTGCGAAACTACTCAAAAATAATAAGACTGAAGCGTGATTTAGCGAAAAATGAGTTGCTCCCCAATTTGGATGCTACTGCATCGACTTTTAAGCAAAACGGCAGTGGCGGATATCCTGCGTTAATTCCTCAGGCAGCTTTTATCGGCGTTTCGTTCAAATTTCCTGTATTACGACGAGAAGCCAAAGGAAAATTAATTCGTACCCAAAGTGAGCTGGAGCAAATACGAGCGGAAAAAAAGTTTATGTATGAGCAGCTTAGAAATGAACTCACCAATCTTTACATTGGGATAAGAAGAATGCGTCAACAAGTCGCTTTCTTAAAAAAAGAATATTCCTTGGCACTAAAGGTGCAACAGGGAGAGACAAAAAAATTCACTGAAGGGGACAGTACTTTGTTCCTTGTGAATCAACGAGAGCAATTAACTACCCAGGTGAAACTTAATTGGATAAATGCCCAGGTGCAACAGGAAGAGTTAAAAGATTTGGTACGTTTCTTTTCCTCAGCGAATTTGGAAAAGTAAAATCCAAAATACAGGAACTATTTTAATCGACACCAATTAATGGAAAGGAGCTCTTAGGACCAGTCGATATTCATCATTTTGCTCGGATTACGAGTCAATTTTTACCAGAGTAGAAAATAATGCATCAAAGACCCACAAAGGCGTGTAGCACACTGTGGTCATTTGGCACCTGGTTTTAGGAGGTGAACAGATGTTCCTGGGATAGAGGATTTACTCAACCAAATTGTCTCAAATCCTGAGTGAACACTGTAAAAAGTAATTGGGCCGAACAGTGCAAAAGCCTATTTCAAATAAGGCATAAGGTAGAATTCACCCCGAACAGTATGCCTATCTTTGTCCCATGCAGATCAAATACTATACATTTGTTTTGAATTTTTGTATAATTATTACAAAATTTTACACAAATGATACATTTCAAGGGGTGGTTTTAGAATGAGTCACTATTTATATGTTCCTTTTAAAAAGAAAGAAGTTCCGCCAAATCTAAAAAAAATCATCGAAGAATGGTTATTATTAGAAGCAAAGCAAAATCATGAGGTTATAGTTTGTTACTATGGCGAGAAAAAATTAAGCCAATTACCTAACAACAGCAAAGTTTCTGTACTATTCTCGGGTAAGCCTGGTAAAAAGTCTCTCCTTCAAGGGCTTGAGCATGTAAAAACTGAAACCTTAAGGTTTTTTGAAAATTTGTCCTTGCACCTAAGGGTCACTGATGAAAGTAAAAATTCAATATTAGTCCCTGAAGTGGCTGATAAAATGAAAGAAGATGGCTTGCTTGATGACTTTAAAGGGAGGCTACAGATTAACCTTATTTATCTTGATGCCAACACAAAAGAAGCATCCATCATGACTCACTCATTTTTAAACTCACTCAAAAAATACAAAGAACACGAAAACGGAGCAATCAGGCTTCAATTCCTCTCCAATAACCTGGCAGAAAAATCAAATTTCCATCGAGCGGACCGCACCAAAAAAACAAAATTAGAACTATTTAGAGAGCAAGCACAACAGGATAGGTGCTTCATGTATAACAGCAAAGAGAATTATCCTAAGCTGTCACTTGCTGAAATCGCTTCTGTTATTAAAGATTATTATCAGTACAAATCATCAAGATGTTGCGGTTTATCGGGCCTATTAAGATTAAATTGGTTTTTTTCTAGTACGGAAAGCTCGGAAGCTATTAAGTATCTTAGTGATGAAAAAATATCTGATAGTGAACGATTTGCTTACGCTTCTCGTTTCATAAAATACTATAAGGAAAGCCATTTATCCCAGCTTCTCGCGCCAGCACTTGAAAAAGGATTAATACAACACCAAACCAATTGGGATATTGAGCCCATTTTCTCAAATGAATTACCAGTTGCAGCATTATGAGCTTTCGTTGTTTATAGGGCGTTATGGAGGTAATTTTAGGCTATGGAAGTCGCATTGATCCATTTCTGAATGTCGCTGGTTGGACTCTAGTAAAATTCAATGTAATTTTGCTGTGATGGGTTTTAGACTAGCGATTTTCATTATGAAATTTTTTCAAACTCAAACCGTTTTTTTTACTTTATTCCAGTAATACATTCTTGATATTGATTTAAGGTTCTGCGTATTTCTATTAATTTATTAGATAAATTGATACATTTGAAATTATCGTTTTCTGTTTGAGATTTATATGACTATTGCATTAGTCTGGTTTCGCCGCGATTTAAGATTAAACGATAACCCTGCGTTTATCGAGGCTTGCTCTCGGCATCAGTTTGTGATTCCGCTGTATATTTATGATGAAAAAAATAGTGTCTTAGGAGGAGCGCAAGCTTGGTGGCTTCATCATAGTCTTACCTCCTTAAGTAACTCTCTTGCACAACTTGGATTAAATCTTATTCTTCGCAAGGGCGAGCCCCTGGAGATTATTTTAGACTTGATAAAGAAAAGCTCGGTGAGCTCAGTATATTGGAATCGCTGTTATGATCCCGCTGCTATTATGCGTGATAAAAAGATTAAAGCAACTTTGCTGGAACAGGGTATCGAAGTCCTAAGTTTTAACGGAAGTGTGCTTCATGAACCTTGGACAATTAAAAATAAAAACGGTGATTATTTTAAAGTGTTTACGCCCTATTGGAACCACTGTAAACAAAATCTTAATATTCAAGCGGCGATGCATTTAGAACATCGACCTGCTGGAATTGAAGTCGATAGTGATAAGCTTTTGGAGTGGAAATTATTACCTACCATCAATTGGGCTGCGCGATTTAAAGAATATTGGACTCCAGGAGAAGAGGGGGCGCAACAAAAATTACTTGAGTTTATAGAACATCAACTGAATGATTATAAAAAAAATCGAGATTTTCCCATAAAAAATGCAACTTCACGTTTATCACCACACCTACATTTTGGTGAAATCAGCCCCTGGACAATTGTACGGGCAATTGAATTGGCAAAACTCGAACCGAAATGTGATTTATCATCAGCGGACCATTTTCTCTCAGAACTGGGATGGCGAGAGTTTTCAGTGTATTTACTGTATCATTTCCCCAAACTTCCATCCGCGAATTTTAGGAATGAGTTTGATGCATTTCCGTGGCACAACGATGAGAAATTGTTGGCTTGCTGGCAAAAAGGTTTGACCGGTTATCCAATAATCGATGCCGGGATGAGGGAGTTATGGGCAACAGGCTACATGCACAATCGTGTCCGCATGATTGTTGCCTCATTCTTAACCAAGGGTTTGCTCATTGATTGGCGTTTGGGCGCCGATTGGTTTTTAGATACTCTTGTCGATGCAGATTTAGCAAATAATAGTGCGAGTTGGCAATGGGTGGCCGGCTCTGGTGCTGATGCCGCACCTTATTTTCGGATTTTCAATCCGGTGTTACAAAGTCAGAAATTTGATGCGGATGGAAGCTATATTCGTCAATGGGTTCCGGAGCTTTCGCAATTAAAAAGTCAATCAATCCATGCGCCTTGGGAATCTATTGATTCTGAGAGGATTTATCGAACGACAAACTATCCGATGCCAATTATTAATCACCATGAGGCCAGGACGATGGCTTTAAATTATTACAATCAGTTAAAGAAGGATCTCAAATGACACCATCTTTCTTTATCTTTGGTTTTGGCTATACCGCGAATCGACTCGCTCAGCGTTTGATTCAACTCGGTTTTAACGTCGTTGGAACAACACGCCAAGAAACCCAAAAAGCGATGACTCATCCTGCAAAAATCACCCTGATCGATTTTCAGGCCGCAGATATAGAATACTACCTCAGCCAATCCACTCATCTACTGATTAGCGTCCCACCTGATGCGCATATAGGTGATCTGGTGTTGTCTTATTATTCAGAATTGATTAAAGGGAAGAGAGCGCATATTCAATGGTTAGGCTATCTTTCTTCAACGGGTGTCTACGGTGATTATCAAGGAAATTGGGTTGATGAAGAAAGCATTTGTAGAGCAAAGAGCGCCTCTGGAATTTTACGTTTGGAAGCAGAAAAGGCATGGTTTTCTTATGCAGAAAGCAATCAACTCCCTTTACATATTTTCAGGCTGGCAGGCATTTATGGACCGCAAAGAAATCCACTTGCGCGAATTATATCGGGGAAAAAGTACAGTATTTTTAAAGAAGGCCAGGTCTTTTCGCGTATTCATGTTGATGATATTGTGTCCGTGATTCTTGCTTCAATGAAGAACCCACATCCTTTATCTACCTACAATGTCGCTGATGATGAGCCAGCTGCATCGCATGAGGTTGATGCTTATGCTGCTTCGTTATTGAACCAATCGCCATTGCCTTTAGTTCCGTTTGAAGAAGCTTCATTATCACCAAGAGAGCAAGAGTTCTATTTGAGTAATCGTCGTGTATCCAATTTAAAAATAAAAAATGAACTGAATATTGTTTTACACTATCCTTCATTTCGGGAGGGATTAATGCAACTATGGAGAGAGCATTTTGAGTAAAGAAAGCGGAATTAAACTGATTGTTTGGATTTTATTTTTTGAGGTAATTGGATTTTTTTTAGGTTTATTGACCCAAGAGAATATTCATTCTTGGTATGAAGGGCTACATAAATCAATTCTAACTCCTCCTGGGTGGGTATTTTCACTGGTGTGGTCAATCTTATATGCATTTCTTGCAATTGTTGGTTTTAACTTATGGCAAAATCGACATAAGCCCCAAAATAAAACAGTGCTTCGTCTTTATCTCATTCAACTGATTATGAATTGGATATGGACACCACTTTTTTTTCAACTGCATTGGGTGGGATTTAGTTTTTTATGGATAGTCGTTATGGTGGCTTTAAATGCCGCCATCATTTTAATGACCATGAAAAATAAGGACAAAGAAATTACCTTACTCCTAACCCCCTATTTTTTCTGGCTTATTTTTGCAAGTTATCTCAATGGAATCATTTGGACTTTTAATACCCAAGCCTAAAGACGACCTGAATCTAAAGAAGATAATATTTCTTGTGCCTGAGTATGTATGGCTTCTTTTTTATCAGGGGCCATTTTTTGCCAATTCATATAAGCATAATGAAGTCGAGGATTATGTTTCAGCTTGTCTTCATTTTGTTTCAGAAAATTCCAATATAATGCATTAAATGGGCAGGCTTTTTCTCCTAATAAAAGATTTGGATTATAGGAGCATGACTCACAAAAATTACTCATGCGCTGAATGTATTTGCCACTGGCCGCATAAGGCTTGCTTGCCATTACCCCCCCATCAGCATATAGTGCCATGCCTAGGGTATTGGGGAGCTCTACCCACTCATATGCATCCGCATAAACAGCAAGATACCATTCACAGACTTGTTGGGGATTGATGCCTGCAAGTAATGCAAAATTACCGGTGATCATGAGTCGTTGGATATGATGCGAATAAGCCTCAACGGAAGTTTGGCGAACTACTTCCTTAATACAGAACATTTTAGTATTTGCTCCCCAGAAAAAAGCAGGTAAATCTCTGGTAGCTTGGAAGTAATTCATCTCTTTGTAGGCAGGCATAAATTGCCAATAAATACCACGAATGTATTCCCGCCAGCCTAGAATTTGACGTATGAATCCTTCTACTGAATTAAGAGGCGCTTTTTGTTCTCGGTACGCTTGTTCTGCCATATGGCATAATTCTAAAGGTAACAAAAGCCCGACATTGAGATAGAACGACAGTTTTGAATGATACAAAGTGGTTTCATTGGTTAGCATGGCATCCTGATAGTTGCCAAAAGAGATGAGGCAATGCTCAATAAAATAATGTGCTTCCGATAATGCATCCGCACGAGTCACTGCCAAATTAAAGGGATATAATTGACCGAAATGTTTTGAAAAATGTTTTTTCACCACTTCCAAAACTTCGGTGGTAATTTCATCTTCTGGATAATCCAGGCGTGCTGGAAATGAGGGAATGTGTTTTGCAGGATTACGATTTTGCAGATCATAATTCCATGAGCCCCCGATTGGATTGCCCTTGTCATCCATTAAAATCCGATATTTTTGACGCATGATCCGGTAAAAAAATTCCATGCGCAGTTGTTTTTTTCCTTTGGCCCAATCTTTAAATTCATTGATTGGGCATAAAAACCGATTGTCCTCGTAAATTCTTGATGGAACCGGGAATTTACTTTGCAAATCCTCAAACATTTGAAGAATGCGCCATTCCCCTGGCTCAGTAAGATGTATTACGGAAGGCTTGAATTGTTCAACGGCTCGCATGAGTTCTTTGCTCAGACTTCCCTGATTATCTGGATCATCAAACTTGATGTAGTGGACAAAATACCCTTTATCTCTAAGTGCTTGAGCAAAATGACGCATTGCAGAGAACAAAAATGCAATTTTTTTAGGATGATGACTGACATAAGTTGCTTCTTCTTTAACTTCACACATCAGTACAATATCATCATGCCTATTTATGTCGCTCAGTGCAGGCAAAGTTTCACTCAATTGATCGCCTAAAATAAAGCAGAGTTTTGTCATAAATTGTTTTTTTATTTGTGAGTTAAATTTTCATCTTGGGTCGGACATGGCTTAAGCCTCCATCCACAGCAAGAACTTGCCCGGTTATCCAGCTATTTTCTGGACTTAGTAAAAATATAATCGCTTGGGCAATATCTTCTGGTGTCCCAATACGTCCTAAAGGGTGCATTGCTTTGGATGCATTATGAGCTAATTGATTATTTAACAAAGGAGAAGTCAATGGGCTCGAGACCATGCCTGGCGCTACCACGTTGACTCTTAAATTATTGGAGGCATATGTCGCCGCTGCTGCTTGAGCAAGACCTATAACGCCCGCTTTTGCGGCGGCAATCGCCTCGTGATTTGCGAGTCCAACTAATGCGGCTGCCGATGAAATCAATACGACGGACCCGCCTTTTTTCATCATCAAGCCTGCAGCACGTATTGTTGCAAATGAGGTGGTTAACGAAGCATTAATGCAGGCCTGGAAGTCTTCAAATGTTGTCGCATGGGCACTTTTCAAGAGTAATGAACCGGCACAATTTACAACACCATCAATGCTACCGACTTGATGAAAAACTTCGGTAACCGCATCAAAATTGCTGGCATCGAGTATAAAGTCAGGCTTAATCTTATGATTATCCCGTGCAGTGGTGAATACTTTATCGCCACGCTGGGTCAACAAAGTAGTAACCGATTGCCCTATTGCACTGCTTGCTGCAATAACCAAATAATGACCCATCGTGAAATTTCGCAAAAAAAGAAAGTTGAATTCACTATGCTTGATGAAGTTTAAAAGTTCAATATTTTTCATCGAAAAACCACTAAATTTCATAGCAGATAAATTCGCTGCTAAGGAATTAAAGGAATTCATAAAAGCATAGAACTTACGTGATCAAAGATTTTTTGTTACATTGAGACGAACAATCTATTTATTGAGATGTAATCAAGATTGTTGAATTAAAATATTTCTACGAGTCAATAGCTGAGGGGGCAATCCAATGGTACAAAAAAACAGTCTCGTTATTTATTTAACCTATTTAGGAGCCCTCCCTTTTCTTATTGCTGCATTTTGTTCTCTTCTAGGAATCACCGAGCTTCCCTATCTAGGTGTCACTCAACCATGGCTTAACTCTTATGCAACACTTATTGCTGGTTTTATGGCCGGAACTATTTGGGGATATGTGGTGCGCTCCAATTCATCTCACAGCCTGATTCTTCTTGCAAGTGTTCTAATCGTGTTGATCCTATGGGTTCTATGGAGCAGTAGTAAGGCAATGACTTATCCGGCATTTTTAGTCCCCATTTACCTGCTTCTTTGGTGTTTAGATTATTGGTTGTTAAAACACCAATATGAGGACCGCTCTTATTTTAAGATGCGCACAGGAGTAACCGTTCTTGTCATAGCCAGCTTATTGATAATTTATTTTAAATAATAGAGGCTCGGTATTGATAATTTATTGTGCCGATAGAATACGTTAATCTGAAATGAGTTTTGCCCAAAATTGGGCTTATCGAGTTGATTTGATTAAAGAGTTCTATGGAGAGTGGGTTCTTGTTGGGTCTACCCACGCTACTTCCCATAGATAATCTTGAAAAATGCCGACAATCTCTTGATGATTACAATTTTTTTAAGAAATGATCTAATGAGTTTCCATAATGAACATTGGGGGGCTTGAATCTTGAATAACTATTTTGATTGAGTTGCAATTCAAGATTCAAGGCCTGACCCCATATACGCAAGGCAAGGCCTGACCCCATATACGCAATGAAGCGCTTAATTTAAAGAGGCTGTAGGGTTCACCCGTTGTTCAGAGACATCAACACTTACAGGTTTGAATAGACTAAGAGTTGAAACGTGTGGTTCTGCTCGAGTTTCTTCTAATACTGCTTCTGGTGTTTTGCCTCGCCAATTGACAGTTGATTCAGCACCAAAACTTTTTAGCAAGCTCATCATTTTTTCATTTCCTTTTTTTGCCGCCGCATGCAAGGGAGTTAAGCCATTACTATCGGTTTTATTTGGGTCAGCCCCATTGCTCAATAGAAGTATTACATAGTCATCCCATCCATTGTTGATGGCCACATTCAATTCCAGGTTGCCACTAAAGCTCAATTCATTTGGGTCTGCTCCATTTTCGACGCATAATATGCGCAGGCCGGGAGATACATTTACCTTTTGGAGGTTATTGTCTCGCATTAGGGCCCATGGGCTAACAATTTTAACCGTAGGGTTTAAATCGAACCATCCTTTCGAAATAGCAATCGCTTCTTTCTTGTTGAGATCAAATCCATTCGCTAACATTAATCTAAATGCATCCTTAAACGATGGGCTACCTTCAGGATGGTTCGCCAGATAACTGAGTAATGAATTGAGATACATAGAACCAGCCGCTTCAAAATGAAACTGAGCGCCATCTTGAACTAAATGTTCAACAAGATGAAACTTATTCTCTTTGAATACTTGGCTAAGGGCTGACTCTCCTTTGGGATTAACATAGTTCACATGCGCTCCAAGCGTAACAAGTAGTCGATACCTTTCAATTTCTTTTTTTTCATCATAGCTCGTAAATTCTTTAATAAAGTTAATGAATACTGAATTACCCTCTTCATCAATTTGATTGAAGTTCAGTTTTTGATGTTTATTTAAAAAGCGAATCTCTTCAACTTCTAAACCACCCAAAATATTTAGGTACATATGTGAACTAGGAGATTGGTAGTATTCGGTATAACTTGAAGATATTTCTTTAGGCGAACGATCAAATTCCGTTTGAGTTAGGTATGAGAAGTCATCGGTATTAGATTGTACCAGCTCTTCGAGCAGCAACTTTCTTTTATCTGCATCATAACAATGCCTTATGTCATATAGAGAGTTCTTAAATTGGTCATAACGTACCAATAGAGAAAGACAATCTGGATGAATTTTCAACCCCTTAGCCCGCAAGTATTCCAAATGATGTCGTCCTAAGCTGGTGTAGGCTAAAACCGCTTTTAATCCTTCGATATCACCTGACTCGAGACAATAATCTACAACGGTTAGTCCTTTCTCATCGGCTTGGAAGGGATTAGAGCCCTCTTCTAACAGATAACGCAACGTTTTAAGATCTTTATTTTTCACTGCCTGAATCAGCATGAGACTATTTAATGATGCCCCAGTGGAATGAAGTAATCGGACAATATCTATATGGCCTAGTTGCACTGCTTGTTCTACCAGCGAAGGTTCTACACCATGAATTCGGTCAACACTTAGATAATATTTAAGGTATTCTTTATCTGAAAGCAGTTTCTTGATTTGCTCAACATTATTGCTTTGGACGGC
>NZ_JAPHOQ010000009.1 GCF_026191355.1 Legionella sheltonii
TTCACGAATGTACTCCATACATTCATCCAGTGCGGTTCGGTCTTTTTTTGAAGTCCCACTTTTTTTCTCGGAAAAGATTTTTTTGCATCCAGCGCTTTTTAAAGCAGCAAGTTGAATATCCAAATTTTGGTCAGTGGTGGAAACGCGAGCATAACCAACAAGCGCCATGAATTTCCCTATCAATAAAATTTAAATGCAGTGATATTACCGTATCATAAATAAAAATAAAACTCTATTGATAGAAAAAATAGAGGAGCTCAAGAAGAGGTAAATGTCATTTTCAGAAGTGAGTTGCACTAATTTCAGAAGACATTTTCACTGTTGATGTACACAATATTTTTACCCTTATTTTCCCAAATGATCTGGATGGAGATACAGCTCTGTATATAGGTGAAAGTCATTGCTTGTAAGGATCATATGATGTAGAGAGTGGCGTTGGGTTAAATTGCCGCTCTTCTTGTATTGTATCCCCTTCTGTTTTCTCAACTTCTTGAACTTGCTTGGCAGAGCTTGTTTCTTTCTCTTGAGATTTAACAGTTTTTTCCGAGGGTACTGGTCTGGTTGATAAGGGACTAACATTCATTTGATGAAACATTTTTTGAGTACTGTCAGTGGATTTAGTAACATTCTCTTCTGATGATTTAGAAGGATTTTCTACCGATTGAAGGTTTTGCTCGAACTGTGGGGTTGAGGGTTTTGTTTTGTAGGCCATTTCTTTTAATTCAGCTTTTAAAATTTGGGGATTCATCCCATGAAAATTTGTTCCATCTAACTCTTCGGCATTGCGTGCAAAGCCATATGTTGGAAAAAAATAATCGAGCCCAGATTTTAATATATCAGGCAAGACTTTCTCTGCGAGAATATGTCCATTAGGTGATTTGGTCAGATAAACCGAAGCTTCAATACAACGTTTACTTTGAGGATCAATGACTGCACCAAACCCTGCTCTCCATTCAACTCCACCCTCGCCACTATCACCAGTATGATAAACTCCTATCACTTGGCCTTGCTCGTTTTTTACTAGTCCTATCCCTAAACCCCAAGCTACACGGTTTCTATCGGATTCTTCAATATTTATGTTTTCAACAAGCCTACCAACTGATTTTTGGTTTGGAAAAAAGTCATTTGTCATAGAGTCGGCAGGTTTTATTGGGTTAAATGCATAATTTAATTTATCATCGTTAATCCAAGCCACTATGAATTTGGCATATTCCTCTGCAGTTGTTTTTAGGCTATTGGCTGCTATACCTTCAGAACCATAAGTGCTATTAGGCATCTTTAACGCATGCTCTCCAAATACATGCTCTCGAGCCAATGTTTCCAGACTCAAACCCGTTAATTCTTTAATGGCTACTTGTAAACATTCAATACCAGGTCCCGAATACGCGTAATGTGTACCAGGTTCAAATTGGAATTGATACGGTGGCTTACCCACTATAGGTAACCCAGTTGTATGGGATAAAACCATTTCAGCGGTTATTTGCTTTGCTTGTTTTTGGTCACTGAATAGCTTAAGAAAAGGGTTATTATCGCCCTCTAATACTACACCTTTATCTTTAAAGAGTGTGTATAAAGGGGTCTTTAAATTAAAATCCGTTTTAAATTTTCCCACCCAATCCTCTTCAGAAGATTTTGTCTTATTAGTCTCGATTAATTTTAAAACTAGATAAGCGAATACAGGTTTACTCAGAGAAGCACATTGAAAGACCGTATCTTTTGTGACTTCGAGTTGCAAATTTGGGTCTGCGATATTTACAGGATCCGGTATGACATGACCTTGAGAATCAACCGTAGCAAAAGACGCGCTGGTAATCCCTCCTGCTTTCATCCTATCTTTAATTTCAAATTTGTTTTTCATGAAAATTTTATTATCAAAGTGTCGATAATTTATTATACTATATTTTTCGGAAATGGATCGGTCAGGCCTATCAGTCAGGCCTATCAAGATAAAATTATACCAAGTAATTTTTTTCCATCATCTCGTAATTCACCTGTTGGTGTTAGATGTCGATACAAAGTTTGTTTTGTAATTCCAAGCTCCTCACATAATGGACCGATTTTAGTCTCAACTTGACCTAAAGAGGCCATTGCAAGTCTGAGTTTTGCAGGAGTCATTTTATAAGGTCTTCCTCCTTTTCTGCCGCGTGCACGAGCAGAGGCTATTCCAGCAAGGGTTCGTTCTTTAATCATTTCACGTTCAAACTCAGCAAGTGCTGCAAATATACCGAACACGAGCTTTCCTGCCGCGGTTGTTGTATCAATAGTAGCACCATGTCCTGTTAATACTTTAAATCCAATATTTCTAGCTGTTAAATCATGAACCGTATTAACAAGATGGCGCAGATCGCGACCGAGTCGATCCAGCTTCCAGACAACTAGAATATCGTTCTTACGTAATGCCTTTAAACAGTTAGCAAGTTCTGGGCGATCGTCACGTTTTCCTGAAGCAAAGTCCTCATAAATTTGATTCGGATCAACACCTGCTTCTAATAAGGCATCACGCTGTAGATCCATATTTTGCGAACCATCTGCTTTTGACACCCGCATATACCCAACCAGCATTTTTCTCTCCATCTTTTGAGTCACAAAAACGTTCGATTATGTGACAACTTGAATTTGCGTCAAGATCTCAATAAAACCAGTCACTTATTCAGTCACTAAATTAACGTCTTTTAAATCATTATCTATTTTGATTATGTTACTAAAAATTCTGACGGTATACCAATTTTGATTAATGAACGATTAGTTTCTTGAATTGATTCAAAATCTACTCTCCCGCATAAAATTGAATTACGGAAATTTCTGGCTACAAGAGGGTCTTTTTTTGCAATCTCGACTAATCGATTAAAGGAGTCCATTGCTTTTAGAAACGGCGATTCTGGATTCATTATTGCTTCTTTTTTTCTTTTTGGAAAAGACGGTAGATCTTTATTGCTTCGAAGTTCTGGTAAAAACAAAAAAGCCTGCTTTCCAGCAGTGTTTATCAATCCTTTTTCTATTTGGTCAATAATTTTTGCAGCAGCTATTAGTGTTTGCTGTTGTGTTTTTAGAGGCAATAATTCATAAGGACGCCATCGTGCTTGTCCGCCTCTTGGAGTTAGCCCTAGCGATGCCCAAAGATTGGTAATATTTTTTGAAGACTGCGGGATATGTAATTCATCAAGCACTGTGCGTAATAGTCGGAGCCAAACGCCTCCATGTATTGTTCTGTGTGGTAAAACAACCTTGCCTTCTGTTAACGCTGACCAAGTGCGCTGATCCATTTTACTTATGGCAGGGGATATTGAAATTGGTGGCTCATTTTCTTTTGCCCAAACAATATGGTGTCCTTGATAAATATGACATTGAAGTAATAGACATTGATGAATAGGACAACTTAACATTAATGGCAAGCACCATATCAATGAGATTGCACCAGCCTTATTGATATCCACACAAATAGGGCAAGCTTTTGAAAACATCAATGGTTGAGATAACCAGGGCTTCCAAGGTTTCTTGGGATTATATTTTTTGCGTTTACTTAAAGGTAATAAAAGTGAGTAAGATTGAACATAAGCTTCAAAATCAGAATTTTCTTCAAAGAGATCATCAAGCAGGAGGGGAGTCCATGCAGACAAAGTCATTGCATAAATATCATGTTCATCAATGCCTGTACGATTAGATAATAATTCCAAAAGCCATTGTGGTGCACTGATATTAAGTGTATCGATCTCTCCATAGTACCCTAAATCATGTTTCAGCAGTTCATCAACCGTAAAATTATAACAATTTGCAATTCTTGCTAACCAAGATAACAGGCTTTCCTCTTTAAATGGCGAAGGATGTAATGGCCAACGCAATCGATTCATTATAATTCACGCTCAAAAGCTCGTCTTCTTGCTGTCGGACCGTCATAATCAGCTAAACTTAGTGTTCGCGAATTAAGAGACTCTTCCCCTGATTCGATTGCAGCAATGGCGGCACATGTTAATAATTGTGCAAGTTCACCAATGGTTCCCTCTGTTCTCGCCAATAAATAACGTGACATATCTGATGTGGCAATAAATGATGGTTTACGCAAAGGCAGTAAGGCAACGAAGCTTGCCAATAATGATTGCAGTTCGCTACCTTCTTGCCAGATAGGTAGCACCAGGGGTTCAAAACGATTTTCTAATTGGTCATCTGAACGGATGGCCAAGTAAGCTTCTTTTGTACCAATGCCTACCAACGGTATCCGTAATTCATTCCCTAAAAAGCGTAAAAGATTAAGAAATTCACGCCGACTACTACCAGCTCCAGCCATAATATTATGCAGCTCATCAATGACTAACATTTTGACTTTAACAGTACGTAATAATCTTAATGCTTGTTCTTCTATTTCTGCTAATTGCTGTCTTGGACGAATTGGAGCACCGATTGCCATGAGTAAAGCAGAATAAAACCGTTTTACTGATGGTTCAGAAGGCATTTGTACACTAACGACGGGAATTTTTTCTGAATCAGGCTCAGTAATGGGAGGATGAGTACGACGAAATTTTTCAATGATCATTGACTTGCCGTTATTAGTTGGACCGACAATCAAAAGATTTGGCATGCGTTGCTTCGATGGCCAATTAAGTAGCGACTCCAGCTTTTCTATGGCTGCCATTGCCTTTGGGTATCCGATCCAGCGATCTGCACGAACCCTTTGAACACGTTCAGCTGAAGGTAGCATGGCAATTTTTTGCATTGATGGAATGAGATGAGATAAATCAAGAACTGTCTCTTCACTCATAATTACCACTCCTCAATTTGGTCAAAAGGCCGAGCAACCTCAGTGGTTATGTCTGTAGGAGGTTCTATTTTTAGGTCGGTTTTTTCCTGAATGATTGGCAGTTGAGCTATTTGGCTAAGGCGCTGCTGATTGCGCCTGGTTTTACGTGTGGTTTTTTTAGCCATTTTTGTTATTTCTCGCATTTGTGAAACCATACTAAACAACATGGTTTCATCAATTTGTGAGCAGCCTTTTGCGCGCAATCTCTCCATTGCTTGACGGTGTTCCCACAACGTTAATGCTGGCCTGGAAATAAACCGGTAAGGAATTTCAATATATCGGTTACTATCAGGATCCAATACCCAAATGCGGCTTAAATCCAGTGGATTGCGTCTGATAATAAATTTTTGTAATTGATGGCGATTTGCAATCCATGGTTTAAGTACATCAGCATAATATGCGATGTGATCTACTAAAAACCCACCGCGATTAATTTGTCGGCGTAACACGGGTAGAAAATCAATAAGAAATGCACGGGGATTGCTAACTGTAGGCACATTACCAAATTGCGTGATACCCTCAGACCAAAGAGAGGCAGGGGTTTGATTCAACGTATGATGAACACTGCCATGATAATGGCTCACGGCTAATACCAGCCAACGTTCTAACTCATTAAGCGACAATGCAGCTTTAGCTTCAGAATCATAATCGCCTTTTTGAGAGGGGTTAGAAAATGTTGTGCCGGGTAACTCATGTATTTTCTGCATGAGCGTGCCAATGATGCGTTCAACAATACCTCCATAATGAGTTTTACCTAATGGCCTATAATCCAGCGCAATACCATGTTGCTCACATCCACGGCGTAATGCTTCACTTTTGAATTCAGCGCCATTATCAAGATAAAGTAATAAAGGTTTTCCCATCATAGGCCAATCGATGTCCAAACCAAGACGATCGAGCCAGGGGCGCTTATCACATACAGCATGCGCAAGACATAACCCAACAGAAACAGATGAAGGTGCCTCCAACGTAATCAACATCCCAATCAAGCAGCGGCTAAAAACATCAATAGCTACAGTAATATAGGGTCTTCCGATTGGTTGGCGATGAATGTCATCAACTATCATTAGATCAATAATCGTGTGATCAATTTGAACTTGCTCAAGCGGAGCAACAATTGCTGGTGGAACACCTCCTGAAGATTGCAATGTTCTTGCGGCATCAATTCCTTCGCGTTTTCGAGTCAAGACATAAGGATCTAGCCATTGTATTCTTAGGCGAACTGTATTGAGGGCAGGGACTGAAAGATTATGCTTGCGACAACGTTGTTTAATTTCATTCCAAATAACAGTTTCGGATAATTTTTGTTTGTTTAGATAATGCGATCGCAATACTTCTCGAATAATCTGTTCAACTGCTTCAGGCAAACGGCTTTTACCTTTTCCCCCATTGGATTTATTTAAAAGCATATCGCTCACTAACCCTTGGCCATGACGATAACGCTTTATTAGCGCATAAATTTGTCTTCGAGAAAGGCCTAGTTGTACTGCGGCATTATCAGCAAGTTCCCAAGTTACAACTTTTAGTTGTGCCAGCGGTGCAATTATTTCTGCACGCAAACGTGCACACTTCCACTCACTGCCTGAAGCTGAAAGTAATCCCTTTTCAATTAGAACACTATCGTTAGAATCCATCTTAATGATCTTCTGGTGAAGCCCGCTTCTGAGTATAATTACAAATAGTGAAGATGGCTACTGAAATTCAGTTAGTTAGAAGTCGGGTGCACAAGTGCGATCAAATCAGGATTGAAAGTGAAGTCGTCTTATGAAAATGACAGTAAAAATTATCACAAGGGTGTACTCTAGCGATAGCTATGATTGATTTGAAATGTAAGCAAATGTCTTATATACTAAATGTAAGACATTTACTTACATTGATGAGGTATTTATGGCGCGCACAATGACAGTGGATTTGGGCTGTGAACTTCGTGATTATGTTGAGTTTCTTGTGGATTCAGGAGATTATAGAAGTAATAGCGAAGTATTAAGAGAATCATTACGTCTTCTTCGTGAAAAACAAGCTGAATCAAAGCTTGAGCAGTTGCGTCATCTTATCGATGAAGGGGAGGGGAGCGGTGATCCATTAATGTGGAATGCGGAAGAATTTCTTGGGCGAATGAAGAAAGTACCTCATGCCAAATAAAACATATCGTCTTTATCCAAAGGCTATAGAGGATCTTGAGTCAATCTATTTATACAGTATAAGAGAGTTTGGGATCAAAAGGACAGAAGATTATATTTTGGCAATTCAAACAAGCTTCCAGTATCTTGCAGATGATCCACTTATTTCTCGAACATGTGATTATGTCCGTCAGGATTTGAGGGCTTTCAACGTAGGTTCTCATGTTATTTTCTTCAAAATGACTCATTATGGTATTGCAGTTATTCGGGTGTTGCATCAATCGATGGACTTTAGCAGACACCTTTAACTACTCTTGTAACCATCCATAATGTTTTCAATTAAATTAGGATGTTATTTCAAACATAGTGCTTAATAATTCTTGCTAGCACTGAGCACATCCTCTTTTGCCCGGTAATTGATCGTATGAGTCACTTGCATCCTCAAGGGTGGGATGGTAAGTCATGACCTCCGGAATTCCAATCGAGTTAATAGCCATTAAGAAATACTCTCGACCGTCAAAGCAAATATTGTAAGTTTGTTTTCTATAAGTTTTTGACTCAATAATTTCAATTTTCATTTTAAAACCTATTATTTTTGATATCTAACAGCATTTCTATTGGGAACAGATCCAGTTTGCATTACCAAATATTAAGGAAAATTTTATTTAATATTTCAATTTTCGATTCGGGATCAAAGGTTGTATGGTTATCATCTTCGGCGTTTGCGATATACATATGCCAATCTTCAATATCTATGATATTTTTGTTATCGAATAATAATTTGGCAAGTATTAAGTCACTTTCAGAAATATTCAACATATCCTGCCATTTTTCATAGCCAGCATAATACGCGATTATGTCTTGAGCCTCTGTTAGGTTAAAATTTTTCTCGTCTACATCAAATGACATTATAATTTCATCTATATCAAAGTGCTGTGGGTTGTATTGATACAAATAATCTTCAATTACATCATCAAAATAAGGTGTTTGGGTTTTGTAATCCTCGATTAGGTTATTTGCTTGGATTTTGAAGTATTCAATATAATCTAAGATAGGATTTTTCGATTGCCTTTGATTAGATTCAAAAACATTTAAATAGTGTCTGTAATTAGAAAATCCATAAAACTTTGAAACCTCATCGAGAGCTACGCACATTGATAAGTTATCGCTTTTCTTTAGTTTTTTTGCTTTTTGCTTAAGATATGTTGGTGAAATTGGAGTAATCATATAAACCTCATTTGCGCTCACTAACGTTATGTCGTCTGCTTCCTATAACATTTATAAGCTATGGTTTATTATGATTTAGAGAACATTTGTTCAATGACAGTACTCGTGAAAGCTTTAGTACGCAGACGCATGGTTTCTGTCTAACCAAAATCATATTTTTAATCAAACTTGGAAACATGTCAATAATATAGGTACAAAAATAGTTGGTGTAATTAATACCCCTTTTCATAATAGGATGGGTTTGTGGATATTATGACAGGGAAGAGGGTTCGGCTATTTTGATTTCAAACATGGTTCGCAAACTCTAGAGAATCTCAAAATTTAGTCAAAAAATATTATCAACGTTATGTGTTACAGTAGCTATAGTATTTGGCGGTTAATGGCTTTCATTTGATTTGCTGTGGTTGGGTAATGAACTCTATCCTGTCTCCATCTGGTTTTTTTTTGCTACCCAGATGGAGACAGAGCGATACAAATTTATTGTTTACTTCTCATCTTATTCATACATTTTCTACATCTTAACACTAAGTTATCAATCTCATAATTAAGAATGGAATTATCTCTTCGGATGAGACAAAGACTGTTTTCAGTTGAATTACCACATTGATCGCATTTATAACCTCTATCAATTGTCAATTTCAATTTAAGTTTTGGTTTCTTACGCTCAAAAGCGGCTTTTGCTTTTTCTTCAGGAGACTTTTCAGGTGGTGGTGGAAATTTATATGTTCCATTTAAAACATCAATGATGGTTCTAGCAACTCGGAGTTGCTCTTCGTTTGCATGTTTGCTGGCAAGTACTAATTCAGCCTGAAATTTAAATTTTTCAAGAGAGGCAAAATCGTAGTATTCCGTTAGTGCTCTCCATCCATGGCCTTGTAATGCATAATGTTCAAAATTAGTCATTTCATACAAAGCATCTATTTCATCACCTTGACTTAAAACTGATTTAATAGCATTGTAAAAATTTTCATTTCCTGTCTCTATTGCTTCTTTAATTTTAACATTAGAAAAATCAATAAAAATTCCTATAGAAGGGGTTTGATAGCCCATTCGTCCAAATTGAAAAGGGAATTCATTAACTTCGATATTCATAGAGTATGACATATAAGTATTCCTGATAATTATTATAAGTTCTTGGTGGCACTTGAGATGCTTGTATTAATCTGGTGGGTTCCAGGGATCTATTCCTTGTTGCATCAAAATATAGGGATCATGTTCATCTACTTTAGACTGAATTTTATCTACCTGGTTAGCTAATTCATATACATAAGATTCTAGCTCATGTAATCGGTCTGCAACATCATGCACATAGGATTTAGGGTTATTATCATAGGACATATCATTAATCTCTTCTTGGTGATCAAGCATTGATTGCATAGTATTCCAATCTTTGTAGCCATTTATCTTTGCTATAGCTTGTAAGCAAGATGAGTGTGAAATATTGCTATGCTTTTCATTTAGGAATGTTTTAAGTAGGTTGGCTTGTTTTTTAACGGATTCTATAGACAACATCATAAGTTCCTCATCAATTGGGAAAAAATACCAGTGTCTGCGTTATGGATTCCCTTTATGATTCAGAATAAAGATAACTACCAATAAACTTGTTGATTAAACTATTTACCATTTCCTTTATAGGATGCAGACGGATGGGTCAGTTTCAAACCTGGCAAGATTGTTTCATTTTTTGAAAATAGTGTCAAATATATTCTCTATTCGAGTTGAAAAATAGCTTTTAAAGATACTTATTGGTAGAGCTATGCTATTTTACGCGCAGCTATTAACCGTTGTAAAATCAGATTTAGTTATCAAATATTATGATGAAGGGCTCATGGTTGGTGGTTGAAAACAACATACAGTACTCATCAAATCACCTTTAGGCTGAACATGGATCTTTTGGATAAAATTAGTGCTCTGGAGGAAGAAGCCTCTCAATTTGGTTTCAAGTGGCAAAGTGCAGACCAAATCATGAATCAAATTCACAGTGAGTGTGATGAAATCAAAGAGCATCTGGAACATGATCCTTCTAAAGCGAATCAAACTGCTTTGCAAGAAGAAATTGGCGATTTACTCCATGCAGTGTTTTCCCTGTGTATTTTTTGCAAGTTAAGTCCCCGAGTAACCCTTGGGCAATCATTAACTAAATTTGAAAGGCGATTACGTGCGGTTAAACTGATTGCTGAAGAGCGTGAGTTGATTAACCTGGAAGGCTTGCCCTTTGATGAATTGATGCATATTTGGGATAAGGCTAAAGAGTTAGTTGGTTAACTGTGGTTTTTGTTTTGTGCCTGTGCGCAGCTGTAAATGCCATTGATTTGAGTTTATCCTTGAACTCTCTAGTGTCTCAACATCCTGTCAACATCTCAGCTGCGCCAAACAAATTCAGTATAGCTTTTCGTCACTATTAAGGCATTAGCCAAGATGCTGTTTATTATGTAAGACATTTCTTGGGGGTAATTTGCTATTAAGTAGTGATTAATGCTCTATTCTTAGTCAAGTTTGATTTGGTCATATAATCGTCATTGCCTGAATTGTTGCAAGCATCAATTGATCATCATCCTTAACTTGTTGAAACAAAGCATAACCGACTAAACTTTGAATTATCATCAGTGCAGAAAAGAACAAAGTCATTTTTAATTTAAAATGGTGCATGACAGTCAAAGTCCTCAGAACAGTTATGAACAAATTATTAATTCATTTGATTAAATTGTGTAATTCTATCAATAAGTGACTTATTTTTCTCTAGCTTTTGCGCTTTACTAATCAGTGTTTCTTTTGAGAACGCTTCTTTCAGCAAAGGCTTTGCCCAAAGCATAAAAATATCGTCACTCGACAGCATAGAATCAAGAGGTGCGGTTCGTTCATCCATAAGAATATCTATAGCACAGGACACCAACCACTTTGATGGTGTGGTTTCACCTTCAGCCATACCTTTAATTGCCAGGGGAGAGTAACTTTTATCTTTGTTATATAAATCTTTGGCTTTAAGGTGTAGTTTTTCAGAACGGTTGTGAATGGCTTGCAGTTCTGCAAATATTGCTTTGATTTGATGGCTAAAATCAATTTTTTTATATTCAGCAAGATTGGCACGATCTAGCAATGCAAGGGCTTGTTCTTTGGAGTGACCTGAGAGTTTACTGGTGGCTATTTTAATTTGCTGAATCATGCTTGTAATCATCGAATCAAACACATTGAGTTCCACTTTTTCTTTATGACACAGGATCTCAATTTGTTCTAAAGTATCCAGAAATTCATAAGGAAGGCGAAAACGAAAATCTGTCAGTGTGTTTGCAGGAGAAGGGTTTAAGTGTTGATAAACAGCTGTAACGTTTTGCATGAATTGTTTAAGTTCAATGGTTTGCTCAGCAGACAGTAAGTCCCATCCCTCAAAACCATCAGGGGCATCCACATGAAAAGAGCCATAAATTGTTTTTAAATCGATTGATTTGACGTAAACCCGTGGAGGTCTACGTAAATTTTGTTTAATTTCAAGTCGTAATAGTTTTTTCATTTTATTATCTCAATCAGGGTAAGTTGTGGATTTATGTAATAATTCGATGCGGTTTTCTTTGAATCATTCATACGGCTATATCCAGTATGAGTTGCTAAATTAATAAAGTATTTGTTCCCTGGCTGTTTGTAGGCGCACTTTACTCGAAAGGCAAAAACAGGGGTCTTGATACAATCTCTAATACAATCTGTTCCCATTACTTTTTTAATAGCAGTTTCATTTCTTTTGCTGGCCTTATTATAAGCCTCTAAAAGAGAGTTTTCGCTGATCTGATAAAGACAGTGCCTTGCTCCAGATCGATTATTATGATCATTAAAATAGTAATTGATATCTGAACTATCGGTTTTTTTAGATGAAGGTGGTCGATAATGATAGACCGCATGCCTTATTGTAAAATAGGTTTTAAAATTCCTTAGTATAGGTGTTTTCGTATTTTGGCCATGTAAGCAAACAAAGTTGTTCAATTGAGCAATAAGCTCAGGTGGTGCCTTCGTTTGGTTTGTAGTAATCATGTTATGGCTCCGGTTTTTCATTATTGTCCTTAGTGACTTTTTTATTTTAGCAGCAGTCAGCACTATGTCAATATATTACAAGTATAAAATACATCTATTAAATAGATGTTATATGTTGACATTTAATTGCTGATTTGTCATAATATAGTTGTTCACTTAGGAACATAAACGATAAAATAAGGAAAAAACATGAATCACTACTCCCTTCAAGTAGGCTCTATCCTTTATGCAAGCTGGGGATATGACCAAACAAATATAGATTTTTACGAAGTGACCAAACTTATCGGCCGCACCACTCTAGAGTTACGAGAACTAGGACAGGAACTTATTTCCGATGGCTCGGGTTTTAGTGGAAAAACCAAGCCAATCCCCGGTAATTTTATAGGTCAGCCCTTTAGGAAAAGAATTGGCATTCATGGTTCGGTGAAGATTAATGAAGTCAGTAGAGCTAGTATTTGGTCTGGTGAAGCGCTCTATTACTCATCTTATGCATAAAAAGACGTATATAAGCGCATACCAACAGAAAGGGGATATGCCTCTTTCTGTTGATAAATTAATTGATAAGGATATTGTTATGATTAAAAAAATTGGAGATAGATTTTGTTTTCTTGTTTTGGATATTACGTATGCTCTTAAGAAGCGGAAGTATAAAAAGAAAATGATGCATTATTATTTAGGCATCAAGTGTTCCAGCTAAAATAATAATAAAATACGTCATTAAAATAGATGTTTTATGTTGACATTATCGAGGTATTTTGAGATACTGTATTTGTTCACTTAGGAACATAATAGAAAAATAAGGAGCTTCACATGAATACTGAAAGACAACAATTCTTCATTCAATCTCAATTAATTTCAGACAACCAACGATTAGCCTTTCTCCCAAAGCATTTAAATAAAGAATACTTAAGCTTTGAATCCACGGTATACCGAACAATGCGTACTATTTGCAACACATATCATGGTGGATATTGGGATTTTTACGAGCTGAGTAACAATGGATTTTATATAGCGCCCCATTCAAGCGAGCCATTCAATATCTTTGTTCATGGTAATGGCTACGAGGGAAGCGTATCTCGCGATGCAGCGGGGATTATTGCTACAACCTACGCCCTAAATAATCTCGCATGGCGAACCGAATCAGATGAAATAATAGATAAATATTACGCTCTCTTAGATTTTGCCGGACAACATCATGAATTTAAGCAAATTTTTGCGGCAATTGATTAAATCCCTCCCCACAACAAAGTGATCATTTGTTGTGGGGTTTTAGAGGAGATGAATAAAATTAGAGGGATATAACATGCAATTACATTTATTCCATGGCAGAACAACATCTGATAAGTCTTTGCAAGATTGGGGTTTTGATGGTCCAACGATTAACGGAATTATTGGGTTAACTGGTACATATGGCGGAATATATGTTCATTTTGAGAATGAGCAAGACCTTTATAAAGGGTTTTTAAATTAACATTTATATTACACATTCCAACATATAAATGATATTAAAACATCTAATTAAAAGACGTATTTAATTGACTTTTATTCCTAGTTTTGTCATAATGTACTTGTTCGTTTAGGAACATTAAAGAAAACATAGGAGAAGAAATCGTGTTACCCATCTTATCTAAAGAAAAATTATTTAAATTAGCTCCTTCCATCTTCACACAAGATAGTTCATATAAAACAAGTGCTCAGTACTCACCAATCTCAACAGAGCAAATCATTGAAAAATTAATCTCAGAAGGTTTTTTTCCGACTTGGGCAACTCAGACTAAAAGTCATAATCAAGAATCGAAAGCATTTGCAAAACACATGCTCCGTTTTCAACGCCATGATGTGATGCAAAATAATCAGGGGCTTTACCCCGAACTGGTTCTTATTAACTCTCATGATGGTTTGTCTTCTTATCGTCTAATGGCGGGTCTTTTTCGGGTTGTATGCAGTAATGGAATGATTGCTGGACAAGCGTATAACGAAATCAGAATCAAACATCAGGGGGATGTTCTTGGGAATGTCATTGAAGGCACCTACAAAGTGATTGAGACAGCAAATAACATGCTTGATGTATCAGATGATATGGCTTCCATTCATTTAAATGACGATGAAAAAATGATTTTTGCAGAAGCTGCACATTCACTAAAATTCTCTGATACAGAGGGGGGTATTATCGTTAATCCTAAGAGTTTATTGCAACCAAGGCGTTATGTAGATCAAAAAGATAATGATTTGTTTACGGTGTTTAATGTCCTGCAAGAAAACTTAATTAAAGGGGGTATCCGTGGCCATCGTTTAAATAAATACGGATACACCACTCGAACAAAAACGAGAGAAGTAAAAGCTATTGATCAAAATGTGAAATTAAATCGAGCGTTGTGGACGTTAACCGAAAAAATGATGGAAATAAAAAGGTAACGGAATTTTTTAAGAGGCAAAGAAAAATCCCTTTGCCTCATCCTGAAAATAGCGTGATAACAACAGCAAGATGAAAGGAACTTTTGATGAAATTAAGACTATACCACGGACGTAATACCCCAGAACAAGAAATGGATGATTGGGGTTTTGAAGGAGCAACACTTTTTGGTGTTGATGGCATTATCTGGACATACGGAGTTCCCAGAGTGTTTTTTATTAATGATGAGTATTTTAATATAGCGAGGGAAGTAACAGGGTGGGATGAGATTGCTGATGGTTTAGAGATGCGTGTTTATGAGGATTTAATTAAAACCAAAGATGGGTACTTTGGTGATTGGGAGTTAATTAAATTAGGGTAGAATTTCCATAAAAAAAGCCCAAATTCCATGGGCTTTTTTCTTATCGATTCAGCTATCCTATCAGCTCTTTTTGTCTGCTTTTATTGGAAGGAATATTATACGCAATTAAAAAAAGGAAAGGTAAATAAAATGTTGCTGATATTTTTTCAAAAATAAGCACCTATCTAATAAACATTAGACGGTTTCGTTATTCAGTTTTTTGTCTTTTTGATGCTGCTTCCATTCTTTGTCTTTAGAGAAAATCATAATTGATGACTCTTCAAAAAAATGGCCAATATCATCAATACCAACCCATGAGCAATATTCTTTAATTTCCGAATAGATTTCTTTGTTTATTTCGATTTTAATTTTTTCTTTTTCAGGTGTTTTTCTTGCGTTGATTAAAGCCATAATAATTCCTTAATATCTAATATAAAAAATACATTATTAATAGCGATTGTTGAATGGATCATAACTGCTGCTATTGTATGTTGAATGATGATAATCGTTATTCCAGTAATTGTCTCTATCGGATGCACTGGAACCAATAGAATTTCCTAAGCTGTCTATGACCTATCCCCCAAAAATAATGCCATGACATAGATGAGATTTCCGATAAACTAAACCAAAAGGAGATCTCAAAGTGAAAAAGCGTTACACAGAAGAACAAATTATAAAAGCAATCAAATCGCATGAAGCAGGTATAAAGGTCGAAGAGATATGTCGAGACTATGGAATTTCGTCAGGCACATTTTACAATTGGCGAAGTAAGTATGCTGGCCTTGAAGTGAATGAGGCCAAGCGTCTTCGTGAGCTTGAATCAGAGAATGTTAATCTTAAAAAACTGTTGGCAGATAAGCTCCTGGAGCTAGAGGCAATGAAGGATGTATTATCAAAAAAGTGGTGAAGCCAGCAGCAAGAAAGTCGATCATCGAGCACCTAATATGTTTCTTTAAGTTGAGTGAGCGAGTAGCTTGCAAGCTGGCAGGATTAAGCCGCACAGCATTTCGTTATCAATGTAAACCACGTACGGATGAGAAGGCCAGAACACGACTCAAGGTTTTAGCCGCACAATATCCGGCCTATGGTTATTTAATTCTTCATGGACTACTTAAAGCTGAAGGCTTGGTTCAGAATAAGAAGCATACTTATCGATTATACACTGAGGAGGGACTTCAAGTTCGAACAAAGAAAAGGAAAAAACTGACTCGTCCTCGCCAACCAATGGAAGTTCCTTCTGCACCAAACCAGCGTTGGTCGATGGATTTTGTATCGGATCAACTTAGCAATGGGAGACGATTTCGAATATTGAATGTAGTGGATGATTATTCTCGTGAAATGGTTGGCCAGCTAATATCTACCTCAATCAGTGGCAAACAAGTGGCTCGCTTTTTAGACCAACTTATTGAGCAAAGAAATAAGCCTGTTAAAGTGATTTGTGATAATGGTACAGAATTTACTAGTAAAGCGATGTTTTTCTGGAGCAAAGAAACGAATGTCACTTTAGGGTTTATTCAACCAGGAAAACCAACTCAAAATGCGTTTGTTGAGAGCTTAAACGGGAAATTCAGAAATGAATGCCTTAATCAGCACTGGTTTCGAACAATGGAGGAAGCACGATTTGAGATTGAACAATGGCGTAAACACTACAATAATGTTCGACCTCATAGCTCTCTAAATTATATGCCTCCTGTTGAATACGCAAGAAAGGTGGCATAGGATAATGAATCTCATCAAAGAAGTGGTACTAATTTAGGGGATAGGTCATCTAAAGCACCAATCATTGGTAAACCTGTTGCAGGATTATATTGCGTTTCGTTTGAGTTAATGTCGAAATTTATAATATTATTTGCATTCCTTGCGTTAGTGATAATAATTGCCGCAAAAAATATAATAATCATTACAACAATAAGTATAAAAATCATTTTAAACTCCATTTAAAATTTATAAAATAGGATGTTAGAGAACAATATCAATTGAGTCAATCACATACGCGCAATTGATTTGCGCTGCATAAAAAATAAAATAAAACTATAAAATAACCCTCACCGAATAATGTACAAAATAAGCATTTCTAAAAACAAGCACACCTTTCGCAACGTGTTGATTTGTGTAAAGCCATGATATTTATCACTTTTTTATGGTTGATGAGGCCATTCCCCCAAAACAACCAATAAATGCTCTATATATAAGCAATTTACAGTATGCACATTTGCATATTAATTAGTATATAACACATTTAATTAAGTATGCAAATATGCATACTATTCTATTTTGTATATTATTAATAAAGGATTTTTAAAATATCTATCTATTAAATAGAATATTATTATATAATCAAAAGTATGCACAATTGCATATATTTTTATTTCATTGATTACAGGATAAAATATGGCTCGAATTACGATAACCATGCCGGATTCCCTTCATACACAGGTACTCAAGTTTTCTAAAAGGGAACAGGCTAGCGTTTCTTATACTGTCTCAAAATTAGTGGAATTAGGTTTGCTTGTGACCAACAATAAAAATCAAAATAAAGACGAGCAGCCCTCAAAAATCGAAGAGCACTGTAATAAATTAATCATTCAAATCAATGGAATTCTTAAAGAATTAGCAACGGGTCAATTTGAGTTAAGCCCTGATAAAATCGCCAAAATTACCCAGGAAACGCTGGATAAGTATAATGAATTGACAGCCAAATAAGTGATATTTTTTGGTTAAAACTCATTAATTAGTTGCTAATTTTTTAATAAATAATTCTATTTTTTTTGTGGCTAATTAAATAGAATAATCGATATTGGTTAACCCTTTTGAAGGGATCAAATTAACTTTTTTCTGTAGAGAAAATCATTTTTTATGAACGTCTTTATAAACTAACATGTTTAATAACTGCTCCTCTTTTTCAGGAACAAAGCCACAGGTTTTACTCCATTCTTTGGGGTTATCATAAGTGCCAAATAGCATATCCCACCATACGATATCACCGTAATTATTTTTATGTTGATTGAACTCATGGTGGATTCGATGCATCTCTGGACGCTGAAATATATACCCTACCCACCTCGGTGTTTTTATATTTGTGTGGTAGAAAAATTCGCCTATCGCAGTACAGGCAGTGTAGATAATACCTGCTTCAATGGATAAGCCAAGAACTGTGTATACAAGCAAACTACCGATGATAGAGTTTATAATCATTTCTCCAGGATGCTTGTAAAAAGAAGTAATGACTTCGAGCCTTTGTGGGCTATGATGAATTTGGTGAAATCCAACCCATAAAAAATCAAATTCATGGCGTGCTCTATGCCACCAATAGGGGTTAATTCCATATAGCGCTGGTTTATCAGCATTACCCGTTACATCTCTTATACAGCAAGACTTATAGAGCGAGCATTAATAGTTTCATCCTCTAACAACAATTTCGCAACCTCTTGAATATCAATAAGTTTTTCAGATTTGCAAAATGTAAATGTACCCAACATATTAAAATGTTGCCAAGCAACGGGAGATAATCGTTTAATTTCGTTGCATAATGCCTCATCGCCACGTTGTTTAGCCTGCTCTAAAAGAGCTGATAATAAAGCAGTATTGTAATAAATCATGCAACAAGCCAAGATTTTATTGCATTGATTATTAATTTCTAACATTTTGTCAGTTTTTCCTAACAATTGCTTACCACTGATTTTGAGGATGGCTGAACGTAATTGATGGAATGCCTCTCCTCTATTTAATGCTCGGTGGACACAACGTCTCATCTCAACATCATCAATGTACTTAAGCATATAAATGCTCATAATTATCTTATCAAACTCTATCAATGCCTTTAGAGTAGAGTTTGCTTGTGTATAAGAAGATAGTTTTCTTATCACCGTACTCTGTGAGGTTTCTTTCATCGCAATGGATGCGATAATTCTCAAGATATTATCCCATTCATCAATAATTAATTGTTTGGGTATTTTTTTAGAAGGCTTTATTAAAAATTTACTGTATTCGCTTGGCTTTTTAAAGGCAACAAGATTTTTATCGGCTTTTCTATTTATTTGGGTGAACCTTGGCATAAAATCATAACCAAACAAATACATCATTGCAAAATTAACCCGGTTGATGCTATGCATGTCTCCAGATACCGCTGTAATCTTCAGATCGCTGGTATTGTTATAAACAATATCCAGAACATGATGGCTTTCATGTTCATTTGCACCAATTACTTTGGTATTAACGGGTAGATGATTAGCAATTAGACTATAAGAAACAACACCCTTTCCATATCCAAAATATTTTGTTGAGTACCGTGCCATTATTGTTTGATATTTTGTTTCTAATTTTTGACCATCAGTAAGCGCGCCAGCAACTACATAATTTAATAATTATCTCCGTTTCGTCATACTCTGCAACATCAATTTAGAGAGGAGAGTACGATGAATATATCCCCACAAATTATATCCCCCCAAGAAACAGATGGCACGAAAGAACAGAGATGGATGGAGCATGTAACGCATCAAAAAGAAAGTGGTTTGTCGCGAGTAACGTACTGTCGAAAGCATCAATTAAACTACCATCAATTTGGCTATTGGGAGCGAAAGTATCGGGAAGAAATAGCTTCATCCAAATTAGTACCGATTCAATTAAATAAGCTGACACAAAGAGCTCCAGAGACAGTATGCACCTTGGTATTGAACAATGGGCATGAGCTAAAAATTCACGACCAGACTTTATTGCCAATGTTGTTGTCCTTGTGGGGTTAGCCATGTTTTTATCATTTAATGCAAGCATATGGCTCTATCCAAAGCCTATTGATTTTAGGCGACAAATTGATGGACTGGTGATGTTGATTTCCGACCATCTTCAGTTGAACCCCACATCAGGGCAAATTTTTCTTTTCAGAAACCGCCAAGCCAATAAAATAAAAATGCTGTGGTGGGAGCGAAATGGGTTTTGGCTCTGTTATAAGCGATTGGAGCAAGGAAAACTAAAATTTCCCAAACACGATGACGCGGTCATGAGCCTTACCAATGACCAATTAAGCTGGCTGCTCTCAGGATTGGATTTTGCAAAACACACATTGTTGCCGGAAGTATTGGCTACGAATTTCTATTAGAAATAATTTACAAAAAACGATTAATTTGTTTTTAAAATCAACGTAATGTGATATAATTGACTCAGCAAACAGGTGCCATTTCAACATGATGTACGAAGAAAAAATAGAGCAATTAAGTAACGAAATACTCGCATTAAAAGCAGAGCTTGCTCTATCTCAAGCACGCAATGAACACTACGCGGAAGCCTATGATTCTTTAAAAGCACAAATCATGGAGCTACGCCGTCACCGTTTTGGCAAGCGCTCTGAGCGTTATATTGACCCTGAAAATCCTCAGCTGTCTTTGTTTGAAAATAATCAGAGCATTTTTTCTCAGGCTGAAGCAAGCGGTGAGCAGACCGAAGAAATGACACCAGTGGCTGCCCATACAAGAAAGAAGAATAAAAAAGCGCAGAAAGAACTACCCCGTCGCATTGAAATTATTCCGGTATCTGATGAAGACAAGCAATGTGCCTGTGGTGCATGCAAAACAGTGATTCGTTATGAAACCAAAGAGCTACTGCATTACCAACCTTGCGTCATCGAAATTGTGGAGCAACGACGTGAAGTAGTTGCTTGCACTAAAGGATGCGAGAATCAAATCGTAACCGCAGCAGCGCCCAAACAAATTCTCCCCAAAATTAAAGCAACAGAAGAGTTTTTATCATTCCTGGTGGTCAGCAAGCTGGATGACAGGCAACCACTGTACCATCTGGAGCGACAACTCAGCGAACGACATGGTATTGATTGCTCACGCCAAACCATGGCGCGCTGGCTCATTGAGTTAATGACACCACTGCGTCCCATTTATAATCTGTTGAAAGACAGTGTGATTGAGTATGATGTGGCCAGTTGTGATGCAACGACCTTGCAGGTCTTGCATGAGCCTGGAAGAAAAGCAGAAACCAAATCCTATGTGTATTGCATTCGGGGTGGACCACCGGATAAATCCGTTATTCTTTATGACTACAACGATGTGGAGCACAAACAATTTATTTACGATTGGTTTGTCGGATTCAATGGCTATTTACATGTCGATGGTGACAATTTTTTTGAACTTGTGGGTAGCAGCAATGCGCACATTGTCAATTGCAACGCGCATGCGCGCAGAAAATTTGAACCTATTGCCCAATCTAATAAAGGCAAAGGCATTGCCAAAGAAGCCATGCGCTTTTTTAAAGAGCTTTATAAAATAGAGCGTGAGGCTAAAAATAATCAACTGAATCCAGACCAACGTCACCAGTTGCGTCAGGAAAAATCCAAACCACTCATGGAAGCCTTTAATACATGGGTTGATAAGGTCTATCCTACAACTTTGCCCCAATCACCGCTTGGGAAAGCACTCAATTACTGTGTTAAATATAGAGATGGACTGATGCGCTTTTTAGATGATGGGCGTCTGGAAATCGATAACAATCTTACTGAACAAGAAATCAAACCCTTGGTCATTGCTCGAAAGAACTTCTTGTTTTGCGCCTCTGTTGAAGGTGCTGAGGCCTTGTGTTTACACTTCAGTATCATCAGAACGGCTAAATTACACAATCTCGACCCTTATCATTACTATGTCATGTTGTTAAAGAACGCTCCTCTTTGCAACAGTGTTGATGATTATGAAAAACTGTTGCCTTGGAATATTGGCTTAGATTATACCCCTAAGTTGTAAATTGTAAGCCTGTGGTTCTTGGAGCGCTTACTTTTGCCAACCAATTGAGACACAATGATATTTGTTTGTTGAATAAATTGATCCACCACCATAAAATCATTACTGCTGGTATCCTTTGCAAAAGTGCTTAAAAATGGCTGTAGTAATTCATTGTTGGCTTGTTTCAAGTGCTTAATATAGTGTGAAGTTAATCTTTCTTTCTCCTCATTTAGGGCGTCTTGTAACTCAAATAGTGCAGTTCCCAAGAGTTTTAGTTTTTTTATTACTCGCGATCGAGTATCAAGATTTTTTTTATAATTCACTCATGTTACGCACGATCTATTTTAAGCAGCCATATTTTTAAGCTCCCGCCATGCAAGCTGATTTGCTCTAAGGATCAATCTGTACTTAATGGCAAAATGATTTAATTGAGTTTTTATCTTCAACAATTCCAGCTTGCAGTATGCAATAATAGAAGCATAAATATGATTACACTGAGTTTTAACGGTTCGAGTGGGCGACTTGGTTAAGCTTGCATTTTGCTTAATTGATTTGTGATACTCTTCAATCCGCCACCGTTTCTGGTACACTTCATAAAGACGTTCGGCACTACTTGGCATGTCATTAGAAACAAGATAGAGAATTCCTGTTGAACCGTTTTCGTTTTTGAACACTTTTTTCAGGAGCCTCACGGGGAAGTCTAGGCCTTTAAGCCAGACTGTGTGGGCTACATCCTCTTCTAATTCTAAAGCTCTTACTTGTTGGTACCGTCCGTTTTTGGCCTCGTTTTCAGATAAAGCTAACGTGCGGTTAGATTTAATCCCAATGATAAACGATTTTTGAAGGTCTTTATGGATGTGAACCATATTGGCCTTCGAGCCAAACCAGTTGTCTGCAAGCACATAATCAAACATCACTTTATTGGTAATGGCCTGAGTAATCAGGTTTTGAAATAATTGATTTTTGGTAACCGATGATTTTCTTCTGGCTTGTTTGGTTTTAATATCACAATAGGCAACATCTTTTTTAATCACCTCATACCCTATGGGTACACTGAAGTCAGCATAGCGAACCATGCATGACAAGATGTTGATTCCTTTGAGCACGCTCCCTTTAGCATGAGAGTAATGCCAACAATTAATTTCATTCTCATCCGTGTAGGGTTTCTCTTCGATGGAGTCATCCAGTATTAAGACACCACCAACCGTTTCTTGCGACCTCACTGGCTTTTTTACATAGCGCCAAAGGGATTTTGAATCAAAAGACTCAAAACGAAGAAATCGAGTCACCTTGTCATGCGCAAATGCTCCATCAACCAAATCAGATAATCCGGTGGCTGTCGCATATTTGTTCTGACAAATTAAATAATCACTATAAAGATCAAGCATATCCATTTAACTTCCTCCCTAAAATAAGGACGAAATTCTAATGCTTTTTATTCAAACTACAAGGTCATGTGCGTAACATGAGTAATTCAAATGACTTAACGTAGCAAAAGCATAAATGCTGTCATATTTTATTTTTTCAAAATCTATAATAGATTGAGATTTTGGAGTTTTTCTTTGTTGATTGGGCATCTTCTGTTTTAAAAGAAGTAAAATTTCATTCCGTTTTTTATCATTTTTTGAAAGAGTACCCATTTTTTTCCAATATTTATCCATATCGTTATATATTAGACTATTTATATATAATCATAAAAAGCAGTAGCGCAGAAATTACCAATATTGAACCATGCACTTGCGTCTAAAAAATAGAGGCAGTAAACTTTGGGGTAGATAACGTACCTTATCTTTCACAAAACGAGTGCTTCTGTAGCCATTATACCGGTGTTTATCTGATCCACAGAAGTAAAAAACATCAGTGTTTGTGATGGATAAAATCTAAAAGCGCGTGTTAAATGAAACATTCATTAATGACAACTACATTATTTAAGTGGGAACTAATGTTGACCGAAAACAGGGTCTACGTACACACTAGGCCTGTTATCAAGGCTAGAACAAAAGATTAATACACCGTCATTGGTTGCAAATTGTATGAATCACGTTGTGGCTAGGCCACGTATGCTGTGGGCTCTTGAGTTACTTATTTTCCTTCAAATCATTTTTATAAACGATTATTGTTTTATTTGGATTACTGAGAGCCCAGACTAATGAGGCGACCCAACCGAAAAAAAAGCCTCCAGTGAGCAGGTTTAAAACAGTGATAGCAAGTGTTGAGGGATGTAATTTTTTAATAGCAACAATGGTCGGTAAAAAATATAGGGGGATTAAGGCGATTATTGATCCAAAAATTATGGTATCTAAATCATCAAACCCATACGAGCTTATTAAAAATGATAGGCTTGCAATAAAAATAATTATCCAACAGATCATAAGTCTTAATAATAATCGATTTTGCTTTAACATTTTGTTCCTGTGTAGTAATGGTGTGGGCAAAAAAAAAGCATATTAAAAGTTAATTTATAACAAGTCAATTTTAGAGCATATGCTGAAATAATATAGAATATTGAGGATTGGATGTTATTGAATTGATTGATAGATATTGCTTTGAACTTAGTTACCAAGAAACCGCAATCACATCATAAAAATGCAGTTTATTTAAACCGTTTTAATATACTCATTTCGCTTTGATGTGGTAATCTAGGTCTGGTAATCTGGAACAAAATTCAGGAAAAATAAGAGCTATTCCGAATTGGTTTATTAACTCCTGCTCTCACAGAATGGCTTATCCACAAGTCCATAGGCCAGTAGAGCCTTCATCGTCTCGGATAGGCCTGTGGACCCTGTGGGTAAGCCATGACACACCGAACTATGTTTTAGAAACCGTACTAGGGTGTCCGAAATACACTTGAGCTGGTGTTAAATATCCAAAAGACTGATGGAGTCTTCGGTTGTTATAATATTCAAAATACTCAGCTAATTCCAGCTCTATCTCTTCGATTGTTTCGAAATCATACCGATAGAGTTTTTCTTGCTTAACACTGCGCCATAAACGTTCTATGAAAATATTATCGAGGTATCGGCCGCGCCCATCCATACTGATAGAGATTTTGTGGGCCTTCAAGGTATTGATCCAATCATTAGACGTGAACTGAGCACCCTGATCGGTATTAAAAATATCACACCGCCCCTGTAATAACGCGTTTTTTAGCGCCTCTACACAAAATTCTGCTTCTAATGTTGGGGACACCGCCCATTGAAGCACATACCGACTATACCAGTCCATGATGGCAACCAAGTAAACATGGCCTCCCTTCATACGCACGTAGGTAATATCAGCAGCCCAGACCTGATTAGGCTTAGTGATATCGATGTCACGTAATAGATAGGGGTACACGGTGTGCTCTTTATTGGGAACGCTTGTATTTGGCTTTGGGTAGACGGTTTCTAATCCCATAGCCTCCATGAGTCTCTTGATGCGTCGTTTACCAACAGGATAGCCAACTTCAAGGGACAACCATTGTGCGCGCTTCACTTTACCTTCACATGGATACTGGAGATAATGCTCGTCTAACAGCGCCATGAGCCGCTCGTCCTCTGCTGATATAGGAGACGCTTTGTAATAATAACTGGAAATACTCAATCCGAGTAGCATGCATTGTTCTCGGATTGATATTTCAGCGTTGCTATCAATCAGCTTACGCTTTTCATCCAAGCTCAGTGGCAGTCTTTTTTTTTAACCATGATAATTGGGCTTGAAGTCGACCAATTTCCTCATACAAAGCACCAACAAGCTCGGCTTGCTCTTTTTTATCCTTATCATGAGAATTGGAAAAAGCATCTGAAATAGCCTGCAATGCTGTTTGCTTCCATGCTTTAATTTGGGTAGGATGCACACCGTATTCGCTGGTCAGTTGAGCCTGAGTCAATTTTCCTTCAATTGCCGCAACTGCTATCTTTGATTTTTTTGATGCCGTGTAATAGTTTCTTTTTTTGCTCATTCTATTCTCCTCTGTTACTTAGAAGAATAGCTCTTAAAAATTACCTTTTTTCGTCCAAAAAACCGCGCCTATATCAGTGGTTTACCGCAAGGTAATGCTCTAGGGAGGGTTGCACTTAGAGCTGGCTAAAGTTGAGAAAATCTTCCTGTCTAATAATATCGCAAGTATCTTCTTTGGATGAGTATACTATGACTGCATCTCCAGATAGCAACTTACGTAACAGCTGCTTTTTTTTAACTTCTATACCAATCTCATATTCTCCGTAGTCAGTACCTTGGCGGGTAATGATATCAAAAATTAGGTTATTTAAAGCTTCTTCGCTTAGTAATGTGTGATCAATTTCAATCATGGAGTTCCTCACGGATGAATATGATGATTTGGATGCTATAATTCTTTACTTCAATAATTCAGCTCTAATGGAGTAGCGATTTCTAGCAGTAATTTCACTTTGAGGAAGGGAGCTGCTTTTGCCATCACGACCAAAAATTTCTGTATCAAGCCATGCTTTCTCATCATCTAAGGCATCATTATCTACTATGGTCCACCAGCTTTTTGGAAGTTTTGCTGTTCCATCCGACCACCGATAATGGCGGCTCTTTAATAAATCTTTTTTATCAAAAGGAGCATTCTCGGCGCAAATAAGGGTTTGCTTTTTTCGGACGTTAGCTTTTAGTTCATCGAAAGCGCCTGTCTCATGAAGCAGTAAGTTCAAGGTCGCCCAGCAATCGTTAATTGCTCTATGCCCATCATAAAAGTACCCTAGCTTCCAGTTAAGGTAATCAAGTTTTGAACTCTCATATTTTCGCTCTTTCCACTGAATATCTTTTATCGTGCACGCGAAGGGGAGCGATATAATTTTCTTTTGTACATCCTCGGGTGTCTGCAATTCTAAAAAGTTACGGTCAAATTGACTGTTGTGGCATATTATTAAATGGGACTCATTGAGTATCCGAGACACAAATCCCCAATCAATAACCTTTCCTTTGACATCTTCATCAGTAATACCTGTAATTTTGGTAATTTCTGAGGGGATAGGTTTGCACGGATCGCTTAGCTCATTATAAGTATATTTAACTGCTAAAATTCCGTCTTCATTAGAAAATGAAAAGGAAAGCATGCCTATTTCAATGATTTCATGTTGGGTTGCATCCATACCCATCGTTTCCAAATCAATGATGGTTGTCATAAATACTTTTGATGAGGGGCCGGCACAGGTTTCTTTAAGTTCCATAGGAACTCGTTTTAATACTTGATAGTCTGGGTGACGAGATAGTTCATTGAAGGATTGCTCAATCATATGCGGCTACTTTGGCTTTTTATGTGAAAATAATTATTAGATTAATGGTAACGTAGAAACCAGGTAGATGTTAGTTCTTTTAGGTAGATTTCGTTGAATATCCTTGTTGTTTCTTCTTGTCTCATGAGATCCCTTGGCAGGGAAGGGATTTCATTACAAAATGATTATCTACTCTTAAATCGCGTTAAATTCATTGTTATGATTTCTTTTGTGTCAACTGGATTAAAAGATGACATTATTAATGACCGTATTTCATTAAAAAGCGAAGCTAATTTGTAGACTGTTGTGTGATTTTTGTCTTGTTTTTCGTTTATTTGATGTATTTGTTGTCGATTTCTCTGTTTTAATTCTATCGCGGCTTTTTACCCTAGAATGAGAGGTGAGATGTAGCATTAAAAAGGTATAAATTAAGTTTTCTACCAGGTAGGACTGTATCTGGTAATGACGCTTAAATCGTAGTTTTACGGCGGCATAAAAGTGCGTTAATGCATCATCGAAGGTGTTGAAGGCCTGTGTGCGACTTTGGCCGAGTTTTGATTTAATGCGACCATTGCTGGTGATAAGTATCCAGTCTTCTAAAAGATCTTGTGTAAGGCGCAGTTCATAATACCTCGACTCTTTTTCAAAACGCAGATAATGATAGGGCTCTTTTTTTAGTGTTACATGAATGAACCAAAATGGGTCGAGTAAAAATGGCATCTAAAAAATGGCCAAACTAGAAATTCTCTTTAATCGGTCGGGATTGTCCTCAACATATTCCGAGGTGGTGGCGATATTGGCATGACCTGCAAGACGAGACACGGCTTTTATATCAGCACCTTGTTCAATGAGTCGGGTAATGAAAGTACGTCTTCCTGAATGAGAACTGGTTCCTATGAGGCCTGTTTTATCATAAAGCTTACGAAACCATTTTTGTAACACGTCAGGATGAAAGCGACTGCCGCGTTGGGTTTTGAACAAGGGAGCTTTTAGGTTAAATGCTTCTTGTTCTTTGGCACGTATATCATCGACATAGTCTTGCAACGCTGCCGTAATTTTTTTATTGGTGATGTACACGAAGCGTTGCTTTTCCCCTTTGGTCATGGCTCGTTTTAAATTGACTTCATCCAGAACTTTAAACTCCAAATCAAGAATGTCTTTAAAAGTGAGGGCAGCTATTTCTTTAACGCGAAGTCCTAACCCAAAAGAGCAATAAATAATGGCAACATTACGCAAAGCAAAAGAGCTGTCTTTTGCCATAACGAGCAGACGTTTAAATTCATTTTCATTTAAAACCCGCGCTTTACCTTCTTTTGCCATTTTTCTCAATGAGTGCTTAAAAGATAAGAGATTATATCATTTTAAGAACTCATTGAATAGCACGCAAAAACCTATCCTTCTACAGCCTGTAAGTTTTATCTTTATTTGGCAGGAAAATTTAAACTTTAAATGACAGACTTTAAATGGCAGATTGACTAAATTAAATATTTCTACTATTCTAGAAGTATGGATATAAAAAACTCACTAAAAATATTTGACGCCCTTTCTCAAGAAACTCGCTTGCAAGTGTTTCGGCTACTTGTTCAAGCAGGGCCAAACGGATTATCCGCTGGTGCAATTGGGGATGAGTTGGGTATTTTACAAAATACCCTATCATTTCACTTAAGCCATTTGTCTAATGCCGGAATTGTCACGTCCTATCGCCAAGGGCGTTATGTATTTTATTCTGCAAATTTTGTGTTAATGCGCGATTTTATCGCCTTCATGGTTCAGGATTGTTGCAGTAAACAACAAGTTCAAATTCAACAACCTGGGACAGACGATTGTCTGGTTATAAAATTAAATGATTGCTGTAATTCTAAAAGGAGTAAGTCATGAAACGTTTTCATATTCATATTGATGTTGACAACCTTGCTGATAGTATCCGTTTTTACAATGCTCTATTTGGAGCAGATCCCGTAAAAGTTAAGTCCGATTATGCCAAATGGATGCTGGAAGATCCGCGTATTAATTTTGCCATTTCAACTCGTGCTGGAAAACATGGCGTGGAACACTTGGGAATTCAAGTGGATGATGCCACTGAATTAGATGCACTGAGAAACCAATTTTCAGAGGCTAATATTTCAACCCATAGCGATGGTGAAACAACCTGTTGCTATGCCAAATCACAAAAATCATGGGTGAGTGACCCTAACGGAATTGCATGGGAAGCCTATCATACCATGGAGGATGCTCAATTTTTTTCTGGAGATAATACAACTGAAGGCTCGTGTTCAATGTCCACCAAAAAAACATCAACCTCTTGCTGTGATGTACAATCAAAATCAACCGGATGTTGTGATTGATACGTACTGAGCCAATTAAATTATTATTTCTTTGTACAGGTAACTCTTGTCGGTCCATTATGGCTGAGGCAATAACTAATTATTACTCGAATGGCCGCTATCTGGCTTTTAGCGCAGGCAGCATCCCGACTGGAAACGTACATCCGAAAGCGATAGAAACTCTTGCTCGTCATGGTATCAAACCGAATACACCTCGCAGTAAATCCTGGAATGAATTTAATTCAGAATCTATTGATTTAGTCATTACTGTCTGTGACCAGGCAGCTAGTGAAAGCTGTCCTATTTTCCCTGGTCAACCAAAAAAACTCCATTGGAGTATTCCTGATCCTGCTAAAGCAGAAGGATCTAAGATGAAAATAAATACAGCATTTGAAGCGGTATTTAATCAACTAAAACAACAAATAAAAAAGGAGCTGTTGTCATGAGCACGTGCAGCACTCGTCGCCTTTCTTTTTTAGATAGATATTTAACGTTATGGATTTTCCTGATTATGGGTTTAGGCGTTGTTATCGGATCTATTTTAACCGACATGCCACAATTTTTAAATTCCCTATCGATTGGTTCCACCAATATTCCTATTGCGCTTGGCTTGATTTTAATGATGTACCCACCCCTGGCTCGGGTAAAATATGAAGAATTACCGCTGGTCTTTAAAGATTGGCGAATTCTATTGTTGTCCTTAATTCAAAACTGGCTTATCGGGCCATTTCTCATGTTTGGTCTTGCTGTTTTATTCTTACATGGATATCCCGAATACATGACTGGACTCATTCTCATTGGTTTGGCTCGATGTATTGCCATGGTAATTGTCTGGAATCAGCTGGCTGAAGGCGATAATCAATATGTTGCGGCTTTAGTGGCGTTTAACAGTATATTTCAGCTACTTTTCTTTAGTGTCTATGTCTGGTTTTTTCTAACCGTTTTGCCACCCCTTGTTGGCATGACGGGACAAATGGTTCATATCGATTTTATGACTGTTGCTGAAAGCGTCTTCATTTATCTTGGAATTCCTTTTTTATCAGGATTTCTGACTCGCTTTATACTGATAAAGAGAAAAGGGATAATGTGGTATGAAACTAATTTTTTACCAAAAATTTCTCCCATTACTCTAATAGCCCTATTGTTTACTATACTGGCGATGTTTTCTTTGAAAGGCGCGATGGTATTGCAACTTCCATTAGATGTAATTCGAATTGCATTTCCTTTAGCTGTTTATTTTGTTGTGATGTTTTTTGTCAGTTTTGCGATGGGGAAGCTCATCGGGGCTAACTATCAAAAAACAACAGCAGCTTCATTTACTGCTGCCAGTAATAATTTTGAATTGGCTATTGCTGTTGCAATTGCCACCTTTGGGCTTAACTCCGCCATTGCTTTTACAACTGTGATTGGCCCACTTGTTGAGGTGCCGATTCTTATTTTACTAGTAAATATTGCATTGTGGTTGCGCCAACACTGGTTTTATAAAGCAAATCATACGGGGTAGGATTGATTAAACTGGTTTACTTTCAAATCTCTCGGATTTACTCGTAACGTGATTAAAGGCAAAAATGAACATGCAATCAATAAGAGAATTACTAGAGGCTAAGCAAATCATAATTTATTTTTCTACAGTTATTGTAGCAATCATAATTGCTTTGCTCGTGCCGGCCACGAAAGTTTTTGCGAGCAGTGTAAACCTTGCATTAGCTCTGATGCTGTTTGTAACGTTTCTACAAGTGCCGCTTGCTGACTTTAAGCAAGCATTAGTGAAGTTTCGTTTCCTCATGGTTCTATTTCTAGTGAACTTCATGGTGGTCCCGTTAATTGTAGTGGCGTTAGTCCAATTTCTTCCCATCGATCCAATGGTACGACTTGGTGTGCTATTAGTTTTGCTCACTCCGTGTATTGATTATGTCGTAACTTTTGCGCATATTGGACGCGCCGATGCTCGACTACTTTTGGTGGCGACACCTGCGCTTCTTATCTTACAGATGCTGCTTCTACCTATCTATCTTGGACTATTCCTTGAGGAAAGCGCTGCTCACTTGGTTCAACCTGGCCCATTTGTCGAAGCCTTTATATGGATAATTGCTATTCCGCTTGTGCTCGCAGCACTTACACAAGCGTGGGCTAATCGAAAATCGATGGGCAAACGGGTTTTAATAGCACTTGGATTGCTGCCCGTACCAGCGACAGCTCTTGTGTTATTCGTGGTCATTACGTCGGTGGTACCGCAGCTCGGTCTTGAGGCAGACTCAGTTTTAAAAGTAGTTCCAATCTACATTGCCTTTGCTATTATTGCTCCCTGGGCTGGATGGTTTATCGCTCGAATCTTCCGCTTGGATGTGCCTTCCAGCCGATCTGTAGCATTCAGCGCAAGTACTCGCAACTCTCTTGTTGTCCTACCGCTTGCTTTTGCGATACCAGGCGCTGTTCCTATACTGCCGGCAATCATTGTCACTCAGACACTTGTGGAGTTGATAAGTGAACTGTTCTATGTGCGCTTAATTCCTAAACTAATGAACTCATAATGCTAACCTACTCATACAATTAAGTATTGTTGGTTAAGACAGCCGGTTGTCGTAATTCTCGTTTTTTGACATAAGTATTAAGACCGATATGAGGCTAAGAGCTGCCCAGCAGTTAGTTTATCTGAATTAAGTATCGCTTTATTTTCAAAAAGTAAAGCGTCTCTCTTTAAAACTTCATCCAATTTCGGCTTAAATTACAGACTCAGTACTAATGCGAACTGGAAATACGACTTTGCTTTAATTTACTACAATTTCGCCTCTAAACCATAATATTATCTAACGAATAATTCCTGTCATTTTCACCTTATAACCTTCTGAAATCATAATCTCCGTGCGAGTTTTGTTTTGATCTATCATCATTGGTCTGATCGCATAATTATATTATTTCAAAATACTATCATGATTCCCTTGACCCTTGGGTATACTCTAGAGTCTAGACTATTTATATGGAGAGAGTTATGGTTTCGCTAAGCATTGGTGAACTAGCTAAAAATGGCGGTGTAGGCATAGATACAATACGCTATTATGAGGTGCTCGGCATATTATTACCGGTGGGACGAACAAAAGCTGGATACCGGCTTTATAGCGAGACTAGTTTGGAGCGACTGAAGTTTATTCGACAAGTACAGCGTCTTGATTTTACTTTAAAAGAAATCAAGGAATTATTAGATCTTCGTTTGTCAGATACAGCCAAGTGTTCTGATGTGAGAAAACAGGCCGAAGCAAAAATTGCCCTGATTGAAGAAAAAGAAAAGGAACTTAGGACTGTTAAAAAAGCTCTCAAAGATTTAATAATGGCTTGTAATGCTAGTGGAAACAATGTGTTGGCTAATGAATGTCCTTTATTAGATATGATTGATTCAAAAGGAGAATAACGGCTTTTTATTTGTCTCACTATATAGCCTGGAGATACATGATGAATGAAGCAAAGTATGTAAAGCGTAATAGTATTAAATGGATATTGCTCTCGGGAACCGCTGCGGCGATTGCTTCGACTTTGTGTTGCATTGCGCCTTTAATATTGTTTAGTTTGGGTATAAGTGGAGCTTGGATAAGTAGTTTAACGGCAATGGAGTCCTATAAACCCTATTTTTTAACTAGTGCTATTCTATTGATTGCACTTGGATTTTGGAAAGTTTATCGCAAACCCAATCATTCCGATTGCAAACAAGGTACTTTTTGTGCGATGTCAGCCTCAGATCGCATCAATAAAATAATGCTCTGGATTGCGTTAATCATTATAGGGCTTGTGCTGCTTTATCCTTATCTGGCGCCAATTATTTTAGAGCGATTATAACGATTAGGAGACATATTTATGAACAATGCATTTATCGTATTAGCAATTACCGTAATATTGGGTAATGTATCGACTTTTGCCTCTAGTTTGCAAGCACCCACAGCAGCTGAGGAAATTACAGTTAGCAGTAATCTGAAAACAAGCATTGTGACTCTTGATATTCCAGGAATGTTTTGTTCTACTTGTCCATATACTGTGCGAAAAAGTCTTGGGAAGCTACCAGGTGTATATAAGGTTGAAACATCAGTTAAGACTAAATCAGCCACAATTACTTATGATCCAACTAAAGTAACAATTAAGTCATTGATTACTACAACGACCAATGCTGGCTACCCCTCTTCGATAAAAAATAACAACCAGCCCTAATGATGGAGAACAATATGTCTGATTACCTCAGTTGTCCTGATGAAATAGGAAGTGCCAATACATCACCCGATATTTTGGTTATAGGAGCTGGATCGGCTGGGTTTTCCGCTGCAATTACAGCAGCAGAAGAAGGTGCACATGTCCTTATGGTTGATAATGGCATCCTTGGCGGAACCTGTGTTAATGTAGGTTGCGTCCCTTCAAAAAACATGATTAGGGCAACAGAAACAATACATCAAGCGAATCAGGCCTCGCGTTTTGATGGCATTGAAGCAAGTGGCAAACTCAGTAACTGGTATGAATTAATTCAACAAAAACAAGCACTGGTGGATACACTAAGGGTAACCAAGTATGTTGATGTATTGCAAGCTTATAAAAATATTAATTATGTAAAAGAGCAGGCGCGCATTGTGAATCATGGTGTAATGGTAGGTAATCAGCTCTATACCCCCACATCGGTTATCATTGCGACTGGAGCTTCAGCATCCATACCTCCTATCGATGGTATACATCAAATTCCTTATCTAACAAGTACAACAGCATTGGATTTACACAATCAACCTAAATCATTATTAGTGATTGGTGGCGGGGTCGTTGGCGTTGAATTAGGGCAGATGTTTGCACGTGCAGGCACTAAAGTCACCATTTGTTGCCGCTCTCGTCTTGTTCCAACTAGTGAACCAGAAATAAGTATGGCTCTTACGCATTATCTGCAGCAAGAAGGCATTGATGTGTGTCAGGGCATAGGTTATCAGAAAATAGAGGAAATTGATGGTTATATTCGTCTAACCCATGACAAGGACGGCGATACCCGCATTATTGAAGCAGAGCAAGTCCTTATCGCAACAGGCCGTACTCCAAATACTTCAGGTTTTGGGTTAAACGAATCAGACATTATTTTAGCCGACAATGGTGGCATACGAGTGAATCAGTACATGCAAAGCAGTCGTGATCATATTTATGCTGTCGGTGATGTAACAGGGGTTGATATGTTTGTTTATATGGCAGCATATGGTGCTAAATTAGCTGCATTAAATGCACTCGAGGGTAATCAGCATTGCTATGACAATTCAACTATGCCTACCGTAATATTTACTGATCCACAAGTGGCTGATGTTGGTTATACAGAAGCAAGTGCCAAATTGGCTGGTTATGAAGTAAAAGTCAGTGTCCTTGGTCTTGAGCATGTTCCTCGTTTTTTTGTGGCTAGAGACACAAGAGGGTTAATCAAGCTCGTTGCTGATAAAAAAACCGATAAGCTACTAGGCGCCCATATTTTATCTCCTGAAGCAGGTGACTTAATACAGACTATTGTTATTGCATTAAAAGCACAATTTACCATTAAAGATTTAGCAAATACATTATTTCCTTATCTGACCGGAGTTGAGGGTGTAAAACTTGCTGCATTATCTTTTGATAAAGATGTTAACAAATTATCCTGTTGTGCTGGATAGGCATATTGGGAATCTATGCGTTAATTACTAATCGTATAATGATTTGTTATACGATTAGTTTGATAAAGGGCTTACTGAATTCAATGAGTCAGATACAAAATCAGTCAATAATAAACGCTTAATCTTATCTAAGCATGTTAAAATGGACCTTTAGTATAAAAATATTTAATGACTTTTTGGAACTACGCTTTATGGATGCTGGATTTAGTGATTATATCATTTATGTAGATGAAAGTGGCGATCATAGTTTGGAATCAATTGATCCCAATTACCCTGTTTTCGTTTTGGCTTTTTGTATTTTTAATAAACGGGATTATGCTCATACTGTTAGTTCCGCTATAAAAAAATTTAAATTTAATTATTTTGGTCATGATATGGTTTTATTACATGAACATGATATTCGCAAGGCCAAAAAAGAATTTGTTATTTTAGTAAATGAAGAAACCCGCCATACTTTTATGGACGATCTCAATGAGCTTATAAATGACGCTCCATTTACTGTTATTAGTATGGTTATTGAAAAAAAATCTCTTAAAAATAAGTATGCAGATCCAGCAAATCCTTATCATTTAGCACTGGGTTTTGGATTGGAGCGAATTTATACTTTTTTAAAGGAAAAACAACAAGGCCAACTTAGAACACATATTATCTTTGAATGTAGAGGCAAAAAAGAAGATAACGATTTAGAACTGGAATTTAGGCGAGTATGCGATGGTTCCAATTATTGGGGAGTGCGATTACCTTTTGATATGATTCTAGCTGATAAAAAAACAAACTCTTGCGGCCTACAACTTGCCGACTTAATTGCTCGCCCAATTGGTCGATATACACTTGATCCAAAACAGGAAAATAGAGCATATCACTTAATCGAGAAAAAATTTTATCGTAATGGGAATGGTAAAAAAGAAGGATGGGGTTTAAAACGTTTCCCTTAAAAAGCGAAAAGCCCCGATCTTCACCGAGGCGTTAACGCCGACCGAGATTCCCCGATCCACTTATCTATTATTATATTCTATTCATGAGAAAAGTCAAATATACTCAGGTGCAAAATGGAAGGGATGAGAAACCAGGGTGTTTGCATTAAAAGGCACCATGACTTGTGATACCTTTCAAGCGTGTCGGGTTGTCTTTCACGTATTCTGAGGTAGTTAATTTAAGATCATTAAAAGATACATCGCTGGGAATAATAATATCTTTCATCTTGCTCCCTCAATAAACTAAGCCATTTCCGCTGAACGTAACTCTCTTTTCTTAATATAAGTATTAAGACCAATATGATTACTATAGCCCAAAAATGTTGCAATTTTCCTGACGGATAACCCTAATGCCAATAACTCTTTAATTTTATCACTATCCTTATCAAATTTACTTTTCTGGATTGTTCCTTTGGGTTTGCCCAATTGAATTCCTTGCATTTTTTTGCTGGCAAGTGCTTCCTTTGTTCTGAGACTTATAAGATCACGTTCAAGCTCAGCAAAGAGTGAAAACAAGGTAATCATCACTTTTGATGTCATGTCATGTTGTTTCATGTCCAAATTTTGCTTAATAGCAATCACCCTCACTTTTTTTTTAATTAACTCATTAACTAATCCTATGACTTCCGCAGTGCTTCGTCCCAATCGACTGAGTTCAGTGACGATAAGTGTATCGGCATCATCTAATACTGAGATCATTTCATCGATGCGGCGCTCTTTGGTGGTTTTTCTACTTGAAATAGTCATCTGGATAAAATCATCCACTTCAAGTTTATTTATTTTGGCGAATTCAAAAATCTCAAGTTTTTGATTGTTCAAATCTTGTTTATCTGTTGAAGCACGAATATATGCAATAGTTTTGGGCATAATTTACTCAAAAAATAGTCCGTTAATGTTTAACCTTAAATAATAGATTTAATTATACATACTAATATAGATTTATAAAGTGTAAGACGATAATAAAACATGTGCATAAAAACGGTCGTTATCAGTTATACAAAAATCCAGGTAGTTTTGTGTAATTAATCAACAAAAGTTCTTTATGTAGGCATTCGAGCGAATTGAGTTCTATGTGTTTAGTCATTTGATCTTTTATGATGCTCTTTGATTATTATGAGCAGATTAAGTCATTTTGATAAATTTAAGATAAGGCCATCCAACTCTATTTGGAAGATAAAACATATAAATCATCATCAAATTCTATTTCTCGTATCGCATCGTAACCGCGAGTCTGTACTCTTTTTAAGAGTTCAGACGTAGGTCATGTGCGACTGGGAGTTTTATCAGCCAGGAGTGTTTATGTGGCTAAAGCCAAAATAAGTACACCATAAATAGAGAGAAGAATTTTGTTTCATGAGTACATCCTCTGCAGGAAGATGGGTTAAGATCCCATCAATGTAAGTCATTCTATTTTTTTATGTTGTGAATGGATATACACTCATTATATTACACATTGTTTTTATATAGGGAATAACATGATTAAAAAATTCACTTTAATAACCTCATATGCATTAGTGCTCATTCCTCTAATGTTCTTGTTAACTTCCTGCACCTCTGCTACGAGTAAAGATAAAGAGGATTCAAAAAACGCTAAACCGCATAAGCGTGTATTTGGTGGGTATCACCCGCACCATCATGGACATCATTGAACTTGCATGAATTAATTATTGGGATTAAGAAAAACAATACAGGATTAATATTAATGGTAAGCGCGCCAGCAACTACATAATTTAATAATTATCTCCGTTTCGTCATACTCTGCAACATCAATTTAGAGAGGAGAGTACGATGAATATATCCCCACAAATTATATCCCCCCAAGAAACAGATGGCACGAAAGAACAGAGATGGATGGAGCATGTAACGCATCAAAAAGAAAGTGGTTTGTCGCGAGTAACGTACTGTCGAAAGCATCAATTAAACTACCATCAATTTGGCTATTGGGAGCGAAAGTATCGGGAAGAAATAGCTTCATCCAAATTAGTACCGATTCAATTAAATAAGCTGACACAAAGAGCTCCAGAGACAGTATGCACCTTGGTATTGAACAATGGGCATGAGCTAAAAATTCACGACCAGACTTTATTGCCAATGTTGTTGTCCTTGTGGGGTTAGCCATGTTTTTATCATTTAATGCAAGCATATGGCTCTATCCAAAGCCTATTGATTTTAGGCGACAAATTGATGGACTGGTGATGTTGATTTCCGACCATCTTCAGTTGAACCCCACATCAGGGCAAATTTTTCTTTTCAGAAACCGCCAAGCCAATAAAATAAAAATGCTGTGGTGGGAGCGAAATGGGTTTTGGCTCTGTTATAAGCGATTGGAGCAAGGAAAACTAAAATTTCCCAAACACGATGACGCGGTCATGAGCCTTACCAATGACCAATTAAGCTGGCTGCTCTCAGGATTGGATTTTGCAAAACACACATTGTTGCCGGAAGTATTGGCTACGAATTTCTATTAGAAATAATTTACAAAAAACGATTAATTTGTTTTTAAAATCAACGTAATGTGATATAATTGACTCAGCAAACAGGTGCCATTTCAACATGATGTACGAAGAAAAAATAGAGCAATTAAGTAACGAAATACTCGCATTAAAAGCAGAGCTTGCTCTATCTCAAGCACGCAATGAACACTACGCGGAAGCCTATGATTCTTTAAAAGCACAAATCATGGAGCTACGCCGTCACCGTTTTGGCAAGCGCTCTGAGCGTTATATTGACCCTGAAAATCCTCAGCTGTCTTTGTTTGAAAATAATCAGAGCATTTTTTCTCAGGCTGAAGCAAGCGGTGAGCAGACCGAAGAAATGACACCAGTGGCTGCCCATACAAGAAAGAAGAATAAAAAAGCGCAGAAAGAACTACCCCGTCGCATTGAAATTATTCCGGTATCTGATGAAGACAAGCAATGTGCCTGTGGTGCATGCAAAACAGTGATTCGTTATGAAACCAAAGAGCTACTGCATTACCAACCTTGCGTCATCGAAATTGTGGAGCAACGACGTGAAGTAGTTGCTTGCACTAAAGGATGCGAGAATCAAATCGTAACCGCAGCAGCGCCCAAACAAATTCTCCCCAAAATTAAAGCAACAGAAGAGTTTTTATCATTCCTGGTGGTCAGCAAGCTGGATGACAGGCAACCACTGTACCATCTGGAGCGACAACTCAGCGAACGACATGGTATTGATTGCTCACGCCAAACCATGGCGCGCTGGCTCATTGAGTTAATGACACCACTGCGTCCCATTTATAATCTGTTGAAAGACAGTGTGATTGAGTATGATGTGGCCAGTTGTGATGCAACGACCTTGCAGGTCTTGCATGAGCCTGGAAGAAAAGCAGAAACCAAATCCTATGTGTATTGCATTCGGGGTGGACCACCGGATAAATCCGTTATTCTTTATGACTACAACGATGTGGAGCACAAACAATTTATTTACGATTGGTTTGTCGGATTCAATGGCTATTTACATGTCGATGGTGACAATTTTTTTGAACTTGTGGGTAGCAGCAATGCGCACATTGTCAATTGCAACGCGCATGCGCGCAGAAAATTTGAACCTATTGCCCAATCTAATAAAGGCAAAGGCATTGCCAAAGAAGCCATGCGCTTTTTTAAAGAGCTTTATAAAATAGAGCGTGAGGCTAAAAATAATCAACTGAATCCAGACCAACGTCACCAGTTGCGTCAGGAAAAATCCAAACCACTCATGGAAGCCTTTAATACATGGGTTGATAAGGTCTATCCTACAACTTTGCCCCAATCACCGCTTGGGAAAGCACTCAATTACTGTGTTAAATATAGAGATGGACTGATGCGCTTTTTAGATGATGGGCGTCTGGAAATCGATAACAATCTTACTGAACAAGAAATCAAACCCTTGGTCATTGCTCGAAAGAACTTCTTGTTTTGCGCCTCTGTTGAAGGTGCTGAGGCCTTGTGTTTACACTTCAGTATCATCAGAACGGCTAAATTACACAATCTCGACCCTTATCATTACTATGTCATGTTGTTAAAGAACGCTCCTCTTTGCAACAGTGTTGATGATTATGAAAAACTGTTGCCTTGGAATATTGGCTTAGATTATACCCCTAAGTTGTAAATTGTAAGCCTGTGGTTCTTGGAGCGCTTACGGTGCTACCATCTTCCCCTATTACATTGCAACTCCTATATGAGCTGCATGCGAAAATAACCTATATCATGGCTTAAGTATCTCCATAGAGCATATTATGAAATTTTCAATGCATTAGCTCGCTATAGTGAGGTTATTCTGGATTTATTGGCCTTCGCAATTAAGCTAATTGATCGAGTAAGCCAAAGGATCTTCCAAAGACAAATTACCAAAAACATATCAATATTGTTTAATTAGTACCGGATTTTCATATACAGAGTAATCTGTACTTGTCTGGCGCATGTTATTTATTAAATGAGAAGGACATTGATAGGCTTTAGCGTAAATAACATGCATACTGATGTCAGTATGTCGACCCAGGTTATGACGTCTTTCTATTAATGTTTGATGCTTTTCAAACAGAACAACATTTGCACCCAGTTTAACGCCTTCATTTTTAAGAAAACGAATGTCATCCTTTTTAAGGTTTTGTTCTAAACCAAGGGAAAATTGGAGCAACTCACCATGTACGTCTTTATTCAATATTTGACCTAAAAATTTACACGATTTAGGTACTGTAGTATTGTGAGCATCAATAATTACTACATTTTCTGCAGTAGGTCCTAATGATCTCGGAACACAGCCTACAATTAGAGTTAGAAAAAAAATAGTTGAAAAAAACATTTTACTCATAAATAGCTATCCCTATTCGTTGTAGTTAAATCCATATTAATAAATTCTTCAAGCAGAGGTGGACTTGCCACTTCCTGGTCTACCAATAATCATGATGCGTTGTAAGTTTATCATTTCATTCAGAGTTTAATTTACAGTTTTCTTTTCTTATAGATGCAAATGATTGTTGTATTCATCCGCTACACTATCTAAAACTTTAAGTAGTCTGTTCTTCACTTAACTGTTTAAGTACGGTTTTTATCGTAGCATGGGAAAAACCTCGGCCACTTAAGAAACGAGCCAATTTTGTATTTATCGCCTCATCTGTATCATTTTTAAATCCACGCATTTTTTTCCGAGCTTCATCTAGGGCGCGAACTTCTTCCAGTTCAATATGTTCTAAGATTTGCTCAATCACCTCTTCTTTAACGCCCTTTTGTTTTAATATTTGTTGAATAAAACGGTTTCCTTTATGGATATAACGGGCACTTAATGATTCAGCCAAACGATTATCATTAATTAAATGTAATTCCCGAAGGCGAACTATGGTTGCATGAATCTGAGCATCTAACTCAGGAACATGCGAAAAATCCCTCTCTAATTGCCTTATAAGCTCTTTTTCACTGCAATAATGATTGGAAAGATATTTTATTGCTGCATCGATAAGTGTATTCATACTAAAGTTCTACTATAAACCACAATTTTATTTTTGCTTTTGCCAAGACAGCCTGATTTATTTAGAATACCATTATAACAGGAAAATATTGAGTCTTTTATGCCAAAAGAAGGAAAGGCCAGAGTCTTAAGTGAAGCGGAATTTAAGCGACTGCTTATTGTTGCCAAAGATGGGCAATTCGCTATAAGAAATAGTGCCCTTGTGTATTGTTCTTTTGGACTTGGATTGCGAGTGAAAGAAATCGCCTCTCTCACTATTGCAGATATAGCCGATTACAACTATCAATTACTTGAAGAGATTTGTTTGAAGCGCTCAATGACCAAAGGTGAAAAGCAACGTTACGCTTATCTTGCCAATGAAAAAATCCGTAAAGCACTCCAAGCTCATCTCGATACCCTAAAATATGTTGCACGAGACAAACCCTTATTTCAGACCCAACGCAAAAGTCGCTTTACGCCTAATAGTTTGCAAAAATGGTTCAAGTCACTCTATGATAAGGCAGGAATCATTGGGGCAAGCTCCCATTCTGGTCGACGTACTTTCATTACCCGCTTAATTGAACAGGGCGCGGATATTAAAGCTGTCTCTCGTCTTGCAGGTCATGCCAACATTGTCACCACAGCAATTTATGTTGAAGACAACCCTGATCGCCTAAAACGCATTGCTAATTTGGCTATTTTCTAAATGACACCAAGGCTTATCATTTCCCTTAACTGACTATTTAATATACAGAGTTATCATAAACGTGTTTTAATAGCGCTTAATAAAGCGACGTTATTTATGTAACCTAAAACCATTGGTTGTAGTGAAAACGACGCTTAAAACTAAAATATGGAAGTTGATTTTTTTACTTAAACGCATAAAAATTGCCCTTCGGTTATATTTTGCTAAACAGCGCTCCCTTAAACAGAAATCATTCAATCAAAGTCACTTAATAATTGCTTTTTATTTCTTTCTCTTTTCTAACATCGGCTTCATCCTATTTTTTATTTTTATATAAATCTTCTAATAAAATTTTTCCCTTTTTGGATAAACGATATTTTTGCAATCTACTTTTAGGCTTTTCTGGGATAGTACGCTCGATTAACTCATCCCAGAGCAATTGATCAAGATAATTACGTTGAAAAGTTTCTCGATGCCTAATACCTGCTACCTCTTGTAGCTCTATACTTTTCAGCTCACCTTTTAGCTCACATGCTCTTAGTACCCGCTCAACCCATGGATCGACTTGTCCGGTAACTTGTCCGGTAACTTGTCCGGTCATCGATGATGATTTACGCCAAATGGTTGTCTTGAATCCATCGGAGATAGAAAATTCAGGCTCTGGCAGTCCAACCTCACGGCAACGACGAATCATATCGCCTGTACCAGTTCCCATACGCTCGATATATTTCGTTAAATACAATGGCTCAGCAAGCAAGGGATTTCTTGGAACAGAACCATGTGGATGACGTAATTTCTCTAAGGTCAATGATGGAGGGAGTCCTCCTGGATTCCAAATTTCCAATCGATCTGCAAACAGCATTACCTGTACACTTCCATTACTATCATAGTCTCGATGAGCAACCGCATTCACAATCGCTTCTGCGACAACTTCCTGGGGAATTTCATAGGCAACAGGCACTTCCGCCCCGCTCTCTCTGGTTCCCACCCAAAGATTAATTTTGGACATTACGAAATCAATCGCCTGATCGACCAGTGAAAATAACGTGCCTTTATATACTTGATATGAAGGAATGGGTTTGGCTACTTCTGTCCCGTGAAAATGAGCACATTTTACCTCGGATTACATAACAAACCGTTGTGGTTGCTTTCCAAAGAGTAACATTGCGGCATGTGTAGGCTTATCCTCATCTAGCAAATTCAAATGGGACAGTAATTCAAAAGAGGTCGCATCGATAGGCAGTGGAAATCCACGTCCTCGTTTTGCTCGACGTAAAAAAGCCGTCATCCCCTCTTCATCTAAATCTAATAATGTTGCCCCTCGACAAGGAGCGGCATCAAAAGGGCTATTTCTGATTAATTTTCGTTCTTCTAAATCATGTATTAAAGCCGCATAAACACTGGAAATAAGCTCGGAAATAGATTGATAACGCCTTCTGATTAATTCAGTTCCAACACGAGTAATAAGATTTTTCATTTTAGGGTGACGTCTACTTTCTTCATTTCCCTTTATAAAAATTAATCGGGTCTTATGTTCCTCGGAAGCTAGATTGTATTCTTCCTCAGTAGGGGAAACACCTTTTGCATTCTCAAAGCCATAATCATAGCCAAAAAGACCAATATAGATATCACAAGCACTTACTTGTTCTAGATAAACTTGATCTGCCCTCCTATCATGAGCTGGCAATTCTTCGAATAAAAATGGATCAAAAAAACGACGCATTAAGGGATCATTTTTCAACCAATGGCATATCTCTAGACGATCTTCTTTAAATTCTTGTTGTACGCTACTGATAAAAATACGCAATGGTCTCATCATAAATCCAAAATCCAAAAATTAAACACGATCTTCTTTCTCATTAACAGGCTTAATTACGTTATAACCCACGATTATCACACAACGTTATCAACAGATTTTGTGGATAACTATCCTCTTTCGCTCATTAGTTTGATCAACCAATCAACCTCACTAGCAGAATTCACCTCGATAATCACTTTTCCCTTACCTTCAGCATTTACTTTTACAGAAACATTTGTTGTAAATTGTTGAGATAGATAGGTACTCCACTCCTCACACTTGTCATGACGTGTAGCTGAAGAAAAAGTCTTGTCATGTTCCTTATCCCCTGATGACTTCAATCTGTTTGCTAATGCCTCCGTATCACGCACATTGAGCTGTTTCTCAATGACGGCGCATGCAACTTGAAATTGATGTTCTGGCGAAAGTTTCAAAATTGATCGGGCATGTCCCATATCAATCTTACCCTCGTTTAGCATCTCTATTACTCTAGAGTCCAAAGATAGTAAGCGAAGCGTATTAGTAACTGAAACTCTGGAACGACCTATCATTTGTGCTATGTCTTCATGAGTCATATGGAACTCTTCGCGAAAACGGTTTAATGCTAGCGCTTCTTCAATTGGGTTGAGATTTTCGCGTTGAATATTTTCAATCAGTGAAAATGCGAGAGCAATATTATCATCAACATTTCTAATAATAACAGGCACATAAGTTAAACCTGCTTTTTTTGCCGCTCGCCAGCGTCTTTCGCCAGCAATAATCTCATAACGTTCTTCTGCAATCTTTCTAACAATAAGTGGCTGGATAATCCCTTGAACTTTGATGGAGCTTGCGAGCTCATCTAAAACAGATTCATCAAATTGTCTTCTAGGCTGATATTTTCCAGAATTTAATAACTCAACAGCTAAATGAGTTATCGATTCAAAGGGTTTGGATTCTCCATCCTGGAATGAATTGTCTAAGGCTCGAAGCAACTTCAATCCCTTCAATTCTAAATTTGACACGAGTGTCTCTCCTCAGTTTATCCCTGCAAACGTCCCACCATACCTGTAAACGTCGCACCATTAGTTATTTTTCTTATTTTTACTTCCTGAAAACGTCCCACCCTATCCCGTAAACGCCGCATCCATTCCTGTAAACGTCCCGGGTAATTCCCGTAAATGTCCCGCAGACTATCCTACAACCCTTAAGAACATTGATGCATTAAACTTCTAAACAACAAATAAAAAGATCTTAAAAAAAATTAAAACACGTTGTGTTTCTATAGTAAATAGAAAAATTCATAAAAACCTTGTTTTTTCATAAAAATATGGATAAATTAGTAAAACAGTGAAATTTTGTTTATTAAACAAAAGGAAATTATGCTAAATCCTCAAATTATTACTTATGGCACAGATAATCCAGAACAACTGATGGATAAATTTTATCAAGCCGGGAATGATATGTTATTGGCACTCAGGAACTACGTCATTAATCCTGAAAAAAGAAAAAAACCAAGAACATGGGGCGCTATTGAAGCAGCAAAAATGGTTAAAGTTTCAGATCCCACCTTTCGAAAGCTATTGGAGTCACATGATGATATTCCAGGAATAGTAATGGAAAAACAGGAAAATGGGAGAAACGTAAAAAAGTACACTTTAGCCGCTATAAATTGTCTAAGAGATAAAGCCGGGACTCGCTATATACGACCAAAAGGTTCCAAATGTTTAACAATTGCCGTTTCTAATTTAAAGGGCGGTGTTGGAAAAACAGAAACGACTGTCGATTTAGGTAAAAAAATTGCTATTGAAGGATTAAAAGTTTTACTACTAGATTTTGATGCACAAGGAACTGCAACCTTAATTAGCTCCGGATTGATACCTGATTTAGAGTTAAAATATGAAGACACCATCACAAATGTGCTTATTTCTAACCCAAGCAACATTAAGGAGGTTATTTTAAAAACACATTTCGATGGTTTAGATATTATCCCTGCGAACTTGGCGATACAAGATTGTGATCTAATTTTACCCAATGAAACAGCAAATAATCAAGACCGACTAGGATCTCCAGTTATTAGATTAGCTGAATCTTTGAAAATTATTAAAAATCAATATGATGTTATCTTAATTGACTGCGGCCCAAATCTTGGACTACTTACTTTAAACGCAATTATTGCTTGTGATGGAATTATTATTCCTATTCCTCCATCTATGAATGATTATTCCAGTTTCATCATGTATACCGCTACATTAAGAAACATGTTTAAAGAGCTACCTTCTAAAAAATTAGAATATCTTCGAATTTTGATTTCAAAACATACTGGCAGTAATGAGGCCTTACAAATGGAAAACATGATGCGCGAACAATTTGGACGATATATCTTGACAAATCATATGTGTGAAACTGTAGAAGTTCCTAAGGCAGCTAACGAAATTGGGACTATTTATGACATTTCTAAACCTCGAGGAAGTCGAGAAGCTTACAGACGCGCTTTGCAACATCTGGATGATGTTAATTTAGAAATTATTAATAACTTTAAAGATATTTGGGACAAACAAGCAACTTCTTCGATTATAGGTGGTGATAACAATGGATAACAGTAAAAAAAATGTCCACAACTCTGGTCCATTAGGCATGTTACTGCGAAACGGGCAAATTAATAAACTGGAAACTTCTAACGAGGTTTCTTCTAATCAAACATCATCCAAAACATCCTCCTATTTTAAAACACAATCTGGAATTGAGTTTTCAGAGCAAGAGCTGATTTATATTGATCCTGCTGAATGTGAACCATGGTGCTATGCTAACCGTCATGAAAATGAAATGGGGGATATTCAAGGGCTTGTTGATTCAATTAAAGCAAATAAACAATTGCAACCGGCTTTAGTTAGGCTTCACCCTACCCCACATGGAAAAATTAAATACGAGGTAATTTTCGGTAGAAGACGACACATTGCTTGCTTACAGCTTGGAATTCCTTTTTTAGTCATAAAAAAAGACATTCCTAATATTCAAGATGCTGTAGCATCCCAAGATGCAGAGAATAAATTACGAAATGATGTTAGCAACTATTCTAATGCCTTGTTATATAAACGCTTATTAGTAGATGGTGTATTTAAAACTGAAAAAGAGCTCGCAGACAAATTAAATATCTCTACATCAACTTTTAATGATTTAATGGCTTACTCAAAGATTCCTGATGAAATAATAGGTAAAATTCCTAATATTCATATTTTATCAAAACAGTTGGCCGTTTCTATTGTTCAAATATTAAATAAATCAAAAAATAACTATAAAACAATGTTATCTATTGCCCATCAGATAGGGAAAACAATAAATTCTAATGCCAAGCTTGAGCGTATATTTGAATCAAATAGCACGAAATCGCAATCGTCATTACACACAAGAAATTCCACTGATGCTAAATTTTATGTATCTCAAAAAGGTAAGAAATTATTTACTTTTAAACGTGATTCACGAGGATTACCTTCGATTGTTCTTAATAAAGAAATCTCCGAATTAATAGATTTAGAATCTATGTGTTCTCATATGTTTGAATATCTAGAAAAAGAAATGGAATCCGGATATCCGGATTGATATTTAATCCGGATATCCGGATTCTATCGTTAGGGAGAACTGTGTGAAAAACGCAGCAATGAATAATAAAAGTCTCGAGCTAAAGAAACATGTTAACGCGATACATTGTTCTAATAATCTATCATTAGTTCAGCGTAAGCTGTTTAATGCGTTGCTCTTTAATGCTTATCCAGATCTTCCCTACAAACAACAATTTGAAATCAAAGGAAAAGATTTATATCAACTAATTGGTTACAACAGCAAAGACACTGCTAAGCTGAAGGAAGCTTTAATCGGACTAATAACGATAGCTATTGAGTGGAATGTTATTGATTGCTCAACAGGACAAGAAAAAAAATGGAAGGCTAGTTCCATATTGGCATCTGCCGAACTTTCAAACGGAGTTTGTATTTATGAATACAGCCAGGTAATGAAAGATCTTATGTATCAACCTGAAATTTATGGTCAAATCAATATTGATCTCGTTTCAAAGTTTAAATCGGGTTATGGTTTGGCGTTATACGAGAATTGTATCCGATACAAAGGGCTTATGCAGACACCATGGTTTCCCATAGAGATTTTTAGAAAGTTGATGGGCGTGTTTGATGGAAAGTATCAAGTATTTAAAGATTTTAAGAAAAGAGTACTTGATGTTGGGGTGAATGAAGTAAATACAGTATCACCCATTCGTATTGTTCCTGAATTAGAACGAGTTAATCAGAAGGTCACTAAAATTCGATTCAAGCTAGAAAAAAATATTGATGAATCTCCAATTCAGATAAATAACTTATCAATTGATGAGGAATTAAAACAAATATTGATTAGTACATTTGGATTTTCAGCACAAATGATTGATGAGACATATACAAAATATGGTAGGGAATATATTCGAGAGAAAGTAGAAATCATTACACAATCAGAGAATTTTGTTACAGGAAAAATTAGAGGCTTAGCTGGGTATTTGATTGAAGCATTAAAAAAAGATTATAAGCTAAGCAGATCAAGCAAAGCTGTAATTAATGAGCGTCGCAAGATCTCAGAAGCTAAAGAAAAAGAAAAAAAAGAAAAATTGGAAGAACAATCAGAGCGCTACAAACAGTATGTAAACAAAAAGATAAACACATACCTAGAGAAATTAACAGAGCATCAAAAAAGCGCTTTAAATAATGATTTTGATAAATTCATGAAGGAACAAAGTAGTATTCTAAAAAATTGGTATAAAAAGCATGGCCTAGATCACCCTGCAACCAAAGCCTCGTTTCATAGTTTCATTAAAGAAAATAGACATAGTGAAATAGGTACTATCATATCAATGGAAGATTATATTGAGTTAGTTCAATAGCAATTAATAATAGCTATAAATTTAAGGATGGGACATTTGCGGGGATGTATTGTTTTATTGATGGATGGGACGTTTACGGGTAATGAGATAATTAGTAATGAAAACAATTTGTGTATATCTTGGTGCTAGTTCTGGAAATAATCTGGCATTCAAAGAAGCTGTTATTAAGCTTGCTCATGAAATAGTTGCTTATGGACTTACACTAGTTTATGGTGGGTCACGTCTTGGCATGATGGGTTTATTAGCAAGAACTGTAAAAGAATTGGGCGGTAAAGCGATCGGGGTTACAACTACACATCTTTTAGACAAAGAAAAACCGTTAGACATTCTAGATGAACTTCATATAGTCTCCTCCATGCAAGAAAGAAAAAAAATGCTTCAATATCTGGCTGACGCATTTATCGTTATGCCTGGTGGTTTAGGAACACTAGAGGAAGCGGTTGAAACATGGAATGCAATAAAAATTGGAGAGCTAGACAAAAAGATAGGGTTTCTAAACGTTGATGATTACTTTATAAAACTATTTAGTTTTATCGAGCATTGTAATAAAAATGGATTTATAACAGCTGAGCAAACAGCTATTCCCTCCGTGCAAGTTGAGCCTAAAAAATTGTTGAGTGATTTAGTCCTAGCAAAATCTGAAGAATTGTTTGTGTGATGTAACAGTAAAAGTTTTTAATAAGGAAATGGAATGCATGCTGTAAAGAGTGAGCGAAAAGGGGTAGTTTATCTACATTGGCTAAATGCAATAACTACATTCAGTTTTGCTATTTTATTTTCATCATTATCCCTTTATTTAACAAAGAACATTGGCTTAACTCAAATGCAATCCAATGGAATCGTAGGATTTTTTCTGGCATCAAATTTTATTTTACATTTTGTAGCGGGGTACATTGGGGATAGGTTTTTAAGTTATCGATTGCTATTTGCCATTTCAACGCTCATACAAACTGTAGGGTTAATAGTACTTAATTTTTCTGATGCTTTTGTGTATCTAGGGTTAAGCTTGTTTCTTATAGGGTGTGGATTAGGATCTACATGTATTAACTGCCTTATTACCCAACAATTTACAAGTATCGAAAATGAATTAAGAGAAAAAGCATTTTTTCATAATTACAGTGCTATGAATATAGGATTCCTCTCTGGTTATGTTATGAGCGGATTTATTGATATTCACGATAGATACGATCGTTTATTTGAAGTAAGTAATTTGATTAATCTAATTACGGTGTTTTTCATTATTAAATCGTGGAAATATTTCGCAAAAAATAAAATAAATACCAGGGAGGAGATAAAGAGGGGTCGATTAGGACTGATATTAATCATATTTATTATACCTATTCTTCTAGCAGGGTTTTATTATTCTTGGTTAGCAAATGGCCTCATACTCTTTATTGGTTCTGCGGCTCTATTCTATATAACCTTACTTGGACGTAGTTTAAGTACACAAAATGCACGAAAAAAAATTTATTCTTTTGTATTTTTAACGGTAAGTTCAATTGTATTTTGGATGCTTTATTTTGTAGGACCTATGGGTGTGACTCAATTCTTGAAGTATAACGTGAGTATTTACATAGGTTCTTATTATATTCCTCCACAATGGTTAATGAATTTAAACTCAATTTTTGTAATTATAGGCTCACCTATAGCAATCACTCTATTTGATAAACTAAGAAAGAAACAAATCACCATTTCGATATCAAAACAATTTATGTGTTCCTTAGTGTTTATTGCATTGTCGTTTTTGGCATTGACTGTTGGCATAATGAATTGTGGTACCGAGGGATTAACTAGCATGATTTGGATTATTGCGCATTATCTTCTTCAAGCGATAGGGGAGTTGCTTATTGCTCCTGTTGGTTATGCGATGATAGGAAGTCTTGCACCAGAAAAACTGCAAGGACTTATGATGGGGATATGGATGATGGCTTCAGGAATAGCAGCCACATTATCCAACTATTTTTCTAATTTAATGACTCAATCTGAATCATTAAATCCGCTTATTAGCAATGAACATTATATGAGCGCATTTACCCAGCTAGGTCTATATGCCATCTTTGGTGCACTCATTCTCTGGTTATGTTCTAAAACGATTGAGAATAGTATACAAAAAACCTCGGTTGAAGCGATCGAAGGGGTAGCATGATCTATTCTAACGATAATTCTGCCTGTAATTTGGATAACTTTGTTTCTTCTTGAGCTAATATTTTTAGAAAATTGTCCAATACATTAGGGTTTTTTATTGTTTTGATATCTTTTTTAATGCCATTTATAAGACTTTGTTGAATTTGAAGTGACTTTTGTAATTCCATGTTAGTACATAGGGGATGAGCCAATTCATAAACATTGGATAAACGTTTATTTGTAGCAAACTCATCTAATCCAGAATAAGTACATTCCTCCTTCTTCAATTGCAGTCGAACAGCATTTTCCTGCTCGCACTCTTCTTTGTAGCGTTTCCCTTCCGGAGAATATTGATTAAATCCTTTCGGTGTTCTCCAGCGATTAGTGCGCAGAAGTTGAGAAATGATATTAATTTTGTGCCGAAAAGTCCCAATATTTTGGAATTGCTCTTGGTTACTTAGTGAAAATACAACCTCATCCAGGATTTTTTGTGGTGAGGATAGCTTTACTCCATGTTGTTTTTGAACATTCAGCAACATCCCTTTAGCAATATTGAGCTCGTTAAGTGGTAATTTAGTACTTGAATGAGAAAGAGTAATATTATTAATTACTCTATTTTTTTCTTTATTAATGGTATCTGTTGAAACAAGATAATCCATTCTCTCGTTTATATCTAATTCAGGAGTTGGGATTTTTTCTTTTATCTCCAGAGTATTTTCTGGCTCTTGGTTGATCAATTGTAATTTACTTTGAAGCATTTCTGTAATGGCAATAAAGGAACGAGGTACACCATAAAATTTAAATCGCTTTCGGATAATAAAGCCATTTTCTTCTAAGTTCTTTAGATAGATATATATTCTGCTTTCACTAAAGCCAAGTTCTGCAGCAAGATCAGGAATTTTTTTGGTAAACCATAATCTATTTTCGCGTTTTAAAAGAGTGCCTTGATGGTGGAAGATTATTTTATCTAAAAGGAGCGCTTCTTTCGGACATTTAGTTAGTGAAAGAATCTTGTTAAAGCCCAAATAATAAATCGAATTATTCATAATACATCCATGTGAAAAAAATTACTTAATTAACCCCGATGTGGTCAGCATATAAATTAACTGAGGCGTGGTTTTACAGTTAAAACTTGTTTTTAGATCACTTAGTCGATAAAGAATGTACCTTTTTGACTTCTTTGTGTCTTCCGCTATGTCATTCACATGGCAGCCGTTGACTATCATTTTTATGATTTGATTATCTACCTGGTCGATTGTCATTTAAAACTCCGTTTTTATTTAAAACGCATTCCATGTGACATAATTTATAGCTTGAAATGCATTTATGCAATAAAAATATCAATTTTTACCAATAAATTTTATTACATGAAATGCAGTTTCATTGAATGTAGTTATGTTCTCTTGTATGATGCTGTTAATTAATAGGACTTTTATATTGATATCATATGAGTGAACTATCTTGGGATAAGGTAAAAACGGACATAGCTCTGGTTAACAAACGTCTCTATGAAGTATTGGAAACGATAGATGGCATTCAAAATATGCTTTTTACTGTACTTGAATATCAGTATGGGCAGATCATAGCAGATGAAAATCACTTTTATTTACCAAATACTGGTGGCAAACTTTCTTCAGTTCCGTTTTCAATGGTGTTAGAAAAAAATCTTGAAATGTTTATTGAATTTAAAGGGAAGTCGAGTACACATCAGGTTTATAGAGAGGGAGATTTTTTAAGCGTTAGTTCACTTTATAATGCTTCAAATACTCATCATCCAACAGATATATTGCAAATATCGTCGGGTGCAAGGAATACATTCTTACTCTGTCCGGTGGCAGATGCAAGGCCTCATGCTAGTTTAGAAAAATATTTTAAGGCAGATATTCCTGTTCCAGATGATCTTGGAAATCATTATTTAACCTTCAAAAGCTTGTGCGATGCAGCCAATTGTAGTTGGCGTTCAAAGTTATTGGTATTTCCCTCTGAAATTGTAACTTTAATAAAAGAGAATAAATTACCTACTCTTTTGAGTTTGGTGATGGAGTTTGATTCTAATCAAACAGGATATTATGCAAATCTGCCTTTTTATAATTATCTAATGGCCTATGTTCGTGCAAATAATCCAGAAATATCTCAAAATGAATTTACTAATAATGCGATTAGCCAATTAATTACTATAGGGACAGGACAAGTTCCTGGCTACGGATTAGCTGTTGGTGATGATTTATTACCTTTAGATTTTATTGTTGAGGTGTATCGCGATATATATAAATCCAAATACACTCCCTTTGTTATGGAGCCAGTGCATTTTGATAAAAATAAAAACAATCCTGTTTTTTATTCAATACTCAAAGAAGAGATGACTTTTAAACCAACATCATTTTCAAATAAACCACAACGATGTGAATTAATATACGATACTTATTTGCAATATGCGGATCATATAAATAAGTTAGGTCATTTCAAGAGTACCCCTTTTTTTGAAAGTGCTACTAATCTGGATTTAACACTTTTTCATGAAAAAAATAATCAAGTGACTAATAATCTATTTAAATTGCCTAGAGAAGCAATTTTTTCTTATGATTCTCGGTTTTTAGAAGTAACAGATAAACTTGGTTATTCAGTAGATCAGTTCCCTTCTAAAACAACATTTTTAGTAGGATGCTTTGGTATTAAATACAATGAAAATAAAGACGCTGTTATGCATTGATCCTCTCCAGGATTATGAGCTAATTGATTGTGATCTACTTGTTCAGTTAGGAATTTCCCCCATTTTTTTGATTAAAGATGAATCTAAGTTTGTTAAGGACAGAGAAAATATATTAGTAAGCTCATTTTCATTTGAAGATCTGCTCGCTATTTGTGATTCGATTCGCCCTGATTATATAGTCTGTTTTTCGGAAGATATGTTTGTTGATGTAGCAAGGGTCAGGGAAAAACTAAATATCGCAGGCATGGGTTTGAATACATCGATGCTATTAAGTCATAAAGATCTTATGTATCAAAAATTGGATGGTTTATTTTTATATCCTAAAACAACAACATTGATTGAATCTTCAAACCTAAAATCAATCAAAGAAAGGATAGGTGATCAAGAGATATTTATTAAACCTATTAATTCATCTGGCTCGTATGAGACATATCACATTAAAACCGAGAAGGATTTTTGTGATTTTTTGGCCAATAAAAAAGAGAGTGAGGAAAAGTATATCGTTCAAGCTTATGTTGCAGATGATTTATACCATTCAGAATTGGCAGTATTTGATGGGGATATATTATTTGTAGAAGCCAGAAAATATACGCATCCAAATCATTTAATGGTCAGTAAAAATTTGCCTATATTTAGTCTGAATATTTTAGATGAGCATCAGCGACAATTAATTTTGGATGCTTCAGTTAAGGTTTGCCAGTTATTAGAATTCAATAACGGGGTGCTTCACACCGAGTTTTTCATGAGTGAGGATGGTTGTATTCAGTTTATTGAAACTAATGCTAGACCTCCAGGTATTGGTCTAAATAAGTTATACCAAAAGAAATACTCCTTGAGTCTTGAAACAATTTTATGTTGCATTGTTTGTGAGGTTGACCCTCCTCGCTTTGTAAAGAATAAAAGCCATTACATTTGTGGTTATTTTCCTAGAAAGAACGGTGTTATAAAAAAAATTCACAAGCCAGAACTCCATGTACAAAACGAGTGGACACTTTTTGTTAGGCCTGATGATACCAGTGAGCAAATGGCGCATATGTCTAAGTCAGCGATGGTGATTTGTTGGGATGACTCTATTATGGAAATCAACCAAACAGGTAGCTTTCTTGCAGAGCAAGATATTGTAGAAATATATTAATTCTAAAAATCGATTATAGCCTCATTTTGGCTGCTGATGAGTTTTTAGTAAGGTCTTTAAACAGTTGTTCGTTCATATTTTCGTCACAATTGTTAAAAATATAAGTAAATTATATATGTCGTTTATACAAAAATCTACAGGTTATAAGAATGCATGAATATCAATTAATAGAGTTTAATTCAGATAGAAAACAAACCCAATTGGTTTCCAGTAATTCAAATTTGCAACAAGTATTAGCAGAATTTTATAAAGAAAACTTTGAAAAGATGTTTGACGACTGTGGTTGTTCAAAGGGATACATTTCCGTATTTGTTAACTCAGAACAGATATCATCCATTAAAGACATTATTCTTAACCCAAATGATGAAGTGTGTATTGTGACTTCTATTTCAGGAGGGTAGGAGAGTGGATAGATACAAACGTCAAATTTCTGTTATTGGAGAGCAAGGTCAAAAAATAATAAATAACGCAACAATTATGATCGTTGGACTCGGCGGGATAGGCAGTCCAGTAGCTCAATATCTTGCCGCAGCTGGTGTTGGAAAGTTAATTCTTGTTGACGATGATAAAGTAGACCTTTCTAATTTGCATAGGCAGATCTTATTTAATGAATGCGATATAGGGTTCAATAAGGCAGAAAAGGCGAGGAATGTTTTAAGTAAAATTAATAAAAATATTGTTATAGAGGCTCACACTAAAAGGTTTGATGTGGATTTAGGATATTCCTTAGTATCTGATATCGACTTGATTATTGACGGAACAGATAATTTTGAAACAAGATACCTTATTAACGATATTTGTGTTTTAAAGAATAAAGTATTTATCAGCTGTAGTATTTTGGTCAATATCATTCAGCTTGCTTTATTTGATACAAAGAATCTTTGTTATCGTTGTCTATACCCCAATCCACCACCTATAGGTGTAATACCTAATTGTTCGGAGGCGGGTGTTTTAGGCACTGTAACAGGAATGGCAGGAACCATGGCTGCTAATCTGGCATTAAATTATTTACTCAAGATAGAGAATGAGAAAGTACCACAGATACGAATAATAGATGCAAAAAACTTCAATATTTCTTCCATGCCTATAAAGCAAAATAATAACTGTTTTGCATGTAAACAAAGAAAAATCAGCTTAAGTTATTTGCAGAATCAAAGTGCTGATTATGGGATTTCCCTGGGGCAACTTGATAGAACCAAGCATTTTCTAGTTGATATAAGGCAAAAAGAAGAACGAGAGATTACTAAGTTAGTAGATGATCTATTTTTTCCTGTTAAAGAGAATACTGATTATTCATTTTTCTTATCCTATAAAGATAAGAAGTTGGTATTTTATTGTGCATCAGGATATCGAAGTAAATTGTTTGTATCAGAACTGAGAAACTTAGGTGTTGATGCCTATTATCTTAATGAAAGGCTTTCTAAATGATTTTTGAGCATCAAGAAACGTCTTTAAGAGCTCGCAATTACTGCGAAACACTAGGCGTATTGACATCTTTCAAGAAACTGGCGGGAATTACACGGTTAGCTGATGTAACCCATTTAGACTACACCGCGCTACCTGTCTTTACTGCAATAAGGCCTAGAGCAAAATCGTTAACCACGAGTCAGGGAAAAGGATTAACAAAAGAGGCGGCTCAGTGCTCGGCATTGATGGAGTCTATTGAAGTATATTTTGCCGAAGAGTTAATCCCACAATTGACTAATAAGTCAGAGTTTGAACTAGCTCAAGACAAAGCTATTTTTATGCCACTAAACGATCTTTCAAAGTCTGTACACTTTAATGATTCATCACGGCCTATGAATTGGGTACAAGCTGAAATAGTATTTGCAAAAAAATCCATTCTCGTGCCTTTTGCTGAGTTCTCACTAAATTCTTATTTACCAGAAGTATTGATTTACTCTCCTGATACAACTGGACTTGCTGGGGGAAATAACTATAAAGAGGCTCTTTTACACGGAATTCTAGAGGTAATAGAACGACAAAATGCTCTAAAGATATCTGAGACTGCTTTTGTTAATGGCGAAATGGTCAAAAATATTACAAAAAAATTTGATTGCCATATTTACTTTCATGAAAATATTTATGAAATTCCTTCGTTTGAGGTATGGATTAAATCAAAAAATCCTTTTGAAAATCAAATTCTATTTAAGGGTGGTGGATGTCATCTCGATAAACAAATAGCTTTAAATCGTGCTCTGACAGAGGCTATTCAATCGCGAGTAACTACAATAGCAGGTTCCCGTGATGACTTGATTCATACAAAGTATGATTTTAAAACTAGTGAGTTTCCTGTCGTCAAAGATAAAAAGGATTTTTCTGAGTTGCCTAATTATTCGGTAAAGACAATAGAGGATGCACTTTCGGCTCTGTTTGAAAAGATTAAAGGAAACAATCAAGATATTTTAGTTTATAAATACTATGACAAAGAAATATGCATTTTAAAAGTAAAACTAATTTCTATGGATTTGATAAGTCATGTATGAAACAGTAGTTTTCTTAGAAACTTCGTTAACCCACCAAGAAGCGATGCATCTACTTCCCCATGCGGCGTATTTACCTTCAATCAAAAAGGGGGATGTACTTAAAGCAATAAAATCAGGGTATAAACGGATAGTTATCATCGATGGAAATTTTTCCTGGGTTCCTTCTGTGTGGCATAAAGAAATATTAACAGCATTAGACTACGGTATTGAGGTTTGGGGTGCAGCTTCAATGGGGGCTTTGAGAGCAGCCGAGCTGGATTCTTTTGGCATGCGGGGACATGGGCGTATATATGAGATGTATAAGAATGAAGAAGTAGATGGTGACGATGAAGTGGCAATTGCTTATTCTAAATTCAATAACGTGCAAACTATTCCTTTAATCAATATCCGACTAACTCTTGAACGACTAAATAGTATTAATAATGGAACTGTTTTAAATTCAATACGCTCCATTTTTTATGCTGAAAGAACGTGGGAGAAAATTTCTCAACACGTGTCAGAAGACCATTATCATTTGATTAAAGCAAATTATATAGACGCAAAAAAAGAGGATGCAAAGTCCTTATTGCTTTCTTTAAACCAACAACACATTCTTTCTACGGTTTCTGATTTAAATAGAAAAAAAAGAGAGTTTACTCTTTTTGAAAAAAAATTAATTGAGTCTACTTTGTCTCCTGTTTGGTTGCGTGCCCCGGTGCATGAGCAGACAGAATGTTCAGTGTCTCTAAAGAGGGTGGAAAATATTCTTAAATTACTATCAATTCCTGAAACAAAAAAGAAAAGGCTCCATTATCAATACTTGCTGTCTCTTCTTGATCAACAAACGTACACAATTACAGAATACGAGCTTATATATCAAGTCGAACAATTTAGAGAGGAGCATAACTTGTTAAAAGGAGAGGATTTTTTTAACTGGTTAAAGGACATGGGATTGCATGAGTCTAACCTGGAACAACTCTTTACCGATTATGTAAAGTTGATGAAATATTTGATAATTACCTACGATTTCAATAGTTATTTTAATTAGTCTATTCATTCTAAGAAAAAATTTTTACTTTTTTCTTATCCTTGCACCTAGGTGAATGCACCTTCACTTAAATGATGGTTCAATAACCTTATCGCTCATCAAAATAATCCATTATGAATGTAGAACAAGAAGTATTTGATATTTTAGAGAGTTGTATTTCCTGCTTGCAACAGGCGGCCCTAAACATAGGTGGCTTTGATTTTGATAAGAATGCACAAGCAGCAATATATGCTTATTCATTATTAAGAAGACAGCAGTTGTTTTTAATGTATCCGATTGAGAATGAAACAGTGCATTAACTGATAAAAATAAGCCAATAGAAGAGGGGTACTTTATGAACGCAATTAAAACACTCATGCTATCGATGACCTTCATGGTCGTAAGTGGAATTATTTATGCAGAGCCCACAACACTGCCTGAAAATAACGTTAAGCTCAATCAGATACTTGCAGTTGATGCAGCAATGAATAAGGAACATGATGTCGAATATTTTAAACACGTTCTGACTGGTGGAGGACTTTATGCACTTGTTTTAGCCCTGAATACCGAGGTTCCTGACGTAGCCAAATCAGTTGAGTATGTGGCTTTGTTCAAAAAACTGGATTTAGCAAATCACCTACTGACGCAAATTTTAGATGAACTGAAAAAGAGCAATCACCTATTAAGTCAAAACATGCCCAATAAAGGAGTAGCCATGGATGAATAAGCACTCTTTTTAAAACCACAAAAACACGATTCATTAAATAAAAAGAATAAAAAATGAGCACAAATTGGGGCTCAGGGGATTTTTTTAACCAAAAAAGGAGAATGTGATGAACTATAGAACAGCAATGAACGATTTGAGCATTAAAGGATATCTGTATGCCAGGCAACTGCTCCCTTTTTTAATGATTGGTTTGGCACTGTTGTGTTTGATGCCTGATACTTGTTTTGCTGCTGAGAATCGGCTTTCTGGATTGAAAGAGGAAGTAAAGGCAACCTTCGGAGCGGATTCAGATCTCCCTTATTTTCTTTTGTTAGCAGAAGGGCTTGCAGGGGCTTATGCCTACATCAAAACCAAAAATATCGCAGTCCTTGCGGGTGTTCCTGTATTGATGGTGTTTACTCACTGGGCATTGAAATAATGGCTCGCAACTACCAAACCTTTATGCTCTCTGATGAGCCAAAAATTGCGGGTATTCCTGTTACCACAGGCCTGCCCATTTTTTTTCTCACTGGAATTGGGCTTTTAACAGGACTTGCCTATCAGCTTTTTATGATAGGCGCAGCCCTAAGCGTTGCGATGCATATCAAGTATGGCGGACTGCCTCTGCGGAGTCTGTTTGCCATCGTATACTGGTCGCTGCCTCACCGGTTAACGTCCCTTTTATTTCGAGCTTTGCCCGATTCTGCCAACCGAATTTATATCAGGTGATTTAATGGATACTACATTTCGTGATAATGCGATTGCAAAAAACAGACTGTTATTCAAGCTGACGCTGATTTGGGCGCTATCGAGTACGTTTGCAGTTATTGTTCTTTGCGTCTTAAATTTTTATACCTTACTGCATAAGCAGGTTCACTGGCTTCCAGTGTGTACTGGTTCTGAGTTTAGCATTGGCGATAAAGGCTATTCACCCGAATACCTGAAAGAAATGACGCAGAAAGCAGCTGACTTACGCCTGACCTACAACCCTGAAACCATTGATGCACGTTACACCATGCTGTCTCATCTGATTCCAGCGAAATACCAGGAATCGTTTTCCAAACTATTGGATGCCGAGCGAAAAACAGTACATGAAAAAAATGTAAGCTCCGTATTTTACGCTGAAAAAGTATCCGTGGATGTCTCTAAAAATCAAGGTCAAATCGAAGGGCAATTGTATCGCACAAGCCATGGGATTCAATTAAAGCCACAACACAAAATGTATCGAGTGCAGTTTTCACATCAATCAGGCCTTTTAAATCTTGTGTCCATTCAGGAGATACACCATGACTAACTCAATTTATGATAAAGCTAAAAAAACCATTTTTCTTATAAGTTGTTTGTGCTCAGGAATTGTTGGTGCAAGCACGGCTCCTTCGATCATCGCTTTTGAAGAAGGAGAGCAGTTTAATCTGACCTTATCGAGTATTAACTTTAATCGTGTGTTTGTTGAAGGGGAATCGATCACTAAATTAAGTTACCCAGAGCATGCTATTACAGTAGATAAAAGTGAGATGGATAGTCCCGAAAGCACGGATTCTTCGGTGTATATAAAGCCCAATTTTCAAGTTCCCATTACCCTGTTCCTAACTACAGATAAAGGACATCACGTATCACTTACCTTGACACCTGATGAATCGGTTGGAAAAACCTTAAGACTTGTGCCTCGCGCTCAAACAAAATTGAAATTTGTGAAACTGGATACCCCTGATGCCAGCGAAGTAGATGAGGCAATCGCTGCCATGAAAGCAGGGGAGACTCCCAAAGAATTTAATGAGAAATGGGTTATTCCAAGTCCTTTTTACATTAAAAAAAACATTAAGGTAACTCTTGAAAAGCAATATCAGGGTAAGCGTTTCACGGGCTATGTCTATCGGCTAGAAAATACATCAAATCATGAACTAGCGCTTACAACAGCCTTATTTGCCCATAAGGATGCGGAGTCCCTGTCATTAAGTGATGAGGCACTCCCACCTAAAAAAATCGCTTATTTATACGGGTTATACAGCAATCAGGGATAAACCAGGAGCTGCTTAAAATGAGTTGGAAGGAGAGTAGGTAATGTTTAAAAAAATAAAACAATGGTTGACGCTAAAGCCTCAAAACGCCAATAAGCTCGCTAAAAAGGAACAATTGAAGCATGCAGCCATTCTATTACTGGTGGGTGGCGCGTCCTATGGATTTTATTGTTACTCATCGGCTGAGAAAAAAAAGCCAATCCACCAGGAAGAAGCTTCGTTCGAGAGTATTTTTGAAAGTACTTTTAACCAGGGCAGTGACGAAGCACTCCTTCTGCAACAGCAGCAACAAATTGATTCTTTAAAAGAGTTAGTGGCAGAACATCATAAAAAACAGCAGGAAGCAGCACCTGTGAACACAGAAAATTCGGAAACAAAAGCCTTGATGCAGGCTATGAAAGTGCAGCTTGCACACCTTGAAGAAGAAAATAAAAAAATGAACGAACAATTACAGGTTGCACTGGTTTCTAGCCGTAAGCCTAGCCTGGTCACCGTTAGGCCGACAACTCGTCAAGAGATGGAAGCACAGCAAAAGAAAAAGCATCAGGCAGAGCGCGAACTGCTGGCAAAATCAGGACTGGAAACAGTGCAATTTAACAACCGGAAGAAAAGAAACAGGGATGTACGAACCGCTAAAAATTACGTTTGGGCGGGAACCTTTGTTGAAGGGGTGTTGCTGACTGGGGTTTTAGGTGATGCAGGAATAAACGGCTCAAAAAATATGGGAACTGCTTTAATCCGCCTTACCAGCGGAGGAATCATGCCCAACAACCAGCATTCTCATTTGGAAGACTGTGTCGCACTGGTATCTACTTATGGTGATTTATCAGGAAGTTCCGTGGTGATGCATTTAGAAACACTGTCTTGCGCAGGAAACAACATCAATTTTGAACAAAAGGCCTACGGCTCTGTATTTGATTTGGATGCCATGCAGGATTTACGCGGAACTTCCATTTTAAAAACAAAACCTCTGTTAACCTATTCGGCAGCGGCAGGCATGCTGGCAGGATTTGGTGATGGTTTAAAGAATTTAAATACCGCTCAAACAATCAATCCAGGGGCTGGCACCATTACGACCTATGGGCAGGCATCAACCCTTGCTCAATCGGCTGCTGGTGGTGCGCTTAGTAATCCTGCCAATCGTATTTCAGATTATGTAATGCGCATTGCCGATATTTACCATCCACTGGTTGTGGCACGTGCGGGTCGTCGTGTTTCAGTTTTATTTACTAAAGGCTTTTGGATAGACAAAGAACATCAGGTGTATGAGTCAGGACGAGCCATCAATGAAGGACGTGCCCAAAACGAGTCTGGGGTTACAACCACTGTAAGCCGTGCCTATGAATTAAATACACACCCAGTGAATGGCGCTTCATTGATGCAGTCCAATAATCAAGAGCCCATGGTTCAAACCGTTAATCCTGTTGAGAATCCACTATTAAATCAACCAGGACAACCCACTACCCCATTATTTTCAACCGTACAAAATGAGGAGCCACTTCATGATTAAACCTCTATTTTTATTGAGTACCCTTTTCTTAGTGTCGCAGTTATCTGCCTGCTCCAAATCCATCCTGGACAACGAGGATGCCAGATGCCCCTTTGCTGACAGGGGTGGTTGTCAAAGCATGGAGATGGTGAATCGCATGGTACAGGAAAAACGCTACACACCCGATGGTCAATTCGTGCAGCAGGCAAAAAGCCAGGCTCTTTATTCAGGTTATAAGTAGGCGCTGACCAGTTCACAGGAGAGAAGCCATGTTTACAAACGCTATAGAATGGGTCCAAGATACTTATGAGTTGCTAAAGGAGACCTGGAATGACAAAGGGCTAACGGGCAATGATCTCGATTTTGACCTCAAGGCACATCAATATCCTTCGTTTACTGAAAAAATACTGCCTTATCAATATTTTGATGAGGAATCGAAGCTGTTTTTTAACGAATACAACGCAGGATTAATTTATCGCATTATTCCTTTAACAGGTGCGAATGAACACATAGCGGAACAACTGGATACGCTGCTTCAATCTAAAGTATCGCATGAGTTCACCTTGCAGTTGATTTGCGTCAAACACAATCAAGTTGGGAATGATATTGAAGCGTTTACTTCCCAGTTTGCAAAAAGCGAATTTGAAAATTTAAGCCTGTTAGGAGATAACCTTAAGGCCTTTTATCAGAAAGCCGCCATCCATGGTTTTAAAACCAACACGATGCTTTCACCGCGATTAACGCATACAGATTGCTATATCGTTATTGATAAAATCAAAAAAGAATCCGAGAGTGATTTAAAAGCCTGTTTTGGCCAGTTTCGCGTTTCGTTTGAAGCCTCCTTAAGTGCTGCAAAAATTGGATTCAAGCAAGCAGATGCAACTGATTTTTTGCATTTGCTTCATTTTTATCTGGATAATTGTCCTGATGTCATTACTCCACGCCCTGTAATTTATGATAAAACCAAGTTACTCAAAGAGCAGGCACTGTCTCATGACTTTGATATTGAATTTAAAAATAATGAAGTAGTGATTAAAGGGGTTAATGAATCTGGGCGTGCTTATGAAACAGTAGTCACTGTTCTGACCATTGATCGTCTGCCTCGCCAGTATTGTTTATGGGAGAACATTAATAATACCAGCAATATTTTTCATCCTGATAAAAGAATATCCTGCAATCACATCATTTCAGTCATCTATCTGGTCGAAGAGCAAGGACGTGCTCAGGGTAGGGCGAATCGTAAAACCCGTGATTTGGATAAAAAATCTAAAAGTGATTACGCATTAAATGTGGCGGGAACGGAGGAGCAGGCACGGGTATGGCGTACTTTTCGTGATGATTTATCCTCTCAGAAGACTCGTTCTGTAAAGATGCTTTATAATGTGGTTCTTTTTTCAAGACCTCATGAGAAAGAGCGTGATGTAGAAGCTGCTCGCACAGTATTTGCGTTTAATGACATTAAACTGGCATTGTGTAAACGCATGCAATGTCCCTATTTTTTAGTCTCGATGCCGTTTTTTTTCACAGGAAATCTGGTTAAGGATTTTTCTCTTCCCACAATGATGTGGCCAATTTCTTCATGGAATGCAACTCAATACATGCCCATTCTTTCTGACTGGCGCGGAGTAGGCAGGGGTATCTTGTTACCTACCATGCGCGATCAATTCGCCTGCATCGATCCCTTCTCTGGTGTATTTGGCAGCAATTACAACATGGCTGTCACCGGAACCTCGGGCGGTGGAAAAAGCTTTTTCATTCAGATGCTGATGCTCAATATCCTATTTAATGGCGGAGATATTTTCATTATTGATGTAGGTGGGAGCTATAGAAAACTGTGTGAGGCGCTCGGTGGGACTTATCTTGAATACAGCAATTTGGCGATGAATCCCTTTACCCATGTAACGGACATTTTACGGGAGATTGATGACATTATTGCCTTGTTTGAATTATTAACCTGCCCAACCAGCGGTGCTACAGATGACGACCGAGGCACTTTAAGAGAAGCCATTTTAACCGCTTTTGGAACAACTCAGAATCAAACACGCATTGATGAGGTTGCAGGAGTCTTATTGTCGTTGTACGAGCACGACCGCGAAACTTATCCTACAGCGCGCATTTTGTCTAAGAACCTCCAGCGTTACTGTTCTGCCTCAGAGCATGGCAAAGCGTTTAATGAACCCTCTCAGCTATCACCTGATGCCCGTATGATTGTAGTGGACTTAAAGGAAATTGAGGACAATCAAAGTATTCGCGCCCCTGTTCTTCTGTCCGTTATTTCCCAGTTTCAAAGACGTATGTTCAACTCAGACAGGAACAAACAAAAGATGTGCATCATTGATGAAGCCTGGTCATTTTTTACAGGAGATTCAATTGCGGTGAACTTTATTACCAAAGGCTTTCGTACTGGTCGGCGGCATAAAGCATCATTTGTCACGATTACTCAGGGGATTGAGGATTATTTCGAATTTTCAGAAGCGCGAGCTGCCTGGGAAAATTCCGCATTAAAGCTTGTTTTTTTACAAGAGGAATCACCGCTTTTGGAGCATCAAAAAAAGCATGAGACTTTTTCAGACTACGAGATGACTATTCTCAAATCATTCCCGATAGCGAAAGAAGCAGGTTTTTCTCAAGTTTTACTGCGTGCTAATGGTATTTCCTCCTTTCATCGCTTGTTTGTGGATCCGTTTACTCGCGTGCTTTTATCTTCCGATGGTGATGATTATCAGGCAGTCATTAATTATGTGGCACAGGGACTGTTATTTCTGGATGCCGTATCGCAAGTGGCAAAGGAGCATTATGGGAGAGCTTATGCGGTTTAACCAGATCAAAACCATGCACTGGGTCTTTGCAGGAATTGGCGGATTAATTGGAATTCTGGCGGGTATTTTGGTGATGTGGCCTAAGCCTTTACCTCTTTTGGTGGTTGACATGAATCGTGCCATTGAAGCGCCTTCGGTAATGCTTGCTCGCTCCAAACTGACTCATGAAGAACAATTAAAAATAATGGAGCGCTTTTCACGCACCCTCCCAGAAGTCATCAAGGATTATGGAGCGTCACATCGGGTAACCCTTGTGAGTGCGTCCGTATTGGCGGGTTTCAAACCGTCCCATGTGGATGTGACGGATGAGCTTATTGCCTTGACCATAACAAGGATAAAACATGAGGCACGCTAGCAAACAGTTGTTTCTCCTTATTCTAGGTTTTTTCTGTCTATTAGAACCTGTGAGTCATGCAAAAAATATAGGTCATTATGGTCAGACATTCCCTGTCAATGAAGAGGATATAAGGAAAGTCATTATGAACAAACTCTATGCATTGCAGCAAAGCGGTGATTTAGAGCATGTTCAACGCGATTTAGAGCAGAAAGCCGCACGTCAGGCGATGAGGCCAACCCCTTTGGCATTGAGCACGACTCGCAAGCCTAAGACGTTTCGCATTTCACCGGCAGTGACTGTATCTCATGATATCTGGACACCTGATGGACATTTAATTGCAAAAGCAGGAACTCGGATCAATCCATTTGAGCGTGTTCACTTCCTTAAAACCCTGATTTTTTTTAATGCAGATGATACAGGACAGGTTGCCTGGGTTAAAAAACATTACACCGACTTTAAGCACGTTAAATTTATTTTGACCGGTGGGGATGTTCGAGTTGCTGCAGAGCTTTTTGGTCGAATTTATTTTGATGTGAACGGCATCATTTCATCCAGGCTTCACCTTCAACACGTTCCAAGCATAGTCAGCCAGGAAGGTCTTGATTGGCAGGTTAAAGAAATTGGAGTGAACGATGAATAAACGATTCTTCTATTCGATTATTGTGGGCTTATTCTTCATAGGTTCACTGCAGGCATCACAATGTAAGGGGCATTTTGTCAATCCTATAACAGACATTTGCTGGGATTGTTTGTTCCCATTAACCATTGGCTCCTCCGAAGTGGTAAAGAGCCAATATCCTGATACGAAAAACCCTGGCAACCCTATCTGCTCCTGCCCAAACAAATTACAACTTTTAGGAGTTACTATAGGTTATTGGGAACCCTTTGCGTTAGTGGATGTGACACGAAAGCCTTATTGCATGGTGAATCTTGGGGTGCAATTGCACATTAAAGATCAGGGGCTGGGTGGTTCACAAATGCCTGATACCGATGGGCGGGGCGCATTTTATTACGTGCATTGGTACAAATACCCACTGATGTATTGGCTGCAGGTACTCACTTCCATCGGCTGTATGGAGACAGAAGATTTCGATGTGATGTATTTGAGTGAACTTGATCCAACATGGAATGACTCTGAGTTTGCTTTTGTTCTTAATCCTGAGGCCACTTTATTTACCACACCGCCAGTGCGTGCGTCTTGTGCTGCAGATGCAACCAAAGCATTCGCAGGGACGGCCATGGATTCTTTATTCTGGTGCATGGGCGCTCAAGGTTCCACTTATCCTCTCAATGGTTTTGTTGCCAATCAGGCAAGTCCCATTAGTGCCGCAACACTTCTGACAGAACGCACCGACTTTAAGCTTCATCGCCTTGGAGCAATTAAAGATTCCGTTGGTAAAGATTGGCCTGCACTTTGTAGCACCTATCGCTCTTCCATTTTACCTAAAAGCCGGTATCGCTACCAATTAGTCAATACATTGCCTGATGCAAAACGCTGCCAGCCCTTTGGCCGTTCAGTCATTACCTGGGAAGCCGGACATACCTATCCTGGGGATGGGGATAATTTTGGTTTCATGATTTGGCGCAAGAGAAATTGTTGCTTTTTATAAGGAGGCCTTTCATGGCGCACTACATTAAAATCATTATTCTGTTTCTAACTGGGATTGGCGGATGCTTTGCAAACACTAATGATGAGTTAAGGCATTACCAAGAAGAAGGGGATCACCAGGTATCAACCATTTCGAATAAGACAATTGAAACGCTAAAGCGCACGTCCTCACGGAATCAATCAGAGCATCAATTATTAATTGATACACTCATGCAACGCAGCACAAACGGTTTACAAAGCAATCAAAAGCCACAGGGGGCTGAAGGTGCCATTTTATTTGTATCCTTTTCCATGCCCGACTCACTTTTATTTGCATTGAGCGATGAAGCAGCACGGTTTCATATTCCCGTGGTCATTAATGGGCTAGTGGATGGTGATTTTAAAAAAACCATAGAAACATTTAAACGCCTTAATAGCGAAGCCCAAAAGCAGCATTTGAACTTTAAGGGAATTTCTATTGATCCAGTCTGGTTTAATCAATTCCACATTACAACGGTTCCAGCGCTTGTAGTAACAGAGCCCTCCAGGTCTTGCGGTTCAGGGCAGCCCTGCACCAATCAACCGTTTGATGTAGTGTATGGCAATGCAAGCATTAAAAAAGGACTCGAGCTCATCGCCCAGAAAGGAGACGCAGGAGCGACATTAGCGGCCACCATTTTGGAGAAAGGCCATGTTTAGAAGTATGTTGGCCATCGCCTGTATTTTTGGTTTTTGCACTTTCTCGGCTGCCAATACAACAGCTCAGGACTTTCAGAAATTAAAAGAATACGCAAAATCTTTGGGGAATCAACCGCTGAGCGCCATGAATGAATTTAAGCCCCAGAATACCTTCAAAGACTATACGGAAACTCCCTCGCAATCGCTTCATTATCAGGGGGTTGAAACTGAAAAAACCGATTTAAGTACCTTTGCTGCCAATGCCTTACACAATGATGCCGGTGGACGTACTGTGACTGAGCATTTTGGCCAACGCCAATTTGAAATCAATACTAAAAATGAAGCGATTAAGAACGCTAAATTAATTGAAGAAGAAAGTTACGCCATTACTCATGGACAATCCAATGAGCGAGTCAAATGTGATGAAAAACCACAGGCTTGTCAAATTAAATCGCATGAGGAAATCTGCCATACATCAAGGCAATTGCCCGAGCAGCAGTGTTTTAAGAAACGTAAAGTAACAGTGAACACCGAGCGCTTAAGTCAAAGAGCTGATTTTGAGGTATGGGTTCATAAAAAATGGACGGGGATTATTGCGGTTAATCTTATAACGGGTGCCATGACCAATAGCGCAGGCGGGCACTTAACCAATCCCGTTAAATTAAACCATCCCTGCGAGGAGATAAAGGCCTCCATCCATTCGATTTTAAACAATGGTGACCGGGCGTACTGGGTACATGTAGTGAGCAATCCAACCTGTCAGAACGGCGGGGTAATCACCCTTAAGGTGTCACAAAAGTTTGCTCGTTACTACCCAATTCAAGTGGCATTGACGATTATTGCTCATTCCAAATCCTATGTGGAAGAAGAGCACTGGGATAATGAATGCGCCACTCTTGAGACAAACAACCTATGTCAAAAAACACAAGAGCAGTGTACTGATTCCAATCCAACCCGTGTCATTAATGGTCTGCCCGTCACCCGTGATTGCTGGGAGCTTAATGCACGATACCAGTGTGCATCCGCTGCAGCCGATGAATGTAAAACGCAACGGGAAAAAGGATGCTTACAGGCAAGCTCGCGCTGCACATTAATGAACAATAATACCTGCTCGCTCTATGAGCAGGTATATCGTTGCGATGAGACAGTCTGCCCACAGCCTGTGGCCTGTGTGCGAGATCTCTTTTGTGCCGATGGAGACTGCACGGAACATGCAGCAACTCAGAATGATGGTTTTGGAGAGGCCATGGCACCCATGGCCGTTGCAGGGGCTGCTGGCGCTGAGTTTGGTAAAACGCAGGCTACCTTATTTTCAGGCCATCCTGTGCAGTGCAAAATCTGGGTTTGGGACATTATTGATTGTTGTTCGAATGAAGGCTGGGCTGACAAACTCCATATCGATTTGTGTCGTGAAGAAGATAAGGCTTTAGGCAAAGCCAAATTGAATTACCTGGCTCATTATGTAGGCGAGTTTTGCAGCCAGAAAGATCCCATTTTTGGCACCTGTCTGGAGCACAAACGCACCTATTGTGTCTTTGACAGCAAAATGGCGCGCATTATCCAGGCCGAAGGACGTTTAAGACAATTAAATCCCAACGCTTTAGGAGATGCAGAGCATACACGCTGTGCGGGGCTCAGTGTGAATGAATTACAAAGCCTTGATATGGGACGCATCGATTTTTTAAACCCTGTGTATCCATTTCCCCAGGGACAGCCAACAAAAGAAGCAGGAATTGTAGGCGATGTCGTTTTAAATAGCCCCGACGCTTCAAAAACCATGGATGAAATCAAACGGCGAGTCCAGAAAAAGGCGGAACAAAAATGAGATTATTCACTATTATTTTAATGTTACTTTCCATGCCGGTCATGGCTGATTTAGTAAGTCCACCCGCTCATGGGTTTCATTGGTACAGTACAGAAAACAAAGAGCATCAGGTGAAACCTGTTCAAAATCCAAAGGTATCAAAGCCTTCGCTGACTCCTTATGAGCAGCTCATGGAAGTCCGCAAAGCCACAATGAATAAGCTCGCAACGGCATTAATTGCCCCATCATTTGATGCAACCTATGAGTACATGAAAGCCCAGCAGGTGTATGCCAAAAACAATCAGAAATTTGTCCAGTACTGGCAACAGGTTCTGTTGTCTCATCCTGAGCTGGATCATTCCTTAAATTTTCCAACCGACAATACGGCTGTGGCCATTCGCAATGATTCAATGAATCTTTTAATGGAGAGGGTAGTCCGAGAAGGGGCTAAACGTTATGGATTAATCCTTTTTTACAAAGGGAACAGTTCCATTTCGCAAAAATTCATCACTCATCTTGTGCCATTCGTCAATGTGACCCACTTTTCCATGATTTCGGTTACGACAGATGGACAACCCATTGAAGGTCTGCCTAATCATAAAAACATACCTCTTCAAGAAATACAAAAAACAATGAATTTGCAGTCACGGTACATGCCTGCACTGTTTCTTGTTGATTTAAAAACACAACACATGTCGCCCTTGTCCTACGGTTTTGTCTCCACAACCGAGCTAAAGGAACGCCTGCTGGATGTGGCGACTCATTACAAACGATACAGCTATGAGGGGTTTGAAGCATGATTGTCCGCATCATTTTTTTACTGCTTTGTTCTGTAATTAGTCCTTTGCACGCCAATGTGGCAGTTGAAGAACTCAATGCACTGTTATTGAAAAAGCAAGCCCCTAAAGCTTTTGCACAGAAGGAATCTCTTGAGGCTAAAGATTTATCCAAAAATTATTATTTTGCATTTATTTATCGAAGCACCTGCCCACATTGTAAAAAATTCTCCCCTGTATTAAAGGATTTTTCAGACACATTCCATATTAAGGTTCGTGCTTTTAGCCTGGATGGAGAATCCCTGGATGGACTCGACACCACACCATTAACAGCTGAGCTTTTTCAAACGTTCTATGTATCAGGAGGGTATAAGCCTACGGTTCCCGCCTTGTTTTTAGTCAATCGACATACCCTGGAAGCCTACGCTGTCTTGTTTGGGCAAGCTTCGCCTTATCAGCTGGCACAAAGAGTTCATGAATTAAAGCAACACATTGAGGAGAAATTTAATGATTAGAGCTCTTGTGCTAGCCGTTGTTGCGTCTTTTACTTGCGTGGCAGGAAATGGTGTTCATGCATCAGCCAGTGCCGATTTAAATCATTTTTTTAATAATCTTGGTTATTCTGCGAATGTCACAGGTAGCCATTCCTATGAATCACAGGCAGCAGGATTTGCATCATTAGGCTCAGTCTATGCCAGAAATCAGGTGCGCTCCATTCAGATAGCTCACGTTGATGTACCTGGTTTTCGCTCAGGATGTGGCGGAATTGATATTTTTGCAGGTGGTTTTTCCTTTATTAAATCAGAGCAGATAGTTTCATTTATGCAGAACATTTTAAGTAACGGGGCAGGCTATGCAATGAACCTGGCACTCGAGACCGAGCTGCCTGAAATTGCTCATGCCATGCAGTACATGCAAAAGCTGGCAAATGACATTAATGGAACTAATTTTAATTCGTGTGAGATGGGAGAAAATCTGACTGCAGCGCTTTATCCCAAAAATAGAGCGGCACATCAGCGTTTGTGTGAGGACATCGGGCGTAACCGTAATGTATACACCGATTGGGCAGAAGCCCGACATAAATGTTCGACAGGAGGGGAGATTGAAAAGCGATTAGAACAGGCAAAAAACGATTCAGAATATAAAGACAGGGCTCTTTTGAATACCAACGTAGTTTGGGATGCATTACAACTGAATGAATTCATCAAATCAGATACAGAAATTTCAGAAGTCTATATGTCAATTTCAGGAACGCTGGTATTTGATGCCAAAGGAGGGATGCAAACGTATCCCTCTTTAGCGACTAATCAGGATTTTGTAAAAGCCTTGCTTTATGGAGGCAAATTACCCAGCTATAAGTGCACTGATTCGAACAAGCCTATAAAATGTGTTGCCATCAATGTGAAAGGAAGCCAGGAGATTAGCAGTAAAGATGCACTGGTATCTCAAGTACAAGCCATCCTGCAGGGAGTTTATGAGAATATCAAATCAGGGACTGCCTTAACGCCCCAACAAAAAGGGTTAATTGAACTCACCCAGCCGTCCGTATTTCAGCTTATTTCAGCCAGCGCACAGCAGAATATTGGCATACAAAGCAGTTATGAGCTTGCCCAGAGTGTAGCAACGGATTTGCTTGCCCAATATCTTGCAAACTCACTTGAAGTGATTCGAGCATCCCTTGCAGGGCGTGATATAGGAAATGCCCATGAAGAAAAACTATTTAAAAATCTGCAGGTGGCACAACAATTTGTAGATAATTTTAATAGCGAATCAAGAGCACGTTTTAATGCGGCACTGACCACCAATCAATTGGTTCAAAACAATGTGAAGCAGGCACTTAATGCCCTTAATCCCATCTTAAGACAATCCTATACCGGAGGAGCACAATGAGCCCATTATTAATCTATACCCCACAAAATGGGATTTATTTAAAAGAGCTGCTTGATGGTATGGCCACTTTGCTTACTGAATCTACCTTTAGTACGGCGTGTGACATTATTATGATTCTATCCGTTGGTATGGTCGGTTATCAGTATGTGATGGGTAAAAAGCTCGAATCATTAACCCGCTTTATGCTGACCACCTTTTTAGTCATGTATTGCGTGCTGGGCATTAAAGTGCCTGTGGCTATTATTGACATGCAGACAGCCGAAGGAGCGGGAGAAGCCTTAACGGTTGATCATGTACCTCTAGGCGTTGCTTTACCTGCCTCATTGGTTAGTGGCATGGGGTATGGAATTACGACCGCCTTTAGTGATGTATTTCGCATGCCAGATAGTCTGGAGTACAACAAAACAGGAATGATTTTTGGTGCAAGGACTTGGCTTGCAGCAACTCAGACAAGGCTCTCCATGTCGCCTGATTTGGCACAAGACCTATCGTCCTATATCCGCCAATGCGTGTTTACGGCAAAACTTTTGGCAAGCCATCAATTAAGCCCTCAAGAGCTTACCCAAAGTGCTCATCTTTCTAAAACCTATTTTGAGGAGCCATCACCCATTTATCGGGTGATTCTGCATAATGGAGTCAATTTAAGTTGTGGTGATGCAGCAGCCAATTTGAAGACTCGACTACCCATTGCAGCGAAATTGGAGTTGGAACGTCTTAATCATCTGGTAACCACAGGCGCTTTAACATCACGCAACACAGACAGCAGTTCGTTGCCTGGCGAAAAGACTTTTGGTGACAGGTTGGAGGCCGCTCACAAATATTACATGAACATTACCGAAGATGCTGCCGAAACGCTCACCCAAAATATCTTAATTAATGCGACCCGAGATGCCGCAGCCGATGCTTTTGCTTTCTCAGGAGCTGATGCCGCACTCATGAATTACACCAATACGGACAGCACCCAAAAAATGCACATCGCTGAAGCCAATAGCTTTTGGCTTGCAGGATTTCGCCTGCCTTACTATATGACAGTGATGTGGATGTTGACGCTGTGTATCTTTCCATTAGTCGTTTTGATTTCTTTTTTTCCGACCCTGAGTAATGCTTATTTCCTGTGGGTGCAATCTCAAATCTACCTTTGGTCATGGCCGCCGATGTTTATTATTTTTCATTGGTTTGTTTCCATGGCCTCAAGTACCACCATTACTTTGTTTGGTCAAAAAACAGGAGGTGTGACCTTCTCTAATATCGATTCATTAGCCAGCATGCACAGTAATTTTGCCTATACGGCAGGTGCATTGGCGGCAAGTGTTCCTGTTATTGCCCTGTACATCACGAAAGGATTGGGACAGATTTTGAGTACATCCTCCCAGCATTTTGGTGGTATGGCACAATCTTTGTCAGTTAGTGAAGCGCAATCTGCAGCTGCAGGTAACATCTCCATGGCAAGTTACAGCGGTTGGAATATGAACTATGAAAATACCAGCGCCAATAACGTTTCGGCTAACAAGCACGATACCAATTGGACGAACATGCATGGGATGCACACGGAGCAATTGGGAAGTGGTGTGCTTAAGACTACCACAAGCCATGGGGATGCTGTTTATGACGTAAATCCTGGGATGTCACGAGGCCCCGTGCACATTTCAGATACAAAGGCCTTAAGCGGCTCTTTAAATCAGGCTTTTGAAGAATCCAGACAGGCTGCAGCCAATGAAGGTCAGCATTATCAAACGTCCTTGTCCAGTTTTGCGCACAGTGCCGTGCAGTTATCTAAAATGCAGGGTCATGATATGCGTTTGGGCGATGGAGTGTCTGAAAGTGAATCCGGTCAATACAGCCAGGCATTATCGACCATGACGCATATTGCCTCGGATGTAGCTAAACGCGAAGGGATAAGCCAAGAGGATGCGCTGGCTCATATGACCGCTGCTGGATTAAATGTCCACGCCGGAGTTGCAAGTGAAAAAAGCATACTGGGAAGCATTGGGCGGTTTGCTTTTGGAGCAACAGGAGGTGCTGATAGCCATGCTAAGTTCGATCGGTCATCAACAAGTAGTGATCGTTACCATGAAGGGACGGACAGCAGCATGTCAGCGAAGGAAGCAGAAGACTTTAATCAGGCGCTTAATTACGTGAGTCAGTTTGCACAAAACCATCATTTTGATAACAGCCATTCGGAAGGGGCAAGCCTTTCGAATCAGATGGGTACCGATTTAAGGGAGGCGCAAACGGCAAGCCAAAACTACGATGCCTCGATGTCTAAAGCCGCTCGCATTAGCACGGCCAGGAGTTATGTGGAATCAAACTCCGATCAGATTACCACCGATCTTAATCAGGCATTTCCTGGCTTTGTGGCACACCGCATTGGAGAGAAGGCACGAGATGAATTGTATTCCAATCCTTCAGATCTGGCCTCATTAAAACAATTACAAACGCTAGCTAATGAGTTTATCAGTGAACAACGAGAAGGTTTAATCGCACAATACGGCAATGCTTCTAAAAATGCTCGGATTGACTCCTTTTATCAGGATGCAGCAAATCCATTAAGTTCAAAAGAATCACAAATGAGAGCTGACTACCACAAAAACAGTAATGCATTGGAGGATTCTGGAAGGACTATGGGAGTTGGCATGGATGCATCAAGAGCCAAAAGTATGCAGCAAAAAATTAATAATCAGGTCGATACGGCGGTAAATAAAACAAGCAGTGGAGGAGGGCGTTTAAAGAGTCAATACCAGCAAGCGGTTGAAACAACAAACAACGATGTAGGCGAAGGTAAAAAACTGGGGAAAACCAACGTGGCCATACCCGCCTATTTTACTAAATGGGTTGATCATCATGATAAATCAGCCCCAAAGAAGGAGCTTATCCATGAGTAATGAAGAAATGAATTCACAAGAATTAAAAGAGGCCATCGCCTTGGATATAGAAACATTAAAAACATTGGACGTGGATATTATGCCGGCCAAGGAGTATTACCAGGCGAACAGGCGTTTGTTTTTGCATGTTTTTTTTAAACTATATGGAACAATACTTCTAGGCTTTTTACTTCCACTTCCTTTTTATTGGAACGTGTTGATGGTGGAGACTTCAACGCACGAGCTCATCACCATTTTTTTCTGGCTGCCATTAATGGCTCTAGGATTGTGCCTTTTTGTTTTTCTATTCATTTACAGCTCATTAAATCAATACATTTTGATTGACTATCAATTGAAACACAAACTAAGAACAGGCTCATTGATAGTAAAACAAATAAAGCGGGCTGGAACTATAGCCTATCGAATATTTGCGGGGATTGTTTTGATTCCTTCACTGTTCTTGTTTCCCAGTGCTGCCTTCTTCATATCCTTTGGCGCTTTTTTCATCAGCGGGATTTTAACGAGCATCCTTGTTGAAATGGAGCTCAATAGGATAGGCATCAGCGCGCTGTTTACTCTCATAAAGAATTATTTTGATAAGGACAAAAATGCCAGTGCGGCAATACCCTTAAAATAAACAAAACACATCAAAAAGAATAATTTTTAACCACAAATACAAGCAGTGGAAGCCGCTGCTTTGCCCAAAACAAGCAGGAGGAAGATAAAATGAGCCATGAATCCAATTACAAACATTATACCCGGGGAGGCCAGATCTCATTCCATAATCTGCGGATGTGGTTTCAGATTAACAAAGCGCTCTTTCATGTTTACTTATTCATTTGGGCAGGGTTAAGCATTGTATTGACCTGTATCTTTGCGCCACATGGAATGATAAGACAGACGGTGTCCTATCATGCGGCTCATTTTTATCACCTGGCAGGGGTGCCACATGTATTTTCTATCCCTGTTAAAGGGGGGTATGCATCACAAACTGTCGAGCAAATTCTCCACAATCACTATTTTTCTGCAACCTCAGATCGTTTATTGACCCTGCTGTTACAGTCAACTCTATGGAGTTTTCCCTTATCGTTGATTGTGGCACTTTTGGTGAGCCGATATTTCATTTATCGAGGAAAGGTTCAAACGCAAAATCAATTTATACGAGGGGCGAGTTTAGTCCCATCAGAACCACTTAAAAAACAGATAATAAAACAAAGAAAAGCATCTGATTTACATCTTGATGGATTCCCTCTTTTGCAAGGCTCAGAGGTACAGCATTTATTAGTACATGGTACGGTCGGTATGGGAAAAAGTCAGTTCATCATGAAATTGATGGATTGTTTACGTGCGCGTGGCGACCGAGTCATTGTTTATGACAAGGGGTGCACGTTTACTCAGGCGTATTTTCAGGAAGGTCATGATGCCTTGCTCAATCCTTTTGATGCACGCTGCGCTAATTGGGATTTATGGCTGGAAGCCCCGAAAGATGAATTACTGGAAAATATGGCAGAAAGTCTTATCCCTATGCATGGAGAAAACGATCCGTTTTGGGTTAATGCAGCACGTACCGTGTTTGCCTGTCTTGCAAGTCAAATGCGTGAGGATAAAGAACGTTCCTTATCCAAGCTGTTAGGGTTACTTGTAACTGGCGAGTTTAGCGAGTTGGAACCTTATCTCAACGGTACAGCCGCAGCGACTTTGGTCAGTAATAAAATAGAAAAAACAGCCATCTCCATTCGCTCTGTCATTACAACCTACCTTAAATCAATGCAGTCGTTAAGTGGGCTTGATGAGTCTGGGAAGCCTTCCTTTTCCATTCGTGATTATCTGTTAAATAAAGATTTGGAGGGCTGGCTTTTTATATCAAGCAATGGGGAGCAACATAAATCTTTAAAGCCGTTGATTTCGATGTGGATTGCCATGGCATCACTGACACTCTTAAGTTTGCCAGAAGACGCGAACAGGCGAATTTGGTTTATTTGTGATGAATTACCAAGCCTGCACAAATTACCCTTATTGGGTGAAACCATTGCTGAAGTCAGGAAATTTGGCGGCTGTTTTCTTCTGGGAATGCAGAGCTTTAGTCAATTGGAGAAGGTATATGGGCGTAGTGGGGCAGCTGAAATTTTTGATTTGCTTAATACCCGAGCCTTTTTTGCAAGTCCAAGCCATGAAATGGCGCAACTTGTCAGTAAAGAGCTTGGGGATGAAGAAATTGATGACACCCGAGAAAATTACTCTTATGGAGCCAACTCCATTCGTGACGGTATTTCATTAGGAAAAAACCGTATAACACGCCCTTTAGTAACCTATCCTGAAATTATGGGACTTGATCCGCTTACCTGTTATCTGCGATTGCCAGGTCAATACCCTATTACAAAGCTGGAACTTCATTATCAAAAAAGAAGTATAAAAGCCGCAGGTTTTTTACCTCGTGCCATACCGTCCCTTCCTCCGTGTGATGCAAATCTCAAAAAGGGTTCTGCCGTTAATGAGCCCACCAGCGGTCGTTTTGAGGTGCAAGCGCCAACCAACATCAAACGTATCGAATGCGAGTCCGATAAGGAATTCATTTTTTGATAGGGGAATAAATCATGTTAAGTCTGCGAGTCAAACCAATTAAAAAGCCTGGTTATTATTTTGATCAGGAAAATTATTATTTTACGAACCAATTGGTTACCCAATGGGTTGGATTAAGTGCTGCGCGTCAAAATCTTTCTGGAGAAGTTAACGTAAAAACCCTTGAATCTATTGTCAGTGGCGAATTACCAAGCGGTGATGTGATTAAAGGCTTGAAATCAGCCACTGGTGAAATGAACAGGCGAGGCGGTTATGATTTAACTTTTTCTGCCCCAAAATCCGTGTCCTATCTTGGGCTGGTTTGTGAACACAAAGAATTTATTGATTTGCACCTCAATGCGGTAAAGACAGTCTTAAAACTGATTGAAAAAGAGGCGGCACAAGCGCGCAAATCAGGAAAAGAAGGCATGGAATATGAAAAAACGGGGAATCTTTGTTTTGCTGCCATTCTCCATGATACCTCCAGAGAGCTTGATCCTCAGCTTCATGTGCATGCATTGTTGATGAATTTCACCGAGCGGCTGGATGGCAAATGGCGTGCTTTGGCTTCTGATATCAGTCGCAATAATGGCACCATGGAGTGGATTATGGATAATCAAATCTTTTTGGGTCTTGTGTACCGCTCTGAAATGGCTCTTGGTTTAAAAGAAATGGGGCTCGAAATAGAGCATACGGGTGATGCTCATGGTCTATTTGAAATCAGGCATTTTGATAAGGCATTGTTGGAACAAATCTCTAAGCGCCGTGCCCAGGTTGAAGAACATATTAAAGGGATGCACTCTAATTCATTAAAAGCGTATGACAGGGCGACTCTGGATTCAAGGAAATCAAAGGAAATGGTTTCTCCAGAGGAATTACGCACACGATGGAGCGCTGAAAGTGAAGCGTTGGGCGTTAATCCAGCCACCTATCTTGCCACCTTAAAAGAAAAAACTAAAGAATCGCATACACCAAAAGAAACCATGTCCAATAATCAAGAACTCGATAGAAGTGTTCTTGACGCGATTGCGCATTTAGAAGAAAAAAAACTAACCTTTACCTATCAGGAAGTATTACAGACGAGCCTTTATTTTTCCTTAGGTGATCAGGGCTTTGAAGCACTGATGGCACGGATTGATAAAGAAATTGATGCACAAAATCTGATTGCTCTTAATACAGAAAACTCCTCTTTTACAACGAGTACGCTCATTAAAAAGGAACAAGAACTCATTAGAAAAATCGTGAACTTCACACCCCAAAAAAAAGGCATAGAACGCAATACGGATAAGGTTTGCAAACTCACTGATAATGAGTCCATTCAAAAAGCAGTAACTCAAGCCTTATTTAATAAAGAAGGGGTTGTGCGCATCAAACAACAAAGTGCTACCTCGCGTGAGCTCTTAAGTACTTTAATTGATTATTCTCAAGATTCAAAAAAAATTCGTATTCTTTGTCCTTCTGCTTATTCTGCGCGGACGATGAATAAGGACATGACCCAATTAGCGCCTACCCTGTGGCAATGGATTTTATCTATTGGAAAACAGGATTTGTGTGAAACAGTTGCGGGCTTTAATTATCGCCATCGTTCAGAGCATAAATTACCTTTTTTTAACAGTAAAAAGGAGCGCGAGGTGCTGATTGTGGATGAATCACAGCGTCTTACTCCTGACGAGATGAATACTTTATTATCTATTGCCGACAAGCGTAGTGCCAAAGTCATTTTGCTGGAAAAATCACAATCCCTTTCTGGTTTTAAATCCGATATTCCCGACTTGCTGAATAAAGCCGGCATAAAAACATTTGAGGTTGATGACAGGAAAGCGCCTGCCACCAACATCAATCTCATAGAAGAAAAAACGATTGAAGGGCGTATTCTAAAAACAGCACAAATGTACAGTAACTTACCGTTGAACCAGAGGCAGAATACAAAACTATTAACTGTCTCAAAGCTCGAAGCGAAAGAGGTCAATAAAGCAATCCGTAAGCAGTTAAAAGAGCACGGGGAGATTTCAGTAGATGAAAAGAGCATAAATACGTTAACCCCTATGTCCTTGACCTTAAGTGAAAAAAAATTGGCCAAAAGTTATCAGCCCGATTGGGTATTAATCCAGAACACCCGTACAGAATCAAAAAAATTCACGGTAATCGGTGTCAATGAAAAAGACAATCAATTGATTGTTCGGAATCATAACGGGGTAAGATCACAACTTGCTGCTAAAAATATTACAGATTCCACGCAGGTTTATGAACAAACACCATTATCAGTAGGGATAGGAGATCGATTAATTGCTACGGGCAGTTTATCCTTTGAAGGATTAAAAATCGGCAACCAATATGAGGTCACTGCATTTACCCGCCATGGAATAAAAATAAAAGATGGAAAAAAAACTATTCATCTTATCACGAGTAACGAAAAGCATTTCCCATTGAGCCATGCCTATGCCAAAACCATTTATTCTGATGATTTTAAACCCGTGATACAAACCATTATGACACTACCGGCCTATGCGCTCAAACAAAATACCATGTCGGTATTATGCGAATCGAGCAAAGAAGAATTAATGATTATTACGGATGATATGGAGAAGGCTAATCGGTTTGCAATGAAGACTGCAACAAAATCCTCGGCGATATCGCTGACTTTGGATGCTGCCAAAACCAATCATGGTGCACAGATTATTGACCATAGAACCACGACTGATCTACTCACGTCACTGGAACAGGCCTTAACTATTTTAACCTCGGAAAAACCTCAAAAAAGTGATGCAGAAAAAGCGCTGAACTTTGCAATAGCCCATCTTTCAGAACGAGAAGCAGCCTTTACTCCGTCAGATTTGCTTAAGGTTGCGCTCACTCAGGCTATAGGAAAAGCAGGACTTAACGAATTAAATAACGTCCTGGATAAGGTCATGACTAATGGGGATTTAATATCAGGGGGGAACGAGATTTTGACCACCAAAGAAGCGGTGGCATTTGAAGAGTCGATTATCAAGAATGTTAAAGCAGGTATTAACACCATAAAGCCGCTAATGAGTGGTGATGAAGCACGAAAACAATTAGAGCCCACACACCTTACCAAAGGCCAAAAAGAAGCCTGTGAGTTAATCACGACTACAACTGATCAGTTTATTATGATTCAGGGTTATGCAGGAACAGGGAAAACAACCATGACTCGAAGTGCGATTGACACCATCAGGTATGTCCAATCTATGACTCATGAAGAGGTTGAACTGATTGCGGTCGCGCCCACGCATCAGGCTGTAAAAGAAATGAGGGCGCTGGGAATTGAAGCGCAAACCTTAAAGAGTTTTCTTATTGAACAAGAACAGCAAGCGACATTAAGCAAAGAAACACTGGTGCTGCTTGATGAATCTTCTATGGTCTCTAATCGAGATTGCGCAAGCCTCATCCAAAAAATCCATGATTCGGGCGCTCGTTGCGCAATGCTTGGCGATATTAGCCAGCATCAAAGCATTGAAAGCGGTAAGCCAAGCAAGATATTGATTCAGGAAGGAAGCATCAAGGTGGCCTGTATGGATGATTTGGTACGACAACAAGTCATCGAATACAAAAAGGCAATCGAAACATTAATCACGGGGGATATTGATAAGGCGTTAACTCAGTTAGCGAATCAACCCTTAGACTCAATCACCCGAACTAAAACCGATAGTCCTTACCACAACATAACCTCTTCAATTATTGAAACAGGCCACTCGACCCAAGCGTACCTGCAACAAGAACACACTCAACAAGAATCGAGAGAACCCTTCCAGGAAGAATTAAAAGAAAAAAGCCCGATAGAAATGGCTGTAGGAGATTATTTATCACGGACACCAGCATGCCGTGATAGCACCATTGTTATCATTCATGAAAATAAAAAAAGGGAAGTTGCCAATGGTCTGATTAGAAATGCACTGATGAAAGAGTCTACCATAGGCCTTGAAAACAAAGAGTTCCCGCGGCTACTAAGCACGAATTACACCACTGCAGAGCTTTATTATTGTGAAACGTATCGGGATTGCTTAAAAAAGAAAGAAGAGTATTTTTTAAAGAAAGGAGAGCACTATTTCAAAGTAGTTTCGGTAGATGAGGCAGCGAAAGTAGTGGTATTAAATGATACGAAAGGAAATAAATACCTCTTTGTTCCTGAAAAAGAAAATAAAGACTGGAAGATTGAATTGTTTCAATCCATGCCAGGAAGAGTCTCGGTGGGTGAAAAAATTCATTTTAAAAAATCTGATAAGACTTTGGGACGTTTCGCTAATGAAAGGGTGCAGGTGACGGAGGTAAACGATGAGTCATTTACCGTAAAAGACAGTAGTGGCGTGGCGCACGTTCTGGAAAAAAAACAGATGAAGGATTCCCATTGGGATTATAGTTATACTGCTACCAGTTATTCAATTCAAGGGGCTTCATCCCCATTTGTTATTGGAGTTGCTGAAACTAAAAATGCTCAAGTAAACCATCTGCGTTCATTTTATATCATGGTAACGCGAGGTTCCTTGCATGCCATGATTTATACGGACGATCATAAAAAACTACGAAAACAACTTCGTGTTACTCCTGAAAAAACTTCTGCATTGGAATCGCTTGGCCTCCTGCATACCCCAATAAAGTCCAAAACTCCTAATGAGCAACCAAAATCACTCAAGCCAATGCATGGTATGCCCAAAATAAAGAACCAGGAACCTCGCTATGATGCGAATATGCTGTCACAAAATTTATCCGACCAGGCTGAGCTCGTGATTGAATCACTACTTGGAGAGCCCAATAGAGCGCTTTCGTCAAAAACAGAATATCGATATGGTACTAACGGCAGCTTAAGCATCTGTTTAAGTGGAGAAAAAAGAGGAGTTTGGCATAACTTTGAAACAAAGGAAAAAGGAAACATGCTTCATTTGATTCAAAAAACATTAAATCTAAACTTTAAAGAAAGTCTTGAATATGCTGCAAAATTAACAGGTGATGACTTAAAGGAACAAATTAAATTAGTAGGCAAAAAGCCTAATAAGATTCAAGCAATCGATTCTGATAAGAAAAGAAAAACATCAGATTATGGAATGCAATTAGCGCGAGAATCGAAACCCATATCAGGTACAATAGCAGAGCGGTATTTAAAAGAAATCAGAAAGATTCATAATGTTTCTGGAGAAAATATTCGCTTTCATCCCCATGTTTATACTAAAGATACCGAAGAAGTTCGCTACAGGCCAGCACTATTGAATATTGCTCGGGACAAAGACAATAAAGTAGCCTGCGTTGAAGTGGTATATCTGGATAATGAAACCGCAAATAAAGCGATAATGAAGATGAAACCTAAGAAAACTTATGGCTCAAAAGCTGGCGCTGGAGTCATATTAAATGAGGGTACAGGGCATGAAAGTGTCACCTATATTGCAGAAGGTGTAGAAACAGGACTAAGCATCAGAGATGCAGTTCAAAATGAACGCGTTATAGCTACACTGGGCAAGGAAAATTTTGTAAATATCGATATGGCATTGCTCACTGATAAAATAGTCATTTGCATGGATAATGATGATAAACCTATTAAAGAGGATAGGGTAATTATTCAAACCATTGAACGATTAAAACAGCATGGAAAGACTGTAGAAATTGCTATTCCTCTGCATCAAAAAGACTTTAACGATGTCAATAAAAGCGGCGGGATACAAGGAGTAGTTGATACATTAAATAAAGCAGTTAGTGTTGATAAATTGATTGGAAGCCTCAATAAAACAGATTTAAATCAAGATCAAATTAAGAAGTGCTTTGAAGACATTTCACGACAGATGAAACTTGAAGTTCCTGAAATTAAAAACAATTCAATTGATAAATTAAAAACCCTTCAGCGAGAAGAAATGGAAATATATTAAAATATCTTTAATTGATTGAGCACAGGAATTTTTATATGAAGAAAATGTGTGGAATAATCTCTCTAATACAGATAAATGGATCAGAGAGTGTTCATCCAACTGTGTCACCTCAGTCATTATCTAAGTCCCAGGGTTAGTCTGTCTTCGAAATAGATTTGTAACTGGGACACGATAAGCGCCCAATTGTGCATGGGCTGATTCCATTTTTCCAGTACTTTCTGGCAAGCACAATAAATAAGCTTAATAAGGGCGTTTTCACTGGTGAAAGCGCCTTTATTTTTAGTGTACTTGCGAATTTGCCGATGAAAGCCTTCAACAATATTGGTAGTGTAAATGATGCGTCTTAGCTCTTCTGGGTATTTGAAGTATTGTGATAGAGCTTCCCAGTTGTTATTCCAGGATTTCATCACCGCCGGGTATTTTTTGCCCCATTTCTCTTCCAACTCAAGTAGATGATGCAAAGCCATATCTTTGCTTGAAGCCTTATAAACCAGCTTTAAATCGGCCATAAAGGCTTTCTGGTCCTTACTAACCACATACTTTAATGAGTTGCGAATTTGATGAACGACACAAAGCTGGATCTCGGTGTTAGGAAAAACTTCAGCAATGGCATCAGGAAATCCCTTAAGTCCATCGATGCTTGCTATAAGGATATCCTCTACACCACGAGCTTTAAGGTCATTTAATACACTAAGCCAAAAACGAGCTCCCTCTGCCTCAGATAAATAGAGCCCTAGAATATCTTTTTTACCTTCTGAATTTACAGCAAGGACGGTGTAAAATGCTCTACTTATGACCTTACCTTCAACACGTACTTTAAAGTGCATGGCATCAAGAAAAACGATTGGGTATACAGATTCTAGGGAGCGATTACGCCACTCGGTAATCAGGGGTAATAGTTTGTCAGTAATCAGGCTGATTTTAGCACTCGAGACTTCTAGTCCATACATCTCAGATAAATGCTCGCTTATCGCCTCGTAACTCATGCCTATCGCATAGAGGGCTAGGACTTTATTATCCAGTGACTCGTTGAGTACCGTTTGACGTTTTTTTACAAGCTCGGGTTCAAAGCTGCCATCCCTATCTCGAGGTGTTTCTAAATCAAAAACTCCAGTTGTTGATTTAATTGTTTTAGTCGTTTTGCCGTTGCGACGGTTTGAAATACCTGTCTCATGACAATCAGTCATATGAGAATCCATTTCACCTTCTAATGCCGCCTCTAATAGCTCTTTTATTAAGGGGGTCAGTATGCCGTCTTTTCCAGTGAGAGATTGGCCAGACTTTAACTGGGTCAAAGCCTCTAATTTGAACTCATTGAAATCAAAATTCGATAAATCTATTTTCTTTTTATTCATATCTACCTCTTTTAAGTGTTAAATTATAAACAAATTAAAAGAGATGACACAGTTATTTAAACACTACCATGGATCATCATTCTACCTTATTTATGTCTATGTATTAGTAGCTTGTTCCACCAAAATGAACAACCTATTACAGGTTGCTTATGAGCCATCTGGAATGCAAATGTTTTTTTATTTTATATCGCTCCCGTTTTTTATAATTTTAGCAATATTAAGTCGTATTCATTGTTTTTATTATGATGTAAAAAATGGATTAGCGTTTTCGTTGTTTTTGATTTGGTTATTGTATTTTTTATTTATCGAATATATTGACCAAATAGTTCATTTTCCCAATGGAAATGAACTATTTTATTATGGTAGTTTAGCTATTTCATTAGGGGCATTTACTTTAATTGGATTAACTACCTATTTCCAATTAAAACAATTAATGTCCGATTCTAGGTAAAATTTTTAGAGTAAAAATTATCTTTATTACTTTCAATTTAACGGCAAGTACTATTTTTTATAACTTAATTATTGATAAATCCTTCAATGAAATTATCTACCTTTTTCTTCAGTTCTGCGATATGTTCTTCGGCATTATTCGAATCACTTTGAAGTTTATTTTTATCATAAACACAACGAAAAATATCAGCACTGATTCCCAGCAACCTTAAAAGATGGGTCGTGTGTTGACGATTTAACTCTTCTTCTTTTTCTAAGCGTCTTTTTTCATCCTCGCTTATCACTGGATTATCTTTATTATGGAGATAAACCTTTATCCCTAATTCAATCATTTCTTTCATTGTTTGAGACGATGAATCATGCCCTTCATCTTTTTTAATGGATTCGAGCTGATCAATAATTTTTTGATTTAAATAACAATAGGCCTTGGGCATAAAATCCTCTTTTAAATTTAGAAAGCAGGCTCAGTGCACTGATTTTGGCTAATTGAGAATAATTATATCATTTAATTATAGGGGTCGAATAGGTGTGTATCTTTGTTTTATAGAGGTTTTTTATTCATTTGCTAGGTGTGGATTAGGTGTTGATATTTTATAAGTTATTGATTAATATTAAAGAGTGGATGCACACCCATATAAAACAGAGGTGTTGGCAGATTTAAAAATGCTCATCTTCACGTAAGTTATTGAATAATAATAAAATGTTTTAAGCAATAAACATTGCGAGGGGTGTGTTCTTTTTTATTTAATCATTCTTTTTATATGTGTATTTGACTGGGTATTTTAGTATTATTTATTTAAATTAACATTTTGAAAAGCGCATAATAATTGCGTGCTTGTGATTCTCTTATTTACCCAATAAGGATATTTATATCATGAATATATTAAAAAGATTTCTGAAAAAAATTGCTAAAATCATTCATTTTCGACCCTATAGTGAATGGACTGAAGAAGAGAAGGCAGTGTATGCTAAACGGCATTCTTTTCATTCTTACACTAAATCAAATGATACAAAAATTAATCCTGCAAGCGGCCTGCCAATGATTGGTTGTCTGGATGTAAATGGCAATACATTTGGATCTAGCAGTTCATTTGATGATTATTATAGAAATCATGACAACAATTATCGTAGTTATTCATCTACAAATTATTGCAATAGTTATGATCCGTTTGCCAATTGCATATTCCACTCCATCCCGATCACAGATTCCAGTGATGCCGATCACGAATTCCATTTGATGCCGATCAAAGATTCCATTCTAAGCCGATCAAGAATGAGCAATACGTAAGCATATTGAGCGACGCACGATAACCGTTTTATCCTTTTGTTTGGTCAAACAGAAGGAAAGTAGAAATGCCAACGGAGAAGCTATCGATGCGTAAAATAAGAGAAGTTTTAAAGCTGCGATATGAAGGTGGCTTGAACAATAGAGAAATTGCAGCAAGTGTTGATATTAGTGCTAGCACAGTGAGTAGCTATTTATCACGTGCCAAAATGTTTGACGTGTCGTGGCCATTGCCTGTGTCGATGAGTGACGCTGAACTTTATGCTCGCTTATTTCCCCAAGAGTCTAATCCCAAAAAACTTAATAGACCTACCCCTGATTTATCATGGGTTCATCGAGAGCTAAAACGCAAGGGCGTGACCTTATTATTGCTATGGTATGAGTATCGCAGCCAATATCCTGATGGATACGGATACAGTCGTTTTTGTGAGATGTATCGAGATTTCTCGTGTAAACTGAATCCAAGCATGCGTATTACCCATCATGCCGGTGAAAAGTTATTCGTAGATTATTCTGGACTCACTGTTCCATGGGTTGATAAAGACACAGGCGCACTACACAAAGCAGAAATCTTTGTAGCAGTGCTTGGTGCTTCGAACTATACGTTTATTGAAGCAGCAGAAAGCCAGAGCTTACGTCATTGGATAGCTGCGCATATTCGGGCATTCGAATTTTTTGGTGGCGTTACCACCAGCATCGTTCCTGACAATCTCAAGTCAGGAGTTACACAACCCCATCTCTACGACCCCGATACCAACATGACTTATCAAGAAATGGCCAACTATTATAATGTCGCTGTTATTCCTGCTCGAGTACGATCCCCGAAAGATAAAGCCAAAGTTGAAGTGGGTGTACAGGGTATTCAACGATGGATTTTAGCTCGATTGCGAGATTGTACTTTCTTTAATATTTCTGAGATTAATTCAGCAATAGCCCCCTTATTGCAAGCTTATAATGAGCGTCCATTTCAACAGTTATCTGGCTCTCGTTATTCCCAGTTTTTAGAAATTGATAGGCCTGCATTAAAATCATTACCCATTCATCGTTATCAATTTGCTTATTGGAAACGTGCTAAAGCTGGAATTGATTATCATGTGACCATTGAGAAACATCATTACAGTATTCCATGGCGTTATCTTGGGGAATTCATTGATGTTCGAATTGGAGACCGAACGATTGAATGTTTTTTAAATAATAAACGTATCGCGCTGCATCAACGTTCATTTAAGCCAGGTCATACCACACAGAATGAACATATGCCAAAAGCCCATCAGGATTATGTTTCATGGACACCTGAACGATTACATCGATGGGCACAAAGTATTGGGCCACATACAGCTCAATTAATTGATGAAGTCATTAGTTTGCACAAAATACCACAGCAAGGTTATCGCGCATGTCTTGGTATTCTTCGCATGAGTAAAAAATATGGAAAAGAGCGTTTAGAAAATGCAGCGATTAGAGGGCTTCATATTGGTGCAGTTCGATATAAAAATATTGAGTCCATTTTAAAGAATGGGTTGGATAAGCAGCCGCTATCAAAGCCTGCCAGCACGAGTGCGGCTGCTGATATAACTAATCACCATGAGAATGTTCGTGGTGCAAATTACTATCATTAACAGACTCAGGGAGATATTGTTATGTTAACACAGCCATTGTTCGAACAGTTAAGAGAATTACGCTGCCACGGCATGATTGAGGCATTACAAGAGCAGATGCAGCAATCTGATATTCATCAATTATCTTTTGATGAACGATTTAGTTTACTAGTAGAGCGAGAGTGTATTGTACGTGGAAATCGCAAGTTAAGCACTCGATTGCGGCAAGCCAGACTCAAAGCCAATGCGTGTTTAGAGGATATTGATTACTCGGTTTCAAGGGGAATCTCAAGGGCGGTAATAAAGCAACTTGCTGATTGTTATTGGGTTGGGCGAAAACAAAATCTACTGATCACCGGTCCCACGGGTACCGGTAAAACGTGGCTTGCATGTGCTTTAGCTAATCAAGCGTGTCGTAATAATTTTACGGCACGTTATTTACGTTTACCAAGACTATTTCAGGCACTTGAATTAGCCCGAGGTGATGGGAGTTTCCCTAAATTACTTGCTTCATTAGAAAAAATCCAACTCCTTATATTGGATGATTGGGGTTTGGCTCCGATGAATGATGAGCAACGCCGTGATTTACTTGAAATTATGGATGACAGGCACAATCAGTCCTCAACCATTGTGACTAGCCAACTACCTGTTAAGCTCTGGCATGAGGTTATTGGTGATTTGACATTGGGGGATGCTATCTTGGATAGACTTGTTCATAACTCTCATCGAATTGATATGAAAGGTGAGTCAATGCGAAAAAAAATAACTACAAAATTAGATAATCTGGAGGATAAGTCATAAACTTTAAAAAAGCGTCGCTTTGCTCCGGTTTGATCGCCATCGAATGGAATCAGTGATCGGTATCAAATGGAATCTATGATCGCGATGGAATGGAATCTTTGATCGGCATCAGTGGAATCTGCACCAATCGCTATTAATTGTTTCGATTTTTATTTTTATGTCCTATTTTTACTGATATAGTAAACTAATTTTTTTATAAAATTATGTTAATTTTGGAGAATACCATGGCTTTAATTAGTGCAAAAAAAGCACCTGAAAAAGAAAAAATTAAAATCGAAATAAGCAAAGAGATCTATTCTGAAATTAAAGAATATTGCTCATGGGTTGGCATTGATGATATTAGCTATTTTTTTGAAGAGTCATCCATCATGATCTTTTCTAAAGATAAAGAATGGAAGCAACATCGAAAAGAGAAGAAACAGGCTATTGAATCCGTTTAGTATTGTTCGGCATTAGGATTTAATTTAGTAAATATACAATTTAAAAAAACAGGATATCCGAGTGAAAAACCGTATTAGGACTACATGTAAATACATCATACCACTAACTATTATTGGTCTATTTGGTTATCACTCTTATTCAGTTCAATCAAAACTAGATCAAAAAGAAAAGCAAACCTATATATCTCTAAAAGAGTTGTCCGAGATTGCCGCGAAAATTCATGGTGTTGAACCTCCTTTTCTGGATAAGGTCATGATAACCATTGTGGATTGGTTTATCCCTATCCCGTTTATTAATAAAAATGAGTTTCTAAAACTGCTGGCCGAACATAAAAATGAACTCACATCAGAATCAAAAAGAATTTATGTGTCAGAAAGCAAGATGGGGGAAGTTGTGGTTACAAAGAATTTTAATTTCACCTCATCTGATATTAAGGAATCAAAATCGATACCCATGGGTACAATTTTCAGCGCATTCGTCATCTGAAAGATCCCCACGAAATTACCAAACACGGTTAAGCTCCTGTTCTATAATCTCTTGTAAGGTTCTAGGGTCAGGGGCTAAGGAACAGAGCTGATTATGCTCAATCATAAGCTTACCCAGGGTAAAATAAGAGAATATTTTCTTATCTTTGACCGTATTGGCTTGGAAGTATTGTTGTTTATTTTGACTATGTGCAATTACTCCAATAACCCAATAAGTAATTTGCACAATAGCAGCAAGAAGCATTTTTACTCCCCATCTATCTACTGAATGAGTACGCACATAACGTCCTGCTAGTCCGAATTGATGACTTTTAACATCTCTAAACGATTCTTCTATTTGCATTCTTTTAAAATAGAGATTGATAATATCAGTAGGCCCTACATCCAATGGTAAATTAGTAGCCAAAATCCATGGCTCTTTATTAGCTTGACTATAACTTCCATTAGACAGTGTCGAGGTGGTTTTTCCTCGTGATGTCTTTACCTTTCTTCCCTTAGGCTTACGATAGGTTGTAACCACCCTACAAGGTCTTGTATGCTCTTTGGTTAATAGAGCATGCTCATAATGTGTCGTTTTAGATTTAATATCAGGGATTAGTTCTTTAATGAGTTTCCATCCCAGTTCTTCGGATAATTGTACCGATTTAACTCCTCTTACACGACTTAGCCAATACCAGCCCAGCGCTTCTATTTCTTTAAACCATTCTTCATAAAAACCGGCATCCATGATTACGATTACTCGACGATTTTTGGGCAAACAAAGACTCAACTCTTTTAAAAAGTCCTTAGCTCGTCCTTTTGTTTCGGTATCTCTATACACTTCTCGATAAAGAGGAAGACTTCTACCTTTTAACGCTATTTCTGCACTGAGCATTTGAATTTCTCGGTCGTCTTTTAAGCAGCAAATATCTACAATCAAAGGTAAGGTTGTATCTTGCGAGATGTAAGTAAAAACAAAGCTTGATAACCCTTGATAAATGGAAAAAAGTTCATTATGCAGTGCCTTATTGCCTTCCAGCCTATCAACTTTCTTTATCTTATTTTTTAATTTTGCATCTCCAGGCAAGTTCCTCCCTAATTCACTTAATGAAAGGTTTTGGCTATGTCTTAAGCCTGATGCTACATCCATTACTGCATTCAATCGTGATATATGAATTTCAGGACATGATTCTGTAAGCGAATTATAAAGATAGGTTTCTACAGCTAACATTTTAATTTCCATGAGTCTTAATGACGCTCATTTGATCATGAGACGCTCTTTATTTCAACTCATAATTCGTGGGGATAGATCAGTTCGTCATGGCTCCTTTTCATGATTCTGATAACCCAAATCAATTACGATTTAAAATAAACATTAATTTCATGTCTTGCACGGCAATTGCGGATTCCATTTTAAAAGCAGATTATCAATCAGGGACTATAGTTGCCAAAATTAACGGCATAAACTGCGCTAATGAAAACTCAAAATCGATACCCTTAGAAGCGGTGGGATTGGTATCAGGAACTGATCTATCCCCACGAATTATGAGTTGAAATAAAGAGCGTCTCATGATCAAATGAGCGTCATTAAGACTCATGGAAATTAAAATGTTAGCTGTAGAAACCTATCTTTATAATTCGCTTACAGAATCATGTCCTGAAATTCATATATCACGATTGAATGCAGTAATGGATGTAGCATCAGGCTTAAGACATAGCCAAAACCTTTCATTAAGTGAATTAGGGAGGAACTTGCCTGGAGATGCAAAATTAAAAAATAAGATAAAGAAAGTTGATAGGCTGGAAGGCAATAAGGCACTGCATAATGAACTTTTTTCCATTTATCAAGGGTTATCAAGCTTTGTTTTTACTTACATCTCGCAAGATACAACCTTACCTTTGATTGTAGATATTTGCTGCTTAAAAGACGACCGAGAAATTCAAATGCTCAGTGCAGAAATAGCGTTAAAAGGTAGAAGTCTTCCTCTTTATCGAGAAGTGTATAGAGATACCGAAACAAAAGGACGAGCTAAGGACTTTTTAAAAGAGTTGAGTCTTTGTTTGCCCAAAAATCGTCGAGTAATCGTAATCATGGATGCCGGTTTTTATGAAGAATGGTTTAAAGAAATAGAAGCGCTGGGCTGGTATTGGCTAAGTCGTGTAAGAGGAGTTAAATCGGTACAATTATCCGAAGAACTGGGATGGAAACTCATTAAAGAACTAATCCCTGATATTAAATCTAAAACGACACATTATGAGCATGCTCTATTAACCAAAGAGCATACAAGACCTTGTAGGGTGGTTACAACCTATCGTAAGCCTAAGGGAAGAAAGGTAAAGACATCACGAGGAAAAACCACCTCGACACTGTCTAATGGAAGTTATAGTCAAGCTAATAAAGAGCCATGGATTTTGGCTACTAATTTACCATTGGATGTAGGGCCTACTGATATTATCAATCTCTATTTTAAAAGAATGCAAATAGAAGAATCGTTTAGAGATGTTAAAAGTCATCAATTCGGACTAGCAGGACGTTATGTGCGTACTCATTCAGTAGATAGATGGGGAGTAAAAATGCTTCTTGCTGCTATTGTGCAAATTACTTATTGGGTTATTGGAGTAATTGCACATAGTCAAAATAAACAACAATACTTCCAAGCCAATACGGTCAAAGATAAGAAAATATTCTCTTATTTTACCCTGGGTAAGCTTATGATTGAGCATAATCAGCTCTGTTCCTTAGCCCCTGACCCTAGAACCTTACAAGAGATTATAGAACAGGAGCTTAACCGTGTTTGGTAATTTCGTGGGGATCTTTCAGATCAGGAAGGGTACTATCCTAGAATGAATATTAGATCCTTACAAATAAAAGCACATTCAATAATGTTATTTTTTTCTTTAATAAAACGGAAGGTGGCGTTATTTTTAGTGATTATTATTCTGGGTAGTGTTTAAATAACTGTGTCATCTCTTTTAATTTGTTTATAATTTAACACTTAAAAGAGGTAGATATGAATAAAAAGAAAATAGATTTATCGAATTTTGATTTCAATGAGTTCAAATTAGAGGCTTTGACCCAGTTAAAGTCTGGCCAATCTCTCACTGGAAAAGACGGCATACTGACCCCCTTAATAAAAGAGCTATTAGAGGCGGCATTAGAAGGTGAAATGGATTCTCATATGACTGATTGTCATGAGACAGGTATTTCAAACCGTCGCAACGGCAAAACGACTAAAACAATTAAATCAACAACTGGAGTTTTTGATTTAGAAACACCTCGAGATAGGGATGGCAGCTTTGAACCCGAGCTTGTAAAAAAACGTCAAACGGTACTCAACGAGTCACTGGATAATAAAGTCCTAGCCCTCTATGCGATAGGCATGAGTTACGAGGCGATAAGCGAGCATTTATCTGAGATGTATGGACTAGAAGTCTCGAGTGCTAAAATCAGCCTGATTACTGACAAACTATTACCCCTGATTACCGAGTGGCGTAATCGCTCCCTAGAATCTGTATACCCAATCGTTTTTCTTGATGCCATGCACTTTAAAGTACGTGTTGAAGGTAAGGTCATAAGTAGAGCATTTTACACCGTCCTTGCTGTAAATTCAGAAGGTAAAAAAGATATTCTAGGGCTCTATTTATCTGAGGCAGAGGGAGCTCGTTTTTGGCTTAGTGTATTAAATGACCTTAAAGCTCGTGGTGTAGAGGATATCCTTATAGCAAGCATCGATGGACTTAAGGGATTTCCTGATGCCATTGCTGAAGTTTTTCCTAACACCGAGATCCAGCTTTGTGTCGTTCATCAAATTCGCAACTCATTAAAGTATGTGGTTAGTAAGGACCAGAAAGCCTTTATGGCCGATTTAAAGCTGGTTTATAAGGCTTCAAGCAAAGATATGGCTTTGCATCATCTACTTGAGTTGGAAGAGAAATGGGGCAAAAAATACCCGGCGGTGATGAAATCCTGGAATAACAACTGGGAAGCTCTATCACAATACTTCAAATACCCAGAAGAGCTAAGACGCATCATTTACACTACCAATATTGTTGAAGGCTTTCATCGGCAAATTCGCAAGTACACTAAAAATAAAGGCGCTTTCACCAGTGAAAACGCCCTTATTAAGCTTATTTATTGTGCTTGCCAGAAAGTACTGGAAAAATGGAATCAGCCCATGCACAATTGGGCGCTTATCGTGTCCCAGTTACAAATCTATTTCGAAGACAGACTAACCCTGGGACTTAGATAATGACTGAGGTGACACAGTTGGATGAACACTCTCTTATTCTGATTAATATTAACGCTATTTTTTCTTACATCAAGATTTTTTTATTTTTAATCATCAATAAATTGGATGCTCTAATTTTAGATCACAGAATTTTTTATTATTCTGTGATCCTATCAATTAACATACTATTAATTATCAACGCATATATAAGATATAAAATTAACAAAAGGAGGGAAAAAGAATAGCAAAAAAATACCACTTATATTCAAATTAATTCCCAATCCCCAAAGTACCCCTCTTTGGTTTTAATTAAGTCCTCATAAACACACATTTCTAAACCATCCCCTAGTTCATCCCATCCCGTTAAATCCTTAGCTATCTTTAAGGAGCTATCATTAACAAAAAACACTCGTAGCACTCCATAAGTCCATATAATCCCATCAACACCGTTAAGTGTTGCTCCCTCGAAACCCCAATCATCCATTTCTTGTTCTGGGGTATTGCGTCCGTGGTATAGTCTTAATTTCATCAATGTTCCTTTCATCTTGCTATTGTTGACACGCTATTTTCAGATGAGGCAAAGGGATTTTTCTTTGCCTCTAAAAAAATTCCGTTACCTTTTTATTTCCATCATTTTTTCGGTTAACGTCCACAACGCACGATTTAATTTCACATTTTGATCAATGGCTTTTACTTCTCTTGTTTTTGTCCGAGTGGTATAACCGTATTTATTCAAACGGTGACCACGAACCCCACCTTTAATTAAATTTTCTTGCAGGACATTAAATACCGTAAACAAATCATTATCTTTTTGATCCACATAACGTCTTGGTTGCAATAAACGCTCAGGAGCAACGATCATTGCTCCCTCTTCATCAGAAAATTTTAGAGAATGAGCAGCTTCGGCAAAAATCATTTTTTCAGTATCATTTAGATGAATCGAAGCCATATCATCTGATACATCGAGCATCTTGTTCGCGGTTTCAATCACTTTATAAGTACCTTCAATAACATTTCCAACAACATCCCCCTGATGTTTAATTCTAATTTCGTCATACGATTGCCCCGCAATCATTCCATTAGCACACACAACCCGAAAAAGACCCGCCATTAGGCGATAAGAAGACAGGCCATCATGAGAATTAATAAGAACAAGTTCTGGATAAAGCCCCTGATTATTTTGCATGACATCATGGCGTTGAAAACGGAGCATGTGTTTTGCAAATGCTTTCGATTCTTGACTCAGGCTTTTGGTCTGAGTTGCCCAAGTTGGAAAAAATCCTTCTGACATTAATTTTTCAATGATTTGCTCTGTTGAGATGGGTGAGTACTGAGCACTTGTTTTGTGGGAACTTTCTTGTGTGAATATGGAAGGGGCTAATTTAAATAGTTTTTCTTTTGATAAAATGGGTAACATGATGTTTTCTCCTATGTTTTTACTATTGTTCTCAAGGAACAAATACAGTATCTCAAAAAAGCTTATAATTGTCAACTATTATTATAAAATAATATGATAAATATAATTTATAAAAGCAATTGATATTTCTTACTACCCTTGTTATACTGTTCTTGTCTTAATGACACATAGTAAAAACATAGGAGAACACAATGACTATTCCAGAAATTATCCAACAACAATTGCTGCACACGAATAAAGCGATCGTTTGGTCGTGGGGCGTATCTAAATGGTATGAACTATCGTCTAATGCGCTTGCTATAAGAGTTCATGCGCGTTATTTAGATGGTTTTGTCTGTATCGAGTTGGATGAGGCGCAAGACTTATACAATATTTCCTTTTACCTTAACAAAGACTTCTCAGACATGCTGGTGTGGCCAGTGATACCCTATAAACCGATGAAAGGAGTATTTTGCGATCAACTGGTTGAATTCATTGATAACAGAATAGAAAGAATACCCGATTATAAATACTGACTATTGCCCTACTCCCTACTGTGGGGAGTAGGCCATTAACAGGAGTAGATTCATGAAAAAATTATCGTTTGCCGTTAAAGCAAACATGAATAAACCACCTAGGGTTCACGTGCAATCAGCCGATAAAAAAACAACCTATGGCTCATTTCAAGCAAATAACTGCGATGAATTCGATAGCTGGGATAAATTAAGCCAGGAAGAAGCCATTGAATTAAAGCACTACATGAATAATCTAGTGGCTATTGAGCATTACTTTTCCACAAAGGCTCTGTCCGAACAAAAAGATTTTAGGATCCGATTACCCGGTAGTTTTATTGATGCTATTGATGAACTAAGTAAGTTATGTTTTGAAGATCACATCGACTTGAATGTTTATGATGCCATGATAAGTGCCGCTATTGGGCAACTTAAAATAAAGACAGCAAGCCTTCCTGATGAAAAAAAACAGCAAGCGCTGACACTGCTTAATCAACTGGGGCTTTCCGAAAATGTAAAAACAGATGTTTCCTTAAAAATACAGGCGGTATTCTCTGAATTATTATCCATCCATAACAAATCAGAAAAACTGCACCAAAAAGCCCGGATGCTTTTTAATAAAGAGAAAAGTATTGCTCCAAAAACTATTGAGGAAATCGCAAAAGGTGAACTATCAACTTCCAAATGGTTAGTGGCTTGTGCTGTAGAGATTTTACTGGAAGAAAAACCAGATATAGTGCAAAAAATATTAGCTGAGGACGATATCTTGTTTTTGTGGGCTAATCCTTTACTAAAAAATCATAGACCGCTCAAGGAACTGCTCGATAAACTAGAGTCGTTGAGTAACTCGGAAACGTTAAGCAGCAAACTAAATTCCATGACTAATTTTAGTTAAATACTTGCCAAAATATCACATTTATGCTATAAAATACTATGAGAATAAAATTTTACCAAAAACAATCGGGAAAAAACCCCGTGGCGGAATTTCTAAATGATTTGCCGTCCGATGAAATCGCGCGACTTGCTGGTTGTTTAAAGAGTGTTGAAGAACTGGGGTTTGATAGCCCAAGGGTACAATTCAGGCAAATAAAAGGCTCGCTTTGGGAAATTAAAATTAAAACATCGCGCAGTGGTTATCGGTTTTTTTATGTGTGCATTCAAAAAGAAGTCATTGTCCTTTTACATGCCTACAAAAAACAATCACAAAAAGCGCCAAAGCAAGAAATTGAACTGGCTGAAAAACGAATGATGGAGGTATACGATCATGAAAACACTTACCTTAAATGAATTTATTGACGATAAAATCAACAATGATGAAGAATTTGCCAAGCACTATGAGCGCGAGCAAATCATTAATAATATAGCAGTAATGATTGTAAATGCCCGTAAAAAGCGCCATATGACGCAATCTGAATTGGCCAATAAAATTGGAACCAAACAATCGGTTATTTCTCGCCTTGAAAGTGGCAATAGTTCATTTATTCCTTCATTGGAAACCTTGGTGAAGGTTGCTGATGCGCTTAACATGCACTTAAAATTGCAATTACAAGCCTAATTACCCTATGGCCAATATGGATTAACAGTAAACTTTAAAGGACATTAAATGGCATTAGATTTTTCCAAACTGGGTACAGGACAAACTGTCGATACTGTTTTAAAGCCGAGAGAAATTTTTAACGCGTTACCCAATAAAAAATCAAACAAATTCCATTATCCACGCGATGTGCAATCTCAAGTATGGAGCAAGTGGTTTGACCGAAAAGAGGAACGAAACCTAGTCATAAAAATGAATACAGGCGGTGGTAAAACAGTGGTTGGCCTTTTAATTTTAAAAAGTTGCTTGAATGAGAAGAAAGGACCTGTAGTTTACATTGTTCCAGATAATTTTTTAGTAGAGCAAGTTTTATCCGAAGCAAAAGATCTTGGATTAAATGCAGTCGATGACCCTGAAAATGAGAGTTTTTTAAAAGGGAAAGCAATTTTAGTAACTAATATATATAAATTAATTAACGGAAAATCAGTATTTGGTGTTGGGGATGAAGGAACTAAAATACCCATTAAAACGATCCTTATTGATGATGCCCATGCATGCGTAAATACAGTCGAAGAACAATTCACTTTGAATGTATCATCCTCTAACCCGGCACATAAAAAAATATTTAGTATTTTTGAAGAGGCAATGAAAAGGCAGTCGGAAGCAAAATATTTGGAGATTAAATCAGGGGATCCTTTTGCCTACATCTTAATCCCATATTGGAACTGGCAAGAAAATCTAAGTAATGTAATGCAGGTTTTAATTGAAAACAAAAATCATGAAGAAATAAAATTTAAATGGGCATTAATAAAAGAAAATTTAGAGCGATGTAGTTGCGTGATTAGTAAGCATAACGTTGAAATTACAAGTAATTGTATTCCAATTGATGTGATTCCGTCTCTGAGTAATGCATCAAGAAAAATATTTATGACTGCCACATTATCGGACGATAGCGTCTTAACGACTCATTTTGGTGTAAGCCCCCAATATCTTAATACCCCCATCACTCCAGATTCAGCGGGGGATGTAGGTGACAGATTAATCTTATTACCACAAGCTCTTAACACCAATATGTTCGATAGTGATGTTAAAGCATTATGTTTGGAATTATCCAAAGAATATAACGTGGTAGTTATTGTCCCCTCTAACAAGCGAGTGGAGTTTTGGGAGGATGCAGCGGATCTCATTTTAAATAAAGACAGTATGCTTCATGGAATTGAACAACTTAAAACGACTCATATTGGCTTAACGATTTTAGTTAACAAATATGATGGGATTGATTTACCTGAAAATGCTTGCCGATTATTAGTTATAGATGGATTACCAGCAGCCCGAAATAATATTGATAAAATTCGCCAGAGTGAGCTTGCAGGTAGTTCGAACAGAGTAAATCAAATAGTTCATAAAGTGGAACAGGGGATGGGGAGAGGAATTAGATCTAATGATGATTATTGCGTCATTTTTCTTATGGGGAAAGATCTTACTTCTCAGCTTTATACGAGCGAAACTTTAGAACTATTTTCACCCGCGACAAAGGCTCAATTAGAATTATCAGAGCAAATAGCAGACCAAATAAAAGATAAGGGGGCTGATGAGATTAAAACTGTCATAAACTACAGTCTAAAAAGGGATCCTCAATGGGTTAAGTTAAGCAGGGGTATTATGGCAGACTTAAATTATTCCAATCAAAATAAAACTGACCCAATAAAAATAGCTTTAAGAGAGGCTTACGATTTAGATCGCTCTGGGAAACCACAAGAAGCAGCAAATAGAATTTTGAATGAAATCAATAGGTCAACTGAAGATCCTTTATTAAGAGGCGTGTTAAAACAATACATGTCGGAATATATAAACAAGTACGATAAGGTGGAATCGCAAAAAACTCAGCTATCCGCTATATCTGATAATTTAAGAGTTCTTAAACCAATCGAAGGCATCTGTTATAGGCCACTACAAAATCATACCGGATCACAAGCAATACAATGTTCTAACTATTTAAAAGAAAAATTTAAAGATGGAAACAAACTTATTATCTATGCAGAGGGAGTATTTTCAAAACTTGTATTTAGTGAAGGCACTGCAAATATATTTGAGGATGCTTTTAAAGAGTTAGCATACCTACTTGGCTTTATAGGCCAACGCCCCGAAAATGATTATGGAAAAGGACCAGATAATCTCTGGCTGTTGGATGATTTAAAATTTTTAGTTATTGAATGTAAAAATGGTGCAACCACTGATCTTATTTGTAAACACGATTGTAATCAGCTGAATGGTTCTGAAATTTGGTTTAATAACAATTATGGCAATGGTGCTAAATGTGTACCTATTATGATTCATTTATCTGCTTGTTTTGAGTATGCGTGTTCTCCAAGTAAAAATATAAAAATAATAAATAAGAGCTTATTAGAAAAGTTAGTTAATAACGCTCGTCAATTTATAAAATCTATAGCCTCTGATAATAAGTTTGAAGACAGTCAAACTGTCAAACAACGTCTGGATCAATACAAGTTAGAGGCTGATGATATTACAGCCAACTACACAACTCATTTTAAAACAAAAAAAACCTGAACACTTTAAATATATAATGGGAAACAACTAAAAAAACAGTATTTCATCAATAGTAAAAGGAATACTTCTTTAGCATTATTTTAATAGCTTTTGAGCTAGTTGAACGCACGTCTAAACAAAGGATAAGCATGGGGACTGTACTTAATTTAATTGTTGATTCGATACAAGAAGGTTTTTTACACCCATCAAGATTTATAAAAAAAATCAAAAGTCACTCTCAGCTACAAATGTTATTAAAAACACCTCCCCAAACGGCTAACTCGGATCAAATAATTCATTGGAACAGGTGGGATAGTTTTTATTTTGATAAAAAATACACCATGAATCTAAGGGAAAGATACTACTCAACACAACAATATATTCCAGAATTAGAATATATTGTCACAGTTAACGAAACAGAAAATTGGTGGTGTGATATTCGCAATATTGATTGCCTTGGCGCATCAAAATCAGATCTGAGCCTGTTTAAAACCCTTGATGATTTTGCAACAACAGTTAACCATAATTTAATCGCCGACATATCAGAACAAAATTTAAACAAAAATTTGCAGTGGGAGGGTGGACGAATATTCAATAATCCTTCATTTTATTGCTATGCATGGGATAACAACCGCATTCATTTATGTAATAGTGGGGGATCTCATCATTTTTCAGCAGCTCGATATCTTGCCTTAAAATTAAATAAAAAGTTTCCTGTTTGCGGTAGACTATATACAGTTCATTTAGACTCACAGTCCGTATTTTCTTTATTAAACCAATTTGATCTTTTTTCTGTAAATAGTAAAGACTGGTTCTTTATTAGTGAAGAATGTGAACATTTTGGTGCTCCAGTGGGATTTTACCCTGCTCCACGACCATTTTATGACCAAACAATTATTTTCCTTCCCCGTAATAATAAACGCTCAATGAGAATCTCGAAACTATTTAAACAAATTCAGCTATTTGATTTTAGCCTTTTCTTATTAAAGTCTCTAAAAAAGCAAGAGCATTGATGGCCAATACCGAGCCATTACACACAATTTCAAAACTGGCTTTCTGATATCACAAGGGTACACACTTTAGTGATAGGCAGAAAACAAGAAGGTTACATCTATCATATGATTTAAATATTTACTTTTGATAGATGACTAATCTAGGTCTGGTAATCTGGAACAAAATTCAGGAAAAATAAGAGCTATTCCGAATTGGTTTATTAACTCCTGCTCTCACAGAATGGCTTATCCACAAGTCCATAGGCCAGTAGAGCCTTCATCGTCTCGGATAGGCCTGTGGACCCTGTGGGTAAGCCATGACACACCGAACTATGTTTTAGAAACCGTACTAGGGTGTCCGAAATACACTTGAGCTGGTGTTAAATATCCAAAAGACTGATGGAGTCTTCGGTTGTTATAATATTCAAAATACTCAGCTAATTCCAGCTCTATCTCTTCGATTGTTTCGAAATCATACCGATAGAGTTTTTCTTGCTTAACACTGCGCCATAAACGTTCTATGAAAATATTATCGAGGTATCGGCCGCGCCCATCCATACTGATAGAGATTTTGTGGGCCTTCAAGGTATTGATCCAATCATTAGACGTGAACTGAGCACCCTGATCGGTATTAAAAATATCACACCGCCCCTGTAATAACGCGTTTTTTAGCGCCTCTACACAAAATTCTGCTTCTAATGTTGGGGACACCGCCCATTGAAGCACATACCGACTATACCAGTCCATGATGGCAACCAAGTAAACATGGCCTCCCTTCATACGCACGTAGGTAATATCAGCAGCCCAGACCTGATTAGGCTTAGTGATATCGATGTCACGTAATAGATAGGGGTACACGGTGTGCTCTTTATTGGGAACGCTTGTATTTGGCTTTGGGTAGACGGTTTCTAATCCCATAGCCTCCATGAGTCTCTTGATGCGTCGTTTACCAACAGGATAGCCAACTTCAAGGGACAACCATTGTGCGCGCTTCACTTTACCTTCACATGGATACTGGAGATAATGCTCGTCTAACAGCGCCATGAGCCGCTCGTCCTCTGCTGATATAGGAGACGCTTTGTAATAATAACTGGAAATACTCAATCCGAGTAGCATGCATTGTTCTCGGATTGATATTTCAGCGTTGCTATCAATCAGCTTACGCTTTTCATCCAAGCTCAGTGGCAGTCTTTTTTTTTAACCATGATAATTGGGCTTGAAGTCGACCAATTTCCTCATACAAAGCACCAACAAGCTCGGCTTGCTCTTTTTTATCCTTATCATGAGAATTGGAAAAAGCATCTGAAATAGCCTGCAATGCTGTTTGCTTCCATGCTTTAATTTGGGTAGGATGCACACCGTATTCGCTGGTCAGTTGAGCCTGAGTCAATTTTCCTTCAATTGCCGCAACTGCTATCTTTGATTTTTTTGATGCCGTGTAATAGTTTCTTTTTTTGCTCATTCTATTCTCCTCTGTTACTTAGAAGAATAGCTCTTAAAAATTACCTTTTTTCGTCCAAAAAACCGCGCCTATATCAGACTTCCAAAGCATCTGGATTTAATTGATAAAAACAGATTGCACGTTCCTGTTTCAAGTTCAATCAACACCAAGGACAACATATAATATACAAAAGAGGATTTGTTCAGTACCAGGAAGATGGAATTTTGGGATTATTGTTTAATTAAATTGCAACCCATATTTGTGATAATTGTCACTATCACAGGCAGTAAACTAGCTAATAACAGATTTCCGCAGCGGTGTTGCGGAAATCTGTTAAAGTAAAATGCGAAACTGTCAGCATTGCTGACAGAATTATTTTGGTACACCTCCTGATTATTCTTCTTTCGACATTAGTTTTTTATATTTGGCAGATTGATGTCGTTCAAGGAGATCAATATCATTATATCGATCGGTAATAGCACTGGAACTATGACCAGCATCATCTCGTACGTGCGCAACAGGCCGCCCACGCATATTAATATCATCGGAAATACCTGTATGACGCAACCAATGTACTGTTGCTGACTCAAAACTATCAGCCTCTATTGAAAAGCCGGTGTTTCTTAAATTTTGTATGGTGTTATCAAAGCAGTCTTGAATCAAGCGACGAATGTGTCTTGAACTAGTCATTGCTCCTTTGCCTTTTTCTTTAGGTAATAGAGGGCTTTGATCATTCATCGAAGGAAGTGGGGTTAACTGCATACTGACACGATATCGCTTGAGTGCTGCAAGCATGTCATCAGGTACGGCAATATCTCGCATTTTGTTACCTTTTCCTACCGTCTTAAACCACCAACATCCTTGGCTATCTTGATAAAAATGTCGCATTTCTGGAGTCCAACGATCACTGGCACATAGCTCAGAGATACGTAAGTACAATAAATAAAGCGCAGAAATAATGAACAATGTCCGTTCATGTCTATCGGGCGCATTATTTGCCATATTTTTAACTGTATCAAGACAAGTTCGCCATTGTTTTTCACTCAAGCGCATCACTTGTGCTTGATGTTGAGTTTTTTGGATATACTTGCTTTTTTGTCTGATCAAAGTAATCGGGTTAATGGATACTTTTTCCTCTAAGGCCAAGTAATTATAAAAACTGCTCAGCACCGTAAAAATTTCACGAATTGCTTTTTGTGATAATTGATAGTTTTGCTTATTGGGCCTCAGTCCATTTTTATGATCAATTTTACTTACAGTGGCTACAAATGGGCGCCACTCATGGTTGGGAATGCGTTCACCGTTATGCGTAATGAATCGTGCTACTTTTTTAAATCCAATCCATGATTTTGGTGGGTTGAAACAAAATTGCATGTAATTTTCAATGTCTTGCCGTTTCAAATCCAGTAATGATTTTTTCTCAATTAGCCAGGCCCATTGAATTAATCGTTCGATTTCACGACGATACGATTCAAATGTGGCATTATTATTATCATATTGTTTTAAAAAATCGAGACAAAAAACTAAGTCATATGGGGCAAAGGATGGAGGTATAAATGTTTGCCAATTTTTTTCTTTAAGTTGTTGGCAGGTATCTATTAATGGTTGTGGTATAGGAATGCTTGCCATGGTTACACTCTAATTTTGAAATGGATTAATAGATCATTTACGTCTTCGTATGCGCACTATCATCAATATTTTCTTCACTGAATTCTGCTTCAAGTTCCGCAATGCTTGGCAGGTTTGATTTTAAGTTTTCAGGAATTGCCTTTGTAAGTTGATATTCAGAAACGCCTATTGGTTTTTCTATGCCTTTTAGAGCATACTCAGCAATAACTTTGCTTCTTGATTTGCAAAGCAATAAACCTATGCTAGGATTATCGTGTTCCGTTTTAAGATACTGATCAACCAAGTTGAGATAAAAGTTTAATTGCCCAGCATGTTCTGGTTTGAAGCGAACTGCCTTCCACTCTATAACAATAAATGCCCTAAGTTTTAAATGATAAAAGAGCATATCCAGGAAATAAGTTTCGCCATCAATTTCCATCGGATATTGACTACCAACAAATGAGAAACCCTTGCCCAGCTCTAATAAAAACTTGGTAATATGTGCAATGGAAGCATGCTCAATTTCGCGCTCAAGTGCATCATCATGAAGACCTAAAAAATCAAAATTATATGGACTTTTAAGTACTTCTTGCGCAAGTGATGATTGTGCCGCTGGTAATCGGTGTATAAAATTAGATGCTTTACTAGAGGATAAAGCTTGAGATTGATATAAATTTTGATTAATATTTTTTTCAAGTGTTGAGCGTGACCAACCATTTTCAATGGTTTGACTTACATACCAATCACGCATGATAGCATCATTAACTCTTTGTATTAAAACAACAATATGTCCCCAAGGTAAATCCCGCACAGCTTGTGCGCGAATTTCATTTAAATCAGGATATTCCTCGGCAAGACGTTTCATTCGTCGGATGTTTGCTACTGAATAACCCCGGGTTTCAGGAAATAAATTCTGTAGATCTCGAGATAATGTTTCAATAAAGCCCGTTCCCCAAGATTTTTGTTTTTGTTTTTCAATTATTTGTTTGCCAATGTACCAATAGTGGTTGATAACTTCTTGATTTACGGCCAGTGCTGCACGGAATTGTGAGGATTTTATTTGAGTTTTAAGCGCACTTAAAAATGACTTATAATCATGATCGAGATGAAAAGTTATTTCTTTTGACATACTTGGTTCCTTTGTTGGGTTGACTAATCGATTTCAATTCAATTTGTCTTCCAAGCACAAAATTTTTGCTCACTGTCCTGTCGTGAGCGAAAATTATACGACTACGATAACTTAATTTCAAAAACTTTCTGCAACGGGCGTTGCAAAAAGTTTAATTGCCAAATTAGATATCAATAATACTTAATTTTCAAATAATTGCAAACAGTCCAATAGTATAAGCTATTGGACTTATAAGTTGAATTCGACCTAGGATTGCTCATCCCATATAAAAGAAAGAAGAGCGATTTATTTTCAGAAATACTGTTGGAAAATCAATCCTATAGTGCTTTTGGAGTTTATAGAGCCTAGAAAAATTTATTCTTTCTGCGTTTTCTCTATTTCCAACCTATTTATAATAGCTTTTTTTATTGAAGCCCCTAATTTATCTGCTTCGGCCCTCAATGCTTCGTACCATTCATAATCATGAAGCACATCAAACAAAAGCCGATACTCGTCCATTAATACAAAATTCCGTTGTTCGTTATTCATTTTTATCCTTGCATGACTCCAAGTTTAATTGTACTTAATTTTTCGCGGCTAAGATAATGGAGCGCGAGTACATTTCACTCAACTCACTTTATCACTCTTAAAGCAGTATGATAAATGCCAGAAGACCTTCTTGGCGTTGCCTCATCAAAAAGAATGCCGTATAAATCGTCAAAGAAAAGACTAGTTCTACGAATTTTCATATTATTTAAAATTATAATTGCTTTGAGCATGCGTTCATCATAGGGCTTGAGTAGACTGGATGAGGATTTATATCCCAATCTCTCTGCCACACCATCTATAGACATGGGGTCTTTTTTCATGAGTCTAATGTAGAATTTAGTGAGGTAGTAGGAAATAATGAAACCTATAGATAGGAAAAAATAATAAGCAACTTTTTGATTACCTGGATAACCTCTAACCAATAATGGTGCGCACAGACTCAGGTTAATAACTGACAACACCGCAAAAAAAGGATTGAAGATATAGTGACTAATTTCTTTAAGAAAAGCTTCAAATCGAGTAATTGGAGTGAGACAAAATAAGTTCTCTTTAGTAGCCACAATGTCAGCATACCTTGGACAATATTCGGCAGGTATAGCCAATTGTTTTCCATTTTTTAATTCAATATTGACCGTGTACATGATGGCTTTATATCTCCTTCCCAAATACGTAATTTAGCTTAGGATGCTTTTATTGAAACAATTCAGAATGAGATCCTGTTCTCATTAATCTCAATAAACTCACTTCATCCTCTACTTTATAAATGAGCAGCCAATCTGGATTTATATGACACTCTCTGTACCCTTTCCAATTGCCAACTAAAGCATTATCGCTATTTTTTTAAGGAAGTGATTTACCATGGCACAATAAATCAACGATTTCCTGTAATAAACGTAAATTTTTACCTTGGTTAGTGATTTTTTTAAGATCTTTTTTAAACTGCGTAGAGCGGTATATATCAAGCATCCTCATTATCCAAATCATCGATCATGGCCTGAAAGGATGAAAATCTTTTTCCACCACCACTTTCTAACTCGTCCATTGCCATTTGCGTTTCACGATTTGGAATTTTTAATTCAAAGGGCATCCCTTTGCACATCACGATTTGAGCATACAATGCATTGATTGCTTGCGATGCGGTAATTCCTATTTTTTTAAGAATTACATCCCCTTGCGCCTTAAGATCAGGCTCAATTCTTGCCTGAACCGTTGTTGCTTTAGTCATAATAAACCTCGTAATAGACTCATATAGTATATTGTAGTTGTATTGTAATACAAAAGCAAATTATCAAGCCTATCACTAAGGTACGCCTCAGTGAAAGGAAAGAGCGGAGCAAGCTTTCTTATTTTTAGTTGCTTTAATGAAGAATTTAAAATGTGGGCTCCCTTAAATTTGCGTGCGTTAAAATCGTCCAGCCCAAAAGAGGTCTTGAAAGGTACATTATAAGACCTCTTCAATGTTTACAAGGGTTATCTCAGTAGCGCCTCTTGACGTCATAGTATTTAGGTCTTAAAATATCATAAATTATGGTGTTTTAAGCACTAACAAGGAAAAAATGGCGAAAGAAGGTAAAGCACGGGTGCTCACCGAGAGTGAGTTTAAACGATTGCTCATTATGGCCAAAGACAGTCCATTTGCGCTACGCAATGTCGCCCTCATTTATTGCTCCTTTGGATTGGGTCTGCGCGTTAAAGAAATTGCCGCCCTTAAAATCAGTGATGTATTCGATCACCATCTTAAAGTCATGGATGAAATTAATTTATTGCGCTCAATGACCAAAGGAGAAAAACAACGTCACGTTTATGTGACGAATAAAAAAGTGGCCGCTGCCCTACAAGACCACGTGGATGAGTTGCAAATGCAAGAAAAGGAAGCCTTTACTAAAAAAGGGTATCTTTTTAAAACCCAACGGGGTAATCGCTTTCAACCCGACGTGTTGCAAAAATGGTTTCGCAAGCTTTATGACAAAACAGGATTGGTTGGCGCCAGTTCGCATTCCGGTCGACGCACCTTCATTACGCGTTTGATTGAACAAGGAGCTGACATTAAAGCGGTGTCTCGTCTTGCGGGTCATGCCAATATTTCCACGACCTCAGAATACGTGGAAGATAATCCAACCCGCTTAAAACGCATCGCCAGCCTTGGTTCTTTTTAATGCAGACTCCATGGTTCACTGCCCTGCCTTTGCTGCATCTGATTCATTATTACCCTATTGAAGCCTATCATGATGCCCGTTTTGAAAAAGACACCCGCTATTATGTGATTCGTTTAAGCAGGGATCTATTAGAAGACTGGATAATTACCTTAATCAATGGTCGCATTAAATCCAAGCTCGGACAAAGCCGCACCCTAGCCTTTGCTCATTTTAACGAAGCTTTCGAGCACTTTTGTCTACTAACCAAAGTACGCCACCAACGCGGTTATCAACTTAAAACATTTGCCTGCGATAATGCCCTGCTGTTGCACCTGTTGCCTTTCTCAGTAATTACCGAGAACGACAAGAAGTTAGCAGATGTCGAAACGGCTAAAAATGAAAATCGGCGCACGATGCAAAGCCCTGCTTCATTGAAAATCAGCAATTCATCCCAGGTAACTTATCAGCAGATGGGCTTTTCTTTTTAATCACAACAATCAGGTTATGTCTGCAAATAAGACTCTATTTCTTAGCCCATAATCTTTCCTAAAAGAACAATATATAGGCACGGCCCTGTTTAATGCTTATTTAAAGTGATTTTAGCAACGATTGATTTCTGACAAACTTTATCATTAATCAGTTGTTAATAATCGAATACAAGAAGAATTTAAAGGTCGATTTTTTATTATTGTAACGATAAAATTAAAATTGGGAGTTACTCTGTAAATGCATCAAGACCCAATATTATTTTTTGATATGATATTTTCACAAGTTCAGAGCTAGGGTTCTAGACGTAAATACCCAAACTTTCGATCAATTATTTTCGATAGTCGCGCTATCTTGTGAAAGATTCCAGGACTTCCAAGTCTCTGAAATCAACTCGCCAATGCGCGAAGCTAAAAGGACGTGACCGTCTCCTGGCTTATGCTGAGCGCGTAAAGCCTATGCCTTAATGACTTCTTCGACTGCAGAAAGATTTACTCCGCATCCCTTCGGGGTTTCTGTGCAAATCGCAGACAATCGCGATATCCTCGCCTCGGTTTTTAGCCTTCCTTGGCGAGCAGTAGCGGAATCGTTATGTCAGGCGTTCGTACTCATTATGAGTTCTTAGGGTGCAATGGAATGATCAGCCGACAGATAAATCAATGAAGGTTTATTTTTCTCAGCAATCAGGCCAAGTTTTACATATATTGACCGCCATTGATATCCAGATTAGCGCCAGTAATGAACCCAGATTCAGGAGAAGCCAAGAAAGCCACGGCATTGGAAATTTCTTGCGGCTTGCCCAAGCGCCCTACAGGAATGTGCGCAATAATTGACTTTAGTACATCTTCTCTCATCGCAGAAAGCATAGGGGTTTCTACATAGCCTGGAGAGATGGTATTCACCGTGATTCCTTTGCTTGCCACCTCTTGGGCTAAGCTTTTGCTAAAACCGAACAAAGCAGCTTTGGTAGCGGCATAATTGCACTGACCAAATTGCCCCTTACGACCATTGACGGAAGAGATGCTAATAATTCGCCCATAGCCTCGATACAGCATGGAGGGTAATACATTACGCGTCATATTAAATACACTGGTCAAATTGGCATCAATAACCTGTTGCCATTGCAGGGAAGTCATTTTCTTTAAAGTGGTATCGCAGGTAATCCCTGCATTATTGACCAAAACATCAATCCGTCCATATCGCTCCATCAATAAATCAGTGAGCTTTTCACAATCAGCAAATTGGGTCGTATCACCATAGAGGATATCCACATCATAACCTGCTTCTCTTTGACTGTCTTGCCATCGTTTTGCCTCGTCATGTTTACCACCCTTAAAATAACATGCGATGACTTGGTATTCAGCCGCAAGACGTTGGCATATTGCAGAACCTATCCCACCTGTACCTCCTGTTACCACTGCTGTCATTCGTTCCATAAACGACTCCTTCGTTTTGAATGCTTATTAAAAGAACAAAAATAATGAGTTGTTATACAATCTCAACTTCTTCCGCCTGCAGACCTTTTGGTCCTTTACCCGCTTTAAATAGAACACTGGAGCCTTCATGAAGATTTTTAAAGCCACTGCCTTGAATGGCACTAAAGTGAACAAAATAATCCTTACCACTACTCTCAATAAAACCAAATCCTTTGTCTTTATTAAACCATTTCACCTTTCCACGTATTTTGTCAGCCATAGCGATCATCCTAATGATAAAAAATAGAATTTAGTGCTTTTAATCCTAATGCACTTCTGTCCCAAAGAACACCAGGTGTTCTAGGGCTACTCTAGCTAGAGAGCCTATTTCGTAAATCTTCCTGAGTCATTGTCGTTGCCAATATCACCGACTCACAGGTTAGACAAAAGTACGATTTAGCCTTGCTCCATAGCTTTTAAGCGCATTTGCGCGCTAGCATTTCCTTGCTCAGCCGCTTTTCGAAGCCACTTCATTGCCTCAGCATCATTTTTCGGAACACCTACCCCATCATGATATACGGCAGCAAGGGCAAACTGTGCTTCGGGAAAACCCTGTTCCGCTGCCCTACGAAAATACTGAACTGCTTTCGAATCATCTTGAACAACACCTTTGCCGGTGATGTATTTAACCCCAAGATTGTACTGAGCAGTGGCATCCCCTTGTTCCGCTGCTTTCTCAAACCACTTAACCGCCTCAATGTCACTTTGTTGAATGCCTCTTCCAGTAGACAACATAATCGCAAGGCTGAGTTGGGCTAAAGCATTTCCTTGTTCCGCCGCTTTACCAAACCATGTTACTGCTTCTGCATCATTTTGTTCAATCCCCAAGCCTTCTGCATACCGGGTACCTAAGTTGAATTGAGCTAGGGCTAATCCTTGCCGCGCTGCTTTATCAAGCCATTGGGTTGCTTCCATGTCATTTCGCACCACCCCTTTGCCATTCGCATACATGAGACCCAGATGAAGTTGAGCCATCTTCTCCCCTTGTTCTGCTGCCTTACGAAACCATGCAAAGGCTTCCGTGTCACTCTGTTGCACTCCTTTTCCATCAGAATACAGTGCTGCAAGATTAAGTTGAGCGAAAGGGTCTCCTTGAAGAGCTGCTTTGTGAAACCACTTAAAAGCCTCGGTATAACTCTGCTTTATTCCCTTACCTGTTCCATACATGAGACCAAGATTGCGTTGTGCCATCGGCAATCCTTGTTCCGCTGCTTTACGAAACCATTTCACGGCATCGCTTTCATTTTTTGCGACCCCTTTGCCGGTAGCATACATCACCCCAAGATTGAGCTGAGCGATGACATCCCCTTGTTCTGCCGCTTTACGAAAATAGTGAGCGGCTTCACGATCACTTTGCAGAACTCCCTTACCGAATGCGTACATAATGCCAAGGTTACGTTGGGCCACGGGTAATCCCTGTTCGGCAGCTTGACGAAATCGCTTCACGGCTTCAACATCATTTTGCGGCACCTCATGGCCTAGGGCATAGGCTACGCCTTGATCATTCAAAAGAGAAAAGGGTTCATTGAGAGCTCGGTTCTCGACAACAGGATGTTGCAATTCACTCATTGTCTCTGCATAAGTGTTTACATGGATAATAAACGTCATTAAAAATAAAATTGAATAAAAAGAATGTGTTCGCATTGCATCTTAGTCCTTATCATGAAGGATATAGCATACATCAAGTGGAGAAGAATTACTCTAAAATAGACCGCAGAATTTTATAGAAACGCTTAATTGTTTTCTATAATAACGGGCTTTTCATAAACAGAATGATTCATGATATTCAATTGTTTTATAGTAGATATTATTGAAGAAGGACAGCGATAGGCACTTCCTTGAATGGAATGGATGCTGATGTCTGTCTGTCGATTCGGACTCAATGTGTAGTATCGTTTAATCAAGGTTTGATGTTTTTCAAACACAACAACATTGGCATTTAATTTTTCCCCTTCGTTTTTAAGAAAATTGACATCATCTTTTTTGAGATTTTTTTCTAATCCCCATGAAAATTGAAGCTTTAAGCCATGGATGTCCTTACCTGATATTTTGCCAAGGAACTTACACCCTTCTGAAATTTGCGTGTTTTGACCATAAACAAGAGTAATGTTTTGCGCATTGGGTTCTAGCGGTCTTGGCATGCAACCAACTAGAATACTCATTGCAAAAACAATCATTGAAAAAAGAGTTTGATTCATCATAATCCTTTATAAAGTCCAACCCACATTCGCCACAAGTACATAAGAATTTCTTGTTTGATTCCCATATAAATTTTGGGTAACAGGAAGCCCAACACCGAATTGAGCAATCACTTTTTTTGAAGAAGCCCATAACGAAGGCGTCACATAGACTACATTTCCCCCTGAATTAAAATCGATGACTCCATTGATTCTATTTCGCTGTGCATATTGTCCATCCCCTTCAACCATCCAGGCAAACATCCATTTCTTGATATTGATAATATTTCTTCCGAAACCAGCTTGATAAAGAAATTGATTTCCAAATTTTGTGTCATTACGCCTTGTGGTTAATACGACCCCAGGTGAGGTAAATGCGAACCAATCGACATACATACGAGAGAGTGTACTGCCGATAAAAAAACTCGGAGACCCAAAACCCGTTGGCGGTTGCTTTTGCGCAGAGCCCGTAGGGAGCGTAATATTCATCACCAAGGTTGCTTGCTCTACAAAAGAAGACGTTTTTTTGGTATAAAAAGCATCTTCAAGTTGCAAAAAGGCGTCTTCAAATCCTGAAGATTTTTTTCCATTCTGCACATAGCCCGCGGCCATCGGTGCATTAATAAAAATCGATAAATCATCAGTAATGCCATACAAAATACCCGGCATCACATCGACAAAATGTTTGTCTACTCCAGCAAAATCATCGGCAAATAGAAAGAATTGAGTCTCATTTTTTGCAATAATATTTTCACCAAAGCTCACTAAGGGGCCGGGTTGTTGCGAAAGTGGTAATGCAAAGTTCCCAATCTTTGGCGGTTCGGCATCAGAATGTATTGCTTTTTGAGCTGGATGCGCACTGGCTCCATAAAGGAATGAAGCAAAAAGTAAAGCCATGGTGAAAACCCATAATTTCATGCACTCATCCTACGCGAAGTCCATAGCTTGGGAATAAATGCAGGCGTTTTCTCTACATAACGTTTATATTCTTCCCCAAATTCCTTAGAAGTCTCGTCTTCTTCTTGATGAGCCAGTTTTACATACATCGTGACCAGGATGGGAAACATGATTAAGGTGAGAATCGTTGGCCATTGCAACAAAAAACCCACCATGATGAGAATAAAACCATCGTATTGCGGATGGCGAATTTGGGCATAAAGTCCTGTTGTGGCAAGTTGATGGTTTTTTTGTGCGCGATACAGGGTACCCCAAGCCGAAGCAATCATCCATAGACCACCCAGGATGAACACAAAACTTAAAAGATGGAATACATCAAAATGGGGGTCCCCTTTCAAGCCCAAAAGAGTATGGAGTAAATGACCGCTGTCATGACCGTATAAATTAATTCCGGGATAATGTCGAGTTAGCCATCCTGACAGTAAATAAATGGTTAAAGGAAAGCCGTACATTTCCGTAAAATAGGCCACCACAAAGGCGGAAAAAGTCCCAAATGTGCGCCAATCTCGCCCTGTCTTAAATTGGGTAAAGCTGTAAGCAAACAGAATGAAGATGACCGAATTGACTATGACTAATAACCAGAAACCATAAGCATAAGAAGTATGTTCCATTTGCGTTTAATCCTTGTTTTCAGAAGAATGACTCTCTTCATTTTCAGTTTTATGATGATGACTGTCTTCATGCCCACCATGTCCTTTATGCATGAACAGATGCATCAGCGGGCAGAGTAAGATGAGCAGCAAAAAAGGTGAAGCACCCAAAAAACTGGCGATGTGCGCCCCATGCTCAGCAATGAGATAATAGCCGATGATGACAATGATTATGAGTGCAATAACGCCAGGAAGAGTGCGCCAAAAATGCCTTCCTTCAGGCGGCTTTTGCTGTGAGTGTTGCTGATGTTCTGATGACATGATTCATTTCCTTTTAAATTAATCCCGAATATTATAACCGCCATCCACATAGAGTACCTGACCGGTAATGTATCTGGCTTGCTTGGATACGAGAAATGCAGTCGCATCACCAATTGCCTCGATGGGCACCAACTGATGCAAAGGAGCTTCTTGGGCTGCTTTTTCCATCAACTCGTCAAAATCCGCCAATCCTGATGCAGCGCGCGTGTTGATGGGGCCTGGAGAAATGGCATTGACTCGAATCTTTTTACTGCCCAGTTCCATGGCGAGGTAGCGCACTGTGGTCTCTAGGGCTGCTTTAACAGGACCCATTAAATTATAGTTTTTTACCACTTTCTCTGCCCCATAATAACTCATGGTTATCAGGCTTCCCCCGTTTTTCATCAGGGGTTCAGCAGCCTTTGCCAAGCGGATGAATGAATGACACGAAACATCCATCGCCATACTAAAGCCCTCGCGAGCTGAAAGATCCCCACGAAATTACCAAACACGGTTAAGCTCCTGTTCTATAATCTCTTGTAAGGTTCTAGGGTCAGGGGCTAAGGAACAGAGCTGATTATGCTCAATCATAAGCTTACCCAGGGTAAAATAAGAGAATATTTTCTTATCTTTGACCGTATTGGCTTGGAAGTATTGTTGTTTATTTTGACTATGTGCAATTACTCCAATAACCCAATAAGTAATTTGCACAATAGCAGCAAGAAGCATTTTTACTCCCCATCTATCTACTGAATGAGTACGCACATAACGTCCTGCTAGTCCGAATTGATGACTTTTAACATCTCTAAACGATTCTTCTATTTGCATTCTTTTAAAATAGAGATTGATAATATCAGTAGGCCCTACATCCAATGGTAAATTAGTAGCCAAAATCCATGGCTCTTTATTAGCTTGACTATAACTTCCATTAGACAGTGTCGAGGTGGTTTTTCCTCGTGATGTCTTTACCTTTCTTCCCTTAGGCTTACGATAGGTTGTAACCACCCTACAAGGTCTTGTATGCTCTTTGGTTAATAGAGCATGCTCATAATGTGTCGTTTTAGATTTAATATCAGGGATTAGTTCTTTAATGAGTTTCCATCCCAGTTCTTCGGATAATTGTACCGATTTAACTCCTCTTACACGACTTAGCCAATACCAGCCCAGCGCTTCTATTTCTTTAAACCATTCTTCATAAAAACCGGCATCCATGATTACGATTACTCGACGATTTTTGGGCAAACAAAGACTCAACTCTTTTAAAAAGTCCTTAGCTCGTCCTTTTGTTTCGGTATCTCTATACACTTCTCGATAAAGAGGAAGACTTCTACCTTTTAACGCTATTTCTGCACTGAGCATTTGAATTTCTCGGTCGTCTTTTAAGCAGCAAATATCTACAATCAAAGGTAAGGTTGTATCTTGCGAGATGTAAGTAAAAACAAAGCTTGATAACCCTTGATAAATGGAAAAAAGTTCATTATGCAGTGCCTTATTGCCTTCCAGCCTATCAACTTTCTTTATCTTATTTTTTAATTTTGCATCTCCAGGCAAGTTCCTCCCTAATTCACTTAATGAAAGGTTTTGGCTATGTCTTAAGCCTGATGCTACATCCATTACTGCATTCAATCGTGATATATGAATTTCAGGACATGATTCTGTAAGCGAATTATAAAGATAGGTTTCTACAGCTAACATTTTAATTTCCATGAGTCTTAATGACGCTCATTTGATCATGAGACGCTCTTTATTTCAACTCATAATTCGTGGGGATAGATCAGCTCGCGAGAGCAATCCACAACCCGACCGTGCAAATCCGCTTTCGGTGCGAACGCAATCGCATGAATCATAAAATCCAGTTGCCCCCAATGGGTTTTAATCCGCTGAAATAAGGCATCCAATTGAGAGTCATCGGTAACATCCAGCGGCATGAAAATGGGGCAAGAAAGGCCATCAACCAAGGGCTGTACATACCGTTTTGTTTTTTCATTCTGATAGGTGATAGCCAATTCTGCCCCTGCCTCATGCAAGACCTGAGCACATCCCCAAGCAATGGAATGTTCGTTCGCTACACCCACAATCAGTCCTTTTAAATGAGTCATTGGTTGTTCTCCCTATTGCTTTCGAGAAGAGACAACGTATGCATGGCCATGATTCGCTCCTCATTGGTTGGGATAATGCATAATTCAAATGGCCTTAAAAACGCAAGGTGGCTGAGAATTATGTCGCGAATGAAGCTTGAGTTCTCTCCTATTCCGCCGGTAAACACTATGCCATCGACACCACCTAATGCCACTGCCATCATGCCCATCAGTTGTGCAGCTCGCATGCAAAAATAATTGAGCGCAAACTGCGCATCATGGTCCTTACTGTTTTGTAAAAGGCTGACATCGTGTGTCCAATGCGACAATCCCTTAAGGCCCGACTCATGATAAAGGATAGACTCTATTTCTTCAGGAGACAGATGAAGCTCACGCATCATATAAATCACAGCGCCTGGGTCAAGATTCCCGCAACGTGTACCCATTGGTAAGCCATCAAGGGCAGTCATGCCCATAGTCGTATCAACACTTATGCCATGATGCATAGCACATAGACTGGCACCATTGCCCAAGTGGGCTGCAATAATTCGCCCCTTTGCCAACACCGGTTCATTCTGGCGCAAAGCATGGGCAATCCATTCATAAGAAAGACCATGAAACCCATAACGGCGAATACCTCGGTCACGCAGTGTTTGCGGTAAGGCATATTCTGTAAATAAGGGTTCATGATGGGCGTGAAAGGCGGTATCAAAACATGCTATTTGCATGATCTCTGGTCTAAGTGCCTTAATCATCTCAATTGCCGCAAGATTATGCTCTTGATGCAAAGGTGCTAGAGGGCGTAGTGTTTGCATTTGGGTCATCACATCCGAAGTTATTCGCACACTGGTTGTGAAGCGTTTTCCTCCATGGACCATGCGATGAGCAACGGTGCTAATCTGCCAGCTTTGATTTTGCTTCTCAATCCAGTGAAGAATAAAACGCATCGCATTTTCATGAGTATAGTCAGATGGAAGCTCTATTTTATTAGATTGTTTATCTTGGGAGCCTTGTGTTTCATCAACGGCTGTAAATGAAGGGGTGCCGCCTAAATCATAGATCTTGCCTCGAGCTAGAAGGGGAAGCGCTGGTTCTTTCGAAAAGACTTGAAATTTGACGCTGGATGAGCCAGCATTAATCACCAAAATGCACTCTTGTATCCTGTGTGTCATTTAATCTTCCCTGCCTTACGTGCCGCTGCTATTTTAACCGCCAAGGCACAAGAAAAGAGTCTAGTTCGTAAGGAGTCAGCTCGGCTGACTAAAATGATGGGAACACGTGCGCCTAAAACAATCCCGGCGGCATCCGCATGGCCTAAGAAAGTCAGCTGTTTTGCCAGAATGTTGCCTGACTCAATTTCGGGGACGAGCAAAATATCAGCATCCCCAGCAACCGAAGAGATGATGCCCTTATCCTCTGCGGCCTGCTTGCTGATGGCATTGTCAAATGCCAGCGGCCCATCGAGAAGACCATCGGTAATTTGACCGCGGTCCGCCATTTTACATAATGTTGCCGCATCCACCGTCGCTTGCATCTTCGGGTTAACCAACTCTACCGCAGCAAGAATAGCAACTTTTGGCTTTTTATCCATACAACTCGTTGCTAGTTTTGTAATTTATAAAAATACATTTAAATTCAACAAATTGCCCCAACATTTAATTTTATAATTAAGAAAATAAAAACAGGGGGCTAATGTGAGTAAGCGAGGCTACAACAGGATTCCAACGCAATTAACTGAAAATGAGTTCAATGTATTTGTCTTTCCCTATCTGCAAAAAGGAAAACGCGGACCAAGGCCCAAAGTAGCACTGTATAAAATATTTAACTACATTTTGTACGTCATTCATACAGGGTGCCAATGGTATAAATTGCCGATTGATAAAATGGCTGACGGCAAGCCAGAAATCAGTTACACCCGTATTTTCAAACACTTCAGAGCCTGGCTCAAGAAAGGTTGCTTTGATCGGATGTTTGAGGCCTCTGTGGAATTACTTTCCAAAAACAATCTACTCGACACAAGTATTATTCATGGTGACGGCACAACAACTGCTGCTAAAAAAGGGGCGATAACCTCGGGTTCAGTGGACATAAACATCTCAAAGGAGACAAAGTTGTTGCTCTTTGTGACCGAAACTGCAATGTTATTGCGCCATTTGTCACTGGACCAGGGAACAAAAATGAATCCCCCATGCTACGGGATGCGTTTAAACCCCTAAAACAAATTGCCCAAGCAGTGGGCTTCTCACTGGAGGGCTCGGTAATGAGCCTTGATGGTGTTTATGATTGCAAAGCCAATCGCAAGATGATCTTTAACGCGGGCATGATCCCAAATATTAATGAAAACAAACGCAATCGCAAACGCTCCAAGCGAGGAAGAAAGCGGTTATTCAACAAAGCTATTTTTAAAGAGCGGTTTCGTACGATTGAGCGAGTTTTTGCTTGGGAAGACAAATTCAAACGCTTGCTTCTTCGATTTGAGCATCATAGCCCACATCACTATGCCATGAAAACCATAGCCTATACAATGATCAATCTGAGACATTTTTTTAGTCCCAAATAGAGCTCTGAGCAAAGCATAATTTTTCTTATGGGGTGTTTGAACCCAGGCGATAACTCGTCTCAAATAAAACTAAACAGAGCGATAATTGATCTTAATGGGCAAATAAGTTCATTCCTGGAGGCTTCTTCATGAACAATCACTACAGGTCAATTTTAATTCATCCTTTGAGGCAATTTTAAAGCCATTTACTAGCAACGACTTGATCTATTTTGATCAGCAAATAGAATGATATCATGATTGTGCCTTTAAGACAGGAAATAAATACAAGTAGAGGTATCCCAAATATTAATTTGGTAACTTCATTTTGCTTTTAATTGTTTATTCGATCATTGAATATCTTTCAGAAAGCAATTTACCTTCTCATCGACGTTATTGATTAAGATCATGAATTTGATGTGATACGTGTCAACTAATAAGTGTCACATTTCAATAACTCAGCTCAAATTTGAATCGGCTTAAGACACGAAAAAGTGAGCTCAAATCAATTCAGCTGTCATTCATTTAACTCAAAAAAAAGGAAAAATTTTTCTTTTGCACGCTAAATCTTTTTTAAAAGTTTTTTATTGAGGCACCATTTTATTTCGCCAGATAAAAATGTAAATCATCTCTCACTTGGTGATCCGGTTTGTTTTAAAAGCTTTTTCGTTGTGTTTTTAGTCCAATGCTTGCAACAACTAACAACCCTATCGATTCAGTAACAATAAAATTGTCCAATATAAAAACGAAAACATACAAAACAGCCATCTTGCAACAATAAACGTCTAATGAGATTATTTTCTGTTTTTTGCGCCGCATCTTCTATTATTTTACAACTCTTGTTTAAAAACATTGGGCAGGAGATACTAATAAATAAAATAATAAAAAGAAGGTATGAATTTATGACCCATTTTTTAATGCAACACGCTCGCCTACTTTTGGTGCCTGCACTCCTTGTAAGCTGTTCTTATAATGCCAAATTAACCCCTGAAGGAGAAAAAGTGACCATTTTCCAATCCGGCAAGCTCTCAAAAGACTGTGCCTTTTTAGGGGAAGTCAAAGCCTACGATCGCAATGGTATGAGCCAATCTTATCAATCGCATGAGCATTTGATTAAAGATGAATTAAATATCTTAAAAAATGAAGCAGCTCTATTAGGAGCTAACACGGTTTTAGTAACTCAACATCAGCAAACTTATGACGGCAAGCCCAAAAATGATTTCGTAGCAGACCATTGGATGGTAGGTCGAGCCTACCACTGTAAGATAAAGCAATAGATAGACTTCTTGAGCTATCTTTATGGAACATCATCATGCCTGGCGCTTTTTTGATGGGATAATCCTTCTGTTGCTGTATGCCTCTTTGGCTACAGCAAGGAGAGCACTAACTCTTCAAAAAATCATCCAAATTGCTTTAGTGAACAACAAGGATTTAAATGCGGCGCGCTATAATGTGGCTATCGCCAAGTCTCGTTGGATCCAAGCAGATCTTTGGCCTAATCCAAGCCTTAATCTCTCAAATAACAACGATCGCTTATTTAATGGTGAAGGGGAATATTTACGCAGCGCTGGTTTTAGCCAAGTATTCTCTATTTCAGGACACCAACATAAATGTACTTACCCAGCCAAATAGCGATTAGGTATTATTCTCCATAAATCAGATTAAAAAGAAAACTAAGTTGTTGATCTCTTATTTTTTTATATGAATCTAAGGAAGTAGCTATTGAGCTACTATACACTTGTTCAAGTTCTTTAAACCAATTATGAGCATCAACAGGTTGGCGATTCTCCTGAACAAAATGAGCTAAGAAAGGCATGATAGCCATTGCTGCGTTGATCCGTTCTGAAAACAGACAATTCTTTAATCGCATAGGATGAAGCCATTTAAAAAACATCTGCTGTTGCTCACCCGGAGCATAAACCTCAAACCAAGGTCTAACCCAGGTTTCATAGACCAATTGATTGAGTTCTGATGTCTTTTCTACATTTTCAAATGCCTTAGGTTCATAAGGATAATGTTGCTGTATGTCTTCCACCAAACGTTCTTCAAAGGAAACTGTATATTGTGGTTTATGGCAATCAGGATCGCCTGATGTATTAGAAATTTTCATTTCATACAGCCCAGGTTTTAATTGTTCCAACTCGTCCACATGTTCAAGAATGGCTCGATGCTCAAAACGAGCCACATTCGCTGAAACAAAAATGCCAAGATGTCCTACATGAGGATTAAGAAGATAGACGATGCGTTGCTTTGCCTTTTTTAGTGCTTTAGTGGTTTGGTACGCGGTATAAATCCAATACAACGCCTGATGAGGCGGTGTAATATTATCGCCACTTGAAGCAAAAACAAGTATGGGATTACGGATCCGCTTAAGATCAGCATAACAACATTTACAGACACGAAAAAGCCCCTTTTCTAGCTGATCACCAATGAATAAATCTTCAACTGTAGAGATAATTTCTTGACGACTAAACTGAAAATAACCAGTCCACCAGCGCTCAAACTCAAGAAATCGCTCACTCTCAGTGTCTATCTCGGAAAAGAGCTTATAGTTCTTCTCCCAAAGTGTATGAGCAGGGTTAAGATTTTCAAAATTTTGGACCAGCCAGGCGCCATCAAAAAGCCCTTGATTAGTATCTGCAAGCCAATGGACAATCCAACTACCACCTAATAATCCACCGCTCAAACGCATTGGATTGATCTGATCTTCACCTGCCCAATAGGAAAGCGGCGATCCATTAAGCACTGCAGGTCCAGCTAAACCCGCACAATCGGCACAAAGCAATGCAATCAACCATCCTGCTTGGCAATTACCATACAATACGGGCATCATTCCATCATGACGCCTTGAAATTTCTTCAACAAACTGGCGTAAAGCATGGAGCACATCAGTAATATCTTGCTCGAAACAGGGTTCTGGAAAAAAGGAGGCGAAATAAACTGCGTGCCCTTCCATCATCGCGACGCCCACTTCAGAATCCCGTTTAAATCCACCAATACCAGGACCATGGCCAGCCCGTGGATCAACGATAAGAACCGGGCGTTTGCTTTTATCAAGGCATTCTTCCAAGCACGCATCACCAACAGCTGTAATTTTAAGCAAGGCATAGTTAGCCGGTGGGTCAAAAGTGCGGGCATCCAATAACGTTTCATAATTAAAATTAAGAATAAGTGGCAAACCTTGTTGGTCATGCTCCAATAAATTATTCGCTCTCTGTCGCAATACATCTAAAAAAAGAACACTTCTCTGCCAAGAATCAACGAAATAGGCTGCTTGTTGGTTGAATAAATGCAACATCATAATCCCTTATCGCAAGTAATCACTAAATTTAATCATAGTAGTTCGTCTGTTATTTTGCGAATGAATGACCAAGGTCTCTATTAGAAAAAAGAAGCTCGAGAAAAGTAAAAATCACTTCTCTCTAGCCTCGATTAAATTGGCTCATTTAAAGAACTTTATCCCTAACTCAGACTATCATCTAATCATCAATAGCCCCATAAATGATTAGAATAAAGCCACAAGGCCAAAAGTTACTGTATTTTGGGACGTGGCATCCCCGTTATTTTGTTGAATCGTTTTGAACGCCCCATAGTCTTGTTCATTTTCGTATTCAACAAAAGCGTTCAGTCCAGGCATCAGGCGATAATAAGGTCTGACAATGTAACGCATTTGGTTCAAACCACTGCCCAATTCTGCTTGCAGTACAGTTTTAGAAGCAAGAATACTGCGAACCCCGGTCCTGATGAAAAAATTATTAGTGATTTGGGTATCGCGTGACAGCTCCACATCAAGCTTCGCACTTCCTCGGTAATAATAGGTTCTCACGTTGGTATCAATGTACCAAGGCATCAATCCCTCAATCCCTAATCCCGGTTGCCAATACGGTGTCTTGGCAGGTCGATTAAAGTAATTTGCCCCAGCCTTGACGGCCCAAAATTGACTGATTAGATGCCAATAAAAAATATCGATGTCTGCATTTTCTAAATTTCCCTTATTCAACTCTGCGTCATTAACAAATAGTTCTAATTTATTGTAATCCGGCCCATAAAGCCCTTTATAGTTAAGCCGTTGTGCGTTATTAAAGGGATCGGCACCGACATCTAAAAAGGTAGCCAGCCAAAATCCTGCATGATGCGCCATGGGATGCTTCACTAAGGATACATCGATGGGTCTGACTTCATCCACCCGAACGATCGGACGATTAGAATAAGCGGTTTGGTGCACAATATCCTGTGGCTTATCCTTGCCTTGGGTAATGCCTATTAATGTCGTGTATTGAAAAGAACGTGCCATACCTGCCATCATGTGATAAAGAAGGTGACAATGGAAAAACCACTGTCCACTGGCATCCGTATCGATGTCTGCAGTCATTGTGGCCCCGGGCGGAACACTGATGGTATGTAATAGAGGGTCGTAGGCATCCTCTCCCTTGCGTAAAATAAACCAATGACCATGAATGTGCATGGGATGATACATCATCGAGGTATTGGTAAAGACCATACGATAACGCTTTCCAGGCTCTAAAGGTATGGGCTTGGCTTTGTATTCAGGTACCCCATTGATAAACCAAATGAATCGGTCCATATAACCAAACAACTCCATGTTAATCACCCCAGCAATGGGTTTATTGGGATCGTTGGTTGGAACAACTGCGCGCATGGGTTGATACTTTGTTCCTAACGACGTGCGGTACATTGAATTGGGAGGCTCAATCGTATCACCAAAACGAGTGGGTTCTGTAGGCATCGTCATCGTATGATTCATCGATTTACCGTGTCCCATATTCATCCCTTGCATCGAATTCATGGATTGTGACATCCCCTTGTGCTTGCCATGTTGCATCGTGGGCTCATTAGTCATTCCATGCATGGGATGAAGACCTAAGGCGCTGGATTGCGTCTGAGACGTGGTATTCATTTCCATATGCTGAGGTTGCGATGTAGTTTGAGTCATTCCAGTATGCTGCATCCCTTGTGATGAAGAATCGTTCATGGCCATGCCTTTTTGCATGGGCATTTTATGAGTCCCCTCACTCATAGACATCGAATGAGATTTTGATTTACTAGCTATTCCCGAGGTAGATTGGGTGTTTGGGGATGATGGATGATTTTTCATAGTACTCATATCCATACCGCTCATGTTCATCCCACTCATGTTCATGGGTTTGGGCATGGTATTCTTAGTGCCTTTTGCTTTCTCATGCGGCAAAGAACCTTGATTCATCGCACCCATCATCAAATCCATCATTTCTCGGGTGACAGGTAAAGGTTCTGGAAAAGGAGCCACATGTTGGTAGTTTACTACTTGGTTTGGCTGGGTGAGTAAAGCACCGTAGGCATGGCCTACGGTATCCCTTGATTCCGCATAAATAATGTAGGGTTTGTTTTTTTGGATGGTTACTAAAACATCGTAGGTTTCACCTGGTGCGATCGTAAAATCCTTAATAGGATATGGAGTCACATCGTTTCCTTGGGCATGCACCATCTGTATCGTGGTATCTGGGATTTTGACATTAAAAATTGTATTTCCGCCTGCCCCAATAAATCGTAAGCGCACCACATCCCCTACTTTAACCGGAGCAGTCCAAGGATTGGCAGGGGGATGTCCATTTACTAAAAAAGCATCATAAGCCACGTCATTGATGTCATAAATACTCATGCGCATTTGCTGCATCATTTTGTAATCATCAAGTACCTTTTGCCGCTCTTCTTTAGAGGCCTTGCGGTAATCGTGCAAAAATTTAGTCAATGAGGGTTGTAATGGGAATCGAGGTCCGTAATACCCTCCATCTTTTTTTAGGTTGGTAAGAATTTGCTCCGGTAGGGTATTGCTCCAATCCGATAGTACCACCACATAATCTTTGGTGTAATGATACTTAGGAAGTGTCGGTGGGTCGATAAGAAACGCGCCATACAAACCCTGCTGCTCTTGCAAGCCTGCATGCGCGTGATACCAATAGGTACCTGATTGCTCAAGCGTAAATTGATAGCGAAAGGTACTACCTGGTGGGATTTCTCTTTGGGTAACGCCTTCAACTCCATCCATTTGCCAAGGCACTAACAGTCCATGCCAATGGATGGCGGTTCCTTTATCCAATTGATTCGAAACATTAATCGTTACGCGATCACCTTGTTTAAAATGCAAGGTAGGCGCTGGGATCTGATTATTCACCGCAATGGCTTGGCGTGCTTTGCCTGCAAAATGCACGGTTTTATATCCTACAACCAAATTGATGACGCGCTCTGCAGCAAACGTATTGGACCAAAACAACGTGCTGAAAAGTAAGGTTATTATTTTTTTCACTTGAATCCATTCCCCCGCATTTTTTTCCGATGCTGTTTCTTGTCTTATTTTGTAGAAGTGGTATTAGGCTCATTTTTTTGCATTTGACCACCCTCATGATGGTGCGCCTCTGCTTTTGGTAAGGATAGGACGCCTAACCCATGACGATAAACCAGTTCGCCTCCACGCCAAGCTGTAGAAAGGAGTAACCCCTGTACAAAAAGCAGTGCCACCAAAAAATTAATACTCATTGCTTTTTGCTTAGAGTAGCGCCATACAGACCAAATAGCAACGCACCACATAGAAAAAGCGGTAGCTAACGCCCAATGAAGATGATTGGTCATGGCCATATGCCCTGCTTCATCATGCTTGACGGTATTGTAAGCATAAATACCTGCCAGGACAGTAAGCACAGTAACCGCGGCAGCACTCCACAAGCACCAGCGACCAACAATTTCAAATTCTAAAGCCATCCTCGGTGGAATGATTTTAATATAAGTCACCAGATAAGCAAGGAAAAAGAAGCCAAAAGCCGCAGTAAATAAAGCCACGGTAAAATGAACAAAAATCGGATGCCAATTGGGAATAATTTCAATCATGATAGAATCTTCCTATTCATTATGGCGATACTACTTTGCCAGTCATATACTTGATACTGACTCGTGAGTGACCCTTATTACCCTCATCAAAACAAACTGTAATCATTCAGGTCGCATGCATTAGGCTCCATTATTTTAGTAAGCAACAGGCCTAATGCCCTCCACCACCATGTCCTCCGTGTCCACCACTATGCCCCCCAAACCCTTCAGGCGCAGAATTTGATGACGAAGCAGATGGTGTGGTATTTGCGCAGGAGCTCACCAATACCTGGGTTCCTATAAGAAAAAATACAAGAATTATTTTTTTAAATAAATGTAACGTACGCATCGTTTCTCCCTTAAAAATAAAAGCGCTGTTCTCATGAAGCGACTAAACGGTGCTGCATGAGGGTAGTCATTATTAAGTCACTGACATCAATAGCATTGGTCTTATGATAAATCGTATTACAGGTAGTAATGTGGACTCCTTCCATTTTCGATAAAATCGCATAGGCATCTTCTGAAAAAAGAGCATGCACGCCAATACAGTGAATTGATGTATAGCCTATTTTTTGCAACTGTTTTACCGCTGCGACCATAGTCCTCGCTGTTGAAATGATGTCATCAACGAGCACCGGGGTACATGACTTAAATTGCTCAATCGATGGAAGTGAAATGGATACTTCCTTATCGCCATAACGGGTTTTTTCTAAGATAAGGTAAGGAAAATTCCCTTGGCTGGCAATTTCAGCGACCCATTGCTGGCTTTCCATGTCTGGACCAATAAGAAGAGGGGTAGGAATGTTGTTTTTAATCCAGCATGCAATCGGTGTTGTTGCGTGCACTACAAAAGTGGGGATAGTATAAATTTCATCTAAAGATTTGTAACGATGCAAATGAGGATCAACCGTCAGCAACCAATCAAAAGCGTCAGAGAGCCATTGGGCAACATAGCGTGAAGTAATGGCCTCCCCTTCGTGAAAACGCTTATCTTGACGAAGATAAGCAAGATATGGGGCGATTAACCCTACTTTTTTCGCTCCCAATTCTTGAGCCGTTTTGGCAAAAAACAACAAAGGCATGAGTTTTTGATTGGGCACAGTTAAACTGTCCACGACAATAAGGTCGCGCTCTTTGATAGGGGTATCGATGCGCACATAAGACTCCTCATCTGGAAATCGATGCAACATCACATGCCCTCTATCGACGTTAAGCTTTTCGATAAGGCGTTCACTTAATGCAGAAGCGCCAAATAATGAAAACAGAAGCGGTTTCATCTGACCTCCCTTCTTATAACAACTAGTTCTCTTTACCTAAGATTAGACGATTATTAATCACTTAACGCCTCAATGACAATAATATTTTTGTGCTGCATAAAATGCAGTGCATAATGTAATTCACCAATGGACTCTGCGTGAATGGTAAAGAGGGGCTGATTCTTCTCAACGCGTATTCCAAGTTTGACATGCAAATCAATGCCAGCTAATTTCGATTTAGGAGCACCCGCTAATTTGGCAATTTGTGCCAACAACCAATTATCCATTTGTGCTATTTTCCCAGCCTTTTGAGCAAGTACAGGATGAGTATAGGGAGCCATTTTAAGCTCTTTAAATCCCCCCTGTGCCTCGCAGATGGCTAAAAATTTTTTACATGCTTGCCCACTCTCAAGTAGTTGCTGTGCAAGCAATTTTCCTGTTCCCGTGGGTATATCCGATGAAAACTCCAAAGCACTCCCAGCAAGAGTTAATGCTCTTTCGCGCAAGTCTTGGGGCGCATCAGACTTACCTTGCAATACCGCAAGAACATCGCGTGCTTCTAATGAAGGACCAATCCCATATCCTACAGGTTGCGACCCATCGGTGATGAGCGTACGAACTACGATACCTAATTGATTTCCGACTTCTTCAAGTAATTGTTGCAGAAAAATTGCCCGATCCATGCTTCGTATTTTTGCAGTGGGTCCGACAGGAATATCAATCATCACGTGCGTTGAACCTACTGCGATTTTTTTCGATAAAATGGAAGCAACCAATTGTCCCTCACTATCCAAGTCAAGTGCTCGTTCCACCCGAATGAGTACATCATCCGCAGGACTTAAGCTCACAGCCCCTCCCCAAACAATGCAACCGTTTTCTTTTTCAACCACTTGACGCATCATTTGGGGATTTAACGACACAGGAGCCAATGTTTCCATGGTATCTGCAGTGCCTGCAGGGGAAGTAATGGCCCTAGAAGATGTTTTGGGGATGATGAGGCCAAACGCAGCAAGAATGGGTACCACAATGAGAGTGGTACGATTCCCGGGAAGGCCCCCCACGCAATGCTTATCCACAATCAGCGAATAAGGCCAAGTAAGACGATCTCCGCTCTCAATCATCGCCTGTGTCAACCGGACTATCTCCGCTTTATTGAGCTGCCCCGTCGCACTGGCCGCTAAAAAAGCAGCGATTTGCACATCAGAAAGTCGACCACTTAACACATCCGTGATGATGCTTTTTAATTGTTTTAAAGACAATGGATTTCCATCAATCTTATCGTGGATGTAGCCTAAAGAGTCTAAGGGTTGAGGATGAGCTACCTGCACTTCATCTCCCAGTTGTGCGTCTAAAGCATCCCATGCGTAATTAGATAAACTCGCTTCACCAGGTTTAAGGAGTTCTGAAGTGACTCTGTTAAGGGTTGCAATAATAGAACGCTGGCCTAATGTCACTTGAATTCGTGCTTGTGCTTCGAATCCCTCGGAATGACATACATGGCAATCTTCACGCATGTAAATGATTGCTTCATGATAGGTATCAAGACCAAGACGTTTTAATCGCAAGGTATGCCCCATCTTTTTCATTAAGATAATTCCTCAGCATGCAGATAAGAAGGAATGGTGCAATTCCAGTTGAATTTCTGTTCGATTTTTTCTTTAAGCGATTGCGCACTATGAATTTCACCATGGGTAATAAATACTTTTTTCGGCGGTGACTTGAAATTGTTTAACCAGGTTAACAGTTCTTGATAATCCGCATGGGCTGAAGTGCTGCTCATGGCAACCACATGCGCGCGTATAGGCACCATTTCTCCATAAATCTTGACTTCTTTTTCTCCATTAACAATTCTGGCTCCTCGAGTGCCGCCCGCTTGAAATCCTGTAAACAAAAGGGTGTTTTTCGAATCGGAAGCATAGGCTTTTAAGTGATGCAGGATTCGACCTCCTTGAGCCATCCCACTAGCAGAGATAATCACTTTGGGCATTTTTTGTTGATCGAGCATTTTGGATTGTTCTGCTGTATGAATGTAGGTTGCCGTACCACAAACTCCATGGCATTCTTCTTTACTTAAATGATGGTCTAATTTATAGGTACACATGAGGTGTGTCGCATCAATAGCCATTGGGCTGTCCAAAAATACAGGTAATGTTTTAGGGATTTGTCCTAGTTTCTTTAACTGATAAATAAAATACAACAGACTTTGCGCGCGGCCCACTGCAAAAGCGGGAATAATAATCGAACCCCCTCGTTTGATGGTTTGATTAATCAGCTCGCCAATTTGCGGCAGCGGGTTCGTTGTATCATGCAGTCGGTCCCCATACGTGGATTCCATAACCAAATAATCGGCTTTTTCTATCACGCTGGGCGCCTTCATCACGGGATCGTGTAACCGACCAATATCTCCTGTAAACACAATAGAACGATTGCCAGTTGTTAATTGGATCATTGCCGCCCCAATGATATGACCCGCATGGTGAAATTCAAAGGTTAACTCATTAAAGAGTGTATGGGGTGTATTAAAATCAATCGTCTCAAACTGATTTAAAGCAGCGACTGCTTCTTCCTCCGTATACAAAGGCAGAGCAGGCTGATGCTTTGAAGAACCATATTTATTGGCAAGTCGAGCTTCATCTTCCTGCAAATGACCACTGTCAGGCAATAAAATAGCACATAAATCTTTTGTACCCGGGGTACTATAAATTTTCCCTTTAAACCCTTGTTTGACGAGCAAAGGCAGATAACCACTGTGATCAATGTGTGCATGGGTTAAAATAACGGCATCAATCTCACTTGGATTGATTGGAAGTGGGCTCCAATTACGCAAGCGCAATTCTTTGTGTCCCTGAAACAACCCACAATCAATAAGAATTTTTTTAGATCTAATACTTATTAAGTATTTTGAGCCAGTAACCGTTTGGGTAGCACCTAAAAATGTTAATTCCATTTCTCCTCCAGGAGATTAATCCTTTTGCTCTTAACCTCATTTTACCAGTACCCAATAAATAATCAAAATTATCTGTTCATTGACCCAATGATTGTATGGTATTTTTTCGAGGCTACATGATATAGTTCCATTAAGTAGATTCGGATACCGCACTAAGGATTCAAGGCACCAGGAATAAATTGTGCTTATTTTGCACAAACTCCTTGGCTCTATCTATAGGAATTAGGGTATCAATCAGGAACAAACAGTAGAATATTATCGAGTTTATAAAACTAAGGACGGCAATGAACTCATGAACGCTTTTCTTATACGTATTTCCTTTGCCATTGTATTGACTATTCCCACGTACTCTTCTTTGGCACAAGCTCCTGATGAACATGCCCAACACCATGCCCAACCCAGTGGAACCCCAAGCATGCAAAGCGGGATGCCTAGCACCCAAACTCCCAATACTCAAACTCCTGATGAGCATGCAAAACACCATGCAGGTTCTGGAGGCATGGGTAAAATGATGGGCGAGATGATGAAGGAGCACGGTACGCCTAAAAAAGAACTTTATCCTTCGATGATGCAAGAACCAATGACTCCAGAAGCCTATGAGGACGCAAAACGCTTGGCCGATGAACGAGTCAATCAAGGCAACCAGTTATTAGCTTCTGGGGTTGAAAAACTACGACTTGCCACCCAAAAACACGATGCTGAAGCAATGGAGCAAGCCAACGAACAAATCTGGCTTGGCCAAAACATGATTCAAAGTGGACTTACTGCGCAACGTGCTTTAGCAGAAAAGAAAAACATTCAAGGTACTGCGCTGCAATGGTTTCGAAAAGAAATGAACCTGCCTTTTGAGGAAAGCACGTCTCAGCCCCATGGTTTTTTTGGGCTTTCGTGGTTTCACTACATCATCATGATGCTCTTTGCTTTATTCACGTGTTCCATGCTTTGGATGTACTTCCAAAAAATGAAACGGGTGAGTGTGTTAATGGCCCGATTGACAGGAGGCGGCGCAGAACCGAGTGTCTCTGCCGGTAGTGCGTACTTACCCACCACCCTGACACCACCTGTCGAGCCAATTCCGGTCAATGCAGTGATTGCACCCACTAAATCCAATGCATGGACCGGCAATTTACAAGTAGCCGGTATTTTTGTGGAAACCCCCACGGTGAAAACCTTTCGCCTGGTGGACCCAGCAAGCGGTAAGCTTCCGTTTAATTATCTGCCTGGACAATTCATTACGATAACACTCAATTTAAACGATGTTCCGGTGAAGCGCTCTTATACCATTGCCTCATCCCCCACACTCAGGGATTGCTGTGAAATTACCGTCAAGCATGAAGAAAAAGGAACGGTATCCCACTATTTACACACCCAAGTTCACGAAAACGACGTGCTGCAATGTACCGGTCCTTCAGGCAAATTCACGTTTACAGGACAAGAAGCACAAAGTATCGTGCTCATCGCTGGCGGTGTGGGCATCACGCCGATGATGAGTGTCATTCGCTATTTAACCGACCGCTCCTGGAAAGGTGATATTTTTTTCTTTTTCTGTTGTAAGGATGAAGAAAACATTATTTTTGCAGAAGAAATCGAGTACTTACGCAAACGCTTTCCGAATCTGCATGTGTTTCTTGTTCTTGATAACCTAAGTGAACCCGTAAAGAATCAATTCATTCAAGGACCTCTTACCAAAGACCTTTTAACTAAACACGTCCCTGAACTCATCACGCGCCGCATCCATGTTTGTGGCCCACCACCGATGATGAATGCAGTTAAGATGATGCTTGAAACATTGCAGGTACCAAAAGAGAACATCATCGTTGAAATTTTTTCTGGAGTACTGCCGCCTAAAACAGAACCCCAACGCCCTGAAGAGATTGGAAAAACCGCTGTGGTCAGCTTTGCCAAATCCAATAAAACCGCGGTGCTTACACCGCAAAAAACCATTCTTGAGGCTTCCGAAGATGTGGGCGTTAATATTGAGTATTCCTGTCGAATCGGTGTCTGTGGCATCTGTAAAACAAAACTGCTTAAAGGAAGAGTCACCATGGATGTTGAGGATGGACTTACCAATGAAGATAAAAAACAAAACATCATTCTCGCCTGCCAAGCCAAAGCATGCGACGATGTTGTGGTGGATGCCTAATCATGAAACAGGAACGAACGATTGTCGCCGGTTTGTTTTTGCTGCTACTCATTTTGTGGTTGGGTTTTTTAGTCCATCGCGCACCCACATTTCCAGGAAGTTTAATGGGCGGCATCCTCGCCATCACCGCCGCATCACTTTTCGTGATTCCCTCGTTATTGTATTCAGCAGTGAAACGCATTCCACAATTTAAAGCAAGAATAAGCAAATACATTTCATTGGGAACGCTTTTAACCTGGCATGTATATACAGGTATTTTGGGTTCGATTATTGCCATCCTGCACACGGGGCATCGCTTTGAAAGCAGTATAGGGATTTGGCTTACCACCCTGATGCTACTTACTGTATTTAGTGGTTTTATTGGACGCTATTTTCTTGCTTACACCGCTCAAGAACTGCATGAGAAAAAGGAAATGCTGAATGTATTAGCCTATGAATACAATAAGCTCGTGAATCAATTATCACAACAACCTAATACAAAGCTCACTTCTGCAGCAACACACCATTTTTTAAGTCGCGCAGCGCACGGTCTTTTTGTGCCTGAAAAACCATTTATGGAGACAAATACCCCTCTTTCTTTGCGTACAATGGGACTTGTCGAATCCATTGCAGATGTTGAATATGCCATCAAAATGCATGAAGCACTCAAGCGCAGAACAAGGTATTGGCTTTATTGTCATATAGTCAGTTCATGTGCATTTTATTTATTACTCACGATGCATATTTGGACCGAAATCGATTATGGAATAACATGGGCTTAAATGAAGAAAATTATTGTTATCCTTAGCTTCGTGCTTTTAGTTACAGCATTCATTTATTTTGTCCCTTCGAAAACAGGGCAAAGTATGGTCATGCCGGGAGAGTTATCAGCGGCGCATGCCGAGCTTTCCCAAAACTGCTCTGCCTGCCATACCCCCATTAAGGGGGTTGATGATACCAAATGCATCAGTTGCCATGCTTACGATAAAGCATTGCTGCAAAGACAACCTTCCTCCTTTCATGGCTTTATCGGTCATTGTTCTTCCTGCCATGTGGAACATCAAGGCCGCAATGCCAACTTAAACACCATGGACCATGAAGCCTTAATACAAATTGCTGAAGAATTCCTTAGCGAAAATACACCAAGCCAACATGAGGCTAGTGCAAATCACCCTCTCGTATCCGCCACCGAATCACAACTAAGCTGTGTTGCGTGTCATGGCACAAAGGACAAGCACTTTGGCTTGTTTGGGGAAAACTGTGCCCAATGTCATGCGACGACCCAATGGAGTATTCCTCATTTTAAGCATCCTTCTGTACATTCTCAAGACTGTGCCCAGTGCCATAAGGCGCCGCCCAGTCATTACATGGAGCACTTTGTCATGATTTCCCAAAAAGTTGCGCATGAAGAGTCTGCAAACGTCACACAATGTTATTTATGTCATCAAACAACTTCTTTTAATGACATTAAGGGGGTTGGTTTTTATAAGCATCATTAAAGCCACTAACAACAACTGAAACGTTTTGACTTCTGGCGGAAGTCATTCAAGTGACTGCTTTCATAGTCTGCTTGAACTATTAAGTAAACTTAGAAAGCACTTACTCTGAGAAATAATCTATACTTTTTCTGTATCGGGATACTTATAAAAATGACAAGGAGGTTTTATGTTAAAACTAAGCGCATTCATTATTCTTACTACTTTGAGCTTGACGACGCCCATACTCTATGCGGAAGACATGTCTTCTGATATGAATATGAATCAGATGTCTGATAAGCAAACACAAAACACAACGCAACAATCAACACCAATGCAACAACTGCAACAAGAAATGAAAAAACTGCAGGAGGTGCATGAGAAACTGATGAATGCAAAAACACCTGCAGAAAAGAAAACCGCATTCCAAACTCAAATGTCCATGATGCAACATGGAATGGAAATGATGCAACAGATGGGTATGGGGAGTGATGCAGCGGCTCAACCAGAAATGATGAAACAGCGCATGGAAATGATGCAGAGGATGATGCACATGATGATGGATTCTCAAAAAATGATGATGAATGATAAAATGATGGGATGCCACATGATGGAATAAACAAATTCACTCAGTGGAATCATGGAATGAAAATACAGTAAGGAAGTGTTAGTCGCATAACTCCTTCATCCGTGCTGAGGGAGGAGTTATGCGACTTTATGAGTAGATTTTGGGTACTCAATTCCGTGTTTTACATGTACTGCCCACCGTTAATATCAAGATTGGCCCCCGTGATAAACCCAGCGTCAGGCGCTGCCAAAAAAGCCACAGCATTGGCAATTTCTTGTGGCGTTCCTAAACGTCCCACCGGAATGGCGCTCACAATTGATTTTAAGACGTCTTCGCGCATGGCGGCAAGCATGGGTGTTTCAATATAACCAGGTGAAATGGTATTCACCGTAATGCCTTTATTGGCTACTTCTAAGGCTAAGCTTTTACTAAACCCAAATAAAGCAGCTTTGGTAGCAGCATAATTGCATTGTCCAAACTGACCTTTACGACCATTAATCGAGGAAATACTAATAATCCGTCCATAACCTTTATCCAACATCGCAGGTAACACATTGCGAGTCATATTGAATACACTGGTCAAGTTTGCATCAATAACCTGTTGCCATTGTTGAGAAGTCATTTTCTTCAAGGTGGTATCACAGGTAATCCCGGCATTGTTCACCAAAACATCAATCCGCCCATAGCGCTCCATCATCAAGTCAGTCAGTTTTTCGCAATCAGAAAACTGTGTGGTATCCGCATAAAGGATATCCATTTCAAGACCTGCTTCTTTTTGAGCCGTTTGCCATTGTTTTGCTTCATCATGATTACCATTCTTAAAATAACAGGCAATAACCCGATAATCAGCCGCCAAACGCTGACAAATTGCAGAGCCTATTCCACCTGTTCCTCCGGTGACAACTGCTGTTCTTTGTTCCATCAACATCACTCCTTTGTTATTTTTTATTCCCATTAGGTTACATGACACGTTTACAACAAAAGGACGCTTACTTATCCTTTGATGTTATAACCACTATCGACATAAATCACTTGTCCGGTAACACAACGTGCCTTATCAGATAAAAGAAATGTGGTTACTTCACCTATTGCTTCAAGGGTAACCCGCTGATGAAGCGGCGCCTGCTTGGCCGCTTTTTCCATCAGTTTATCAAAATCGGCAAGGCCTGAAGCAGCACGGGTCTGTATTGGGCCAGGGGATAGTGCATTCACTCGGATATTTTTAGGTCCAAGCTCCACTGCCAAATAACGTACAGAAGCTTCAAGAGCCGCCTTAACCGGCCCCATAAGGTTGTAATTCGTTACGACCTTCTCCGCCCCATAATAGCTCATAGTGACAATTGAGCCTCCTTTTGTCATCATGGGCTCAGCGGCCTTAGCAAGCCTTATCAATGAATGACAAGAGATGTCCATAGCCATCAGAAATCCTTCCCGCGAACTGTCTACAACACGGCCTTGTAAATCAGTTCTTGGAGCAAATGCGATCGCATGAATGATAAAATCAAGTCGTCCCCATTGTTCTTCTATCGTATCGAATAAAGAGTTTAACTGTTCCTCATTGGTCACATCAAGAGGCATAAAAATAGGCGATACAACGTGCTCCGCTAACGGTTGTATGTATGTTTTCGTTTTATTATTCTGATAAGTAATTGCAAGCTTCGCACCTGCTGCATGAAGCACTTTGGCACAACCCCAAGCAATGGACTGTTCGTTAGCAACACCAACAATAAGCCCTTTTCTATTATCCATAAACATCACTCCTTATGTTCTCTAGAAGTGTCAACGTACACAGTACCATAACCTATTCTTTATTAACATTTTAGTAAAACACCTAGATTTTTATCCTTGATGAATGAGTATTGTGCATCAGAATATCTTCTTGAATCGCTTGGATCATTTAATTTTTCCTTGATTTCTGGCCATCACCATTCTCACGGCCAATGCGCAAGATAAAAGTCTTGCCCGTAGTGAATCAGCCCGACTTAAGAGGATAATAGGAACACGTGCTCCAAGAACGATGCCTGCAGCATCCGCGTGCTCTAGAAAAGTCAATTGTTTTGCCAGGATATTGCCTGATTCAATTTCAGGAACAAGAAGAATATCCGCGTCACCCGCCACCGAGGATGTAATGCCTTTCTCTTGCGCCGCCTCTTTACTGATGGCGTTATCAAAAGCCAATGGGCCATCAAGTATCGCATCCGTAATCTGACCCCGATCGGCCATTTTACACAAGATGGCTGCATCAACCGTCGCCTGCATTTTAGGGTTAAGTAACTCAACGGCTGCAAGAATTGCAACTTTAGGCTTTTGATCTTCACCATGTAGGATTCGCCAAAGATTAATCGCGTTTTGACAAATATCTGCCTTGTCGCTGGCATTAGGCGCAATATTAATTGCTGCATCGGTAATTATTAGCGGCTTGTGATAGGAGGGCACATCCATGACATAAGCATGACTTAACCGATATTTTGTACGAAGCCCTGCGGCTGTAGGCACAATGGCAGACATCAATTCGTCTGTATGCAGCGATCCCTTCATAATCGCATCAACCCCGCCAGAAGCGGCTAATTCCGCTGCTGCAGCTGCTGCCGCATCACTGTGATCTACATCGAGAAGTTCCCATTGTGACGTATCGATTCCTGCTTTTTGAGCTGCCGCTTCGATTTTTATTTGCGGTCCAATGAGCACAGGAAGAATCAACCCTGACTTTACTGCATCCGCTACAGCTTCCAGCACACTCGCTTGCACGGGATGAACCACTGCAGTACGAATAGCTGGGATGCATTTACAGGATTTAATAATGCGACGAAAAGGATCGGGACGATGAATCACCACTTGGGGTAGTTGGGTACGCGCAACACGGATTTTTTGTATCGGCGCCAAAACCACAGCCACGCCTTTGACCACAACTTCTCCCCGCTGATTTACTCCTTTACAATCAAAAGTCACAATGGGTTTGTCCGTACCTTTGTCCCGGACAATAAGGGTCACCGTAATCGCATCACCAATCCGCACCGGCTTTTTAAATTCAATCTCTTGCTTCAGATAAATGGTACCTGGTCCTGGAAGCACCGTACCCAGCAACGCTGAAATCAGTGAACCGGACCACATGCCATGACCTACAACGCCATGAAAGAGATCGCTTTGGGCAAATATGGGATCAACATGCGCAGGATTGATATCCCCTGACATGGCAGCAAAAAGATCGATATCTTCTTGGGTTAAGATTCGATTAAAGCTCGCTTGCTGACCCAGCGTTAATTCATCAAAAGTGACATTCTCAAGAAATTCCTTATCCATAGTCATCCTTTTATTTCTGCAGCACATAAGTTCCAGGTGCCGCAGGCAAAGACCTATCCATAGGCGGTGGGGCAACTCGTTCAGGAGTTGATTGAGCCACCAACCACTTATGCCAGGCAATCCACCAAGAACCCTCTTTTTTTTGTGCCACCTTAAGCCAATTCTCAGAATTTAAGTACACTTCATGTTGTTTATGCTCATGGATCCGATACGTGCGTCCACGATGACCAGGTTCGCTGATAACTCCTGCATTATGTCCCCCATTGGCTAACACAAAAGTAATGGAGCTATCCAGCATCAGATGGACTTTATAAACTGAGCGCCAAGGAGCCACATGATCTTGTTCAGTACCCACGACAAAAGCAGGTACATGAATGGTTTCAGGAGCCACAGGTTCCCCCTCAACTATAAAACGCCCCTCAGCAAAGTCATTATGCAAGAACAATTTTTCAAGGTATTCACTGTGCATTTTATAGGGCATACGTGTAGCATCCGCATTCCACGCCAACAAATCAATCATCCCTCGCTCTTTGCCCTCCATATAATCATGGATCATTTTCGACCAAATAAGATCATAGGAACGCAACATTTGAAATGTTCCCGCCATCTGTTTGGTATCTAAGTAACCCTGGTCTTGCATCATGTTTTTAAGAAAAGCAACTTGACTTTCAGTAACAAACAGCATCAATTCGCCGGCTTCAGTAAAGTCCCCTTGTGCTGCCAAAAGAGTTAAGCTTTTAAGGCGCGTATCCTGATTTTGCGCCATAGCCGCTGCCGTAATCATTGCCAAAGTTCCACCAAGGCAATAGCCCATGAGATGAATGTTTACTTTTGGAAAGATAGTGGACACCGCATCCACCGCTGCCATAGCCCCTAATCGATAGTAATCATCCATGCTTAAGTTTTTATCCTCACTATCTGGATTACGCCAGGAAACGATGAATACGGTATGTCCTTGGGCTACCAGCCACTTCACCATGGAGTTTTCAGGAGATAAATCAAGAATATAATATTTCATAATCCAGGCAGGCAAAATTAAAATCGGTTCTTGCAACACCGTCTTTGTTTGCGGTTCATATTGAAGCAATTCGATGAGATGATTGCGATAGACTACTCGGCCTGGAGTATTTGCTACCGCTTTACCCGGCGTGAAATGTTCTACACCCGCTGGAGGTATGCCGGTTAGCCGCTCTGCAATATCTTTGATTGCAATTTCCGTACCTCGAATTAAGTTCAGTCCCCCTGTGTTTATGGTTTCATAAAAAAGCTCGGGATTTGTTAAAAAGAAATTAGAAGGCGATAAGGCATCGAGTATTTGACGCACCGTAAACGAAATCGTACGCTCCACAGGCTGAGGCAAGCCAGGTAAGTCCGTTGTCGCTAAGCGACACCAATTCTCTGTTAAGAGAAACCCTTCTGCCCACCACCGCCAAGGTAAGTATTGCCAACTGTCTTTATGAAAGCGAACATCTTCCCCATTGCCTGGTCTATCTTGACTGCACATCACTTTATTGACGCAATCATCGGCGTGCACGAACGGATAGAGTGCCAACTCGAATAAACGCCCTGGTGATTGCCTAAGTTGAGAAAGCCAAGACAAATACGAAGTCTCTAATGCCGCTGGACTCATTCCTGCCGAAAGCTTAGCAAGATTAGCCTGAAAAAAAGCATCCAAATTTTTAAAAAAAGGATCGGGGCGAATTTCCGGAGTGCAACAAACATGTTCACACTCACCTTCGGTCTTCATCTTCTCACAGCATACTTTATCTTCCTTCTTCATCATTCATCCCTAATATGGCTCAAAATAATGCACTTTAGTATTCCATGCTTATCCTTTTTCATGCATCCTTAGTGACCTTATTGCTGCTTGTTCATTACTTTTGCTTCCTGCCACACTAAAAAAACAGCAGGGATCACAATAAGAGTGAGAATCGTCGCAGTAATCATGCCCCCCACCATGGGCGCGGCAATACGACGCATGATTTCAGATCCTGTTCCACCACCAAGCATAATCGGCAGCAGTCCGCCAATAATTGCTAATACCGTCATCATCTTAGGCCTTAGGCGAAGTACGGCGCCTTCAACCACGGCACTTTGAACGTTTTCTTTGGTGAGTTCCCGATTTTCTTGTTGTGCTAATTGCTTCTGCTTTTGTAATGCTTGATCCAAATAAATAAGCATAATCACTCCTGTCTCTGCAGAAACACCTGCTAGCCCAATAAAGCCCACACCAACGGCAATGGATAAATAATAGCCTAGTAAATAAATAAACCAGATGCCACCCACGAGTGCTAAAGGCAGCGTGCCAAGAATAATGAATACTTCTGAAAAACGCTTAAAATTCAAATAAAGCAACACGACAATAATCAGAAGCGTTAAGGGAATAACAATCATAAGCCGTGCTTGGGCACGTTGCATGTACTGATATTGCCCCGTCCATATAAGGCTGTAACCAGGAGGCAGCTTAATCTTTTGTTTCACGACTTGTTGGGCTTCATTGGTGTAAGAACCCAAATCACGTCCTGTAATATCCACATAAATCCAGCCTGAGGGGCGTGTATTTTCTGTTTTAATCATGTCAGGACCATTGGTTACCGATAATGTGGCAACCGCCTCTAAGGGGATGTGTGCCCCAGTAGGTGTTACAATAGGTAGCTGACGTAATTGTTCGACTGAATCACGCACAAATTGCGGATAACGTAAATTCACCGGATATCGTTCAAGTCCTTCAACCGTCTGCGTAATATTCATGCCGCCTACGGCATTTTCAATCATCTCCTGTACGTCACGGATGTTTAATGCATAACGTGATGCTTTTAAACGATCAATATCCACATTCACATAGCGGGCACTCACAACACGTTCGGCAAACACAGAGGCAGTTCCTGGTAAGGGTTTAAGTACCTGTTCAATTTGCTCTCCGATCTTTTGAATAACATTCAAGTCAGGACCGATAATTTTAATCCCTAATGGCGTTTTAATCCCCGTAGCCAGCATATCAATACGGTTACGAATGGGCATAACCCATACATTACTTACTCCAGGTATCTGTACGTGTTGATCGAGCTCATCTCTAATTTTTTCAAAAGTCATGCCCGGACGCCATTCGCTTTGTGGCTTAAATTGAATGGTCGTTTCAATCATTGACATGGACGCAGGATCGGTTGCTGTTTCAGCACGACCAATTTTCCCAAACGCAGATTTTACTTCCGGAACCGTAAGAATGAGTTTATCAATTTGCTGGATGAGCTGTTGTGCCTTACCCACAGAAATTGCTGGGAACGTGGTGGGCATATAAAGGAGCGTACCTTCATTTAAAGGCGGCATAAATTCAGAGCCTAAGCGAGTGATGGGCCAAAAACCAATGACCACAAGGATGAACGCGATGGCTAAAATCTTTTTTGGTGCTTTGAGCACTGCTTGAATCACTGGGTGATATACTGCTTGCAAGACCCGATTCAAAGGATTCTCGGTTTCAGGACGAATGTGCCCGCGAATAAGATAACCCATCAGCACCGGAACTAAGGTAATGGATAAAGCAGCCGCACACGCCATAGCATACGTTTTAGTAAACGCTAAGGGCGCAAATAAACGGCCTTCCTGCGCTTGTAATGTAAATATAGGGAGGAAACTAAACATAATGATCAGCAAGGAAAAAAAGAGCGAAGGCCCCACTTGTAACGTCGCTTCTTGAATAATTTGCCACCTATTTTCTTTGGTCACTTCTGTCTGCTCAAAATGCTTGTGCACGTTTTCTATCATGACAATGGCCGCGTCCACCATCACTCCAATAGCAATAGCAATCCCTCCTAAGGACATGATGTTTGCCGTGATGCCTTGCCAATACATGATAATAAAAGAAGCCAGGATGCCAATGGGCAGTGTAATGATAATCACCAAAGCCGAACGCAAATGAAACAAAAAGACAAAACAAATAATCGAAACCAATACAAACTCTTCAAATAACTTATCCTTAAGGGTGCTTACTGCCCGTTGAATGAGGCTTGAACGATCATAGGTTTCAACCATTTTTACACCCGGTGGCAAACTGTCTTTTAGTTCTGCCAATTTTGCTTTAACCGCTTCAATGGTTTTTTTGGCATTTTCACCAAAACGCATTACAATCACCCCACCGACCACTTCACCTTGACCATTTAATTCAGCGATACCGCGACGATTTTCTGGTCCAAGACGAATCGTGGCCACATCAGATAAGAGAATGGGCGTCCCTTGTTTTGAAACACCTAAAGGAATATTCTCAAAATCAGAGCGTTTTTTTAGATAGCCACGGGCACGTACTATATAGTCTGCTTCCCCCATTTCAATGGTAGAACCCCCTACTTCTTGGTTGGCATCACGAATGGCTGAAATGACTTGTGACAGTGTTAAATCATAAGCACGTAATTTACTCGGGTCCAGAACCACTTCATAGCGACGCACCATCCCACCAATTCGCGCGACTTCAGAAACTCCTGGCACTTTTTGCAATTGAAACTTTAAATACCAATCTTGAAGGGTTGTTAACTGCGATAAATCATGCTTTCCGGTGGTATCCACTAACGCATACTCATAAACCCAGCCAACTCCTGTTGCATCAGGTCCTAATGCCGTACTGACATTGGCCGGTAAACGGTTTTGCACTTGGCTTAAATACTCAAGCACGCGAGAACGTGCCCAATACAGATCCGTTCCATCTTTAAAAATCAAGTAAATATAAGAATCATCAAAAGCAGACTGGCCTCTTACGGTTTCAGCACCTGGTACCACAATAAGTTTTGTAGTCAAAGGATAAGTCACTTGATCTTCGACAATTTGTGGTGCCTGTCCTGGATAAAATGACTTAACAATGACTTGTACGTCAGATAAATCAGGAATCGCGTCTAATGGTGTTTGTTTGATTATGTAAATACCCGAAAAAATCAATAAAAAAGTAGCCAAAAGTATAAAAGCTCGATTCTGGATGGACCAGCGAATAATGGCCGCAATCATCGACAATACTCCCCTAGAATGAAGCGATTCATTTCATGATGCATTTATTTACTCTTCTCAGTATCTAAGCGCTGTAAACTTGCTTTTAGACTCGCCTCAGAATCAATTAGAAATTCTCCTGAAGTCACCACGAGCTCCCCTTTTTTTAATCCAGACAAGATTTCGACCCGCGAACCGGATTCCATACCGGGTGTGACAGATTGCACCTTAAATCGACCTTCTCCTAAAGAGACAATGACCCGAGTTCCTTCCTGTGTTTGTATCAGCGCTTCTTTAGGGATGCTTAACACATTGGTCAATGGAGTGACGGGTAAGGTAATCATCGCGTACATATTGGGCTTTAAAAAAGTATCCGGGTTATCAAACCGTAAGCGAACTTTAACCGTGCGAGTTTTGAGGTTTAGCTCAGGATAAACATATTCAATAGCGCCTTTCCAGGTTTTACCAGGAAAAGCAGGAAAGGCGGCTTTTGCAGGACCACCTACCTTGACCCATGAGGCTTGTTGTTCAAAAACCTCTACCATAACCCAAATGGTGGATAGATCCACAATACTCATGATGTCCTTTTCCGGGGTGACTTGCGTGCCTTCACGAACATTCAACGCAGCCACAATACCTTTTTGTGGGCTATAAATATCAATCAAATGACTTGTTTTATGCGTTTTCTTCAATTGTTGAATTTGAGATTCGGCCATCCCCAGAGCAAGTAGCTTTTGCCAAGATGCCTCAATGAGGGACTGCTGTTTGCTTTGCAGGGCAATCAAATATTCTTCTTCTGCATTCACTAAAGTACGAGAATACAGTTGAAAGAGCAATTGTCCTTTTGTAACGGTCGCGGCTGTAGTTTTGACAACCAAGTTCTGAATCCACCCATCAACATAGGAATGAATATGACTGATTCGATTCTCATCAGGACTTACATAACCTACTGTTTCAATCTTGCGAAAGAGTGTCCCTTCAATAACAGGAGCAGTACGCACACCTAAATTATCGACAATTTCAGGTGCAATCCGTATCGTTACTTCTCCTTTCGCATTTTGCTCGGTATCTGCGTAAACGGGAACCAATTTCGTTCCCATTGGCGACACCCCTGGCTCCTTATAGCGCACCATAGGATTCATGGGGTCAATCCAAAAAAGAGGCTTTTTCTCATTGCTAGCACTTTGTTGATTGGCTGACTTTTCGGCATAAAAACTATATTTTATTAACCCAATCAAAATAATTATTAGTAAAATAACCGTCAGCAGACCGATTTTCCTTTTCATCTAAGTTTTTCCTTGTATGTAAAGAAGCGCCACATGGGTCTTACGCTCATCCACCTGTACGCGCAATTGCTCCAACTTGATGTCGAGCTGGCCTGTATAGGCACGCAAAACCGTGGTCATATCCGTTGTAGCACTTTGATAGGCACGTAAAGCTGCTGTTGCATTTTGTGCTGCCTCTGGCATAAGTTTTTGGGTAAACAAAGTCTCACGTCGTATCAACTGCGTCCATGTCGCATAAGATCCAATAAGCATTTCTTTTAAATCGCGATAATGTGCGGCTCTATCTAAGAAAGCAGACTCTAAATTAAGATATTTTGCTTTTAAACGTGGCGTTTGACGATGACGTGGGAAAATGGGTAAATCAATTGTTGCTTGTGCAGTCAACATATTCGCACGAGGTGTCCCATTATCCATATGACCTTGTCTCACCCCATAACTTACATCCAATACAAAACCCGGTTTAAATTGCTCTTTTGCCAGAGCAACTGCTTCGCGACTTGCATTAATCGTTCCTAAATCTGCTTTTAATAAAGGATGAGACTGCATTTTAGTTTGTAACACACTTAATGGTGGTGGCTTAGGTAAGTGAGGTAAATGAGCACTCAGTGGACGTTTGGCTTCTTCTTGACCGACCCAACGCCCCAATTTTGCCCGGACTTGCTCAATCTGTTCTTTAATTTGAACTTGGTTGTCATCCAAATGGGATAATTCTAATTGTACTTGCAGCACATCCGATTGAGTCACTTTTGCTGCAGCATATTGTGATTGTGCAACTTTCAGTAAGTACCTGAATAATTGACGATTGGTACGAATAATCTCTCCTGCATGTTCCCAATAATATAATTCAAGCCAAGCCTCTCTTACAGTACGCAATACTGCAAGCGACTGCTCTTGGAAGCGCTCACGCGTTGCTCTTGCCTCAGCGAGGGTTTGTCGTGATTTGATTGCTAAAGAATGTCCAGGTGGAAAACGTTGTTCCAGGCCTCCCATAATCATGGTCATCTCATCTTGCGTAAAACTAAAGTTATTGGTAGGCACATTAAGAGTTCCCGCCATTAATTTGGGATCGGGTAATTGTTTATCCGCAATGGCTTTTTGATCTAATGCTAAGGCATCCGCGCGCAAACGTTTCAACTCAGGAGCCTGTTGGATTGCAAGTTGTCCTGCTTCAAAAAAAGAAAGGGGTGTTGATAATCGAGCTGCATAGGCATTTAATGACCATACAACAGTAATTGTCGATAATAATCCCAAAATCCCTTTCATCAACAGTTGCGTTGATTTAAAACTAATCAACTTCATGAAGCAATATCCCAATTACTTACAAATTCATTTAAATTATTTAAAACATCACTATACTCTTTATTTTTAACTAATCCAAGTTGTGGCGTTATTTAGAACCTTTAGGAACACACAATGCCTCAAAACCCGAGATGACATCAAATAATTCCTCATCAATTTTTTCTTGACGAAAACGATGAAAGGTTCGATTAAGTAATTCGAGTAATTCATCAATATTTTTATCTGCACGCTGCATCGAAATGAGCCGACTCGCATTCTCGCTTGCTAGTGATTCAGCACAGGCCCTAAATAGTGAAACAAAAAGATATTCGCGAATTAAAGCGCGCAAGGTAGTCGTCCTATCCCCTAAGATTTGCGGCAATTTCTTTGTCGGCCAAGGTAATTGCGACAATTGATATCGCCATTGTTCATCAAGCGGCAGTAACCGTTGCCCTGTAGGCTGATAAACGGCCCCGGTCACATGACGATTATAGAAAAGATACAGCTCATTGATTTCAATGTCATCATGGAATATCGCACTCTCAATCAAAATTTGTTCTACTAAAGGAGAAATTGCTTTAATGGAGTTAGGGACTGAAAAAAGTCCACACAAAGGTAAGCCAATATCGTTCATGCGCCCATAAACACGCTCACCAACAGCCCATACATGGAGTGTTCCTGGTAACACACTCAGAGTCTTAAAGGCATATTCTGCTACTAAGTCATTAAATTGCCCGACTAATCCTTGATCGGAACCAAATACAACTGCGCCTATTTCACCTACACCCGTTTTTTCTTTTACCTGTCCAACTTTGAGTTTCATATCTCGAAAACAAACAGATAATCCGAGTTCCAATGCATGGTAGTAATCAGTCAAAGCCTGAACCGACTTCTCATATTGGCCAATGCTTGCAGCAGCTAAAGCTTTCATCGTGCGCACAACCGATTGAAGTTCTTCAGCACCGGTGATCTTTCGATGTAAACTTGCAGTAGTATCACTCATGCTCTTCTCTTATATCGAGATTTTGATGTTCTTTCTATCCGGTGCTGATTCAAAAACAACAAGCACTTTTTTAGCCAGTTGCAAAATCAGCTTACGATCTTCATCACTCAATACCTTTCCAGTGATTAGCCGCTCACCAACTTCTCCAGGAATAACGTTCACCCCACCAATTAGAGCATGCTCTGCCTCACTCATCTTATCAAGCGGAATCAGATCAAAATATCCAGCGGTTAAAGCGAATAAAACAGTTATTTGGGCGATTACAGCTACCGGAGCAGATTCCTGTTGTTTAAGGCATGAACGAATTCGCCATCCGTGTTCTAGGATTTTACGAGACGCCTCATCTAAGCGTGCCCCAAATCGGGCAAAACTCTCAAGTTCTTCGAACTGCGCATAAGCCAATTTGAGATCCCCTGCTACTTCATGATAGGCAGCGCGCTGTGCTTTTCCGCCAACCCTTGATACCGAGCGACTGACATCCACTGCAGGAAGCATGCCTAATTCAAACAGTGATGGGGAGAGATAAATTTGTCCATCAGTGATTGAAATAAGATTGGTAGGAATATAAGCAGACATATCCTCTGCTTCGGTTTCAATAATAGGAAGTGCTGTAATCGAACCGTTCCCCAGTCGCTCATGTAAATGTGTTGCACGTTCCAGAAGTCGAGAATGAATGTAAAAAATATCCCCAGGAAATGCTTCACGACCAGGTGGACGTCGCAGTAATAAAGAGAGTTCGCGATAGGCTCGAGCATGATGGGTCAGATCATCATAAACAATCAATACATCTTGACCTTGCTCCATGAAATGCTCTGCGATACTGGTTGCAACATAAGGTGCGATGTATGCAAGACCGGGTGCCTCATTACCTTCAGTAACTACTACAATGGTGTAAGCAAACGCTTTTTTTTCATTCAATGTTGCTATAACTTTAGCTACCCCTGAAGTCCTTTGACCAATAGCGCAATAAATACAGACCACATTTTGATCATGCTGATTGAGTATGGTGTCAAGAGCTATTGCCGTTTTACCTGATTGTCTGTCACCAAGGATCAATTCCCGCTGACCTCGTCCAATGGGAATAAGCGCATCGATCACCTTAATTCCCGTCTGTAAAGGAACAGTGACCGCTGCTCTGTCCATAATCGAAGGTGCAGGCCGTTCAATAGGGAGACGTTTACTCAAAACTAAAGGTCCTTTTCCGTCGAGTGGCCGGCCTAATGGATCAATTACCCGTCCTATCAATCCACTGCCTACTGCAACATCCATAACACGTCCGGTGCGTTCTACTTCATCACCTGCTCGTAGATGATCGTATTCACCAAGGAGAACCACACCAATCTCATCCTCTTCGATATCAAATGCAATGCCAAATACATCTCCAGGAAATTGGACTAATTCTTCAAAACCGACACCAGGAAGGCCTCGAACCTTAGCAATGCCTGTGGAAATCATACTAATGGTACCTACTTCACGAGGTGTGCATTGCCATTTAAAAGCGTCACGCACTTGGCTGATTCCTGCGAACGTAGTGTTGATAATCTCGTGTAGATTGTTCGATTCCATCGTCAATGACTCAGTGTTTTAAAATCCGATTTGAATTGTTCTTGAAAAAATGCGTCCACGTGATTTTGCAAATCGCTTAAGTAATCTGCCACATTCCATCCAATCTTTTGTCCATTAATGACCAGCTCAATACCCGTAATCAGATGAGAAGAGGTCTCAAACTGAATCGAAATGTCGGTATCGGGACCAATAATTTCATTGACACCCTTTTCAAGGGCATGTCGTTGGGCTGACGAAAGCTCAAATCCTGAGCGTATGAGTACCCCAAAAGATGAGTCTTTAGTCATTGACGCCAGTTGTTCTTTTACTTCATCTTGGTTCTTAAGGAACCGATCTATAAGCTGGGATTCAAAGTGAGTATTTGCAAGCTCAATGAATATTTTTCTTGTAAGAGAAAAAACCTCTTCTTCAATGCGAGTGGTAATTTCTTGGCGTAAGTTGAATTGTTCTCTTCTCAATGATTCTTTCCATTGCACGCGTAAATCATCAACTTCGCATCTGGCCTCATCAGTAAGTCGCTTACGTTCAACAGTTACCTCATCAGTTGCTTCTTTCAGGAGCAGTGCGCGTTGTTGGTTGAATTCTTCATTCTGCTTGTGAAGTGTATCCCGCTCTTTTTGAGCTTCAGCTTCTTTTGCACTAGCCGCCGCAATCACCGAGGCGATTCGCTCTTCTCGCGCATCGATCGCATGCAGAATGGGATGATATAAAAAGCGTTTGAGTAACCAAATTAAAATGAGAAAATTGATTACTTGTGCAATAACAGTAAACCAATCAATTAACATGGTTTATTTCCCCGCCGCCTGAGTAATCACATAATTCCAAAATGGGTTCGCAAAAATAAGAATCATAGACACCACAAAACAATAAATGGCTAAAGATTCAATCATAGCAAGCCCCACAAACAACGTTCGTGTAATGGAGCTCGCGGCATCAGGTTGCTGTGCTAATGAACTTAATGCCATAGCTACTGCGCGTCCTTCACCTAAGGCTGGACCTATTGCACCAAAACCAATAGTAATACCAGCGCTAATGATCGAAGCAATGGCAACAATTCCAATTAGGGTTGTATTGTCCATAATGTACTCTTCCTTTAAAATTAAATTCTATTATTCCTCTAAGTTCACTTGATGTCCGCACCAGGAATTACTTTTGCCTCAGGCTCTTGGGGTAATTCACGGGTACGTGTGGCAGCAGCAATATAGACCAATGCCAAAATGGTAAAAATATAGGCTTGAACCATACCCGTTAAAAGACCGAGCACGCTCATAAAGACTGGGAAAACAAAAGGGGCAATGGTCAATAAAATGGCAAGAATCATGGTTCCACTCATCATATTACCAAATAAACGAACCGCAAGCGCCAAAGTACGCGTGAGTTCACTGATCAGATTAAAAGGCAACATAATCCAAGTAGGTTCCAGGTACGTTTTTAAATAGCCCAAGAGGCCTTGATCCTTAATTCCGAATAAGGGCACAGCCACAAAAACACAAAGTGCAAGCCCTGCTGTAGTCGACAAGGAGCCTGTGGGTGGCTCATAGTCAGGAATAATAATAAATAAATTAGCAGTAGCTAAGAATAGAAAAAGCGAGCCAAGAAAGCTAAGATACTGATGAGGAGAGCTAAGCCCTACCTCTTTAATTTGTTGTTGTACGGTAATGATAAGCATTTCTAAAAAGTTTTGCCAACGAGAGCGTTTGTGAGTCGTTGAGAGCTTTCGTGTAATTAGATAGGAACCCATCGCCAGTACCAACATAAGCCCCCAGGTAACCACAATCGTTGCATTAAGTTTAAAAAAACCATAGTGCCAGAAAATGATGTCATCAGGACTAAGACGCATTAGTTGTCTCCGGTGCCCAATGCATTTGCTTAGCCTCTGGCCCATATATCCGTGTTAAAATAAAACGGGCAAGGGCAAATCCTAGCAAGCAAATGAGCAACTTCAGCCATTGACCTTCTATTAAAACAAAATAAAAACCTGCGAGGACAATAACTGTACGCAGTAAAAAACTACTCATAAACCAAAGTGCCGGACGTTTTGATGAAATGCCTTGGCGGACAGTCCATAAAAGTCCTCCATAGAAAAATCCACCAATCAACATCCCTTCAACCAGTGCTAGTAACAGAATTCCGAACTCATTCATCGTCATTTTTCTGCTCCTTGTGTATTTCCTTATCCTCTTTGGCCACCCAATACCAAGCATTAACGCAGCCTAAAATCAAGCCAATAATCATGAGGGTGAGTGTCCAAGAGTGTTTTCCTGGATAATGCATATCCAATATATGGCCCAATGCGACACCAAGTAACGTCGGAGCTGCTATGGACCAACCAATTAATCCCATCATACCCAAACCAGACCAAATAATGAACCTGGCATGGCGTTTTGCTTTTCTTTTTTGCGCCACTTTGCTTCCAATTTGTTTAACGAATGCATCTTTCTTTGATGAGTTTTTAGCCATGTGATATCTCCACAAAGCGACGAACAAAAGCGCTTTCCAACTTGCCAAGTACAACACGCGCATTTCGTTCTTGCTCGCTTGTAGTTAAGAATTCATTCTGCACGGATTCATATAAGGTATCCAGATCTTTTCCACCAATCGCGTTATGTACCGAAACCAGTACCTGTCTTTCAGTCTTAATCAATGTGCCCTCATCAACGGCTACATAAACCTCCCCTTCTGCTTCAGTTTCATAGGTGAGAATGCCTGGACATAAAGCGGCAATGCAATCAAGTCGTTGTGGTAATAATCCAAAAGATCCTTGTTCCGTTTCCACAACGATACGAAGCACTCCAGTCTTCTGTGCAAAAATTTGGAAGGGCAAAAGAATTTTCAGATTCATTAGGGAGTCAGGCACTACTTTTCTCCGATTGCAATGGTGTTGGTTTCTTTACTTCATCAATGGTGCCAATCATATAAAACGCACTTTCAGGATAATCTTTGAACTCATCTTGTAAGATACGCTCACACCCCTCTAATGCATCTTCACGACTCACCAGTTTTCCTTTAAGTCCAGTAAATTGTTCTGTAGTAAAAAACGGCTGGGTGAGAAAACGCTCCAATCGTCGTGCGCGAGCAACAACCTTACGATCATCAGATGACAGTTGCTCTAAACCAAGCATCGCAATCACATCCTTAAGCTCTTCATATTGTGCCAATGTTCTTCGAATTTCTTGAGCTAAATGATAATGCCGTTCACCGACAACACTGGGCATCGCCATTTTGGAACTCGATTGCAAAGGGTCTACTGCTGGGAAAAAACCTTCGCTGGCACGTTTGCGCGAAAGAACAATGGATGCTGAAAGATGTGAAAAGGTATGCACTGCAGCGGGATCAGTAAAATCATCGGCAGGAACATAAACTGCTTGAATTGAAGTGATAGCCCCCGCATCCGTATTAGCAATACGCTCTTCTAATTCTGAAAGTTCTGTATTCATCGTCGGTTGATAGCCTAGGCGTGAAGGCATCTGCCCCATCAATGCCGAAACTTCTGAACCTGCTTGAATGAAACGAAAAATATTATCAATAAGCAGTAATACATCACGATGCTCATCATCACGAAAATACTCGGCCATAGTTAATGCGACATGCCCGACACGAAAACGACTCCCTGGTAATTCATTCATCTGCCCAAAGACCATGACCATATTGGATAAAACCCCAGCCTCATTCATATCATGGTACAGTTCCTGGCCTTCACGACAACGCTCACCTATGCCACAAAAAATGCTTACCCCTTCATGTTGCTTGATCATGTTATGAATCATTTCTGTGAGTAAGACGGTCTTACCCACACCCGCACCACCAAATAAACCGGCTTTACCACCTCGCTCAAGCGGAGCCAACACATCAATTACTTTAATACCCGTTTCAAAGATTTCTGATTTAATAGAGCGATGAGCTAAAGGTGGAGGATTTCTATGAATAGTACGCCATTGAATGTTTGGGAGTACTTCCTTTTGGTCAATTATTTCTCCAAACACATTAAACATTCGACCTAAAATTTCCTTACCAAAAGGTGCTTTCAGAGGACCTCCGGTATCCTCTACCAACATACCGCGTGCAAGACCTTGGGTTGGGGTTAGCGCAATACCTCGCACACGATGGGCATCAAGCTGTGCTAGTACTTCAATAGCCACCTGTCCCTTTTGACCTGCGCGTAATAATGAATAGATAGGCGGTAAATAATCCGAAAATAAAACATCGACTACGCTACCGCGCACAGAAATAATAGTGCCTTGATTTGTAGGATTGTTCTTATGCTCCATGCCTATTCTCACTGATCCACCCAATATTTTTATAATCTCTATCTTATTCGCATCGCAAATTACCTATATCACATTACCCATGAACTCTCGTGGTGCTCAAACCGCCTGTTCTTACCCCCACTTTAGAAACCAATACCATGATACATCTTCAACAAAATTGCAATCCTTCATCACCTTATTTCAATAATATCTATTTCAGATACAACAAGAAACAACATGAGCCCAAAAATAGACTATCATTAGAATAACTTTAATAAAAATTAATTCATTATCAAGGACAATAATAATGAATGAACATAAAAAAGAGGCTCACCTTAGAGAAAAGAATCATCCCCAAAATTGGTGGTTTACTGTGCCAGGAATAGTTACCCTTTTTTTACTCCTGGCGATGGGGTATTACCTTTTTACGGAGCATAGAGCACATCTCTTTAACCTATTACCGTTATTGCTCTTGTTATTATGTCCTCTGATGCATCTTTTTATGCATCACGGACATGACCACCATGATCATCAACAAAATAATGACAAATCACAGCAAGAAAAGGATTAACATAACATGGAACATGCTACCTACGGTTATAATCTTTGGCTACTCGTGATTATTAACTCAGCCATTTTTATTTTATTTGCTTACAGTTTTACGCAATTTAAAACTAAAACAGATTGGCGAAGCTGGGGTACTTTTTCAGCTTTTGTTATCGCCTATTTTTCAGAAATGTATGGCTTCCCACTGACTATTTATCTACTTTCTGGCTGGCTGTCGAAATACTACCCCGGGGTGAACTTTTATTCACATGAAAATGGACATTTGTTACACAATCTTTTTGGCTTAAAAGGAGATCCTCACTTTGACCCATTCCACATTGCAAGCAATATCTTAATCGTTATTGGTTTTCTTATGGTTGCATCAGCGTGGAACACCCTGTACAAAGCACAGCAGCAACATCGCTTAGCAACCGATGGACTCTATGCCAAAGTGCGTCATCCTCAATACGATGGTTTTATTATCATAATGATAGGCTTTTTATTGCAATGGCCAACTTTGATTACCTTAGTGATGTTTCCTATACTTGTCTACATATATATCCGCTTGGCTCGTCGTGAAGAAAAAGAGGTGCTGGTGGAATTTGGTGAAGAATATAAACGTTATGCAGCGGCTACTCCGGCTTTTATCCCACATCTTGGGAAAAAAACTGAGCACAAAGGAGATGGTTCATGATGTTTCTATTTCACAGCGCCATAGCTATTTCACTTACTCATGTTACGCACATGACCTTGTAGTTTGAATAAAAAGCATTAGAATTTCGTCCTTATTTTAGGGAGGAAGTTAAATGGATATGCTTGATCTTTATAGTGATTATTTAATTTGTCAGAACAAATATGCGACAGCCACCGGATTATCTGATTTGGTTGATGGAGCATTTGCGCATGACAAGGTGACTCGATTTCTTCGTTTTGAGTCTTTTGATTCAAAATCCCTTTGGCGCTATGTAAAAAAGCCAGTGAGGTCGCAAGAAACGGTTGGTGGTGTCTTAATACTGGATGACTCCATCGAAGAGAAACCCTACACGGATGAGAATGAAATTAATTGTTGGCATTACTCTCATGCTAAAGGGAGCGTGCTCAAAGGAATCAACATCTTGTCATGCATGGTTCGCTATGCTGACTTCAGTGTACCCATAGGGTATGAGGTGATTAAAAAAGATGTTGCCTATTGTGATATTAAAACCAAACAAGCCAGAAGAAAATCATCGGTTACCAAAAATCAATTATTTCAAAACCTGATTACTCAGGCCATTACCAATAAAGTGATGTTTGATTATGTGCTTGCAGACAACTGGTTTGGCTCGAAGGCCAATATGGTTCACATCCATAAAGACCTTCAAAAATCGTTTATCATTGGGATTAAATCTAACCGCACGTTAGCTTTATCTGAAAACGAGGCCAAAAACGGACGGTACCAACAAGTAAGAGCTTTAGAATTAGAAGAGGATGTAGCCCACACAGTCTGGCTTAAAGGCCTAGACTTCCCCGTGAGGCTCCTGAAAAAAGTGTTCAAAAACGAAAACGGTTCAACAGGAATTCTCTATCTTGTTTCTAATGACATGCCAAGTAGTGCCGAACGTCTTTATGAAGTGTACCAGAAACGGTGGCGGATTGAAGAGTATCACAAATCAATTAAGCAAAATGCAAGCTTAACCAAGTCGCCCACTCGAACCGTTAAAACTCAGTGTAATCATATTTATGCTTCTATTATTGCATACTGCAAGCTGGAATTGTTGAAGATAAAAACTCAATTAAATCATTTTGCCATTAAGTACAGATTGATCCTTAGAGCAAATCAGCTTGCATGGCGGGAGCTTAAAAATATGGCTGCTTAAAATAGATCGTGCGTAACATGAGTGACTACAACGATGTGGAGCACAAACAATTTATTTACGATTGGTTTGTCGGATTCAATGGCTATTTACATGTCGATGGTGACAATTTTTTTGAACTTGTGGGTAGCAGCAATGCGCACATTGTCAATTGCAACGCGCATGCGCGCAGAAAATTTGAACCTATTGCCCAATCTAATAAAGGCAAAGGCATTGCCAAAGAAGCCATGCGCTTTTTTAAAGAGCTTTATAAAATAGAGCGTGAGGCTAAAAATAATCAACTGAATCCAGACCAACGTCACCAGTTGCGTCAGGAAAAATCCAAACCACTCATGGAAGCCTTTAATACATGGGTTGATAAGGTCTATCCTACAACTTTGCCCCAATCACCGCTTGGGAAAGCACTCAATTACTGTGTTAAATATAGAGATGGACTGATGCGCTTTTTAGATGATGGGCGTCTGGAAATCGATAACAATCTTACTGAACAAGAAATCAAACCCTTGGTCATTGCTCGAAAGAACTTCTTGTTTTGCGCCTCTGTTGAAGGTGCTGAGGCCTTGTGTTTACACTTCAGTATCATCAGAACGGCTAAATTACACAATCTCGACCCTTATCATTACTATGTCATGTTGTTAAAGAACGCTCCTCTTTGCAACAGTGTTGATGATTATGAAAAACTGTTGCCTTGGAATATTGGCTTAGATTATACCCCTAAGTTGTAAATTGTAAGCCTGTGGTTCTTGGAGCGCTTACTATTAATGCATGGGTATGGTGTGAAAATATTTTTGATATAAAGACAAATAGAATCCATTTTTTTCAACCTGTTTTAGTGCTTTATTGATTTGATTGATTAACGCCAGAGAGCTCATTTTAGCCATAACGCCATAACCAATGCCTACAGGAAAAGGTTTCCCTACTCCCTTAAATAAACGGGTATTATTAGCTATCCAATAATCGGCTGAAAAATCATCCATCAATAGGACATCGACTTCATGTTGATTTAGGGCAGTGATTAATTGATTGGTCGAGGGGTATTCTTTAAGCGAATTGTTTTTAAATTTCTGAGCAATTAATTGCTTAAAGAGAGCGCCTTCAATAATGCCTATCTTCTTATTGGTTAGCTTCTCAAGGTTACGAATCGAGTTGTTCGTTGTAGTGATAAAACGTGCTTCACTGGCCAGGTAGGGAAGACTAAAAAGAAAGGATTGCTGTCGTTCGTTCGTGATGGTAATTGCGGCTATAGCCAAGTCAATTTTACCAGTATTTAGGTCGGTAAACAGCGCGTCAAACAGCATGGGTTTAAATTGACATTGGGCTTTGATTTGTTTGCATAGTTCAGTCATGAGCTCGATGTCAAATCCAAAGAAATGATTTTGGTCGGCATTCATTGAAAACGGTGGATCGTATGCTACCATTCCGATGGTTAATGATTGGGCCCTTAGCTCAGCAGTTATGAGCATGAATAAAATAAAGAACAATCGCATGAACATAGAATAAATAGGACGAGGAGGTATAAGAGCAGTGTATACCAATATGAGAATTATTTCAGTGGATTAGCATCAGATATTCCTTCATTTTTTAGCTATAGGATGTATTAAGACTCAAAATCAAGGTACACTGGAATCATAAAGTTTAGTATGGATTACTTAATAGGTAGGGAATGCGTTATTTATTTTATTCAGTCCTTTGTAGTGCCATGAGCCTTTTGATGAACGAAGGGCTTGCAGCCACTCCTTTGACGTTCAAACAAGCCCTGGGCATTGCTTATCGCAATAACCCCGAGCTACAAGCCGAAATGGATAAGGCGCGCGCGATGCGCGGCACTTTTATTCAAAGCGGGCTTTACCCCAATCCGCAATTGACTTTAACTGCAGAAAATTTTGGTGGTTCAGGTAGCTATTCCAGTTATGAAGCGGCCGAAACCACGGCCTCGATTACTCAGCCTATTCCTTTAGGAAATCGCCTTTATTACCAACAAAAAGCCACCTATGGTGATTACCTGGCTTCCTTGGCGCAAATTCAGGTGTATAAGGCAACACTCTACATTAATGTGGGGATGACTTATGTGGATGCGTTGTATGCGGGTCAGTGGCATCAGGTAACAAAAAAATTAACTCGATTAAATCAAGAGATTGTGGTGGCCATTGATAGGCGCGTAAAAGCAGGTGCGGGTGCTGAACTGGATTTGCGCCTGGCTCAAGTACGCTTAGGCGATGCGCGTATTCAAGAGAAAAAGGCAGGCAGAGACGCTCTAGCGCAACGCGCTAAATTATCACGACTCTTAGGCGATGGCTTAAGGGAAGACCGCCCATTGGTCGATAAAGGCCTGCCTGATGTGACCTTAAAGTGGTCGCAATTAATTAAGAAACTGCCGCAAAGCCCGCAATTGCAACAATTACACATTCAGTTACAAGCCAAGCGCGCCACCATCACCGCAGTTAAGAAGGCCGTATGGCCTGATTTAAACATTCAATTAGGCGGACGTCATTTTGAAGATGATGACAGCAATGCCCTAGTTGCCTCAGCGTACGCCCAAGTTCCTGTATTTGATAGAAATCAAGGAAAAATTCTCACTGCTGAAGCGCAATACACCCAAACAGCCCATATGTACCAAGGCGCACGTCTTGATGTGCGACAGAACGTCTACACCGTGTTTTTACAAGCCCAACAAAGTCAGTATGAAGCCAATCTTGTGACTAACTCCTTGCTTCCTCTCGCGCGAAAATCCATTACCTTGGCTCAAGAGGGCTACAAAATGGGGCGTTACACCTACATTGAATTATCGCTTTCTTTAAACACCTTATTTGAAGAAGAACGCCATTATCAGCAGGCCCATGCTGATTTTCATAAAACATTAATTCAACTCACTGGACTTTTGGGCCTTCATCCGACCAAGGAGAGTAAATGAACTGCCTGTCACTAAAAGCCTTTCTCATGTTGTTTTTATTCCTGGTGAGTTTAAATGCATCGAGTACGTGGGCTAATGAGGCCAGTATGGGTGAGAAAACCGAAGAAGTGGTTGAAAAAGGGCCTCATGGGGGTCGATTGCTAAAGCAAGAGAATGTAAGTCTTGAGCTTGTTCTCTTTAGCCAAGGAATGCCCCCTCATTTTCGTGCCTATCTTTATCAAAACGATAAGCAGGCTTTGTCTGCTGATACCACGCTTACTCTTGAGCTTACGCGATTTAATCAAAATAAAGACCGTATTACTTTTGAACCTAATGATGGCTTTCTACAAAGCAATCAAGCCATTCCCGAGCCTCATTCGTTTGATGTGGCTGTTAAACTCACATTATCAGGCAAAACCTATCAATGGAATTATCCAAGCTATGAGGGGCGCGTGAAGCTTCTTCCCGCAACCCTTGCTGCCGCAGACATCCAAACTGAAACGGCTCAAGAGCAAATCATAAAAACCCAATTAAAAGTAGTCGGAAAAATAGTACCCAATCGCGACACGATGGCACCTATATACCCCCGTTATGCAGGCATTATTAAAACCATGAATAAAATCTTAGGCGAAGAAGTGATAAAAGGTGAGCCATTAGTCACTATTGAGAGCAATGAAAGCCTACAAAACTACACGATTAACGCACCCATTACGGGCACCATCGTACAAAAATATGCGACCAATGGTGAGCTGGCACAAGGCACCAAACCAATTTACGATGTGGCTAATTTAAATGATGTCTGGGCTGATTTTACCTTATACCGTAAAGAAGCGTCTTTAGTGAAAAAAGGCATGACAGTCAGAGTAACCGGTGATGAAGGAACGCCTGATTCAACGAGCACTATTTTCTATATTTCACCGTTAGGAATTGAAGACAGTCAAACGACACTGGCCCGTGCGGTTTTGTCCAATACGCCTCGGCTGTGGCTTCCAGGCATGTATGTGAATGGGGAGATTATTATTAAAGAAAGAACCGTTCCGGTGGCTGTTCGTCTCTCAGCAATTCAACGCATGGGGGAACAAGAGGTGGTGTTTGTCCAACAAGGGAATTTTTTTGAAGCAACTCCTGTCACCCTAGGCCAGCAGGATAATCAATGGGCTGAAGTGCTTTCAGGCTTGAATGCTGGGCAAAAGTATGTCACTAAGAACAGCTTTTTCATCAAGGCAGAACTTGGCAAGGAAGGCGCAAGCCACGAGGACTAAGGATAAAACATGCTGGAAAAAATCATACGATTTTCACTCAAACACCGCTGGTTTATCCTGTTGTTTACTTTGTTGCTGGCTCTTTTTGGCGTGTATAACTTTCAAAAACTGCCTATTGATGCAGTACCCGACATTACCAATGTGCAGGTACAAATCAACACGCAAGCCTCTGGCTATTCACCGTATGAGGTAGAGCAACGCATTACCTTTCCTATTGAGCTTGCCATGAGCGGCTTGCCTAATTTGGATTACACCCGCTCTCTTTCTCGTTATGGATTATCGCAAGTAACTGTGATATTTAAAGACGGCACCAACATCTATTTTGCGCGTCAATTAATTAATGAGCGTTTGCAAGAAGTAAAAGATAAGTTGCCACCGGAAGTAGAAACCTCCCTTGGTCCTATCTCCACGGGGCTTGGCGAGATTTTTATGTATACGGTGACCAATAAATTTAATCTTCCTAAAGAAAAACAATATAACCCCATGGAACTTCGCACGGTGCAGGACTGGATTATCAAGCCGCAGCTGCGCAATGTAGAGGGCGTTGCCGAGGTCAATACCATCGGTGGCTATGAGAAGCAATTTCACATCACTCCAGATCCCGCAAAATTAGTACGTTACAACTTAAGCCTAACCGATGTAGTCGAATCACTTCGACGTAACAACGCGAACGTGGGCGCAGGCTATATTGAGCGTAATGGCGAACAAAATTTAATTCGCGTACCAGGACAAGTGCAAAACATTCCTGATATTGAAAATATTGTGGTGGCAAGCTTTGAGGGCACACCGGTTCGTATTCGTGATGTGGCTGATGTGGCGCTTGGCAAAGAGCTTCGTACGGGGGCTGCAACTGAAGAGGGTCAAGAGGTGGTTTTGGGAACGGTGTTTATGCTCCTGGGCGAAAATAGCCGCACTGTTTCTGAGCGTGTGGCTGCCAAAATGAAAGAAATCAACAAATCCCTTCCTGAAGGGGTTGAGGCGGTTACGGTCTACAACCGTACTGAGCTTGTGAATGCCACCATTAATACCGTGAAAAATAATTTGCTCGAAGGGGCCCTACTCGTTTGTATCATTCTTTTTGTATTTCTAGGCAATATTCGTGCAGCCTTAATTACCGCAATGGTCATTCCTTTATCCATGCTCATGACCATTACCGGCATGGTCACTAATAAAATCAGTGCCAATTTGATGAGCTTAGGCGCACTTGATTTTGGTTTGATTGTCGATGGGGCGGTGATTATTGTTGAAAATTGCATCAAACATTTGGGTGAACAACAGCATGAGGTCAAGCGTTTATTAAACCTTGAAGAGCGACTAAAAGTAATTGCTTATGCCACGACCGAGGTTATTCGCCCCAGTATTTTCGGGGTATTTATCATTACTGTGGTGTATTTACCCATCCTAACCCTTACCGGTGTGGAGGGGAAAATGTTTTTACCCATGGCTGAAACGGTCATTATTGCCCTGATGGCGTCCATGCTCTTTGCCTTAACATTCGTTCCAGCAGCAGTTGCCATTTTTCTAAATGGTCGCGTTCAAGAAAAAGAAAACTGGTTGGTACATTATATTTCACAAGGCTATGAACGGGTTTTAAGGCGTTGCTTTCATGCGCGAATTGGCGTGATTGGGGCAGCAGTTGCATTAGTTCTGGTGAGTCTATTGATTGCTTTTCGTCTGGGCGGTGAGTTCATTCCAAGCCTTGACGAGGGGGATATTGCCATGCAGGTCATGCGTATTCCTGGTACGAGCCTTACTCAATCCATTGCCATGCAGGATATGGTCGAAAAACGGGTGAAACAATTTCCTGAGGTGAACAATGTTTTTGCCAAGATTGGTACTGCAGAAGTAGCCACCGATCCCATGCCACCGAACTTCGCCGATACATTTATTATGTTAAAACCGCGTAAAGACTGGCCCAATCCTAAGAAAACCAAACAAGAATTGGTACAGGAAATTGAAGAAGCCATAAAGCAAATACCCGGCAATAATTATGAATTTACCCAACCGATTCAAATGCGTTTTAACGAACTTATTTCTGGGGTGCGTAGTGATGTGGCCGTTAAAGTGTTTGGCGATGACCTGAAGGTTTTATTAAAAATTGCCGAACAAATTGATGCGCAACTTGAAAAAACACCGGGAGCCGCTGATGTAAAAGTTGAGCAAGTCAGTGGTCTTCCTTTATTGACCGTGGAGATTAATCGCGATGCTTTGGCGCGGTACGGCTTACAAATTGGTACGGTACAAGATGCCATTGTTATTGCTACGGGTGGCAAGAAGGGCGGCGAGCTCTTTGAAGGTGATAAGCGCTTTGACATTGTGGTGCGACTGCCGGAGTCACAACGCATGGATACCGATGTACTAAGGCAAGTGTTTATCCCCTTACCGCCTTCTAAAGATAGCCTGCGGCACTTCATTCCCTTAAGTGAAGTCGCCAAAATGGTACGTAGTGAAAGCCCCAACCAAATAAGCCGTGAAACCGGTAAGCGTCGCGTGGTAGTGAGTGCCAACGTACGTGGACGTGATTTAAGTTCATTTGTCCTGGATGCCAAGCAGCGTATTGAACAAAACGTTAAACTACCCAGTGCCTATTGGATAACCTGGGGCGGGCAGTTTGAGCAGCTCCAATCAGCCTCATCGCGCTTACAAATTGTGATTCCTATTACTTTGCTGGGCATTTTCTTGCTCTTATTTATGAGCTTTGGTAGTGTTAAAAATGCTTTATTAGTCTTTTCTGGCATTCCGCTGGCCCTAACGGGCGGGGTGTTTGCTTTATGGCTTCGTGGAATTCCATTGTCGATTTCAGCAGGCGTGGGGTTTATTGCCCTATCAGGGGTTGCCGTTTTAAATGGCTTGGTGATGATTACTTTTATCAATAAATTGCGTGAAGAAAAAAGATTTTATTTAAAAGATGCGGTATTACAAGGCTCGCTGGCAAGGCTTCGCCCAGTACTCATGACGGCTTTAGTGGCGTCACTGGGCTTTGTTCCCATGGCTTTAGCCACGGGTACGGGCTCTGAGGTGCAACGACCTTTGGCAACTGTGGTTATCGGTGGCATCATCTCGTCCACCTTTTTGACCTTACTCGTGTTACCAGGCTTGTATTACTTATTTCATGAGCGAAGAAAAAAAGTTCTGAGTAAGTAGCGATTTTATAAAAATCATCGCACCAATAAGTAGAATAGGGAGTTTCATGGCTAAAACAGTTAGAAATTTTCCGTCCCACATGAGCTGTCTGTAACGCACTTGTAAGGATAATTGATGGAATATATTGATTGGATTAATAGTGGTCAGGGATATATTTGTGCCTGGATCCGTTGTTTGATTCTATTTGTTTTAAGTGTGCTATGTATCCGTTTTACCAATCATCGGTTTAGTTTAAATACTCCGTTAGATTTTTTAATCATTACCATTTCTGGAGGGTTGATCAGCAGGGGGATTGTAGGGGCAAACTCATTGGGACTTACTGTAGAAGGTTTGATCACGCTGATAATATTCCACTTTATATTATCTAAACTCTGTTTTTATTTTAAGGGTATCGGGTTTCTATTTAAAGGATGTTCTCATTACCTAATAGAAAATGGAACATTCAATTATAATAACATGCGTCGTTTCAGTATCAGTGAAAATGATCTGTTAGAACAATTACGACAGAGGTTAAATACCGATAATTTCGATTTAGTCGATGCTGCTATTTTGGAAAGAGCCGGAAGCATCTCATTCATTAAAAAGGAAAAGTAGATAAAACCATTAAAGTGTTGCAATCGTTAACAGCATGCGCTGTCTTTAATGAGACGCTCATTTTAAATAGTTGTTATTCCTCTTTGCTAACGATATGAAATTAATTGTCTACATAAAGTGCAACACAACTCGGGATATAGTGATTTGACAAAACCATGTATTTGGCTATATTAATAGTTAAATACTTATTTAACTGTTTGACTGATGATGCTAACTCAAGACCAAATCATTACCTTAAGCGATATCTTACATTTGATGGGCGAGCCTAATCGCCTAAAGCTCCTTATAGTCTGCTTTGAAGGACCTAAATCAGTTTCGGAATTGGCGGAACAATTGCAACTTTCAGTGCCCTTAGCCAGCCATCATTTAAGTTTATTGCGCTCAGCCAGGCTTCTAATGGCCAATCGCGATGGCAAACATATTTACTACAGCATTTATGACGTCCATGTGCGTTGTATTCTTGCAGACATGCTCAAACACTTTACTGAAGAGACGGAGAATTAACATGAGTTTTTTAAAACGAATGCTTGGCAATTATCTTGGTGGCCACTCTGGTGGATATGGAAAATCTCATCATGGTCAAAGAAGCAAACACGGTAACTACTCCAATAATCCTGAATCAGGAGGGTTGAGCTGCCCACGCTGTAAGGGCTCTCTTGCTCCTGGGTCGCGCTTTTGCAGTCAATGTGGTAGTGGCCTTGAGAATACTCAATGCGCTTGTGGCGCCACTGTTGCTGCAGGGGCGAAATTTTGCGGCCAATGTGGGAGCTCATTATGACAAAGCCGCTCACCTTAACCACTTTTTTTGTTGCAGGCCTTGATTGCCCGTCTGAAGAGCAATTAATCAGGAGGCAATTAGAGGCAGTTCCTGAAGTGGAGCAGTTGGACTTTAATTTCATTGCAGAAGAGGTGACCGTGCACCATCGACTTGCTGCTATTGATGTATTGCAAAAACAAATCGAAGCATTGGGCATGAGTGTGCGCACTCAGGGCAGTACCTCTTCAGCAACAGAAGAGAAGAGGCGAGTGGATTCCTCATGGCCATTTATTGCTTTGGCAGGTTTTTTAGCGCTTGGTTCTGAATTAACGGCGTATTTCTGGGCGAGTGAGCAATCAATTTGGGTTATTCTTCCTGCGGTGCTGGCCATAATCTTAAGCGGCCCACCTACTCTTAAAAAGGGTTTGCTTGCGTTGCGCACCAAAGCCATGAACATTAATAGTTTAATGTTGATTGCCATCACAGGAGCACTGTTTATAGGAGCCTGGCCAGAAGCCGCAATGGTCACCGTCTTATTTGCCCTTGCTGAGCGCATCGAGCGGTATTCTCTGGATAAGGCACGCTTGGCCATCCGCAGTCTCATGCAAATTGCGCCTGAGGTGGCTCAGATTAAGATGGATAATGGTCAATGGCAGACTTTGCCTGTAGAAGAAGTCGCAGTCGGTGCAGTGTTTAAAGTAAAACCTGGTGAGCGTATACCTCTTGATGGGGTATTGATATCGGGACAAAGCACGGTCAATCAGGCGCCCATTACAGGGGAGTCCATGCCGGTAAGCAAGTATGTAGGTGATGGGGTGTTTGCGGGCACTTTAAATGAGCACGGAGCTTTTGAGGTTAGGGTCAGTAAGGCTTCAGGTGATACGTTGCTTGCTAAAATTGGTAAAGCCATTGAGCAGGCACAAAGTGAACGCGCGCCAACGCAACGATTTGTCGACCAGTTTGCAAAATATTACACCCCAATTATGGTCTTGATTGCGCTTTTTATTGCACTTATTCCTCCTTTGGTGTTTGGCTACCCTTTTTATGACTGGGTATATAAGGCCTTAACATTATTAGTGATTGCCTGTCCTTGTGCTTTAGTTATTTCCACACCGGTGACAGTAGTCAGCGGGTTGGCTTCAGCGGCACAGCACGGTCTTCTGATTAAAGGAGGCAGTTATTTAGAAATGGGGCATCAGCTCAAATTAATTGCGTTGGATAAAACAGGCACCTTAACCGAAGGAAAACCTGTAGTGACTGATTTTATCGTTTACGATAAAACACAATCAAAAGACTACTTATTAGCACTTGCGGCAAGCCTTGATAGTCATTCGGAGCATCCCGTTGCCCATGCTTTGGTGGAGTATTGGCGGAACAATGAACTAAATGAGTCCTTACTTGAAGTAACGCAATTTTCAGCACTTCCCGGTCGAGGGGTGCAAGGCATTATTGGTCAAGAACTCTATTACGTTGGGAATCATCAATTAGCAGAAGACAATAAGGTATGTTCTCTTGTTGTAGAGCAAGAACTCAAACGCTTGGAAGAAGAAGGGAAAACGACGGTTATATTGAGTAATTCAGCCGTAGTTTTGGCAGTATTTGCGGTGGCTGATACGCTTCGTGCTACGAGCAAATGGGCAATTGACACCTTGCATCAACAAGGACTTAAAACGGCGATGTTAACGGGGGATAATGCGTTGACCGCTCAAGCTATTGCCAAGGAAGTGGGGATTGATGAGGTGCAAGCAAATGTCTTGCCTACTGAAAAATTACAAGCAATTAATCGCCTTTTGGAGCAGTATAAAATAGTGGGAATGGTCGGTGATGGAATCAATGATGCCCCTGCCTTGGCTAAAGCCACGATTAGTTTTGCGATGGGGAAAGGCACCGATACCGCTTTAGAAACGGCGGATGTGGCGTTAATGAACGATAATTTAGCCATGCTTCCTTTATACATTGATTTAAGCCGAAGAACAGCGCGTATTCTTCGCCAAAATATTACGTTATCCCTTGCCATAAAAGGGGTGTTTTTTATTCTGGCCTTGGGAGGAGTAGCAACGCTTTGGATGGCAGTATTTGCTGATATGGGTGCAAGCTTAATTGTTGTTGCGAATGGTTTGCGCTTACTTAACTCGCACAAGGGGCATTCTGAATATCAGGAAATGAAAGGTTAATGAGTGACTTGGTAGTTTTATCTTTGAATCGGGTGAATGATGAATGACTGGATTCCTAATGAGCAAGATAGTGCTCATTCTTTACGTTTTTTAGTGGTGGAATCTTCATTAGGCGCTCGTATTATCATTCGTGCACATTTATTAGAGTACAAGCATTCGGTGGATATGGCTTGGGATGATGAATCGGCAATAGAACTGGCCTTTATGAGAGCTTATGATTTTATCTTAGTGGATAACAAGTTAAATTGCTATGAGCTGATTGACCACATACAAAAAAATTCGGTATTCAATGAACAGACGACCGCGATCATTTTGACTTCTAAACATAACGAGGAGCACCAATCTCAGGGCAGCAGGATTTATTTTAAAAAACCCATATCCAAAATGGATGCATTACAATTGCTTGATTTTCTAAAAAATCTTAAAAAATGAATCTTTTTGGTAGGATGTAAAATGAAAATTTTGGAGAGTTAGATAAGGCTCATTTATCTTCTATTATTCATTATGTTACGATATGAAGAGTGTTAATGATATGTGCCTCGTTTTTAAGGAGAAATAATGAATACTAATGGATTTAAGATGATGGTGTTGATTGGTATGTTGGGTTTTGGTTTGTCAGCGTGTACTCCCAAGACAACGCCTGCTCAAACTCATCCTGAAAGTGGCTATGAGGGTGGATTTGGTGGCGAGGGTGGGCATGTACATCAAAACAAGAACAACTAAATAGGAATACATCATGTTTACCAATGGATGGTTTTTAGGTTCTTTAGGTCTCGTAATTCTCATATTGATCGGCCTTACCTTGTTATTTCTAAAACAGAAGAAAACCATTCAATTTTATGTTGCCTTAATTACTTTTCTTATCATTACAGCGATTTTCCTCCATGGGGTTTCATTTAAATTAAAATAGTGGCCGGTGATAAGGAGAAGTAATGGGTAAAAACGTATTTTCTGATGTCAAAAAATCTTCAAAAGAGCGGTTACTTTGGTCTGCTCTTTTGCTAACGGGTGGTTTTCTAATTGCTGAAGTAGTTGGGGGTATTATCACAGGAAGTTTAGCGTTAATATCCGATGCGGCACACATGCTCACGGATGTGACCGCACTCATTATTGCTTTAATTGCGATTCGGATTAGTAAACGTCCTGCAGATGAGCGCCGCACCTTTGGTTATTATCGATTTGAAATATTAGCAGCAGCATTTAACGCGGCCCTTCTTTTTGTAGTTGCTCTTTATATACTGTTTGAGGCTTATCAGCGCCTCAAACAACCTCCTGAGATTTATTCTTTAGGAATGCTTATTATTGCCAGCATGGGTTTAGTCGTCAATTTGGCTTCCATGTCGCTTCTTTCTTCAGAAAAAGATAAAAGTTTAAATATTAAAAGTGCTTATCTTGAAGTGTGGAGTGATATGTTAGGCTCTTTAGGGGTGATTGCGGCGGCACTCATCATTCGTTTTTTGGGTTGGAGTTGGGTTGATTCGGCTGTGGCGGTAGTAATTGGTTTGTGGGTATTACCCCGCACTTGGGTTCTTTTGAAAGAAACGGTGAATATTCTTCTAGAAGGGGTGCCATCTGGAGTTAATCTAGAAAAAATTAAAGCGCATATGATGGGGGTAGAAGGAGTTTTAGGTGTACATGACTTACACGTTTGGGCGATTACTAGTGATAAAATCAGTCTCACAGCACATCTTGTTGTTGCTTCCAATGTAGAGGAGAAGCCTATAAGAGTGAACGTTCAGAACATTTTATTCTCTCAGTTTAAGATTAGGCACACGACCTTACAAACAGAACATAAGGAAACTTTAAATAAAGAAGGTCTTTGTAGTTCTTCAACTTATTAGAGTTTTAATAAGAATGCCAATGCGCCTTATTGGGAAGCAAAAACATGGTGTGATTAAAATATATTCTCATAGTGCATCATCATTCTTGCTAATCCTAAGGAATAGGGGATAGGAATAATTTATGGAAAACAAAATCAATAAACGAAGTTTTGTAATTACAATGGGGGCTCGATTAGTTATAGGATTTATGGCACTGAGTTTGCCTTTATTGATATTAATTATGCTGTTACTGCCCAGAGTAAATTGTGTCATTGCGCTGACCCATAAAATTCATCGTGAAAATTTACCACCAATCCTTGATAGCCAAATTTATCAAGCTCAAGATATTCTTGAACATTGGGCCATGACCGGAGACCCCAAGGACAAAGTGTATTTTGCACATATATGGAATGAAATCAATCGTGTTAGAGGCCAGTGGGATCGGGTGATGCGCCAATTAGATAATCCAAAGCTACAGCATGAGTGGGGCAAGCTCCAAGAATTATATGTACCTTTTTATCAAGCCCAAGTCTCCATACTGAATGCCTCTCGAGATCCAAATAATCCAGATAATGACCCCCGGCCGGGATCTTGGTAAAAAAGGGTCATGTTCAATTTTTAATCTCTATTAATACCAAACTGTAATGGCATTGTCTGTCGTGACCTGGACAAATCAAAAACACCATAGCGATTAATATTCTCCCTGAAATACGCTGATAAAATCGATAAATCATCCTTACTATATTTGACTTCTTCAGCAGAAAGCTGGTTGGGGTTCTTTGCAGGAAGGTACGAAATTTCCCACAGACCCCATATAACCCTTTACCAGTCTAGGCTGCAGCCAATAAATCGATTTTTTTATTGCTCACTAATTTTTCTATAAGATCATGTAAATTAAGACATTCCTGATCGTTATAAAATTCATAAATTCCATCAAGACTGCCTCAATTCTATTTCTTTTCATCCAATCTACGTTTACAGATATAGTCCCTAAGGGATAAATACTTCCCATACCCAAGATGAATTTCAATGATTTTTTGTAAAGGCACGCCCAATTGGTAAAGATTGAAAATTTTTTCCCGGTCTTTATCATACATAGATGCCTGTATGCTACCCTTGGGTTTGCCGAGTTTAATTCCTTTGGCAACACGGGCACGAAGCCCTTCTTTAGTTCGTTCTGAAATAAAATCGCGTTCTAATTCAGCTAACATCGAAAATACGGTGATGAGTATTTTATTGCTCATATTACTGGAATCACTGGGATTTAAATCCAGATTTTGCTTAATAAGAATGAGTCGAGATTGCTTCTCTTTTATGATTATTTCTATTGTATTGAGCGTTTCCTTGATAGATCGCCCAAGCCTTGATAATTCTGAGGCAATAACCACGTCATTAGGTTGTAGTTTACTCAACAGTTCATCAATACGTCGTAATGCCGTCGATTTGCGCGATGACATTTCAAGCTCTATCCATTCATCAACCATCAGTTTGTGATCGATGCAGTAGCGACTGATACTGTTTTTTTGGCTATCCACGTTTTGCTCTTGGGTGCTCACCCGAACGTACCCATAAATCATACAATGCTCACTCTATTTTTACTGATTTTTCTCTTAAGGTGTTTATCAATAATATCACAATAGCATTTTATATGGTCTTATATGATCGCTTATGATACAATTTGGTTTTTGTTAAAACGAAGGTTATGGCCAGACTAAACATACTCTCTGATGACGATTTTAATAAGCTCTACACAATACCTGTTTTGGAAGATGAGGACCGTCCGTTTGTGTTTGAGCTAGATGAAGAGGATAAAGCATACCTTAACTCATTTGATAACGTTCCCAAAAAGATCAATTATATTCTGCAAATTGGATTTTTTAGAATCACAAACTATTTTCACCATATCACGTTTCAGGGGAACAGACAGGATACCTGGTATGTAATCAAGACATATTTTCCTTCAGAAAAATTTCCCAAAACAAAAGTAAGCAAGCGGCATCACTATGATAATCGTAACGCCATTTTGAAAAAATATAATGCATCTATTTATTCGAGTCATCACAAAGATAAAGCACTGCGTTATGCCAGAGAATTGATGAAGCAGCATGCTGTGCCAAAATACGTGTTTGATTCTCTTCTGGAATACTTCCATCAGCATAAGATTATTAGGCCATCCTATACTACATTGCAAGAAATGGTTTCTGAGGCACTAAACAATGAAAAAAATAGATTAAGTAACAAGATATATACCTTAATGGACAAGCCTTTCAGGGAACTATTGGCTGAGTTCCTGGAAAAAGATGAGTTGTTTTATCAATTGACGACTTTAAAAAAAGACCAGAAAGATTTTACAACAGCAGAGATTAACGCTTCCGTCAAAAAGCATCAATTTCTCTCATCGCTCTATCAAAAATCCATTGAAATCATCAAAGAACTGGATATTTCAGAGCAAAATATAATCCACTATGCTGACTTGGCTGTATACCACACGGTTTACGGATTACGCGCTATGAAACAAAAGAATTTATCCAGATTGTATCTCATGTGTTACGCGTACAATCGTTATTTAAAAATAAGTGATCATATAATCAGCAGCTTTACTCACAAAGTGAATCTCTACGCAGGTGAAGCAGAAGAGTACCAAGCCGAAGCAATACTTAATGCCAAGGATGATGATAAAGATCATCGTGATACTGCCGCTGCGATTTTATCGCTGGTAAATAATAAGAAAGTTGCAGACAACGCCATACGAACAAAAGCCTATGAGATTGTGCCTCAAGAAAAATTTCAACAGTTTATACGAAAAATAAAAAAACCAAATTTCACACCCGAATTTTATCGCTGGGAATACTATAAAAAAATAGCACCTACAATTAAGCTTAATACACGTGCTGCATTTAAGGCATTGGATTTTCAGAGCAAAAACAAGGAACTACAAGCAGCAATTACCTTTTTGAAGGGACACTATGCCAGTAATAAAGTGTTCAGCTCTTATCAATTCAAAGATATTCCAATTGAATTTATACCCAAGCTGTTGCGACGCCATGTTATTAAAAAAATCAGATTGGGTACAACCAGCAAAAAAACAAAGTGCATTGATGCAGACAAATACGAAGTAATGCTGTACCTTCAGATTGAAAAGGGCATCAAGTCAGGATCAGTCACCATTTATAATAGCTTATCGTACCGTGCCTTAAATGATGAGCTGCACCCAAAGCAAGACTGGGATAAAAACAAGAAATCTATCATTAAACAGTTGGAGAATAAGCTGCTGGCAAATAATATCAACGACCTTCTTAAAGAGCTTGAAAGCCGATTAGGGCCGCGCTACAAAGAGGTCAATGATAAGATTACTTCTGGCGAAAACAAAAAAATCAAACTGAAGCACAATAAAAAAGGAGAGGTAATTCGTTGGACTTTACCTTATAAAAAATCAGATGATGGTGTTAATAATCCTTTTTATGAAAACATGCCCCTAACCAGTATTGCTAAAATTATACAGTTTACGCATAGCCAGACAGACTTTATGAAAAAATTTACTCATATATTGCCATCAGGCAGTAAAAAGCAAGTCGATGAGTCTGTATTGTCGGCCTGTCTGGTTGCTAAGGGCACTGGTATTGATATTGACAAAATGAAAGACATTAGCGATGTTAAAGAGCATGACCTCAAGTCAACTTACGCTGATTTTATTCGACACATGACCTTAACACAAGCCAGTGATGTGGTTATGAATCGTTTGAAGAAACTCCCCATATTTGAAAAATATACGCTTGCTGATTACGGAATTCATGCGAGCATAGACGGCCAAAAGCTTGAGACAAAATTCAACTCCATTATGGCGCGATTTTCAACAAAATATTTTGGGTTTGGGCAAGGTGTATCTGCTTACACCTTATGCGCGAACTGGTTACCCCTGTGTACTAAAATTATCGGTGCAAACGAGCATGAAAGCCATTATCTGTTTGATATGCTCAATAGTAATACAAGCGATATTGAAATCGCCGCTATATCTGGGGACATGCACAGTATAAACCGCGTGAATTTCATCATACTCTTTCTTTTCGGATACCGGTTTATGCCACGATTTACCCAGTTGGATAAAAAAGCGAGGAATAACCTGGTCAGTTTTGATGATCCAAAGGATTATGAAGGACTTCTGGTAAAACCAAGTAAGAAAGTGAATGTGCAGTTAATCATTAAAGAGTGGGACAATATTTTAAGAATCATGGCAACATTGGGACTGAAAAAGAGCAGCCAAAGTACTATTGTCAAAAAATTATCGTCATACCAATCTAATGATACGTTACGGGCATTGATAGAACTGGATCAAGTCATCATGACACTGTACCTGCTTGATTATATTGATGATGAAGGGATGCGTAAAACAGTTCATCGTTCTTTAAATCGGGGTGAGTCATACCACCAGCTCAGAGCCGCTATCGCAAGGATTAGTAGCAGGAAATTAGCTGGAAAAACCGAGATTGAGCTAACCATTAATAACGAATGCGCACGATTACTGTCCAACTGTATTATTTTTTACAATGCATCCCTTCTGACTGGACTTTATGAGCATTACAAACAGAACAAAATGGAGGAAGAATGTTTGAAAATAATTCGTCTATCCCCCGTTGCATGGCTACATGTTAATTTGATTGGAATTTATGAATTTTATAACGATCATGAATGTCTTAATTTACAAGAACTTATAAAAAAATTGGTAAGCAATGAAAAAATCAATTTATTAGCTAAAACCTAGACTGGTAAAGGGTTATATGGGGTCTGTGGGAAATTTCGTACCTTCCTGCAAAGAACCCCTATAAGGAATGAAGAGGTAAATCAGGACAAACCAGTGCTATCTGGATAAAACCCCGTCTAATAGTTTTTATTGAAGTATAATCTATTGCTCGTTTTTGCAACGGAGCCCTAATTTTACTGTATAAAATCAATCCTTTGGTCTTTTGAAATTCCTATAACCTCAAGGTAGACTTACGGATGACTAACACTGGAAGAGCCTCTTTTTTAACCCATCGAGCTGCTCCATACAGCGGTCAATCTGCTCTTTGTGATGCAAGGCTGTGATAAAAAATCTGATTCGTGCCTGATTTTCTGTGACTCCTGGAGCAATAATAGGAGGGGCACAAATTCCATTCTGGAATAATTGATAAGATGCCTCAATGGTAGATTGAGAATCCCCAATGATTATAGGGATAATGGGGGTATTTTTTGACATACCTGAATCCAGCCCAAGTTCATTAATATTGTGCAAAAAATAAGCCGCATTTTCTTGCATTTTGCTGATTAATTCCGGATGATTTTTAAGAATTCTTAGAGAAGCAAATGCCGCAGCGGCGTTTGCAGGAGTAATACCTGCAGAAAAAACAAACCCAGGGGCTGAATATTTTAAATACTTAATCAGATGCTCTGAAGCGCAGACAAAACCACCACAACTGGACAAAGCTTTACTCAAGGTTCCAATTATCAGATCCACATCTTCTGGAGATTGTTTATAATATTCCAGAACTCCTCTACCCGTATTCCCGATAACACCTATTGAATGAGCCTCATCGATCATAAGAAAGCATTCGTACTGCTTCTTTAAGGCGATTATTTTGTCTATAGGTGATATATCGCCGTCCATACTAAAAACACTTTCAGTAACAATCAATATTTTTTCATATTTATGTCTGATATCAGCAAGCTGCGTGGCTAATGATTCTACATCATTATGTTTAAATACGAATAGATCGGCTCCAGAATACAATGCCCCCAATAAACTGCTGTTATGTGCCAGTTCGTCATAAATAATGGCATCCCCTTGACCAAATAAATGAGTAATCGTACTGACAACCGTTTGGTAACCTGCTGTAAATACAATGGCATCATCAAAACCTAAAAAATCAGCAAGCGATTTTTCTAAGGCCTCGGTAATTACACGGTTTCCTGCAACTAATCGGCTTGCTGAGGCTGAACTTCCATATTGGTCAACAGTATCTTTAATAAACTGTTTCACTTCAGAATGATCACTTAATCCCAGATAGTTATAAGATGCAAAGTTAATGTAGTCCTTACCCTCCAGCTTGATAATACTGTTTGACGCACTTTCGTATGCGCGCAAATACAACTTATCATATCCATGTATGGTAAGATTAGTGTACATTTCCATTAATTTTTTTATTTTCGGTAATTCTTCGAGCTTGCGGATCTGTTGTTTTACTTTTATATTTTGGGAAATTTCTCCAGCCAGTTTTCGAATACTCTGATTTTTGTTAGCGATAACATCACTTATTTCAAATTCAATAGACAGAGCTTGCTGTAAATTGGTAAGTAATTTCACATATAAAATTGAATCAAGTCCGAGGCATTCCAACGATGTCTTCGGTTTTATTGCCAATGAATTAGGATAACTTTCTCTGATTAATTGAATCAGCTTTTTTTCAATAAGTTCCTGAGAGATTTTACCAGCACATTCAGACGATTGTGACGATGAATAATTAGAGCGATTCTGTGCCAATTCACGATTAGTTTTATGCATTGTTGTATTTATATCATAGTGAAACAAAATACATTCAGGATGAGCTTGGATGTATTTTGCCGATTGGCATCGTTGCAATTTACCACTAGTTGTTTTGAGAACAGTATGTGGTTTAACTAGATCAACAACTTCCGCCGCAATTCCAAAATTTTGATTAATAGAAACGAAAATTTGCTGCATTAATTCTTCATAATTGATAGATTTTCTTTGTTTTACTTCAACAGCAAGCCTTAATTTACTTGTTCCTGATTGACTCGATTCATAGGCAATACAACAACCACCACGAATATCAGGATTACAAGATTGCACTACAGCTTCAATTTCATGAGCATAAAAATTACGTCCGCCAATGATAATGAGATCATTAATCCGACCTGTAATATATAGTTTTCCATTGGAGATAAATCCAAGATCTCCACTATGATAATATCGTTCTGCATCTGCTCCGATTTTAAAAGCGGCTTTCGTTTTTTCCGGATTATTCCAATAACCTGAGGAAATACTTTTCCCACCAATCACTACTTCACCAATTTGATTCTCTTCAAGAGTTGATCTGGTTTCAGGATCAATAATAGTTACATTGACTAAAGGTTTGCCACAATCAACGAAATGCACCGCATGCTCACTGGAGTCAAAAATAATTTGGCGCTCACCTAATGAATCTCTTTTAACTTGAACAACATTCAATGTTTCGCTCACTTCAGTGCTGCTGACAATGAGTGTACTTTCGGCATTACCATAACAGGGTAAAAGTGCGTACGGTCTTAAACCACACGGTTTGAATTTATCTAAAAACGCATGCATAGTGGCGTGGTTAATTGGTTCGGCCCCGCAAAATGCGACTTCCCATGAAGATAAATCAAGTGCACTCAAAAGCTCTTCATTGGCTTTACTGGTACAGAGATTATAAGCAAAATTGGGTCCGCCACTAATTGTCGCCTTGTATTTTGAAATTAGCTCAAGCCATATGAGTGGGTTTTTTATGAAATTAAAGGGGCTGGTTAAGACTACTGGAAATCGATGATAAAGGGGAACCAGTATACCACCTATCAAACCCATATCATGATATGGAGGCAGCCAAATTAATCCTTTAGAGTCAGGATTAATATTAAATGCTTTGCCAATAAGCGCTAAGTTATGCGCAATATTATCATGACTTATGATGACTCCTTTAGGATTTGCAGTGGTCCCTGATGTGTATTGGATAAAGGCTTTTTCCTCCATCTCTTCGAAAGAAAACGCACTTTCCTCAGCGCTTAAATCATCGGTTGCAATTACATGGCTTAGCTTTGATAATAAAAGCCCCATATTTTCTGGCACAGAAAAATGGTTTAAGACCTTTCTTTTCAAGCTGTTAAATGGCAAATAGTTAATATAGGGAATCTTTTTAATTTTTTTTAAAATTTCTCTTTCGCTCAACACAAGGGCTGGCTTGGCATTATCAAGAATATTTTCTAATCTGGAAATTGCCGAAAAATTTATGGGTGGATAAGAAGGAATCGCCAAGCGGTTAGTATAAAGACAAGCAATAAAGGCAGCAATAAAGTTTATTCCAGGAGTGTAAAGCAATAATACTCGATCGCCCTTCTGCGTCAATCGCAGAAGAGTGTTCCCAATCCCATTGATTTTCTGCATTAATTCTTTATAAGTAACATCAATCGACTCATTCTTGTCATTAATATATGTAAGGGCAATCATATTTGGGGAATTAGTTACATTGTTAAAAAACTGATCAGGAAAATTCAAATTATTATTATACATTTTCAATGTCTCGTTTCTGTTGCAAAGATGGTCAGTACATCAAATTTATGTATAGATTATAGTTCACTTTTAGAACTTTTAGGTCAAAAATAAAATTTTCCAATTTTTTATTGGAATGAGCGAGTTATGGTTGAATATTATAGACGATTTTTACTGATGTTCCGATGCAATATTCTGGCGTATTTTTTAAACAAAGGGAATAGAAGGCTGGAAAAAACCAAAATCATTTTAGCTATTAATCCCGGAGCAATAGCATCATGCTTTAACTTTTTTAAAGTATATTGTGCTACGTGTTCCGGCTTCCACAAACCGGCAGTGCCAGTGATGATTTTGGTGACTTCAGGCTTGAATTGCATTTCATAATGCAGCTGCTCCGTATCAGTATCCGGTGGATAAAGGAGAGATAAAGAGACAGAACTCCGAGTTAATTCTTGCTGCAGAATTTGTCCATACATACTAAGTGCTGACTTTGAAGGTCCATAAGGTGAATAGCCGTAAATCGCAAGAAGTCCCGCCACAGACGAAGTTAAAAGAATTTTAGCGCAGGAATTTTTTTGCAAAAAAGGCAGACAATAATGCACACAGTATATACTGCCAAGATAATTCGTATTAATAGCTGTTTGATAATGTGCCACGTCAAGTTCTACAGCTAAACCTGGCCGTGCAATACCCGCTGTAACCATAAGCATATCAACACCTTGCATAACCGTTATTGCTTCGCTGAGCGCGTTCTCGATTTCTTGTTGGTTAGCAATATCAGCTGAAAAACAATAAATTGCAGCATTTTTTTGTTTTTTTTGTAAAAATTCTTTGGCTTGTACTAGTTTTTCATTATTCCTGGCAATCAGGCATAGAGCATCCACCCCAGTTATTAACTCTTGCGCCAAACATAAACCGATACCACTTGAACCGCCAACGATGATTACTTTTTTAAATTGCTGGTAGTATTTAATTTTATGCTCCCTAAAATAACGAATTATGGCCATCAGCTCTTTTTTATAGGCACCACAACTCAAAAATCAATAATGCTTGCCTATAATTATATACATAGTGCTTAAGGCTATTAAAATTTTCAGGATAAATATATGAACATTTCATCATTTCTGTTGTATCTGTTAAGTGTATGGCTAATGGTGTATGCGGTTTTGCTAGGTATTTATTTTATCACGGGTTTTTTTATTGAAAAAAGCACGGTAAATCTTATTAGTTTAAAAATACAAAAAGACAAGGTAACCTCGCGTCAAGACAAAATAATTGATATCCGCCAAAGTATCATTTCCTTGATAACCATCAGCTTTTTCCTCGGATTAGGTTATACCTTAAGGCATTATGGCTTTTCGCTATTTAAAGTAAACACTGCTTCTTTAATAATGTATCTGCTGTATTTTATTCTGTCTTTAGTTCTCTTTGATACATGGTTTTACTGGATGCATCGTTTACTTCACGTGCAACCTTTATTTAAATACGTGCATGCATGGCATCATCGTTCTCGTTTTCCATCAACCTGGGCCAATAATAGCGATTCCATCTTGGATAATTTATTTTTGCAATCTTATTGGTTAATCGCTTTTCTTATATTGCCTTTTCCTGCATCAGTGCTCTTCGCCCATAAAATATTTGATCAAATTACTGGAATGATGGGCCATTCCGGCTATGAAATTAGTGGAACGTTACCTTTAAAATACAAATTCTTAGTCGCCGTACTACACCATGATCAGCACCATAGTGCAGTCAAATATAATTTTGCTACTCATTTTAGTTGGTGGGATAGAATCACCGGAACGTTACATCCTGATTATGATACTAAAAATAAGATGCTTACGCGTTGAGTATCCGATTCGCAATACAAATCATAAAGGAGGCTACACATTATTTCTTATAAGCGATCGATTATTTTAGTTGTTTCCCTAGCATTATTTATGGAAACACTGGATGCAACGATTATTAACACTGCTATTCCCGTGATTGCTCGTGACTTATTAGCTAATCCACTGGATTTAAAAATAACACTCATTGCTTACTGGCTAAGTCTGGCTATTTTTATGCCTGCCAGTGGATGGTTGGCGGATAGATTTGGCATGAAACACGTTTTTATATCTGGAATATTTATTTTTACACTGAGTTCCTTATCTTGTGGTTTTGCACATCATTTATCATCATTAGTGGTTTCTAGGACTTTTCAAGGGATAGGAGGCGCGTTCATTGTTCCAGTAGGACGTTTAATCGTTCTACGTACTTTCGCCCTCCATGAATTTGTCGATGCAATGAATAAAGTGATTATGGTCGTCGCTTTAGGCTTTATCATGGGGCCTATTTTAGGTGGATTTATAACCCATTATGTTTCTTGGCAATGGATTTTTTGGATCAATATTCCCGTAGGCCTATTTACCATGCTCATGGCTTCATATTTCCTAAAACCCCCCTCCTTACAAGCCGCACCTCCTTTTGATTTTTTAGGTTTTATTTTTTTGGGCAGTTGTATTGGCGGATTTATTTTCGCGTTTTCTGCTTTAAGCGAGACGGCCCTGTCCAATAAGCAACCAGCATGGATGATTATGTTTGCTTCCCTCTTGTTATTATTAGCATTTTTTTATCATGCAAAAAAACGCGGATCTTCATTGATTAAAGTAGAATTATTTTTTTCGCGCATCTTTCTAATTGCCATCCAAGGAAGCTTATTATCGCAATTAGGGTTTGGTAGTGTGCTTTTTTTATTTCCCTTATTGGCACAAATTGGGCTTGGTTATTCATCACAAGCATCGGGCTTACTATTAGCCCCGGCGGCTATTGGTTTCATAGCAGCAAGACCCGTGGCTTCATTACTTCTGCGCTACAGCGGATTTAAACGACTACTTATATTAAATACGCTATTAGTAAGTAGCTCTTTGTGGACATTCATGTTTATTACTAAAGATACATCTATTAGTATGATTGTCCTGAGTCTTTTTCTTTTTGGATTTTTAATTTCGATACAATACAGTGCAATGAACTCTTTAGCTTATGTAGAAATATCAGAAGACAATATCAGTTATGCAGCCAGCATAGTCAGTACTATACAACAACTGGCTCAAAGTTTAGGAGTGGCTACTACGACCTTATTCATCCAAATGTTTGCTTCCTCAGTACCGAAAAATTTACTTACGATGAATGTCTTTCATCATACTTTTTTAACAATGGGTATTATTACATTAATCTCAACGCTGAATTTTATGCGTTTAAAATCTAATGACGGGCTTTCTTTATTGATCACTCCAAAATAGTTTTTTATCTCAACAGGATTTAGCCTTCATATTTTTTTAATATTAGGTCAATTTGATTTAACCAATTATCTTTGTTTTTTTCTTTTTCAAGCTGAATTATTGTGGCCATTTGCGCAATTGTTGGTGCTTTATAGAGTTCTATTGGTTGTAAATTCAATGCATATCTATTCCGAATATAATCAAAAAATTCTGCCCCAGACAAAGAATTCCCACCCATTTGGAAAAAGTTATCGTCCCGATACACTTCAGGAACCATTAATATTTTTTTCCATACATCTGCAAGCTCACGTTCTAATTCATTTTCTACAGCTTGAGTACTGCGCTCCGTTTTAAATTCTTTCGCGATAGAGAGTCGATTGATTTTTCCGGTTGCTGATTTGGGTATTTCATCAACAAAGAAAATTTTAGTGGGGAGCATATAATCAGGTAATTTATTTTTTAGATATTCATATAGGTCTTCAGGAGTTAGTATGGACTCAGCAACAACCATTATGGCGATATCCTCACCCAAAGTATCATGAGGTATTGCAAAAGCAATAGTTTCTTTGATTTGAGGATGCTGTAATACCAACAGATCCACTTGAGCTGGTGATATTTTGAAACCGCCTTTATTGATAATTTCTTTTTTTCTGCCAGTTAAAAAAAGATAGCCATCTTCATCAATATACCCCAGATCCCCTGTTCTAAAATGACCGTGAATGAAGGATTCATTATTGGCTTTTTCATTATTGATGTACCCGGAAAAAACATGTTCTCCCTGAATGCACACTTCACCAATTTCGCTATGGTTTAAAACAGTATCCTCATCACCCACAATTAGGATTGAGGTATGAGCAAGTCCAACTGAATTGAATTTAATCGCCTCAATCGAAAGTGGATTGGTTGCAATTTGATGTGCGGACTCGGTCATTCCATAGGCTTGCACCATAGGGATTTTGAGTAACTGCTGTACCTTATGGTGTAACACATCAGGTAACGCTGAGGAGCAAGAGCGTATAAAGCGTAATTTGATGGCATCCAAATCGACCTTATTCATGCTGAGTGATTGATAAATCTTATGATGAATGGTCGGTACAGCCGTATACCAGGTCGGTTTGTCATCCCGTAAATATTCGCCAATTTTCGCGTAGTCAATTTCTTTTAAAATAAAACAACCCTGGCTGGCAAATGTTGCAAGCATTGAGGCAACAATTCCATGAATGTGGAATAATGGCATCATATTCAAATTTCTATCATTAGCGCTAAGTTGCAGGGCATTAATAATATTGTTGATACTGCAACGCAGATTTTTATAAGTTAAAGGGACGCACTTGGGTTTAGCCGTAGTTCCCGAAGTATGCAAAATCAGGGCGATATCATTTTCATCAAGAATTGGATAAGTTTGGACTACATCCTTTTCTGGCTCAGTACTTTGGGCATGTTCCAGTTCTTTATCTAAGTTTATTTCATGCTCGGTTAGACCGAGTACTTCTGCTATCTGCCGCCCCTTTTCTGCATTACCACTATCATAAAATATGGCTACGGGAGCCATGAATTCGGCAATAGAAACAATATGCTCTACCGATAATTTAGGATTCATGGGCATTACGGGACATAATTTGGTAACCGCCAAAAATGTTGCCGCGTATTCAATATTATTGTTGAATAAAAGAAGACAAGGTTTTTTCTGCTGCCGAATTATTAACGCCGATTGATACTTAATTGATTCGACCAAGCTATTTAGAGTTTCATAATTTAATCTATGAGTAGTACTTTCCACAGCATTATGGCTGGTGTTACCAGCATCTAATTGCACGAGCATATATTATCCTTTATAAATGCATCACTCCCAACACACCAAAGAGCTATTGGTGTCACAACTAATTCATTGTTTCTAACTATAGAATAGCCTCTAAATTTGATGATGCAAAATAAATTTGTACATTAATTAAGCTAAAAATTAAATTGTAGTCTATCATTACAAAACAAATAATAAACTTACAGGTGGTAAGATGCTTCGTTATGGAGAACATCTTCGGCAGTTAAAATCCCAAAAAGATATATTACCTTTCATTGGCATCTATGATGTATTTTCCGCGTCTGTTGCCGCCAAGCATTATGACACACTTTTTGTAAGTGGCTTTGGATTCGCAGCAAGCCATTATGGCTTGCCGGATATTGGATTTAATACGTGGACTGATTTATTAAATTTTGTGAGCCGTTTGCGTAATGTTCTTCCTGGCACCCATCTTTTGGTGGATATCGATGATGGTTTTGTCGATATTCATAATGCAAAAATGATCACAGCATGTTTGCGTGATGCAGGTGCATCCGGAATTGTTCTTGAGGATCAGGCCCGCCCAAGATGTTGTGGGCACTATAATGGCAAAAATCTGTTGCAAACAGAGAACTATATCGAAAAGCTCAAGGAAGTTTTATCGCTTAGTGATGATCTTTTTGTTGTGGCTCGTACTGACGCCAGTAAAATAGAGGATATCGAGGAGCGCGTATCCAGAATTAAGGAATTGCCTGTCGATTGTGTTTTGGTGGACGGCATGTCTATCGATCAAATTTGTTCTTTTGATGCCCTGAAAGACCTAAGAAGAGAACATCGCATTGTCTATAACCAAATTCATGGTGGCAAATCAAGTCCTCATACTTTGCCCGAATTAGCTGAATGCGGCGTTGGAATTGCCATTTACAGCACCCCATGTCTTTTTTCAGCACAATATGCCATTAATAATACATTAACCCAATTAGAATCCAGTAAAGGATTGCTGAGTAACGTAACGCATACAACAAATCTCACAGAATGTACTGAACTACTCAATACTAATATGAAACGGAGATTTAAGGAAAATGAAACGGATTAATCAGCGAATCGACTTGATTGCCAGGCGAATTCTTGCTCTGCCTGCTGCAACTCGGCATGCTTGCCTTGATGAAATACAAGCAAACATTGCTACAGAAAACTGGTTGTTGCTGCAATCATGTATTAAAACTCAAGTTAAAATTATTGACTGCATGAGTCATCCGAACAAAATACCCCTTAGTTTTTCCCAACTTATGTTTTGGAGCATGGAGTTAACCTCAAGATATTCCAAAAATGAGGTAACTTCCTGCATTCTTGAAGGACGCTTGGATATCGAGAAAGTAGAACGGGCAATTAATCATATTGCGAATCAGTTCGATATATTCAATTACAGAGTCAAGAATTGGCTGCCTGAGGCAAAGAAAACAGGGTTACAAAAAATTAAGTTAAACGTTGTTCGTTTTTATACCTCAAATTCTCCCGCACAGCAACTCGAAGAGATTAATCACACATTAGCTCACATTGATTTGCGAAAACTGAAACAGAATATCTATCCTATTTTAATCATAATGGATGATAATAACTCATTACTGCAATTAGTAATCACCCATAAAGCAATCGATACTAAGACCAAATTGATGCTATGGCAAATATTCTGGAGGAATTATCAGGGTATAAAAGATAGCCATTACACCCCATACAAGAACTATATTTATAATGAAAGGAGCTATTATTCTGAACGCTATAATGATCTTATACAGCACATTAAAAAAGACTTTGATGAGTATAGCCCTTGTAAAATTAATCCAGAGATCATTGATAAAGACACAGAAATCAAACCAAGGCTTATCTATAGTTTGAATAAACGCCTGGCAGCTCTACTAAAAGAATTTTGCTTTAAGCAAGAATTCACCATGGATGAATTGATTATCAGCTCTATATTACAAGCATTCAGGCCTTATTGCAGCAATAATGACTATTTGGTACAGATCATCAGTCAACCACTTTTTTACAGTAATTCCGAGCAAATCCTGGGTCCTTGTTTGAATGAGCGCTCCTTTGCCGGTCGCCATACTGCCACAAACCTCATTGAGTTTACTAAGGAGATAAGAAATCATAACAGACAGTCCATTAATTACGCCAATCTTCCTTATGGAGCTGCATTAGGATGGCTGTATTATCGTAAATATGGGAAAAAGGCAGTATGGCTCAGTACCTTATTGCATACAATCACGAAGCTGCTAAAATATGCGGATCTTAATAAAAACATCACAAATTGCTATGCGGGGCTGATATTGTATGAGTTCTTTGCGAATAAAAATAAAGAATTCCCGCTTATTAGTTTTAATTTCAGAAATACATTTTCGGAAAGAAAGTACCCTAAAGAATTTTCAACCGAAAATTTGCAATTAAGACCTTATTTTTATCCGTTATATCATAATACAGTAAATTATGTGTCCGTTAATATTGATGCAGCCACAGATGAGGGGATTGCAATTCATATCGAGTCGTTCTTTAAAGAAGAAATTGATAAAGAGATTATGCAAGCTGCGCTAAATCATCTACGTTCTTATATTGAGCCTTAAATTTTAGAAAAAGTAACCATGCAGGGGGTTAAGATGAATTAGTTTTGACTTAATCTGACACAAGTACTTGAAAAAGTGAGAGTTTCCGGTTTTGATAGAAGTGCGAACTTTAAACAAAACCAAGAGGAAAACTCTCATGATAGATAATACAGTTAAAATCAATGAACCTCCCCGTGGCAAGCCACGGGGTATCAGATGAGGCGTAACTGCTGCGATTCTGATTCCTTACCTTGATTTTTTACATAGCGCTCGACCACCTTCCAGTCCCCGCGCTCACCTACTGTCGAAACGTAATATCCATCAGACCAAAACTCCCCACCCAACAACTCGTTCTTGAGTAATGGAAACTTCTTAAATAATTCACGTGCCGTGATGCTTTTAAATTTCCGGACAACTTCACCTATGCTGTATTTGGGATGAAATGAGCACAGAATATGAATGTGATTTTTATCGCAGCCCAGCTGCTCAAAATTGATCTCATAACGCTCACCTATCTCACCCGCAATAGATTTTATGGCTGAGGTGATCTCGTCGATCAACAAGGGGTTCTTTGCAGGAAGGTACGAAATTTCCCACAGACCCCATATAACCCTTTACCAGTCTAGGTTTTAGCTAATAAATTGATTTTTTCATTGCTTACCAATTTTTTTATAAGTTCTTGTAAATTAAGACATTCATGATCGTTATAAAATTCATAAATTCCAATCAAATTAACATGTAGCCATGCAACGGGGGATAGACGAATTATTTTCAAACATTCTTCCTCCATTTTGTTCTGTTTGTAATGCTCATAAAGTCCAGTCAGAAGGGATGCATTGTAAAAAATAATACAGTTGGACAGTAATCGTGCGCATTCGTTATTAATGGTTAGCTCAATCTCGGTTTTTCCAGCTAATTTCCTGCTACTAATCCTTGCGATAGCGGCTCTGAGCTGGTGGTATGACTCACCCCGATTTAAAGAACGATGAACTGTTTTACGCATCCCTTCATCATCAATATAATCAAGCAGGTACAGTGTCATGATGACTTGATCCAGTTCTATCAATGCCCGTAACGTATCATTAGATTGGTATGACGATAATTTTTTGACAATAGTACTTTGGCTGCTCTTTTTCAGTCCCAATGTTGCCATGATTCTTAAAATATTGTCCCACTCTTTAATGATTAACTGCACATTCACTTTCTTACTTGGTTTTACCAGAAGTCCTTCATAATCCTTTGGATCATCAAAACTGACCAGGTTATTCCTCGCTTTTTTATCCAACTGGGTAAATCGTGGCATAAACCGGTATCCGAAAAGAAAGAGTATGATGAAATTCACGCGGTTTATACTGTGCATGTCCCCAGATATAGCGGCGATTTCAATATCGCTTGTATTACTATTGAGCATATCAAACAGATAATGGCTTTCATGCTCGTTTGCACCGATAATTTTAGTACACAGGGGTAACCAGTTCGCGCATAAGGTGTAAGCAGATACACCTTGCCCAAACCCAAAATATTTTGTTGAAAATCGCGCCATAATGGAGTTGAATTTTGTCTCAAGCTTTTGGCCGTCTATGCTCGCATGAATTCCGTAATCAGCAAGCGTATATTTTTCAAATATGGGGAGTTTCTTCAAACGATTCATAACCACATCACTGGCTTGTGTTAAGGTCATGTGTCGAATAAAATCAGCGTAAGTTGACTTGAGGTCATGCTCTTTAACATCGCTAATGTCTTTCATTTTGTCAATATCAATACCAGTGCCCTTAGCAACCAGACAGGCCGACAATACAGACTCATCGACTTGCTTTTTACTGCCTGATGGCAATATATGAGTAAATTTTTTCATAAAGTCTGTCTGGCTATGCGTAAACTGTATAATTTTAGCAATACTGGTTAGGGGCATGTTTTCATAAAAAGGATTATTAACACCATCATCTGATTTTTTATAAGGTAAAGTCCAACGAATTACCTCTCCTTTTTTATTGTGCTTCAGTTTGATTTTTTTGTTTTCGCCAGAAGTAATCTTATCATTGACCTCTTTGTAGCGCGGCCCTAATCGGCTTTCAAGCTCTTTAAGAAGGTCGTTGATATTATTTGCCAGCAGCTTATTCTCCAACTGTTTAATGATAGATTTCTTGTTTTTATCCCAGTCTTGCTTTGGGTGCAGCTCATCATTTAAGGCACGGTACGATAAGCTATTATAAATGGTGACTGATCCTGACTTGATGCCCTTTTCAATCTGAAGGTACAGCATTACTTCGTATTTGTCTGCATCAATGCACTTTGTTTTTTTGCTGGTTGTACCCAATCTGATTTTTTTAATAACATGGCGTCGCAACAGCTTGGGTATAAATTCAATTGGAATATCTTTGAATTGATAAGAGCTGAACACTTTATTACTGGCATAGTGTCCCTTCAAAAAGGTAATTGCTGCTTGTAGTTCCTTGTTTTTGCTCTGAAAATCCAATGCCTTAAATGCAGCACGTGTATTAAGCTTAATTGTAGGTGCTATTTTTTTATAGTATTCCCAGCGATAAAATTCGGGTGTGAAATTTGGTTTTTTTATTTTTCGTATAAACTGTTGAAATTTTTCTTGAGGCACAATCTCATAGGCTTTTGTTCGTATGGCGTTGTCTGCAACTTTCTTATTATTTACCAGCGATAAAATCGCAGCGGCAGTATCACGATGATCTTTATCATCATCCTTGGCATTAAGTATTGCTTCGGCTTGGTACTCTTCTGCTTCACCTGCGTAGAGATTCACTTTGTGAGTAAAGCTGCTGATTATATGATCACTTATTTTTAAATAACGATTGTACGCGTAACACATGAGATACAATCTGGATAAATTCTTTTGTTTCATAGCGCGTAATCCGTAAACCGTGTGGTATACAGCCAAGTCAGCATAGTGGATTATATTTTGCTCTGAAATATCCAGTTCTTTGATGATTTCAATGGATTTTTGATAGAGCGATGAGAGAAATTGATGCTTTTTGACGGAAGCGTTAATCTCTGCTGTTGTAAAATCTTTCTGGTCTTTTTTTAAAGTCGTCAATTGATAAAACAACTCATCTTTTTCCAGGAACTCAGCCAATAGTTCCCTGAAAGGCTTGTCCATTAAGGTATATATCTTGTTACTTAATCTATTTTTTTCATTGTTTAGTGCCTCAGAAACCATTTCTTGCAATGTAGTATAGGATGGCCTAATAATCTTATGCTGATGGAAGTATTCCAGAAGAGAATCAAACACGTATTTTGGCACAGCATGCTGCTTCATCAATTCTCTGGCATAACGCAGTGCTTTATCTTTGTGATGACTCGAATAAATAGATGCATTATATTTTTTCAAAATGGCGTTACGATTATCATAGTGATGCCGCTTGCTTACTTTTGTTTTGGGAAATTTTTCTGAAGGAAAATATGTCTTGATTACATACCAGGTATCCTGTCTGTTCCCCTGAAACGTGATATGGTGAAAATAGTTTGTGATTCTAAAAAATCCAATTTGCAGAATATAATTGATCTTTTTGGGAACGTTATCAAATGAGTTAAGGTATGCTTTATCCTCTTCATCTAGCTCAAACACAAACGGACGGTCCTCATCTTCCAAAACAGGTATTGTGTAGAGCTTATTAAAATCGTCATCAGAGAGTATGTTTAGTCTGGCCATAACCTTCGTTTTAACAAAAACCAAATTGTATCATAAGCGATCATATAAGACCATATAAAATGCTATTGTGATATTATTGATAAACACCTTAAGAGAAAAATCAGTAAAAATAGAGTGAGCATTGTATGATTTATGGGTACGTTCGGGTGAGCACCCAAGAGCAAAACGTGGATAGCCAAAAAAACAGTATCAGTCGCTACTGCATCGATCACAAACTGATGGTTGATGAATGGATAGAGCTTGAAATGTCATCGCGCAAATCGACGGCATTACGACGTATTGATGAACTGTTGAGTAAACTACAACCTAATGACGTGGTTATTGCCTCAGAATTATCAAGGCTTGGGCGATCTATCAAGGAAACGCTCAATACAATAGAAATAATCATAAAAGAGAAGCAATCTCGACTCATTCTTATTAAGCAAAATCTGGATTTAAATCCCAGTGATTCCAGTAATATGAGCAATAAAATACTCATCACCGTATTTTCGATGTTAGCTGAATTAGAACGCGATTTTATTTCAGAACGAACTAAAGAAGGGCTTCGTGCCCGTGTTGCCAAAGGAATTAAACTCGGCAAACCCAAGGGTAGCATACAGGCATCTATGTATGATAAAGACCGGGAAAAAATTTTCAATCTTTACCAATTGGGCGTGCCTTTACAAAAAATCATTGAAATTCATCTTGGGTATGGGAAGTATTTATCCCTTAGGGACTATATCTGTAAACGTAGATTGGATGAAAAGAAATAGAATTGAGGCAGTCTTGATGGAATTTATGAATTTTATAACGATCAGGAATGTCTTAATTTACATGATCTTATAGAAAAATTAGTGAGCAATAAAAAAATCGATTTATTGGCTGCAGCCTAGACTGGTAAAGGGTTATATGGGGTCTGTGGGAAATTTCGTACCTTCCTGCAAAGAACCCCTGGTTCAAAACATTGGTTGTGTTGGCAACAGTGTAGAACATCACCGCATTAGCAACCATCCTGCCAAACGCAATAATTTTTTGCTGAATTATACTATTGTTTTCGTGAATAACACCGTCTTTGCCAAAGGTGATCCAATCAATAAAATCATTAAACTCTTCACTTTTACAAGTAGCTGCTTGAATCTTTTTACGAAGATCAACATCAGCAATATATTTTAAAAGAAAAATGGTTCGTACTACTCGCCCCAATTCACGGAACGCTTGATGCAGCTTATTCTTCTTGCTATTGGAGCGCAGCTTTTTCAATATAGTTGACGCTTTAATTTTGCCACTTTGGATTGACATAACAACGCGCAACATATCGTAGTACATTGACTCTATGAGTTGCCAGTTGGGCTCTTTCGATATAAAAATATCACTGATATGTTGGTATGATTTTTCATTCATTTCAGCTGGTCGATAAAAATTGAGATGCTTGAAACTACGTATTCTGGGCATAAGTGTTATTGCCAACAAATAGGCAAACCCAAATACCACTTCGTTTTGCGCGTGCGTATCCCCATGGATTGTATCTGGACGTAAGGTTTCATCACTTTCATAAATCCCATCGAAAATGTAAATGGCCTCATAAACACCACACGGGATAAAGTTTCCAAACAAAGCAACATACTGATCAGAAACGTGATAATAGCCAATCCCACCATATTTTCCATAACGAATATGGTGCTCTGCCAGTAGATTATTGGTATACATATCCCAATAAGTCCCATCAACAGAAGCACTTTCACCATTGCCCCAAATATAAGGCAGCTCAAACTGTTTGTATGCCTTGATAATGACTTCACTAATTTTATTGAGACGCAGCTCAGTAATGTGGTGATTGAATAGCCAAGCAATTTGTTTACGTGAATACTTTTTCAAGCATCGTTCAGCTTGAACTGGGCCAACATTACAACCATATGCGAAACTGGTAGCAATAAAGCGTAAATCACTCATGTTACGCACATGACCTTGTAGTTTGAATAAAAAGCATTAGAATTTCGTCCTTATTTTAGGGAGGAAGTTAAATGGATATGCTTGATCTTTATAGTGATTATTTAATTTGTCAGAACAAATATGCGACAGCCACCGGATTATCTGATTTGGTTGATGGAGCATTTGCGCATGACAAGGTGACTCGATTTCTTCGTTTTGAGTCTTTTGATTCAAAATCCCTTTGGCGCTATGTAAAAAAGCCAGTGAGGTCGCAAGAAACGGTTGGTGGTGTCTTAATACTGGATGACTCCATCGAAGAGAAACCCTACACGGATGAGAATGAAATTAATTGTTGGCATTACTCTCATGCTAAAGGGAGCGTGCTCAAAGGAATCAACATCTTGTCATGCATGGTTCGCTATGCTGACTTCAGTGTACCCATAGGGTATGAGGTGATTAAAAAAGATGTTGCCTATTGTGATATTAAAACCAAACAAGCCAGAAGAAAATCATCGGTTACCAAAAATCAATTATTTCAAAACCTGATTACTCAGGCCATTACCAATAAAGTGATGTTTGATTATGTGCTTGCAGACAACTGGTTTGGCTCGAAGGCCAATATGGTTCACATCCATAAAGACCTTCAAAAATCGTTTATCATTGGGATTAAATCTAACCGCACGTTAGCTTTATCTGAAAACGAGGCCAAAAACGGACGGTACCAACAAGTAAGAGCTTTAGAATTAGAAGAGGATGTAGCCCACACAGTCTGGCTTAAAGGCCTAGACTTCCCCGTGAGGCTCCTGAAAAAAGTGTTCAAAAACGAAAACGGTTCAACAGGAATTCTCTATCTTGTTTCTAATGACATGCCAAGTAGTGCCGAACGTCTTTATGAAGTGTACCAGAAACGGTGGCGGATTGAAGAGTATCACAAATCAATTAAGCAAAATGCAAGCTTAACCAAGTCGCCCACTCGAACCGTTAAAACTCAGTGTAATCATATTTATGCTTCTATTATTGCATACTGCAAGCTGGAATTGTTGAAGATAAAAACTCAATTAAATCATTTTGCCATTAAGTACAGATTGATCCTTAGAGCAAATCAGCTTGCATGGCGGGAGCTTAAAAATATGGCTGCTTAAAATAGATCGTGCGTAACATGAGTAAATCATAATCATCTATTTTGGGTTCGTACCCTGATAAGGGCTTTAAATGGCGACTGATACCAAGCCAATTTTCCACGTCAGTAAGTACAGAGACGATATCCGTCAACGGCATTTTTGATGCTACCAATTTTGAAAATTTTTCTTGTTGCTGACTCACTTTCTTACTGATAGCTCGCTTTAATACTGGCTCACCGTTGATAATGTTCAAATATTCATTATCGACAAAATTTTGATTCACCTTTTCAGCGGCTTGCTGATGCTCTTCCTTTAGTTCTTTTACAAATAGCCTAGGGTCGTCAGACTTACCTATCAGCTCAGCATAAGGTTTTAGGTTTTGGTAAAATTCGTCCCATGGAATAAATTGCTTATTGGGATCATCGTTCTCATAGCTGTTAAGAGCAAAGGCATCGGCACAGTTAATTTCATCCATGGCAAATCTAAAAATAGCCAATTCTAACTTCTGTTTATTAATGGTTCGAATTTGATTGGTGTAACGCTTGGTCTTGCCCTCGGTAATGAACTGAAACCATTGGTCATCAAGCCATTCTAAATTGCTAAACTCTTCTGGATTGATTTCAACATACTCTCCATGGGTTCGTTGGTGTACCAATATGAATTCGACTAACTTTTCTACTAGAACATCTTTTGAAGCTGATTTGATCTCTATCTGCTTCAGTAAACGAAACATAGTATGTCTTTTTGCTTGATAATACTTCAACATTAAAGGTAAATCGTTATCGTCAGCATAAGCCAGATATTGTTCGCAGGCTTCAATTGAAGCATCGATATCATTTGGCAAACTTTGCTCAATAAGCACTAATTTTTCTTCCGGTGTTCGGGCAGTTTGTTTGCTTGCGACGAGAACTTGTTTAAGGCTGCCAATAAGTTGATCTGTTATTTTTTGGTTGGAATTTCTGATTTCCTGTAGCGCTTCCGCTGCATCAGTTTTTATTTTACGCAGCCAGCGTGTCAGCACAGTGACAATGCTATCAAGTGATTTTGCGTACTGATGATATAACAACATGGCTGATAAAGCATATCTTTTGGCTTCTTTAATACGGCGCATATCGGCAATATCTAAAGCCATTGCTTCAGCAACATATTGATCTAAACGGTGCTCAGGAATATCAGAAAGATCAATTGGGCTTTCATCTCGCCACTTACGTAACTGATCCAGGTAATCTGTAAATTCTCGAATGTTTGTGACAGATGGTTTTTTCATTTCTTGTTTAAGATATTCCCAGCCACTAGTGAACTCATGGACTGGTGAGGTGGATAGCAATAACTTATCAAAAAATTGTTTAGTCTCATCGGTAAGTTGGTCGCTAACTTTTTGGTACAGTACCGAGCTAACTATAGTTCGAGCAGCACGTGCAAGTCTCAGCAATGTTGAAAATGCCGGAATTTCAAAATTATTTTTGATTAGTTCTTCAAGCATATCATTGATAATATCAGCTAAATTTTCTTTAATAGCCGCAGATTTTAAGCCAGCAGACTTCATTATTGACTTGCGTTGCTGCTTGCACTCATTGATGAACAGAAATTTGCGTATAACTGTTTTGTGACGCTTGCGTTGTTTGAGCTGCATGTAATTTTGTAGCTTTACTTTATCCACTTTGATATCAATGCAGTTTGCAATATATTCGATAATCGGTTTAGGAATTGTGTTGATTGGAATGTGATAGCCTAAACATTGATAACATTTTAGTGAAAGCATAAAACCAAGTCGGCTATGAGGTGATTTCTCACTGGTGCTTTTATTGAGTAGTTCAAGCTCTGCTTTTATTGGCAAAAAATTCTGTTTGAGTTCCTGTTCGTCAGGATTTGGTTTCAATCTTGGATAAGCAGTGTCGTGAATTGCAGTCATTGTGAATTTAAGGTATCTTTTGTGGCGGCCGAAAACAGTAGTTTATGGCCATGTAAAAATCAAGACTTTTGATCCTTATATTTAAAGGGTTTTCGATAGACAAATTTCAAGGGGTTTTTGGCCAGGTATGAAAGCAGGAATTTATGCCAGAGTTTCAACACATGATCAACAGACGTTAGATCTGCAAATTGAAGCAATGAAAAAATATGCTCAGGCACGTGAATGGCATATAGAAAGTGAAATTACAGAAATTGGATCAGGAGCAAAAGATAACAGGCCTCTACGTGACAAACTTATCAATCAAGCTAAGCGCAGACAAGTTGATGTTATTATTGTTTGGAAGTTAGATCGATGGGGTCGGTCTGTAAATGACCTATTTCGTACCCTTAACGAACTTAATGGATTGGGTGTTGGATTTATCTCTTTGACAGAGGCATTAGATCTTACTACTGCTACCGGAAGGGCAATGGCTGGGTTACTTGCAATCTTTGCAGAGTTTGAGCGAGAGATTTTACGTGAGCGAGTCAAATCAGGTATTGCCCATGCAAGACAAAAAGGTAAAAACCACGGTCGACCTACAACAATAAAACAGTATGAATCTGAAATAAATCATTTATTTAAGTCTGGATTGAGCAAATCTGAAATTGCTAAAAAACTTGGTATTGGTCGAACATCGGTAAGACGAATTTTATCCGCACAAGTACAGGAATTATAATGTTAATTATTTTTGGCGGACTGCCAGGAACTGGTAAAACAACAATTTCAAAAGAAGTGGCCAAGCGCTTAAAGGCCGTTTACTTAAGAGTGGATACTATTGAACAAACTTTAAAAAATTTAGAGGGTTACCCGGATTCATTAGTAATAGGTTCTGAGGGTTACTTATTAAGCTATGCTATCGCGAAAGAAAATTTAGCCTTGGGATTAGATGTTATTGCTGATTCAGTTAATCCAATTGCCATTACGCGCAATGATTGGCGCCAAGTTGCGAAAGAAGCAAATACCGTTTTTGTTGAAATTGCATTAATTTGTTCTGATAAAATGGAACATCAAGACAGGGTAGAACAGAGAGTAGCAGATATAGATGGTCATAAGCTACTTACATGGAACGATGTTCTAAATAGAGATTATGAACCTTGGGAATCAATATCTATGTTGGTTGATACTTCAAGGCATACCGTGGATGAGTCTGTTCAAAAAATTATTGAGCATATTAAGTCAGAGGCATAGTTCAGTGAAAACTACTGTTTTTTCAAGCAATACTGAATTTTATGAGCAGAATTTTTCTAGCTTAAGTTATCCTTCTATAATAATTGAGGATAAGCTATTTGAAGGATGCCGATTTATCAATGCAAATTTTTCTGAGTCCCAGTTCATTCGCTGTAAATTTGTTGACTGTGAGTTCAATAATTGCAATCTAAGTGCGGTTCAATTCAAAGCATCCTCACTTAACAATGTTACTTTTTTCGAATCAAAAGTAACAGGCGTTAATTGGACTATGCTGAACTGGCCACATATTCGGTTATCCAGCCCGTTTCAGTTTTACAATTCTATTATATCGCATTCGAGTTTTTATGGTCTGGAACTGCAAGAACTGATTATTGAAGCTTGTATTGCACATGATGTTGATTTTAGAGAAGCAGATTTAAGACGTGCCAACTTTAAGCTAACTGACTTCGAAAAAAGCCAATTTGTGCACACAAAGTTGTATGCTTCTGATTTTACGGAAGCTCACAGCTATTCCATTAATCCAACTCAAAATGATATTAAAAAAGCAAAGTTCAGTTTGCCTGATGCGATTCATTTGCTTGATGGATTTGAGATCCAGATTATAGGGTAATTAAACGTGAACAATATTAACTTAAAAAGTTTAGAACCAAATATAAGCATAATAGCTGAAATAAAACTTATTGCATCTAAGTGTGATATGTCATTTGCAGAAGATAAAACGGGGCAACTGTGGCGGAGTTTTAGCCCTGCTATAAAAAATATTCCAAATAAAAAAAATAACTTTAAATATTCAGTTCAGATTTTCCCTAAGACAAATTTTTTTAAAAACTTTGATCCAACAACTACATTTCAGAAATATGCCGCTGTAGAAGCTGATATCAGCGAAAATCTTCCAGAAAACCTGGAAGTTTTAACTATACCCGCAGGCCTTTATGCAATATTCACTTATATCGGTAAGCCTAGTGAAGCTGAAAAAACCTTTTATTATATATATTATCAATGGATAAAAGAATCTGGTTTTGCACTTGATGAAAGGCCACACTTTGCGATAATGGGTGATAAATATATAGGAGAACATCCTGATTCTGAGGAAGAGTTATTCATTCCTATCAGAGGTATCGAACCCCTTCAAGTTAGTGACAGATAAACTTCATAAGTTTTTTGTTTGGATTATTTTGATCAATGCCAATGTTGCACACACAAAACTATAATCAACTTGCTTTGAAAATGTTTAAAGCATTAAATCTATGATTGATCCCAGATTAAACCAAATAGTGTACCAAATTTAATCATGACCCTTTTTTACCAGGATCCCGGCCCGGGGTCATAATGTAGAAAACAGTAGAAATAAGACAAGAGCTCTTGAAAAATCAATGATTGATACCATTGATGGTCCATATTCTGAAGAGATGGGCAAAAGAACGAGCGGGTTGTTCAGCGACTTAGCGCGTGAAATAGGCAAAAATGTTAATAAAATAGATAACAGCTTAATTTCTTTAAAAAACTCTGCTTATTGGTTATTAATTTTAGCCATTATTCTCACCCTTGTTGTACCCTACTCGACTCGACGTGCTATCGCAACTCCAGTAGATAAGGCAATTGATATGGCGGAACGAATTGCTGCAGGGGAGCGAGATGTCGTTATCCAGATTCAATCTAGAGATAAATTAGGAAAACTGCTTTTATCGCTTAAAGCGATGCAAGAAGCCATTAGAAAAAATGAAGAAATTCTCCGTGTTAGGCCTAGCGCTCCGGAACTTGCGCCCTGACGCAAAAATTTAAAAATAACACCGTTTCATAGAAAGATTCGGTAATCTACTTCAAAAAGATCAGCGATTCGCTTCGCAAGTTCTTTACCGATAGCACGTCTTCCATTTTCCATGGCAGAAAGATTGGTTTGACTGACGTTTAATTTTTTAGCAAAATCAATCTGGCTCAATCCCTCCCGATATCTTAAGCCTTTTAATAACACACTTGGTTCACCAGATTCTTGAGTCAACTCGCTAAATAGATCATCAATCGAAATGTACTTATCATCAGATGTAACTTTATAACGTTCCATCACTTCAATTGGAACCGCATAAAGTCCCCCATGCCAAGATATTTTGGCAACATCATCAGTATGGTGCTTTTTCGTGAGTGCCGACATAATATATCTCCGTAATTTTCAATTTTTTATCGATAACTTCCCAACAGCATACATAAGTTGGTTTCCCTTTACTCAGATGGCAGTGGCGTTTATCTCCGGGCATACCTTGTAACTTGCTATAATTTTTCCAACCCCCACCAGTCGCTGGGCCATGATGTTCAAGATCGCGAACCAACAATAACACGGCAGCCTGAACCGATTTTGGTAGCTTTAATATTTTTTTTCCAACTTTGGTTGGTATTATTATTTTCCAGACCATAATAGTATTGTATATCCTTTTTTGATATATATCAAATATTGATAAATTAATTACCTAAGCAGTTGTTTTGTTTGATGGAATATAAGGAATAATGCCCGCTCTATATGCTTGCTCTTGGATTTCATAGGTAGCTCTTCTGGCATCGATAATAAAACCATTCACCATAATCATCCATACCATAGGGTTATTATCCAAATTACTGCGTAAAGTCCATGCTGGATCCATCTGTCTCATTTTAAACATATCACGTATAGATTTGCTTTTAGCACCTATCGTATTTTGTGATAGCCCAAACCAATCTGCCAATTCTTTGGATGAAAGATATGGATCTTGAGATTTATCGAATAAAAAATTTATCATGCCCAATGCATGTATGATTCCTGCCGCCCAGGTATTGCTTCGTCCAGACAATAACGGTGACGGTCTCTTTCTAGCTAACTTGGATGCTAGCTCTTGAGCTAATTCGTGGTATTCCTCATTTAAGTGTTCTTGGCACAATTTTTTAACGATATCCATTATTTTAGTAAATTCCTCTTGAGTTACCTCAGGAACTGTGGGTAATTTTTTATTATTCATATTGAGTTCCTACTTTAAAATTGTGGTTGATATTACCATCGGATTTGGGTAAATTACAACGACAAATTTAAGTGAATATTGCCATTTGAGTTCCGACTCTGGCTATTCTAGGAACTGGTAAAATGAGTGTATCCGATTTAACAATGAATGAATTTGGTTTAACCCAAGAAGAAATTAACTTTATAAAGACAAGACATACAAGTAAGCAACTAGCATTCGCTTTACTTTTTAAGTACTACCAAAAAAGCCATCAATTCATCAGCGACTTAACGAAATTACCAGCTTATATTATCAATCAAGTTGCAAACCAACTTAACATTCCACCTGTTATTTGTGAAGTATCCTCAAGAACTTACGACAATTATCTGTCGTTGATTAGAAAATATTTTAAAACTTCATTCTCTAAAAAAACACATTATAAAGAACTTGAAGCATGGATAAAGAGCGAGCTGCTACCGGCTCATTATTTATCTGACGAGGAAATTAAAAATCAGGCAATACAGTATTTAAAAGAAAAAGGCATTGAGACATTTAAAGAAAAAACGATGGCACGAGTAATTGTTGATGCCACAAATGCATTTGAGAATGATTTATTTGAAAAACTAAAGAACTCTTTGTCTACAACGGATGAAGCACAATTGAATGGCTTATTATTGCCTTACAAAGAAGGACTATCCTATTTAGGATGGGTAAATAAAGAAATTAATAATCCTTCACTAGATTCAATATTAGATTTAATGGAACAGTTGTCTATTTTAAACCGATTTAACTTTGATTCAGCCACTATTCAACTAATGCCAAGAAAAAGAACCATTCATTATTCAGAAGCATTTACACGTTTTAATCCGAGTGATTTAAAACAAATGACTGATAACAAGCGATGCGCTCATTTAATGATACATTGTCACACACGAAAAGAAAACGTTATAGATAAAACGATTGATATGTTTAACCGCATCATCCGTAACGTGATTCATAAATCGGAAAAGCGCGTAGTTAGAAAGCTTATCAATGATGTAAAAAAAGTCTATGGCAAAGACACTATTCTATTTAATATAGCCGAAGTATGCTTGGAACAGCCGGATGCAACAATTCGAGATAAAATTTTTCCTATTGTTGGTCAGGATAAGCTAAAAAATATCATTGATGAATATAAGAAAAAAGGACCAAAATACCAGAGTCTACTGCATCAACAGATTAGAAGTTCTTATGCCACTTATTATCGGCGCATGGTTCAGCCTTTATTAGAAAATATCGTTTTTCGCTCCAATAATTCAGAGCATCAACCAATACTCGATGCATTGGCACTCATTAAAAAATATTTTGACAGCAACAAAACTTATTTTCCAGACAATGAAGAGGTACCTCTAGATTGTTTACCAGATAAATGGAAAAAGCGTATTATTGATCCAACTAGCGGAAAAATTAAACGTATTTGTTATGAAGTCTATGTACTAAAAAAACTTGCAGACAGGATTAGATGCCGTGAAATATGGATTGAATCGTCATTTAAACACCGAAACCCAGATGAGGATTTGCCAAATAATTTTGAAGAAGACAAAGAAGTGTATTTTGATGAACTTTCTTTGCCCCTTGACGGTGATGTATTTATTGAACAATTAAAACAGCGCCACACAAATGCATTAGCTGCTTTAAATGGTAATATTCCCAAAAATACGAAAGTTCGAATTAGCCCCCAAAATGGCGGTCGTATTATCGTAACTCCTCTTACACCCCAGGCAGAATCAAACAATATTGGAATTATAAAAAAACATTTACAGGAAAAATGGGAAGGAACCAATCTTATTGATATGATTAAAGAGGTCGATTTAGAAAACCAGTTTACTCATGATTTTATTTCCTATGGCCAAAAAATTTATTTAAAACCCAATGAAATTTCAGAAAGGATCTTATTGTCTATTTATGGAATGGGAACTAATGTTGGGTTAAAACATATGTGTGCGGGAAATGCTCATGTAAGTGAGTACCAGCTTCGACACATCAAAAATTACTTTTTATCCACTGATAACTTAAAAAACGCGCTAAGCAAAGTGGCAAACGCTTTATTCAAAATCAGATTAAAAGATATATGGGGCGATATGCCTATAGCTGTTGCCAGTGATTCAACGCAATTTTCAGCTTATTTTCAAAATTTGATTTCGGAATACCATAATCGCTACGGGGGAAGAGGCGTGATGATTTACTGGCATGTTGAAAAAAATGCCTGTTGCATCCACTCTCAATTAAAAAGCGTATCAAGCTCTGAGGTTTCTGCCATGATTGAAGGTGTACTAAGACACTGTACAGAAATGTCGGTTCAAAAAAATTATGTTGATACTCATGGCCAAAGTGAGGTTGGCTTTGCCTTTTCACATCTTCTAGGATTTTCTTTAATGCCACGACTGGCGAATTTGAACAAACAAAAACTGGCACAATGTGAACTTGGAGATTATCAAAAGTATAAAAATCTACAACCGGTACTTACAGACACTATTAATTGGCAATTAATTAAAGAGCAATATAGCCAAATTGTAAAATATACTGCTGCAATGAAGGCTGGTCATGCTGATCCTGAATCTATTCTTAGGCGTTTTAATCAAAACAATCTGAAACATCCAGCGTATTTAGCATTATCACAATTAGGTAAGGTATTAAAAACCATATTCATCTGTAATTATTTGATGCATGAATCTATCAGACAGGAAATTCAAGAAGGATTAAATGTGGTTGAGCTTTGGAATGGCGTATCCAAGTTCATTTTTTATGGCCGTTCAGGTGAGATATCCTCTAATCATGAGAAGGCACAAACCTTATCTGTATTGTCTTTACATCTTTTACAACTCTCAATGGTATATATCAATACCTTAATGATTCAGCAAATCATAGAAGAGCAGGGACTAAAAAATAAATTAACGACGGAAGATAAAAGAGCGTTAACACCCCTTATTTATGAGCACGTAAACCCATATGGCTTATTCCCGTTAGATTTATCAACACGCTTGCCCCATCTTCATTATGGAGTAGCCGCATAATGGAACGAATATCAGCAAAAAAAATGGCTCAAAAGGTTTCAAGTTTGCTTAAAGCACAGAACCCTAATTATGATTATCTTCGAGATGTATTCAGGTTTGTAAGAGAAAATCTGAATATCGAGGTCACTACAACACCAAAGCGCTTACCCTACGTACCCACTGAGGATGATATCAGGCTTTTTTATAAGGCAGTTTGGGAGTCTCATGATATTGTTCCTATGCTTATCGTTAAAGTTTTGCTTTATACAGGAATAAGGGTTAGTGAATTAATTAATATACAATTAACTGATGTTGATTTAACCAATTGTCGAATAAAAATTAATCAAGGTAAAGGAAAAAAAGATAGAGTTGTCCCTTTTTCGCCAGCATTTAAAGAAACTTTGGCGCTTCATATGAAACAATATAAAAATGAAAACAGACTATTTTTATTTGAGTCAGGATTTCGACGCCACTATACTGATCGTGGAATTAGAAAAATTTTGATGAGATATACTAAGCTTGCCGGTATTGAGCGGTCTATATCACCTCATAAGTTAAGGCATTTTTTATTTACCTGGCTTAAGAAGAAAAATATCGATGATGCTTTTATTCAACCCTACTCAGGTCATGCTAAAAGAGACTCTCTGGAAATCTATTCCAAATTAAGCTTGGCCGATGCACAAGATAAGTATAATGATGTTATCGGGGATTTTCCGATCTGATATTTTAAATTTTTGCGTCAGGGCGCAAGTTCCGGAGCGCTAGGCCTGTTAAAGAAGAAGAATCTCGAGAACTCTTTGAGAAACTGGTCAGTTCATCGAAAAAATTTAGAGAACACAGCAGTAAAGTTGCTGCAGGAGATTTGCGTGAGCGTCTTGAGATTGATAAAGAAGATATTTTACATGATCTTGGTCACGATTTAAATTTGATGACCGATGGTCTGGCGTCCATTACTAAAAAAATTACTCAAGTCAGTAATGATATTGTGACTATGGTTGAAACGGTTCTCTCTTCAGCGAATGAACAAGCAGAGGGCATTACTTCTCAAGCCACTGCAATTAATGAAATCAGTGCTTCTCTAGAAGAAATTGATAAGAGCTCAAAAAAAACGATGGTTAAAGCACAAGCTTTAAGAGAGGCCGCTAAAAATACGTATGAACAAGGAAAACTGGGTGCCGAATCGGGAGCGCAAAGCATCCAAGGCATCAAAGCATCAGAAGAAAAGATGAAGCTTATCGCACAAACCATTCTTGATTTAAGCAATCATACCCAACAAATTGGCGACATTACTTCGGTAGTAAATACCCTTGCACAACAATCAAAGATGTTGGCATTGAATGCATCGATTGAAGCATCAAAAGCGGGTGAGGCAGGAAAAGGTTTTGCAGCAGTTGCCACTGAAATAAAAAATCTTGCCGAACAATCTGAACAATCTACCGTGCACGTACAAAAAATTCTTGAGGACATTCGGCGAACTACTGAAAAAGCTGTCACCGTTACAGAAGAAGGCACAAAGACTCTTGACTCAGGATCAAAATGCATCGAAAAAGCCGGTGAGGTGATTCAAACATTAAATCAGATGATTAATGAAGCATCCATTTCCAGTCAACACATTGAAGTAGCCATCCGTCAGGAAGCTGTAGGTATTGAACAAATTGTTGAAAGTATGAATGAGATTAATCGCACGACTTCAACTTTTTCTAGTGGCATTAAAGAGATGATGGCATTTATTTACAAATTGGATGCTATTGTCAAACATTTAAAGGAAGACGTCAATTTATATAAAGTTTAAGGGCACATGTTCCAGGAGTTTTTTATTTAACCGTTGGTCGAGCCCATCTAGCAAAGCAAGCCCCTTTGTTTTGGTTGGCTTATCAATCCCAAATAAAGGCTAATGATTAGCAACATCAATTTCACTGAAAAACTGATTGAGTAGAATACACTGCATTCTTTAAACAAGAGTTATCGGATGATCCGACAAAGACATTGCAAAATAACTTAAGTGATGCAGGGCAGTTGGCCGCACGCCTTGATAAAACAAGAGATGTAAACGATAAAGAAGATACTAAGGCGAATTGGATGAATAAAATACATTGAGAAACAATACAGCGCAGTTATGGGAAATACTCGAGTCATTATTCGAGACAAGACAACTGATACAGGCAATCTTAAAAACAATATCAACGCTAGGGGACTCATTAACTTTTATCGATGAGCAATGGTGTATCATTCCTAAGGTGCTGGTTTGGAGGATGTATTTATAATCAATAATAGAGCATAATGAAATTGGTATCAGTATGATAAAGCCACAAATAAAAAGGATTTTACAATGTTTGAAATACTACCCAATTGGCATCCAATTTTAGTGCATTTTACTGTGGCGTTATTTACGTCCGCTTTTGGTTTCTATCTACTGACGTATATATCTAAATACACGCATCTCGTTCCAAATAAAATGACGATAGAATTTGAAATTGTAGCCCGGTGGTGTTTATGGTGCGCCGCTTTAGTAACGATATTGACCGTTCTTGCAGGGCTCTATGCTTATAATACCGTTAAACATGATGAACCAGCGCATTTGGCCATGATGAGTCATCGCAATTGGGCATTATCCACTGCTGTTGTGATGTGGCTCGTTGCAATTTGGTCTTTATGGCGCTATTACAAGCAAAAAGCAATGACCCTTTCGTTTCTAATCGCAATGTTTCTTGTTCAGGGACTGTTGCTTTCTACGGCCTGGCGTGGTGGTGAGTTGGTGTATCGCCACGGCTTGGGTGTTTTGTCTTTACCCAGCACAGATGGCGAAACCCAGCACCATCATGAGAAAAGCCCATGAACAACATCTCGATTAATTTTTAATCTTTTTCTTAATACTAGGGCGTGTCCTCAATTTAAAGCTATTAATTGAACAGATTTGTCGATTTGTAAATTCTTTTTGTTCATCATTACACCAATTTCTCATTTCAATTTAAGCCAAATTATCGAACATGCTAAAAAAAGCATCGATTTGAAGTTTCGTGCCAATTTTTCAAAGCGCGTAGCAATACTTCGAAAGTGTTTCAATCGAGCAAAAAGATTCTCCACCAAATGGCGTAATTTATACAAAGATGAATCAAACTCTGGGTTAGGTTTTTTACTGTTTGTTTTCCGAGGAATAACAGGGTTCATTCCCGCACTTCTGGCCTCTTCTCGAATATCCTCCGAGTCATAACCTTTATCGCCTATGAAATGATCTGCTGAGCCCACTTTTTCTATTATTTTACATGCAACTTGGGAGTCGTGGACTTGACCCCCAGTGATTTCAAAATCGATCGGATTTCCATGCGCATCGGCTGCAATATGAATCTTTGTAGTAGCTCCACCTCTAGACTTACCAATGGCTCGCTCTTCTCCAAGCCGAGATCCACTCGCATGCTGGTGAGCGCGGACGTAACTTCCATCGGTGAATACCCATTCCGTATCAATTTCGCCTCGTACATCAAAAAAAAATCTGCCCATAATCCTTTTGCAGCCCACCGATTGAAGCGATTATAAGCTGTTTTCCATGGACATAATTCTTTCGGAATATCGCGCCATGGCGCTCCTGTGCGTAGTTTCCATAAAATGGCCTCCATAACACTACGATCATTATTCCATTTATGGCAGCCGTGAAATCGCATTGTCTTTTCAAGTTGTATCCATATCTCATCAGTGAGTATTTGTCTTGGCATATGTGCCCCTAATTTTTTGCAAAATAGTCGCACATCAGGAGTAAAAGTCTACAGGATTTTAATTGTTTTTTTGATTTAAATTAAGACAAAATAAATGGTTGGTGGAATGATGAACAAAAAGAATTTACAAATCGATAAATCTGTTCAATTAATGGCTTTAAATTGAGGACACGCCCTAATAAGCGAGCGCTCAGAATAATAAGGGAGAAAGGATTTTGGTGAAAAAAATAATGGTGTTTCTCACCAGTCTTTTGGTGATGACTAATGTATTTTCTGCACAGCGTGTTGTCAATTTAGATGTGGCGTACAAGACCGTTTATTTTGCTGGGAAACCGCGAGTAGCAATTGCAGTAAATAATCAAATTCCAGCACCCACACTACGTTTTAAGGAAGGCGATGAGGTTACTATTAATGTGTCCAATCATATGGATAAACCTACATCAATCCATTGGCATGGTGTGTTAGTTCCTTGGCAAATGGACGGGGTGGAACATGTAAGTCAAGAAGCGATTCCACCAGGAGCTGATCTATCCCCACGAATTATGAGTTGAAATAAAGAGCGTCTCATGATCAAATGAGCGTCATTAAGACTCATGGAAATTAAAATGTTAGCTGTAGAAACCTATCTTTATAATTCGCTTACAGAATCATGTCCTGAAATTCATATATCACGATTGAATGCAGTAATGGATGTAGCATCAGGCTTAAGACATAGCCAAAACCTTTCATTAAGTGAATTAGGGAGGAACTTGCCTGGAGATGCAAAATTAAAAAATAAGATAAAGAAAGTTGATAGGCTGGAAGGCAATAAGGCACTGCATAATGAACTTTTTTCCATTTATCAAGGGTTATCAAGCTTTGTTTTTACTTACATCTCGCAAGATACAACCTTACCTTTGATTGTAGATATTTGCTGCTTAAAAGACGACCGAGAAATTCAAATGCTCAGTGCAGAAATAGCGTTAAAAGGTAGAAGTCTTCCTCTTTATCGAGAAGTGTATAGAGATACCGAAACAAAAGGACGAGCTAAGGACTTTTTAAAAGAGTTGAGTCTTTGTTTGCCCAAAAATCGTCGAGTAATCGTAATCATGGATGCCGGTTTTTATGAAGAATGGTTTAAAGAAATAGAAGCGCTGGGCTGGTATTGGCTAAGTCGTGTAAGAGGAGTTAAATCGGTACAATTATCCGAAGAACTGGGATGGAAACTCATTAAAGAACTAATCCCTGATATTAAATCTAAAACGACACATTATGAGCATGCTCTATTAACCAAAGAGCATACAAGACCTTGTAGGGTGGTTACAACCTATCGTAAGCCTAAGGGAAGAAAGGTAAAGACATCACGAGGAAAAACCACCTCGACACTGTCTAATGGAAGTTATAGTCAAGCTAATAAAGAGCCATGGATTTTGGCTACTAATTTACCATTGGATGTAGGGCCTACTGATATTATCAATCTCTATTTTAAAAGAATGCAAATAGAAGAATCGTTTAGAGATGTTAAAAGTCATCAATTCGGACTAGCAGGACGTTATGTGCGTACTCATTCAGTAGATAGATGGGGAGTAAAAATGCTTCTTGCTGCTATTGTGCAAATTACTTATTGGGTTATTGGAGTAATTGCACATAGTCAAAATAAACAACAATACTTCCAAGCCAATACGGTCAAAGATAAGAAAATATTCTCTTATTTTACCCTGGGTAAGCTTATGATTGAGCATAATCAGCTCTGTTCCTTAGCCCCTGACCCTAGAACCTTACAAGAGATTATAGAACAGGAGCTTAACCGTGTTTGGTAATTTCGTGGGGATCTTTCAGCATGCGCATGCAGTGAAGCAGGTTTAATACCAGATGTTTCCCCAAGTAAAGTCGCAGCTTGATGCAATAAATTGCGGGCTTTATCACGAAATGCCGCCAAAGTTAAGCCCATGATTGCCCCTCCACTTTTTGTGCAACCCACACATTCTGGCCATTATTTTGTTTGATGATTTTCCCCTCAAAATTTTGAAGAGTGTTTTCCGCGCGCAGCTTGCCACGTCTTGGAGGGACTGGTTTAACATCATCAGCGAAGCGGGTCATGGCATCGACCTGCTCAATGGTCAAACAACTGTCCCCCGCTGTGGCATTACAACTGAAATTGGAATTCATCGTGCCACAACCCGTCAAAAGGACTGATATGATAGGCATTAAGACAAACATAGAGCGTTTCATCGTAAACCTCCTGTTTCATTACGACTTAAGGTATTTACCTGGTCAATTTTCCCCAAGACCTCGGGAGGAACGGTAAAATTCATCTCAGAATTTTGGTTGTCCTCTTGACTTGCTATCAGTTCATGAGATTCTTGCTGTGCTTTGACTTGGTTCATTGCGTGTTGGCTCTTATCTTCATCCGGCTCTAAATAAAAGCCGTCTTTAAAGACGATGGTCACCACATTGCCAGAGCCTACCTGAATCACCGGATGGTATTGTTCTGCCCGCTTAACGTAGTACTGAGATAGTGTGTCAGCCGCTTTGGAAGCACCACCATAAGCAGCAAAGGGTGCGATTTGACTGCTTGGCACAACAGAAGTGGCGCCATAAGGACCAATGGCTTGCACGCTTTGCGCATATTGGGCTGCACTTGCAATACCCGATAACGCACCACTAACACCCGCCCAGGTCATTACTTTGTTATCACGCATCAGAGGCTTTCCTTTAATACCTACCTTGCCATTGAAAAACACCCATCCGGTTACTTCTTTATCGATTATCGGCTCACCAGGATGAGCGCACGATAGACGATAAAGCGTCCCATAAGCTCGTTCACTGGAAATATCCCCATAGGAATTAGCACTGACTCGGCACCCTCTTAAGCGTGAGCGCTGGCCATTAGGTAAAGTGCCGTCTTCCAGGAACTTAAAGAGCATCACACCATTGTTTTTTGATTGGCCATTCACGGAAGCATCAGCATCTGCCCCACCCAAAATAACTGCCCTCACTGATGTATTAGACGGTACGTAATGCGCAGGATTTAGATAAAAATTATGGTGTGTTTTGATGATGCGACGTTTAGGCCGAAAAGATACCGTATGAATGCGAGGACTTGCATCAGATAACACCGCCCCTCCATTCATTGCATTGTTCATGGCATAGGTGTTGGGGTTATGCCACAATTGTGGATTTTGTACTTGATTTAATTCTTGAGGGTTATTTTGCTGTTCTGAGTTAGTTTGTTTATCCTGATTAACCAAAGCCAGCTCTTGTACTTTAGAATTAAGTTCTTCTTTTTGCGCCTGCAACTCTTTTTGATGCGCCTCATCCATCGCTTTAATGTTTTGAGTCATTTCAATAATTTGCTTTTTTAATGATTCCAGCTCGGTTTGTTGTGCTGTAAGGGCATTATCAGCCACCGCATCAGTAAACGATTCCTCAACAATTCCAGTTAAGTCGACCGATTTTTTGGCGGTAAATTTCTTTTTGGGGCTACCGTCGGCTAATAGCACAATCATCATGGCAACAATAAAAAATAGACTGCCTCCAACCACAATCAATGTGCGCACTTGACGCCCTTTAACCATTTTATTCCATTGCCAGTTAGCCATGGCTTGCTCCTTGAACACGGTACAGCATGGCTTTTTCACCAGGGGCTAAGGATGGTTTGGAGAATTTAATGGCTAATGTTCCCTCTTTGGCAAACCACTCTTGCGCCAATTCCAAAGGCTCCTTGCCACCGTTATACAATTCAATCGTTTCGCCCTTTAACAGCTTGCCGTCCCAGGATTCTTTGGGTAAAAGCGTTAATCCTTTTGACCAGCGCTCTACTTTTCCAAATTGGCGTTTTACGCTTACATCTGCAAAAGGTTTTTGCTGCTCCATATGCGTGAGCATGGCAAGAATGGCTTCGGGAACGGCCTCTTGTGTGATGGTTTTAGGATTTGTCTTGATGGGGTTAGTCTTATTTGCTGTGACCACTGGTGATGATGGAACCAGCTCAATGGTCTTACCTAATGATTCTTCTCCATTTAAAGTCACTGAAAAATGCCGACCATTCTCTGTAGTCAGAAATAAAGTAAAGGGATTAGCGGCTGAGAGCATCACATAGACAGAACCATCCTGCTCATCACGCTTAATAGCCATAGCGTTGGGAGGAAACACCGCTTCCATGATTTTGTCGTTTTTAACCACAAGGCGGTTGTAATTGCCTTGGCTTAGGGTTAATGCAATATCGCTGTTGTCTTTTACGGGGATACTGTTCGCACCCATTGCAACCGTTGATAATAACGCCAATGCGATACTTAATGGTTTACGCATCTTCTTTCTCCTTTAAAAGCGAAAACTGGACTATAGACAGGCGACTGTCTTTATATTGGAACCGCAAGACATAGGTTTTACGCTCGTCATTTAATGCTTGAAGCCCTACAAACCGCTTCAAAATGCCTGAAACAACCACTGTGAGTTCATGTGGGTTGGCTTTATTTTTGTCGATATAAAAAATGGACGACATTTTTTTAGCTTTGATGACCTTGGCCTCATTGGTTAAAAGCCGTAGCATCTGGGTGTAATTTTGATGGTTTACATAGGAAAGCAGTCGCTGATGATTAGCATCCACGGTTTCTGGTGTGACGTTTAAACGTTCATTAACAAAATTTTCTGCCATGAGACTTAGATAATGGCCATCAACACTAGATGCTGATTTCACATAGGAAGGCTCGCCACTAAAGGGCGTTACCTCGATGGTATGGTGATTCCATGCTTTAAATAAAAAGCAAGACAACACGAGGTTAGACACCAAAAGGCCAAATACTAAAACCACCATCAGATTAAACCGCGCAGACAATTGGCTTAAGCGGCTTTGATAACTTTTAAAATCCATGTTCTCTCCTTATGCCACGTACACACGGTGGTGTGATAACGGTAATTTGGGCAGGAAAAATTGGGTGATAAAACTGGGTAAATACCAATAAGCCAGCACTAAAAGAGCTTTTGGACCCTCCCCTTTCTTCAAATACCGCAACCCACTTAACACACCCAATCCAAACATCGATACCAACACTTTTTGATTGGAGATGATGAGCAACATAAAACCTAGCCCCGCCACCACCAGCTCGTCCATGGTTAACGTCAAAACCCTTTTGGGCGCATCAATGTGGTTTAAGAATTGATAGTTCATGGTACTCATCGTTAACCCTCCTTTAAAAAACAAATGTTTTAAGTAAAAAGGCTGGAATAAAGGCAACCGCCGTCACACCAACAAACACCATGGGATTTTTGCTTTTTACAGCCATCGCCGTTGCCAGAATGATGTCCACCAAAATAAATATTTTCCAAAACATAGATCCGCTGCCTAATGAATCTTTGACATCGCCTTCTAATGCACGGGACAATAAATCATTCGCTAATACACTTTTTGAAAGCAGAGTGAACACGAGTATTGAACTTCCTTTTTGCATTAAACTGACAACCTTTTTACCTATTTGCATTATTTTCTCCTTTTTTAGATTGCAACAATCCCTTAAGCGCTTTTCGCCTAATTTTTAATCACAAAGCTTGAGTGTTTTTCTTTAACGAAATTAAATCGTCTTTTTAGGTTTGATGACTCATTAGAATATCCCCGATATGACTTTAACTAATCCCTGTTCTAAGGAGGCTCGTGCATCGACAAACTTTAAGTTGACCTTGTCCGCATTGGATACTACACGAGTTCTGTAGCGTTGATATTGGCTATCGCGCGATGATTTTTGGGAAGTCACGGTAGCGCTTCCGTTTTTTAAATGGGATTGGAACTGCTCATTGACTTTAATGCCCTTCCCTACTCTCTCACTGATTTGGACATCGGTTATCATGGTGTAATTCACAGCCTTGACCAAAGAATCAGCAGCCAAACCAATAACTCCACCCGCAAGGCCGCCGGCAATCATGCCCGTGCTTGACGCAGTCAAACTTCCCGCAGCAGTACCAGCTACCGCACCCGCAATGGCTGATCCGTAACCGCCACCTAATGCCGATTGACTTGCTGCAACACTCATTTTACCGATCTTAAGTACGTTGGCTTGCAATATATAGTGTGCTGAATTGGGGTTATTAACTACCTTATAACCATGGGCAATTAAGGCAGGTTTTAATTGTGGGGCAATATTCAATTCCTCGTCAGAGGTATTTTTTACTGAAACATATACTGTTTTCTGAGCGTTTGAGACTGGATCTAAAAAGATGGTTTCACTTTGTTTAGTGCTGACCTCTAGGGTGCGGTGTTCTAATGCGGTTTGTGTTGCAGCGCAACCTGTTAAAACAGCAACAGCGCTAGCTAGAAGAACATTTGATAGTATTCTATTTTTTGCGTTCATGCTTAATCCTTATTTTCCTGAGCTTTAATTTTTTCAAATATTTCCAATCGATGAACAGACATTGACTTTGGTGCAGACACTCCTACGTCAACTTTACCATCTATATTTTTAAGAATGGTGATACATATTTCCTCGGTAATCATGATGCTCTCACCTTCTTTTCTGGATAAAATCAACATCTCTATTTTTATTCCTTACTTAATGAAATCGCATGATCTAGCTCTGATATTGATCGATATTTTTTTAAGTGATCCTCCAAGCGCAAGGTGGCTTCTTGAATTTTTTTCCTATTTGATCTTTTTGAGGACATAGAAAGCATTTCATTGGATGCTTCCGATAACTGTAACGTGATATATACTTTTTTATAATTGTTATCCGATTTCAATTTTTGCTACCTCAATAATTGTTTGATTATTAATATCTTTAATAAATTTCTTGTAGTTAAGATAATTTTATTTGTCTCATCAGAACCAGTTAGTATTTATTAAAATTCCATGTATAATAAACGATAAATAAACACAACAAAAAAAAATAAACGATTTCGTTTTATAATAAACGAAATCGTTTATTTTGCAAGAGATTTATGGATATTAAATTAAAAATCGGTTCAAGAATTAAAGAATCACGGAAAAATAAAAATCTATCCGCCGTGCAATTAGCTGAAAGGACAGGCTTTTCTGCTCAAAGAATTAGCAATTGGGAGCGAGGGGCTAGAACTCCTAAATTTAAAGATGCAGAAATTCTCGGCAATGCTTTAGGTGTTTCCCCAACATGGTTATTATTTTTAGATCTTGATCAGCCCACCAAAAAAAATAACTTTCAAACAATCCCTATAATCAACTCCAATAAAACAGAAGACTCTCTACCGATCCCTCTATCCATACGAGAAAAAATAAGCTCCAATGATTTTTCATTTATTATCGAAGATAAGAGCATGTTCCCCAGCTACAACGAGGGCGATATAGTTACCTTTTGTCATGAGGAACAAAGTGACTGTGATTTAGTTTTAATGAAAATTAAAGCTACTGGCGAGAACTTATTTAGAAAAATAAGTTACTCTGACAATGCCTACACTTTCTCACCTATTAACTCAGATTGGCCACAAATCAGGTTTGAATCTCAAGAAATGTTCCAAATATTAGGCTGGTTAAAAAATGGGATTAAAGTATTCTATTAATTAATAGAAAGCGTACTCCCGAGGTTTACTATCAAAGAAACCTCATCCGTAGAAAATCCCTTTTTTAGAATAAGCTTTTTTAACGAGATACCCAAGATCCCTGATAACGAAACGGGATTATGTTCGGTCATATTCAATATTGTATCAATGATATGAGCTGCAATATTTTCTCCTTTAATAACATTTTCACTAATAATCTTCATGATAAAATCCTTATTCACTACACAGCTAAATCATTCTATGTTTGACAAACATGTTGCAATTAAAGCACAATACCTTTGTCATTTATATCAATAATTTTTATAGCAAAAACGCAAATCAGGATTTTAAAAACACAAATAGAACAGGATTTGATTAATAATGGAATCTTTTAGAAATTTTACCAAAGTATATTGGGATGAAATAAAACATGAAGTCAAACAATCAAATCCTGAGTTCTTTTTTTTAGTTGATGAATTATCGCCAGGAAACGATTTCCCTCTTTATATTTTTAATTTTGGATACGGGGATTTGATTGGTGATTCAGAAACATTTTATATTCCCCACCAAGGACAATTAAAAACTCTCAACCATTTTTCGACAGTAGATCCAATAACCAAAGATCTGTTTTATGGATTTCATAGCTGCCCTTTAGGACTCGTCTTAGATAAATGCTTTGAGTGGTATTTAAGAGGTAATTCCGAAAATGAAACCCATCCTGTCTATATAGATAAAAAAGGAGATTTTTTTAATATTGGGCACGTTACTCAAATAAAGCCACTTAAACGATATTTGCCTAATGGCATACTATCCGTAAAAGCAGGTGCTCAAACCTCTCATGTAATTCAGAATATCGGGTGTAAAAGAAGTCTTAATCGTCTTGCAAGATCAGGAATTCATTGTGATGCACCTAAGACTTATCATGATCATAGTGACTTTTTTAAAAAAATTTACCAATCTTGTACTTCGGAAAATAAATGGCACGCATCCATAGTTTATTTCTCTGAAAAATGGGTTGAAAATATTCTTAATAATCCTGAATGGATAAATATTAATAAATATTTCTTTAAATACTATCTGCATTATTATGCCTATACCTACTATGGAGACTACTATCAACACATTTTCAGAGTTGCTTTTGATAAATCAAATTTAGAAAGAGATTTTTTTATTCAAGATGCAGCTAAATATATATTTGAAATCCTGATAGGTGAAAAATATGGGTTTGCTTTTACAAATACAGATGAGTTATTGCCTAGTACCTGGATTAAACACGTTTTAAAAGATATATATAATTTAAAAACCGAACCATCTATAATGGTTCCTCAAAAACACATTGAAAAAAAACCTGTTTATTTTTCACTTCAACATCCTATTTTTAGAACCTATCAAGGACTTTCGAGAAAAAAGGCTACCCTAATTTCCGAACTTGAAAAGATATATATAGTTTCTAATAAATATAAAGAACTTTTTTCATCTAAACATGAGGAATGGGCAGACACTATACTTTCGGAAAAGGCAGAAAAAGTTCAGTTTTCCTACTACCATGGGTTTGAACATAAAAATTCTTGGCTTTCAGATGTTAATCAATTAATAAAAAACGACTCAATGATTAATCATTTAAATATTGACGATTTTTGCCAAGATGCGTCCTTTTTTAAAGGATGCATCTCAATAACCAGCTAAAAATCTATTTCTTTTTAGAATCAAAGACCAAGTAGGCACTAACCAAGCAAAGCAATGAAGATATTGTCCAAGCACTTTTAGCATTAAAATAGTACATAGCAAATCCAGATACCAAAGGACCAATCATCATTCCTAATGCATATGAACTACGCCAGGCACCTATTCCTAATCCGCTATGGTTAGAACTGCCATATTGATGACATAATGCCACAGAATGCGCCATAAACAGCATCTCTCCAATAGTAAAAAACACTAGAGAGCAAAACATTTCTAGCATTGTTGAAGAAAACCCCATCGCAAAAGTAGAAACTCCGAGCAATATACAACCAATACTAGCAATCACATGCTTATTAAAGCCCTCTATGCTTTTTGATAGCTTTACTTGAAATAATGCTATTAACACTGGATCTGTTGCAAAAAAGAAACCAATGATAAATGAATTCCCTATAGTTTCATTTAGATGAACCCCAAGTACAGTTTTCTGTATTCCATATGTTAAACCTATAAAAAATACTGAAAGCAACATTGGAACGAGAGAACTATAGATAGTTTCAATTTTTTCTTTATTATTTGCATTGGTAAGTTTAACAGCATCATCATGTACTTCTAACCTTAGAAATACATAGGCAGAAAATAATATAAATGACAATCCGACTAAAAGCATAACGGATTTAAAATAATTTTGCGCCAAAATCATTATCAAAACCATTGCAACTATACCACCTGCATTTTCTAATGCATTTTTATATGATTGAGCAACAGTTAGACTATGATTAGTATTCTTCGATATTTGTAGAAATGATGCGTTACTGCAAGTAATAAATAAATTAATTCCAAACCCCATCAACAATACGAACAAAATAGATATATGGAAGGAACTCAATTTACCTAAAAAAGCAAAAGCTATCCCTATTAGTAAAAAACTGCTCCCAATTAAATTTTTTGCTTGGATTTTTCCTGTAAAATATCCACCAAATATACTACCAAATATTGCACCTACCCCCATTGAAAACCCTAAAAACCCTATATTGAGCTTATCAAAATTAGTGCTTGCACTAAAATAATATGCAATATGGTAAGATAATCCCCCGCCAATAGCTTCTATAAAAATAAGAGCTAATAATAATTTACATGTTATTGGCAAATCCCCAAAAGAAAATCTTATCTTAGGAGAGCTGACTGTTAAGCTCATGATGATCCCTCTCTTTAAATATAAACTGTATCTACCTTGCAACTTGATTTAATAATTTTAAAGCTTGAGCATTTGGTTCCCTTTGTTTTTTGTCAGGAGGAATATATAAAGTAGATAGTGTTGTTAACTCTTGGGCATCTAATTCATATAAATTAAAGTTAGTTATTTTAGGATTAGTACCTGGATATAAAGCAGATTCGTAGATAATGGCTTTTTTATCATTTTCATAGATACAGAGCAATTTTCTCTTTATAAATCTGATTGCTTCCATATTTATTTTATTGGTTGGCAACCCCAAATTACCAACCATACCAATTTGGTAAATAATAATATGAGAAGAAGAATCCACCAATTTATCATACAAAAGGTATTCCGTAGCATCAAAAGTTTGAACGCCGCCAGAAGCAGGATCAAATTTTAGATCAGAATATAAGCAATCTTGAGCTGATATTCCTGGACAAACTACCGTCTTAATATTTTTATCAATATCTGATAAAGCTAATAATCCAGGGGTGGCAAATACACATGGATGACCATATATTACGACGCATAAAGAGTTAACCCCATCCAACTCTAATTGAATTTCTTGTGCAATATTTTTATACGCACACTCTCTCAACTCAGATCTAAAATAAATAGGCGCTAATGATCTACAAGATTTCGATAGCTTATCAATATAAGCTTCAAGTAAAGGCTCATTTACTAAATACAACACTTTATCGCAGCTGCATATATAACCTTTCGCCTCTTCTGTTATATGGGAAATAGTTTTAATTCCTGAGCCAACTAACGCCAATAATTTCACAAATCTTATCCCATCAGTGGAAACACATGGCTCATATCTGAAAAGGGTATAACATGACTCATATCTGAAAATTCATTTTTTTGTGCTATCAAATTCCTGACTTCATGCGAATCAGAATTCTTGTAAGCTTCAATTAAATTCTGGCTCAAAATTGAATTTTCTAAAATTGATAAATCAATCAATGGATTTTTTGCTAATACCTCAACTATGTCTAATAACTCCATAATACCTCCTAATACAGAGCAAATGATTTATTATATATATTGTAACGACTTAAAGTAAGCTTTCTAAAAACTCTGATTCTCATACAAAAATTTCACAAACACCGAAAACCATAACATTATGTAATATAATGTTATATGGATTTATATAATATTATATTTTTTAAATATCATCTTTCAAATCACATAGTAGCTACAATATTTAATTACATATTACAGCTATGTAATATTACATCACATCGAGCAATATCACATAATATTATATTATGTGATATTATATTATGTGATATGCTTATTTTCTTAAGTAAGAGCCTTCCATATTGGATACTTCATCAAAAGAATGCCCCTCTCTTTTCTTAATCTCATTTAAGCCCAAATAAATAAGATAGTTAAACAATGCAACATCACCACCATTACAATATTTTTTAATATCTTGATCTAATTCATCCAAAATATAAAATGCTTTTGTTGTATATTTCTGGTCCTTCCTGTTACATCTGCCTGTAAGATGGAATTTAGGCTCATTCTTCTTAACAGCGTTATTAACTGCCATCTCATCATGAACCACACTTACATCTTTTTCCTCATGAAGAGCATCAAGCTCTTCCCGTGCCTTACTTAATTTCTCCTTCAATGAAGAACCGCCAAGAATGGAAGGGTGGCGCTTGTTATCATTTGCCATATTTATACCCCAACCAATTGATTAGCATTCTTTTTAATTTGTGCACATAAGATAAGCTCCTCTGCAAGAGCCTTAAATTGAAGATGATTATCACATCCTGGCATGTACGAACCAACCCAAGAACCACGAGAAACAGCTCCAGTCATATTGACACTATTAGTTATTTTAGTTTCAAATGACTCTCCAGTTTCACTAAGATTTTTTAGTAAATCTTTTGTCATCATGGTGTTTTTAACTATCCTGCTAGCCAAAAACCTGTAAGGCTTCCCAACTAATAAAGCGCATTCCGCCGCACTTACCAAAGCATTAGTATCTAATGCAGATGGTGAGGAAGGAATAATACAATAATCAGCAAGATATGCAGCCTTTAATGCAGCCCCTTCAAAATTAGGTGGGGTATCCAATATAACAACATCGTAATTTTTTGTTAAATTTTCCACTTTGGGTTTTGGGTTACCATCAAATAAAGGAATAACCAATTCCGTTAATTCAGAACCCAAATCTGCCCACATAATAGCATCTGGTTTTTCCTTATCCATATCGCATGTAACAGATGAAAACCCCATTTCCCTTAAAGCCATCATTATATTTATTGCTGTAGATGTCTTTGTTGCACCGCCTTTGCTTTGCAATATTGCAATTACTTTTCCAGCCATATCCATACCTTATTTTTTATTATATACACCTACATACTACACGAATAAATCAACATAAGTAAATATAATTTTATATTATATAATATAACTTAATACTACATGACATTAAAAACCCACTCCAAAAAACATAACATGATGTTTTTATTGGAAAATTAATTTATAACATGATCTAATATAATATAACATCAAATAATTTGATCTAAGTATCCTTAAGTAATGATCGCATTTATGTAATATTTTTTGTTGATCGTAACGTTACATTAGGTTAATCTAATTTTTATGAATCTAAGAGAATACATATATCAATACCCGAAAGGCAAAAGAATGCTAGCAAGAAAAATAATTGCTAACGCATTAAATGTCTCAGAGTCGGCTATAAAAACGTGGGAACTTGGCATGAGAAAACCAAGGCCTAAGTATGCTGCTGCACTTGAATTAATAACAGAAGGAAAAGTATCTATACAAGAATTACTAGGATAAGAACAACCAGTTATGGAGAGTTGGCCCTCCCCATAACTGAAAATCATTTAGCTTGGAACGAAGCTAAACACCAAAAATCATCAAGGAATAACTAGTTCCATCGAAATTTTTGGATCCATCCACTGGTTATTTTAGCTTTGTTCCCCAAAAAAAACAATAAGATAAGGATATTATCTATGGGGAACCTTTGTTCAATTTTTCACCTGAGATTTAAAAGTCTCATGAAAGTAATTCCATCTGCCCGAAAAGCGCAATTAGTAGATTACATACTGCTCGGCTGGCAAACCAGTACGTACACATTAAGAAACTCTGACCGTAAATGGTTCATGAAACCCTATGCCGAAATCGTAGAAGATACCGGCATTCCCAAAAGCACTTTAGAACGGTACATCAAAGAATTAGTTGAAGAGGGTTTTATTGAACGACGTCAGGCGCTTTATAGCAGAACGAAAGAGCAGGGGGGCTTTGAAGTAAAAAAAGGCAATTACATTCACATTACCGATAAACTACTCGCACTGATTAAACCTTCCAAACCTGTTCCAGAGGCGCCACCGGCTGCTGCAACAGATATCCACAATGACTCAAAGGATCCTTATCAAGAAGACAATCAAGAACAGGATAATAAAGAACCAGAATGCAAAGAAGTTGATATAAATGAGGGGATCGATCCCCTCAAAATGAGGGGATTATATATAAGAGATCTTTATCCTTCTTTTCTTATTAATAATATTATTTTTAAAAAATTAACCCGTTCTGTGGATAAAACAACACTTCAGCGGTTAACCCAACAATTCGATGCCATTCAAAATTTACTTTATTCAGAAATTAAAGAAGAAATCCCTGATGAAGTTAAAAAACTAATATTAGGAACTTTTTTTAATTTAACGTTTCAACACAAAAAACAGTTTTCATCACCAGCACAATTAACAGCGGAATACATATTTGCACTATTGAACATCGAGTTTTATTTCCCTGATGTGACGTGTTTTAAACATCGAAACAACATTCTTGCCAAAATGATTCGTACCAATCAGTGGAAAACTCCTAAAGGATTTTATAAACACTTTTATCTTGGACAAGATTTTAAAGACCAACAAGAATTGCGTGAAAAACGATGGAAAAAACAAAAGAATAACGAAATGAATCCTAACCATGAACAAGTTGAAGAACAACAACAAGACGAGCAACTAATTCAACTAGAAGCTCAAATGCTTGAGAAAAGTACGCAGCTTGATGCACTCATGCAAAGTATTTATGAACAATCAAGTGAAGAAGTAATAAATACTATTCGAGAACGCATTCAAGACGTCAGGCGTGAATTAGAGCACCTATGGTATCAGCAGTCTCTCATTGAACAACAATGTCAACAGGAGCTGTTAAATGATCAAAAACAGTGCGCTTAAACATAGCAGGTTATTAAAAACTGGATGGACACTATGCATCAACGCTTCATTAAGTTATCCACATTTTCTGAGGATAACCTTGTGGATTTGATGCATAAAAGAATACGTGATGTAAGGATTGATTAAAATATACTCTCTTTTAATGTGCATCGATGACTGATGGTCTATAGGTTTTAATACATTTTAGGGGTATTTGATTTTTGTATAAGAAAGCCACCAAAAAAAAAGAATGACTGAACATAATTTATTCGATAGAATGATCAAGATTTAACCGTTCGAAGGAAAAGCGCCCGGTTGATTGTTGTTTCAAACCAAATTAAGGAAACGTGGTAATGAGTAACATTCTGAATATTAAAAATCAATTTTCCCCCTCAATGAGCAACCTTAAGACCTTATGTTCAGGGTTTTTATACGGTGCCTCAAAAACCAAAAATACACCTCAATCCAATACGTAAAAAAGGTACTGGTAATTAACTCAATAATTAAGAGGTTATCCGTTACCCTGCTGATTTTATGCTTGATCTGAAAATCAAGTGACACCATTTCGATTTAAAAAAAGTGGATGACCCATTCGTTGTAAGGAAGAATCATGTCGTATCAAAAAGTGGAACTTGAGTTAGCTTCTGAACTCCATCAAGCAGAACACACGGAGCAAGACATTCTTGCTCAGAAAACAAAAAAAGATAAAGAACGTTTTGAAAAGATGGTAACGACTCAAAATAAAATACAAAAAATCAAAGTAGATCTGAATCAATTGATTCAATCAATGAATAACAATCCTAGTTGGCTGTCTCGTGCTGCAAGTTTTTGGAATGAAATTCCCTTGTGGCAAAAAATTACCGCAGGTGCAGTGCTCACCATACCTCTTTTGATGATTGGACTCATGGCAAATCTTGCAGCCCTTATTACGCTCAGTATTGTTACTGGAATTATTTATGCGGCAAGTCACATCCTTCTTGAAAATCATCAAAACCAAAACACCAACAACACCAAACATTTAAACGCAGGAATATCAAGTCTTGTTGACCTGCTGGATACGGTTATTTCAACTTTAGATCTCTTACGCGAACAACTAGCTCTTGAAATCGATGCATTCCAGAAAGAAAATTCGCGCCTAACCCAAAATGTGGATCAATTTTGTGAGCAAATTAATACATTAAAATCAGAAATCAGTAAGCTTAATGACACCGAAAAGGCACTGCGTGCGACTCAGATTGAACTCGAATTGATTGCCAAAACGCTTAAAGGCTCTATTGAGGAACAGTCTCAAATTTTAGAAAACACTCAAAAGGAATTAGAGCAGGTTGTTCTGGCATATAAAGACAATCAGAATCAGTTATCTGAAAAAATTAAAGAGCTTGATGAAGTTAAAGTAAAAATGAGTAAAGAGGTTGATCAGGCACAAACACTGTCCCTTGTTCTAAGAAGTACAGTAGAAGCCCTATCAAAAACGGTCATCGCAGATGAAGAGCAACGTACCTCATTTCAATTAAGACTCAATGAGTTCCTAACTAATAAAGAAAAGAGCTTTGATCAGGTAGCGGAGCGAATATGCGAAGCCGAACGCAAACTCTCTGTTGTTACAAAACAATTAGAAGAAAGTAATCAGAGATATCGCAAGCTTTTAGACCGGCAGGAACAGCAGATTATTCGTCTGGAACAAATTGATGTGGTTCAACCCGAAGAGGTGCAGGAATCGTTTGATGGTGTTAAGCCAAGCATTAATGGGTTTTATGCAATAAAAAATGAACCTTCATTTTTTTCTGCTCCTACCCATAGGACTCCGATGGTTGCTGTAGTATAACCGGTGTTTTTTTTGCAATTATTTTGAACTAAAACGAGTAAATCAATATGGAAATAAGAACAGTAGCCTTTGAATCTGAGTTAATTATTACATTAGAGAACAATCAAAAGGTGGTGATTACCCCTTTTAAAACCCAGGAACCTGGACATTTTAAACTGGGAATTGATGCACCTAAACAGGTTACTGTGAACAGGCAGGAAATTTATTTAAGAAAACAGGAACAGTTAAAGAAAAAGCAAGAGCAGACACCAACCGATCCCTAATGGCTTTTGCTACGTGGGAATAAATTCATTAATTAACTGGCGAATATTTTTTAGTGTTATCTCATTTTGGATAAATAAATGAAACACTCCTGTTCGAGTGTATGAAATAATTTTTTATTTATGGGGCTTTCCTTTGAAGCCAGCCATCAATGTAGGTGAGGGTTTCTTCAATAGTACTTACTGCCTGTATATAAAGTGCTTCAAATAAGTCACGTTGCCCTGTTTTCCAGTAGCGCTCAACATACTGACAGGCATATTTCATACGAATGGTTCCTACATAAACCGCTCCGCCTTTGATTTTGTGAGCTGTTTTTTCAACTAGAGGATAATCCTTCTCTTCAAATGCTTTTTTCATGTACCCTAAGTCTGATGGAAGTTCTTTAGTCATTAGGGTTAATAATTCTTTTAACATGTCTTGAGTTGTACCGTTTTTCAATGCTTCTTCACTATTTAAGATAGGGAACTGGTTTAGTTGAAACATCTCATCATCATTATCAGGCAAGTCGCGTCTTGCTTTGGGGGATTCAACCGTTGGTGTTTCATGTGGCTTGGGAATAAACGACTTGAGGATATCTGTAGCATGTGCCTGAGTTAGGGGTTTTGTTAATACCGCATCCATTCCAGCCTCAATGCAACGTTGTTTGCTTTCATCACCACCGTGCGCGGTGAGTGCTATGATGGGAATATGTTTGGTTACACTGGTTTTTGAACGAATAAAGTGTGTGACTTCATAACCATCCATACCTTCACCTAAGCCAATGTCCATAAAGATTAAGTCATAATCGGTTTTATCATAAAGAGCCAGTGCGTCCACCCCACTGGATGCGACATCAACCTGACAATCCATTTTTGATAAAAGTGCTTTGGCTACAGTTTGGGCAATAAAATTATCTTCTACCACTAATATTTTATGCTTGGCTTCGCATTCTAAATTATTTTGGGGCTTTGGTGCTGTTATATGATGGTGTAAGGGGAGCATGTAGGGTTTTTCCAGTTTTAGATCTTCATCTTGAGTGATGCCGGATGCATCATCTAAAAGTGCTGCTTGCATGGGAATAAGGCAGGTAAATACTGTTCCCTTGCGTGGTTCGCTGTCAACATAGATTTCACCGCCTAGCTCATCAATAAATTGTTTCACGACATAAAGCCCAAGTCCTGCACCTTTATATATGCCTTGATAAGAGGGGGTTAGCCTTTTGAATTGCAGATAAATTTCTTGCTGTTTCTCTTTAGGAATACCTATTCCAGAATCAGCAACTGTTATTTTAATTATTAATTCACGATGTTCTTTTTTTGCCAAAACCACGTTGATGCTTACATGTCCTGTATCTGTAAAGTTCAGTGCGTTTCCTATTAATTCAAGAGCAATGCGGTGCAGTCTGATTTTATCGCCTATGACAAAGTGAGGCAGTGTTTTGTCTAAAGAAAGGGATAATGCCAATTTTTTTTGATGTGCACGTGCCTGGTATAAAGCAACCACCTGTTCCAGGGTTTGCGCCAGATTGAATTTTCGTTTCAGCATGGGTATTTCACCAGAGCTTACTCTAACTGCTTCGAGTACTTCATCCATTAAATCAAGTAATGCATGGCTTGAGGCGATGAGGTTATCAGCGTATTCTTTGATTCGTGGTTCATTGGATTCAGATTTTAACAGTTCAGAAAATCCAACGATGCCTGAAAGTGGAGTTCTGATGTCATGGCGCATATTAGCAAGAAATTCTGTTTTGGCATTATTTGCTGTTTCAGCTGCATTTTTAGATTTTTTAAGTTCTTCTTCCATCATTTTTCGATCCGTGATATCAAAAGAGATCCCTAAAAGCCCTATCACCTGGTTGAGCTCATTATAAAGCGGGGATTTCTTCGAAATCACTATCCGACTATCCCCATTTTTTATAATTTCTTCTTCGACCTCGATGGTTTTTCCAAAAGACAATACTTGATTATCGACCTCCCAAAACTGATCTGCTTTGTTTTTGGTTGATAAGTCGTAGTCTGTTTTTCCTATGATCTCATCACAATGACTCAAGTTGAGATCTTGAGCTTGAGCAAGATTGCACCCTAAATATCGGCCTTGATTGTCTTTCCAGTACACGTGTTCTGGAAGGTTAGTCAATATGTGTTTTAAAGCAATGTCATTGGGGGAATTTGGTTTGATAGGAATAGGGTGGTTCGGATCATCAATAACCAAAGATAAAATTCCCACCAATCGATTCTGTTCGGATAAGGGGATTTTGTAGTAGTTTATGACGATTAGTTGCTCACCTTGATAAACTGGCTCTTCAAAATGGAGAGCGGTTTTTGATTTCAAGATGCGTTGGTAGATGCCATCTAATGTATTCATCAAATTAGGATGTTTTTGAACTAGGGGAAGGGTGGCATTAGTCTGGTTAACAATATCCTTTGGTTCTTTTAATCCCCAAAGTAGGGCTTGTGAATGGGTGCATGCGATGTATTCACCTTCTTTATTCTGGAGGTAAGCATATCCAGGTATCAGAGGGAGAATATGCTCTAGTAATGACACCACTTGATTTATTTTCATCCAGTCAATCCATCCTCTTAGTTAACCGTCTGCTAAACTAAGTATACTCCTTAAATAACCATACCCTTTACTGTATTTTTATCGTCTGGTGTGTATCTTTCTTTATGGTACTGCAATAAATATGCTGTAGCACAAATAATTTCGGATTGTCGCTGGTGCAGCCTAGAATATTTGCCTTAATTTTTAGATGCGCCAAATGATGAGCTCTTTTTTGAATAGTCGCTAATTGTTGGACGGATAACCGTGTTCGCTCTGAAATTAAGGTTTCATAATGGTTGTCTCTATAGGCACTCAGTGTTTTTCCAGAATATTGGGGATGTGCAGCATTATTAGATAGAATTACTTCCTTAATTCCTATAGAGAGTAATTGTTCCTGTATGTCTTTAAGTGCAGCGCTATGAGATTTACGTGAACCGTACATGACCATGCAGGGTTCATCTTGAGCATTATACTGGTCTATTAATTCAAAATTGTGTGTGGTTTTTGAACCTTTTAAAAATAAGGGTATTCGTGTTCTTTGGGCTGGCGTGATGACATCGACCAAAAACAACATATTGGCGTTTTTCTCTATCATATGCAATACAATAATTTCGGTTACGCAATAACAGGGTAAGACCATACGTCCTTCATCTGCCTGGTGATGCACCAGGGGTAATATGGATTCCAACTCCTGGGATTCGGGCAGTTCTTTTACCAGGTTGAATATGAAATCGCAGGACAGTTCGGACAGTCTTTTTTGGTAAAAATGCCCTAGTTTTTTAGCGAAACTACGGGATAAGGAAAGTTCTTCTTCGATAGCTGCAAAATTAATTGCCATTGGGATATGGTTATCATCGACCACGTGATAATGACATAAAAAAAAGGAGCTAAACAAAAATAAGGCATCATCAGATAAAGGAATAAGACATTTTAACTCTTTAAAAAAATCGATCAGGGTTATTGGATTGCGAATGAAATCAGATCGTTCGTTTTTATGCTGTTTCAGCGCCAGATGGAACTGTTTTGCCTGCATGGACAATATTTTTATTCCATCTAACACACGGGTTTTTAGTGTCAAAACCTGCTCTAAAAAATGATGTGATGAATAAGTAGCAAGATAATAGATCTTGTAGGCTCTGATTTGGCAAAGTGTTTCCCCTACCTGGGCATCAAATCGAGAAAGTTCATTTTTTTCAAAATAACAAAGTGCATGATGTAATTGGTGGAGTAGTGCACTCATCAACTCGATGATGCTTATTTTCTGAGTAATGTCTTTGATGACAATGTAGGGATCATAAGGGAGTAAAGCCAGGTTTGTTTGATTTATTTCCATATCCAGTTCCGTAGAGTGACTTTAAGAGCGGGATATCATAACACATGGGTAAAATATAATCACTAAGTTTTTTAATTAATCACCTGTTGTATTGGTTGTCGTTAAGGTTATTTCTTTTCTTATATAACGATAATAAATAATCAAGAGGGATACTGTGCCGCACGTGATAATACTTAAAAGATAACCACCAGCAAGGAGATAATCGTCAACATAAAGACCGTGGAGTAGGGTAAATAACTGGATTACATTAAATCCTGCAAAAGTAATCAAGGAAATACCTTTGGTTGATTTAGTGCGAATGAGTGAGATGATTTGAGGGATGAATAATGCTGCATTAACAATTAAGCTGATTGAGAATCCATATTGTACGATATGTTCTGCTAATGACATGATTATCCTTAATAAGAGTGGCGTGTAATTATTATATTCTGTTTCTTGTCAAAAGGGATTTCAACTTTTGTGTATACAGATTACTACATCAGCAAATTAATGGATGAGGTCATCATTTATGTCTGTTCTCGATAGGTTGTGGCATGTATGCATGTTTGGTACAGCACCTCTACACGTTGAACAGCAAGGCAATCCAGCGATGGTTTCGATTTAGTAAAATAAATTTTAAAAAATCAGCGGCATTTGATGAATATCATGAAATGGATATTGAACCTCTGGAGTTGGTCTTGATGGTGATCTAACCCGTTTCTTATGTGTTGTAGTCTTTCTTTTTTGTGCGGTCACTGGTTTTTCTGTAATACATGCCCATAGTACCATGGTTTGATATAGAAGATCCTCTGTGTCATAGGATACAGGATGATAACCACGTTGATTTCGTTCTTTTGCCATGAGGCAAAAGTGTTCACAAGCATCAGAAAAGCATTCAAAAGCAATAATGCGGCTTTGTCCTGGTCTTGATTTGATCCGTCCATTGGATATGCAAAGCGTCCAGTCACCTAATAAATCCTGTTCCAGGCGAATGACGTAATAGCGTGTTGCCTTTTCAAAACGGGCGGTATGAAAACACGCTTTTGTTTTAAAGTTAAGGTAAAGAACCCAGGGTAGGGTGGTGAACCAGGGATTCATTACCAGGATTTACCAGTTGCAGGCTCTATGATGCTCATTTCTGTAAATCCATTGCGACAATCGGCAATCGATTCGGCCTCATGCATCACATCATAAAGAGTTTTATCCAAGTCTTTATCATTGGTATAGGGAACTTTCAAAATGTACTCCCAGCCATCCTTGTCTTTTTTCACCATATCAAAAGACGAAAAGCAGTATTGCTCGATTTGCCGTCTGGATTCATTTTTTCCACGCACAAACTTATTGTTGTTTTCTACTCGTAACCAAACCTCAACGACTGCAATTTTTTGAGTTCCTTGGCTTCCTGGAATTGTTTTTTCTGGATTATCCTGGCGATGAGTTTTAAGGATACGATAAACAGAGGCAATTCCCATGTTGAGTTTTTTAGCAATCGCGGTGCGTGTGTACCCCTGATTGATTAACTTCATGACCTCATCGGTTTTTGAGCGTGCAGTGGGTTTCCGGCCTTTGTACTTGCCTTCGCGCTTGGCACGCTCAATGCCTTCGAGCTGCCGTTCACGGCGAAGATTGGTTTCAAACTCAGCAAAAACACCGAGCATATCCAAAAAGAATTTACCGGAAGCATTGGAGGTATCCACGGGTTGTTCCAGTGCTTTCAAGTGGATTTCTTTTTCTTTTAAGTAATGCAGTAAGGTCTGTAAATCGAGAATGCTTCGGGTTAATCGGTCAATTCGGGTTACTACCAAGGTATCGCCTTCACGAA